>NZ_JBNINW010000009.1:81995-84494 GCF_050110855.1 Aestuariimicrobium sp. G57 | reverse complement strand
TCCAACACGGTGGACGGGCGGCCCCGTCGCCTGCGTGGACCCCTTGTCAGCCCGGAACGCCGGGCCGGTAGCATCACCGGCAACGTTGAATCCACCAGTGAAGTTGGAGCATTCGCATGATTGGCATCGTCGTCGTGTCCCACAGCCGCCCGCTCGCCGAAGCAGCGGTGTCCCTGGCCAGTGAGATGACCGAGCAGCCACCGGCCATCCAGATCGCCGCCGGCCTCGACGACGGCACGTTCGGCACCGACGCGGTGGCCATCAGCGAGGCGATCACCGCGGCCGATTCGGGCGACGGGGTGCTGGTGATGCTCGACCTGGGCAGTGCGATCCTGAGCGCCGAGATGGCCAAGGAGTTCATCGACCCCGACCTGGCAGAGCGGGTGCGGCTGAGCGCCGCGCCGCTGGTCGAGGGCCTTGTCGCCGCCGTGGTCACCGCCTCGACGGGTGGATCGCTCGACGAGGTCGCCGACGAGGCCGCTGCGGGGGCTGAGGCGAAGCAGCAGCACCTGGGCACCGACGGGCAGCCGGCCCCGGTGGCTGCGTCGGTGGCCGGGCAGGTTGACGAGGCCGATGCCCTGGTCTTCGAGTGGACGATCCAGAACCCGCACGGCCTGCATGCCCGCCCCGCGGCCGCACTGGTGCGTTCGCTGCGCGATGTCGATGCCATCGTCCGGGTGGCCAACGCGACCACGGGTGCCGGCCCGGTGCCCGCGACGAGCATGTCGAAGGTCGCCACCCTGGGCCTGCGCAAGGACGACGTGCTGCGCGCCACCCTGAGCGGCCCCGAGGCGCCCCGGGCACTGACCAACCTGACCCGACTGGCCGAGGCGGGCTTCGGCGAGGATGTCAGTGACCCCCATGCCGGCGAGATCGTGCCGCCGGCACCGGTCGTGGCGGCGGGTGGCGCGGATGTCCCGCAGCGTTCCGGCACGCAGGTGGTGATCGGCGCGGCGTTCGTCACCGGCGGCGAGGTCGACACCAGCGACTATGTGCAGGGCCCCGATGAACGGGCCCGGCTGCGCACCGCGATCACCGTGGTCAGGGCACGGTTGAGCAACCCCGACGACATGATCCTGATGATGCAGGCGGCGCTGCTCGACGACCCGGCGCTGGTCGACCCGCTGACTGATGCGGTGCTGGCCGGCAAGGCCGCCACGGCGGCGGTTGACGAGGTCTACACCCGGGTCGCGGCCGAGTTCGCCGCGCTGCCCGACCCCTACCAGGCCGAACGCGCCCAGGACGTGCGCTCGCTGCGCCGGTTGCTGCTCGCCGAGCTGATGGGCCGGGCGCCCGAGGCGCTGCCGACGGGCGAGCATGTGCTGGTGGTGCCCGAACTCGACGCGGCCACTGCCGCCCAGCTCGACCCCTCGGCCTGCCTGGGGGTGGTGACCACGACGGGTGGTGCCACCGGCCACGGTGTGATCATCGCCACGGGCCGCGGCATCCCTGTGCTGACCGGCCGCGGCGATGCCGCCGGCGTCGTCCCGGGTGAGGTGGTCGCGTTCGACCCGGTCGGTGCGCAACTATGGGTCAACCCGGACGAAGCCACGCTCGACCAGGTGCGGGCCACCGCCGCGGCCCGCGAGGTGGAAGAGGCTGAGGCCGCCGAGCAGGCGCACGTGCCCGCCGTGAGCCCCGGCGGCAGGGTGATCACGGTCGAGGCCAATGTCGGCTCGCTGGAAGATGCGGTGCGCGGTGCCGCCGCCGGCGCCGAGGGCTCGGGGCTGGTGCGCACCGAATTGCTGTTCGGCCACCAGCAGGTGGCCCCGACGGCTGAGGAGCAGGCGGCGGTGCTGGTCGAGATCGGGCAGGCGCTGGCCCCGCACCCGATCACGGTGCGCACGTGGGATGTCGGCGGAGACAAGCCGCTGCCCTTCCTGCCGCAGGACAAGGAGCTGAACCCGTTCCTGGGCGAGCGGGGCCTGCGCACCATGCGTCGGGTTCCGGAATTCTTCGACGAGCAGCTGCGCGGCATCGCACTGGCCAGCAAGCAGGTGCCGGTGCGGCTGATGTTCCCGATGGTGACCGAGCCTGAAGAGATGGCCTGGGCCAGGGACAGGGCGCTGGCGGCGATCGAGGCGGTGGGGGCCGAGCCGTTCCAGATCGGCATGATGGTCGAGGTGCCGGCGGCGGCACTGCGTGCTGCCGAGTTCGCCGGGCTGGTGGATTTCGTCAGCATCGGCACGAATGACCTGACGCAGTACACGACGGCGACCGACCGCTCGAACGGCACGGTCTCGAAGCTCGCGAAGTCTGACAGCCCCGGCGTGCTGGAGCTGATGCGGCTCACCTGTGAGCGCCTGCCCGGGGTCACGGTCGCCGTCTGTGGAGACCTCGCGTCCAAGCCGGACATGGTGGCGACGCTGGTCGAGATGGGCATCACCGAGCTGAGCTGCCGTCCGCCGCTGGTGGGGCAGGTCAAGCAGGCGGTGCGCAGGGGCTGAGTGGGCGCGGATTGCCGCCCGACGGCGAATCTGCCTGTCGGCGGGAACTTTG
>NZ_JBNINW010000009.1:0-81985 GCF_050110855.1 Aestuariimicrobium sp. G57 | reverse complement strand
TGCGGCGCCGCAGGGCAAAGTTCCCGCCGAGGGGCAGACTTCCCGTGGACAGGCAATCTGCGGCGTGACCAGCCCCTGCGGACGAGAACCCGGTTGCGGGGTGTCGGCGCGCGTGCAAGGCGTCGGCTCACAACCCCGCTCGGACACGATTCGGTGACAACGGCCCGATGTGCCCCGGGCGCCCAGTAGTTTTCTTGCCATGACTGACATCAACCTGGATGAGTACTACGACGCCGTGGTGGTCGACAGCGACGGCGAGAAGGTTGGCGGCGTCGGCCAGGTGTTCCTGGACGAGCAGACCGGCCAGCCGTCGTGGGTGACCGTGCGCACAGGGCTGTTCGGCCTCAAGGAGAGCTTCGTGCCGCTGGTCGACGCACGACTCGAGGGTGGCGCACTGCACGTCGCGTTCACCAAGGACTTCATCAAGGAAGCGCCCCGCCAGGACCCGGACACCCCGATGACCGTCGCCGAAGAGGACGCCCTGCAGGCCTACTACGGCACCGAGGACGAGCCGGACAAGATCGCCAGCGCTGATGCCGCCGCCGGTGAGCCCGCTCCCACCGCTGCCGACCTGTACGCTGGCCAGTCGGTCCGGGCCGCGGAGGACACCACCCCCGCCGCCACCACCCCCGACGACACCGAACCCGACGATGAAGTGTCCGCCGTCGGCAACGAGACCCCGGCTGACGAGACTCCCGCTGACGAAGTACCGGCCGATGACGACGAGACCCCGACGCCCACCCCACCCGCGCAGGTCCCATCGTCCGAGCACAAGGACTGGGTTGAGCCCGAGAAGCACGTCTACGGCTTCCAGACCAACTTCGCCGAAGAGACCGAGGACGACCTGCTCGAGGATGAGTTGACGGATGAACCGGTCGAGGACGCTGAGCGACACGTCACGTTCGACCGCGAGGACTGACCGGCCGCTACGCGCCTGACTAGGATGTTCGCCATGAATCGTGCAGGCAATGGCGGCTGGGGCCGTCCCCATCGGGCCATCATCATGTCGCGCGGGCTCGGCACGCGCATGCGAGCGCACGCCGACGGCGTCGATCTTGACACCGATCAGCAGGCCGCCGCCGACGCCGGTGTGAAGTCGATGATTTCGGTGGGACGCCCGTTCCTGGACCACGTCATCAACGACCTCGCCGAGGCCGGCTATGACGAGGTGTGCCTGGTTATCGGGCCCGAACACCAGCTGATCCGTGACTACTACGACCAGCTGGACACCCACCGCGTGAAGGTCAGGTATGCGGTGCAGCAGGAGCCCCTCGGCACCGCCAATGCCGTCTGGGCCGCGCGTGACTTCGCCGACGGTGACCGCGTGCTGGTGATCAATGCCGACAACCACTACCCGGCATTGGCCGTCGAGCAGCTGTGCACCGTTCCCGGGGCCGGCACGCTGGGCTTCGACCGTGAGGCCCTGGTCGCGCAGTCGAACATCTCGGCCGAACGCATCAAGGCGTTCGCGGTGATCACCCGCGACGAGTCCGACCAGTTGACGGGCATCGTCGAAAAGCCGGACGAGCAGACGCTCGCCGCACTTGGCCCGCACGCGCTGGTGTCGATGAACTGTTGGCTGCTCACCCCCACGATCGTCGAGGCCTGCGGTCAGGTCGAGCCGTCGGCCCGGGGCGAACGCGAACTCGTCGATGCCGTGCGCAACAGCGTCGCCGCAGGCGAACCCGTGCAGGTGATCCCCGTCAAGGCGGGCGTGCTCGACCTGTCGAGCCGCCTCGACATCGGCACCGTCACCGCCATGCTCGCCGGCGTGGAGCCCAACCTGTGACCGAGGACGCCGCAGCCGCGCCGTCACCGCTGGGGTGGTTCGCGCCGGGGCGCATCGAAGTACTGGGCAAGCACACCGACTACGCCGGCGGGCGTTCACTGCTGGCCGCCGTCGACCGGGGCGTCGCCGTGCACCTCACCCCTGCCGACAGGGGTATCACCGCCCGCAGCGGGGCCCTGCCCGATGCGGTGACGATCGAGCCGAACCCGGGGGGGACAAACTCATCGTCCGCCCCGCCAGAGGGCCACTGGGGCAACTACGTGCAGACCGTGGTCGACCGGCTCACCGAGAACTTCGGCACCCTCGCGCCCGTGGCCATCACCGTCGACTCGAACCTGCCCCTGGCCAGCGGCATGAGCAGTAGTTCGGCGCTCGTCGTCGCGCTGGCCGTGTCGCTGGCCGAGTACAACGGGTTCACCGAGACGCAGCGCTGGCGTTCCCACATCCACTCCCCCGTCGACCTGGCCGGTTACCTGGCCTGTTTCGAGAACGGCATGAACTTCGGCGAGCTCACGGGCCGGCGTGGGGTGGGCACGTTCGGTGGGTCCGAAGACCACACCGCGATGACCTGCGCCACCCCCGACAGCCTCGGCCTGTTCAGCTTCGGCCCGATCACCCATGAGCGCACGCTGCCGTTCGCCGATGACCTGGCCTTCGTGGTCGCGGTCAGCGGCGTGACCGCCGAAAAGACCGGTGCCGCGCGCGACCTCTACAACCGCGCCGCCCTGGCCGTCACCGAGATCGTCCGACGCTGGAACGACGAGCCCGACCTGCCCACCGTCACCACGCTGGCACAGGCACTGCACTCCGACGTCGACGCAGACGCCCCCCTCGACCGGGCCCGACGCCTGCTGCTCGATTCACCCGAGCTGACCCGTCGGCTCGAGGCCTTCGTGGTCGAGTCCGAACAGGTCATCCCGTTCGCGGTCGAGGCGTTCGCTACGGCCGACTGGGCTGCCTTCGGCCGAGCCGTGGACGAGTCACAGCTGGCGGCCTCGGAATTGCTCGGCAACCAGGTGCCGCAGACAGAGTTCCTGGCCCGCAGTGCCCGTGAGCTGGGGGCGCTGGCGGCGTCCGGGTTCGGTGCAGGGTTCGGGGGCAGTGTCTGGGCGCTGGTCACGCGCGACCAGGCCGAGGCGTTCGCCGAGGACTGGCTGGCGCGCTACCTGGTCGAATTCCCACTGGTGGCGGGGCTGGCGACGACGCTGGTGACCCGTCCGGGCGGGCCGATCCGCCCGCTCGACTAGACCCCTCCCTTGACTAGACCTCGATGTCCTCATAGCTGCGCGGGTCCTCGATCGGTTCGAGGTGGATCAGCACGCGCAGTTCGGGCATGACCTGGCGCAGGGCCTCGGTGACGTCCTCGATCGCGTCGTGGCCCTGCTGCACCGTCCAGGTGCCGGGGACGAGCATGTGGCATTCCATGAAGCGGCGGTGTCCCGACTCACGCGAACGGTAGGCGTGGAAGATGATTTCCTCGCTCGAGAAGTTCTCGAGCACGGCCCGAAGCATCTGGTTGTCCTGCTTCGGCAACGAGACGTCCATCAGCCCGGCGGTCGACTCGGCGATCAGCTTCCACCCGGTGAACAGGATGTTCACGCCGACGGCGAAGGCGACGATGGCGTCGAGCCGGTCCCACTTGGTGAGCCAGACCAGGCCGACGCCGACCAGCACACCGGCCGAGGTGACGACGTCGGTCCACAGGTGCTTGCCGTCGGCGACCAGGGTCATCGACCGGTGCTTGCGCCCGGCCCGGATCAGCACGAACGCCACCGCGCCATTCACGAGCGAGGCCGCCACCGAGACGAGCAGGCCGATCCCGACCTGTTCCAGTGGCTGGGGGTTCAGGAAGCGCTCGGTGGCACTGACCATGATGACGGCGGCGGCCACAAAAATCATGACTCCCTCGACACCGGCCGAGAAGTATTCGGCCTTGGAATGGCCGAAGTGGTGGTTCTTGTCCGGTGGCCGCATCGCGACCGTGAGCGCCACCAGGGCGACGATCGCCGCGACCAGGTTGACCAGCGATTCTGCGGCGTCCGACAGCAGACCCACCGACCCCGTCACCTGCCACGCAATCGTCTTGAGCGCGATGGTGACCAGCGCCGCAGCAATCGACAACCATGCGAATTTGCGCAGGTCTGTTGGTTGCGGATGCCGGCTGGTGGTGGCTTCGATGATGGGTGCTGTGGTCTGGCTCACGTGCCAATTGTCTCAAAGCGCACCACGGACACCAAGGCAGGTGCCCCTTGCCCGTGCCCGTTAGGCTGACGCCATGGCGCGACTGTGGACGGGACTGCCCAAACTGGCCTGGGGCAACACCGCACCGAAGGACGAGCGACGACAGGGACTGGTGCTCAGCGGCGGGGGTGCCCGCGCGAGTTTCCAGATTGGTGCCCTGCGCTACCTGTACGACCGTGCGGGCATTCATCCCACGACGATGGTCGGCACGTCGGCCGGTTCGATCCTGACCGCGATGCTCTCGCAATACCTCGACCGTGACGAGCAGGTGGCTGCCCTCGGCCGGATCGAGGACCTGTGGTTGTCGATGACCCGGCAGGACCAGATGTTCGCCCCCCGCCCGTGGTTCCAGCGGCTGCAGGAACGCGGCGCCGAATGGGGCGCCGCCCTGGATCGCGGCGTGCGTCCCACGTCACCGGACGTGCCCGAACCGATCACGGACGACGAGGTCGCCGAAGCTGAAGAGCTCACGGGGCAGGCAAGGACATTGCAGTTGGCCACGACCGAACCCACGCTCACGAAGTCGAGCCTCACGGCGGCGCAGGTGTTGCCGCTGATGTCGCTGCTGCCCCGACTGCGCACTGCGGGCGGTGACATCTCGATGATCCTGCGCGGGGCCGATGCCTCCAGGTCGATGTTCTACCCGGGCGCGATCCTGTTGCGGTTGCTGGACGAGGAGTTCTTCAGCTCGGCCCGGGTGGCGACCAGCGGCGTGGTGGTGCGCATCTCGATGGTCGGGCTGGAGTCGGGCGAGCTGCGCTACATGACCGAGAAGGGCGAGTTGGTCGACCGCACCAACCAGCCGGTGGCCGCGGCGCCGGTGGTGGACCTGTCACTGGGTGCGCTGGCCTCGTGCTCGATCCCCGCGGTGTTCCCACCCGTGCAGATTGGCGACGACTGGTACGTCGACGGCGGCACCCGTGAGGCAACACCCGCCGAGATGGCCATGGGCCCACTCGAAGTGGACGACTGCTATGTGGTCGTCTCGGCACCCGTGCAGCATCCACCGGTGGGTTCATTCGCCAGCAAGTCGATGCTGAGCATCGTGCTGCGCTCGGTCGAGATCCTCACCGACGAGGCCGAACGCGATGAGGTCGCGCTCGCCCGGGGTGGCGGGGCGATGGTGATCGAGCCCGACCTGTTCGTGCACGACGCCACCACCGTCGACTGTGGGCTGACCCGCATCAACCGCGACTACGGCTGGTTGCGTGCCGCCGAGGCGCACCTGGGCCTGGGGCGCCGTGAAGAGACGCAGCACCGGCAGTTGATCGAGCTTCGGCTGAAGGCCCGCCTGCTCGAAGAGCGGGTGCTGGCCACGCCGGACGATGAAGAACTGCTGCTCGACCTGGCGAGGCTGAAGTTCACCATCCGCGACCACTTGAGCCTGCTGGATTCGTCCCGGCTGCCCGACGACGCGCAGACCTGGTGGCGCGACTGGGAATCACATGACCCCCGACCGGAGTTGAAGCCCACGTGGCTGAGTCATTAGCGGGCGAACCCGCTGCCCGCGAATCGCGGCAGGCATGGCTGGCGCTGTGGTCGCTGCTGTTCGGGTTCTTCATGATGCTGGTCGACTCGACCATCGTCTCGATCGCCACACCCACGCTGATGCAGGCGTTCGAGGCCGACGTGGGCGAGGTGGTCTGGGTGACCAGCGCCTACCTGTTGGCCTATGCGGTGCCGCTGCTGATCACCGGACGGCTCGGTGACAGGTTCGGGCCGAAGACCATCTATCTGGTGGGGTTGACGATCTTCACGCTGGCCTCAGTGGCCTGTGGACTGGCCTGGTCGATCGAAGCATTGATCGTGGCCCGGGTGGTGCAGGGCTTCGGCGCCGCGCTGCTGACCCCACAGACGATGGCGATCATCACCCGGCTGTTCCCGCCGCAGCGACGTGGCGCCGCCATGGGCGTTTGGGGTGCAACGGCAGGCGTGGCCACGCTCGCCGGCCCGCTGCTGGGTGGTGTGCTCATCGATGGCCTGGGCTGGGAGTGGATCTTCTTCGTCAATGCCCCCGTCGGTGTGGTCGGGTTCATCATGGTGGTGCGCAACGTGCCGGCGCTCGAGAAGCACGCCCACCGCTTCGACTGGCTCGGTGTGGTGCTGAGCGCCGTGGGGTTGTTCTGCATCGTCTTCGGCATCGAAGAGGGTCAGACCTATGCCTGGGGCCACATCTGGGGCCCGTTCTCGGTGTGGGGGCTGATCATCACCGGCGTGGTGGTGATGGTCGCGTTCGTGGTGTGGCAGGCGGCGCAGAAGGGTGAACCGCTGCTGCCGCTGCAGCTGTTCGGCGACCGCAACTTCGCCATGGCTAACGTCTCGGCGGCGGCCATGGGGGCGATGATCACGGCCATGGTGTTCCCGCTGCTGTTGTACGTGCAGAACGTGCGCGGGCTCGCGCCGACCCAGGCAGCCTTGTTGACGGTGCCCATGGCGCTGATCTCGGGCGGCCTGGCGCCGGTCGTGGGCAGGCTCATCGACAAGCGCGACCCGCGCCCGATTGCGGTGGCGGGTTTCGTGCTGCTGGCGGCGGCGCTGGTGTTGCACTCGGCGCTGATGCGCCCCGGGATGCCCGTGTTGTGGCTGCTGGTGCCCTATGGCCTGGTGGGGCTGGCCATGGGTGGCATCTGGGGGCCGTTGTCAGTCTCGGCCACCCGCAACCTGCCACCGCACTGGGCAGGTGCCGGGTCGGGGGTCTACAACAGCACGCGCCAGCTGGGCGCGGTGCTGGGGTCGGCCTCGATCGCCGCGGTGATGCAGTCGCGGTTGGCGGTGAACCTGACCGGTGCGGGCGCCGGGGCTGGCGACGGACATGGCGCCGGGGTCGGACGCGTGCCCGCGGTCATCGCGGCACCCTTCACGAAGGCGATGTCGGAATCGATGTGGTTTCCGGTGGCCGCTGCGGTGGTCGGCCTGGTGGGGGCGCTGTTGATGGCGCCGCACCGGGTGGCTGCGGACGGGGTTGGGGCCCCAGCGGGCCACTCGGTGGCTGGTCGGGGCTGATCGGGCCGAAGAACTCGCCCCCGTGCAACTTTGTCTGGTTGTTCGGGGCTGGCCGGCCGAAGAACTCGCACCAGCGCAACTTTGTCTGGTACGGGGTCGTCCCGGCCGACCCCACAAGCCCGGATCACCCACAAGCCCGCCGGGCACCGTCCCTGGATCAGATCAGCGAGTTCAGCTCGTCCACGGACTCGAGCACCAGCGACGGCCGGTACGGGTACCGGTCGAGGTCTTCACGCTTGGTGATGCCCGTGAGCACGAGAATCGTGAACAGGCCCGCCTCCATGCCGGCGATGATGTCGGTGTCCATGCGGTCGCCGATCATGGCCGTCGTCTCGGAATGGGCCTCGATCTTGTTCAGCGCCGACCGGAACATCATCGGGTTCGGCTTGCCGATCACGTACGGACGACGCCCGGTGGCGGCGGTGATCATGGCCGCGACCGAACCGGTGGCCGGCAGCGGGCCGTCGGCGCTGGGGCCGGTGGCGTCCGGGTTGGTGATGATGAACTTCGCACCGGCAGCCACGTGGCGGATCGCATTGGTGATCGCCTCGAACGAATAGGTGCGGGTCTCGCCCAGCACCACGTAGTCGGGGTCGCGGTCGGTCATGATGAAGCCCGCCGCGTGCAGCGCCGTCGTCAGGCCTGCCTCGCCGATCACCGACAGCTTCGCACCGGGCTGCTGGTTCACCAGGAAGTCAGCAGTGGCCATCGCCGAGGTCCAGAGGTTCTCTTCGGGCACGGTGATGCCCGAGGTCTCGAGACGAGCTGACAGGTCGCGGGGGGTGAAGATCGAGTTGTTGGTCAACACGAGGAACCGGTGGGAGGTGTCAACCCATCGGTTCAGCAGCTCATTGGCTCCGGGCAGGGCGTTGTTCTCGTGGACGAGCACACCGTCCATGTCGGTCAGCCAGCATTCGATGTCACGTGGAGTACGCACGCAGCCAGCCTAAGGGGTCGGGCCCCAACACGGCAGCATCGGGGTCGACGTGCAGCACCCGCGCCGCCTGCTGGACGCAAGCGTGCAGCGCCGACCAAGCCCGCACCGCTATCATGGCTGGGCCCCCATAGCTCAGTTGGCAGAGCAAGGGACTTTTAATCCTTGGGTCGCGGGTTCGAGCCCCGCTGGGGGCACCTCATCCAGCCCAACCCGCCCCGCACTACGCTGATCCCATGGACACACTCGGTGTGGTCGGCATCCTCGTGGTCGGCATCGGCCTGCTGCTGATCGCTGCCTGGGCTGACTGGCGCTCCGAGCGGCGCGCGCGTGAGGCGCTCGCGGCCGTCCCCGACCGCGGCGAGGCCATGGCCGATGCGCCCACCCCCACCTACGTGCCCGAACCCACGCCGGACGAACTGCCCCGGCGCAGTCCGCTGACCGAGGACGAGGCCGCCGCCCTGGCTCGCGACCTCGCCACGGACGACGCGCGCATTCTGCCTGCCGTGCTCGCGGACGAGCGCCTGGCCACCAATGCCGAGCCCCAACGCGCCATCGTCCGGGGGCCGCTGGTGATGGTCTGTCACGAGGGCATCGGCAGCCTGCGCGAGGTGTTGCCCACGCTTGAACGAGCAGCCCAGCAGAAGACCGCCATCGTGCTGGTGGCCCCGAGCTTCGACACCGAGGTGCTCGACGTGCTGCACATCAACGCCCAGCGCGGACTGTTGCAGGGCCTGCCACTGGCCGCCGACGAGGACACCTGCCGCCAACTCGCCGAGCAGACCGGCGCCACCCCGGTGCCGCGCAGCGACCTGCAGTCCGGCTACCTGCCGCATGCGATCTATGGGCGCGCGCTGCTCGTGGTGGCCGGGCTGGACCAGTCGGTGGTCGTCGCGCCGCCGCAGTGAACCAGACGCCCCGCGAACCCTGAACCACCCCCGACGAACCTGAACTGTCAAGTGAGGGTTCAGGTGTGCACCATTCCTGAGAATTTGGTCACGAATCGGCGGCTGGGCGCAGCCCACCATGCTCGACATCCCTGCTGTCACCCCCCGAGGATCTCGGCATATTCCCTTGTCAAGGCCCAGTTACTTGCCCGTCATAGCATGAATTACAGCCAAGAAATTTCATAGCTGTCATTCATGTACTTCTTTGTCGCGGCGCACCACCCGCTTGTTCGCCACTGGTTGAGGCGGTATTCATCACGGGCCTAGATTCCCCGCGTCGGCTGCCCGTCGTCCTGGCGTGGGGGCGACCCCGGGGAAGACGCCTGACGGTCAGCCGACAGACCATCCACAAGGGGGCCCGGGAAGGCCCCCATACCGGGGAGCTGTTGTGAAGAAGATCCGTCGTCTGCACGTGGGAGTCGCCGCCGCGACACTCACGGGGGCCCTGACCGTGGGCAGCATCGCCCTCAGTCCGACCGCCATTGCCAACTACGGCAAGGTCACCGCCGTCACCGCCGTCAACATCCGCACCTCGCCGAGCACCTCTGCCGGCGTGCTGGGCGTGCTGTACAAGGGACAGCAGCTGACCCAGACCGGCCCCATGAACACGGGGTGGGTGCCGGTGAAGTTCGGCGACCGCACCGCCTGGATCTCGGCCAACTACCTCGCCGGCGCCCGTCGCATCGACGACACACCCGTGTCGCGCACCACCACCGCCACCACCCGCTGGACGACCGAGCCCCTCAACGTGCGCTCCGGCCCGGGCACCCGCTATTCGAAGCTGGGCATGCTCAGCAAGGGCAGCCAGGTGAAGACGACCGGACTCGTCTCGGGCCAGTTCGCCCAGATCGAGTACAGCGGTGGCCGCGCCTGGGTCTCGACGACCTACCTCACCAGCTCCAAGCCCGCCACCAGCCCCGGCACGTCAGGCGGTGGTTCGTCCGCGGTCAGGACGACCGGTGAGGTGCGGGCGACCGCCAACCTGGCCGTGCGCCAGTCGTCCGGACGACCCATCGCGGGCTACACCGACATCCCCAAGGGCGCCATCCTGCCGGTGACCGGCGAGGTGCAGGGGGCACTCACCGAGGTCGTGTGGCGCGGAAACCGCACCTGGGTCACCTCGGCCTACCTGACCGGGGTGAACACGAACACCGGCGCCCAGCCGGAGCAGTTGCCGCAAGAGATCGGCACCCAGTACGCCACCGAGGCGGTGAACGTGCGCTCCGGGCCGGGCACGAGTTACTCGATCGTCGGCACCGTTGCCCAGGGCGGGGCCGTGCGGGTCACCGGCACCGTGCGCAACGGTTTCGCCCAGATCAACTACAACGGTGCCTCGCGCTGGGTCTCGGCGACGTACCTGTCGAAGACCCAGGGCGGCACGGGCGGCGGCTCGGGCGGCGGCACCACGGGCCCCATCAACCTGAACGGCTCGGTCGGGCTGTCGGGCCTGGAGCCGAAGGCCCGCAACATCGTCAATGTCATCGCCTCGCGCTTCGGCATGACCACGTTCTATGGCGTGCGCCCCGACCCCATCCCCGACCACCCCAGCGGACATGCGGTCGACATCATGCTGCCGAACTACCGCAGCTCGGCCAGCCAGGCCAAGGGCTGGGAGATCGCGAACTACCTGCGCGCCAACGCCCGCACACTGGGCGTGCAGTACCTGATCTTCGACCAGAAGATCTGGAACATCTCGCGCGACGGCGAAGGCTGGCGGGCCATGTCGAACCGCGGTTCGGACACGGCCAACCACAAGGACCACGTGCACGTGACCACGACGGGCCTGTGATCGACGGGCCTGTGATCGACGGGCCTGTGATCGACTCCCCCGATCCCACCTGATGCCTGCGCCCGACCCTCGTTTTGGGGTCGGGCGCAGGCGTCCACTATGCTTCTGCAGTCTGGTCCCCATCGTCTAGCGGCCTAGGACACCGCCCTTTCAAGGCGGCAGCGCGGGTTCGAATCCCGTTGGGGATACGTTCACACCACGCGTGAAAAGGCGCCCCAGGGCACCTGATCTCGCATGGTGGGAGCCGCCGGGAGCCCGATTTCACAATCGCGGACCAACCCGGTAGAGTTCCTCAAGCTGCCCCACCACGGGGCAGCAAGCCTGAGGGCCGTAAGGCCCCGTAGCGCAGTTGGTTAGCGCGCCGCCCTGTCACGGCGGAGGTCGCGGGTTCGAGTCCCGTCGGGGTCGCTGAAGCGGTGATGATGAATCACCGCTTTTGTGTCTGGCCAGGTAGCTCAGTTGGTAGCAGCGTTCGCCTGAAAAGTGAAAGGTCGCCGGTTCGAACCCGGCCCTGGCCACCACCACCCGCCTCGCATCCGAGGCGGGTTTTTTCGTCCAGGACGAGGCACTGGACGGCCCGGGCCCCGGACCCTGTGCGCTCTTATCATGGCGTGAACGTCCACGTCGTGAGGATCGCCATGACCCAGCAGCACCCGCAGTCGCCCCAGCACGGCCAGTCGCCGCAGTACGGCCAGTCGCCGCAGTCGCAGCAGTACGGCCAGTCGCCGCAGTCGCAGTGGTCGGCACCCGGGTCGCCTGAGGCCCAGCACCAGCCCTGGATGCCGCCGCAGGCGCAGCAATACCCGGCGCAGCCGCAGCAGGCATACCAGCCCGCTGCTGAGCAGCCGAAGGGCGGGCTGCGCAACAGCCTCGTGGGCGGCCTGGGGCTGGGTGTGCTGATGATCGTGGGTCCAGCCCTGCTGTGGTGGTTCACGGGCCGGCTGTTCTATGTCATCCCGATCTTCGGGGTGGTGCTGATCGTCCAGACGCTCGTGCGGCACGGCAAGAACAAGGCCGCGAGTCAGTCGCCGGCGCAGTGGGTGCCGCAGCAGCCGTATCCGCAGCAGCCCTACCAGCAGCCCCTCGACGGCCAGCAACAGCCCTACCAGGGCCAGGCGCAGCCTTACCAGGGCCAGGCGCAGGGCCAGCCCGGCCAGCCCCAGTCCTGACCAGCGCTTCCCTGAACGACAAAGCTGCCCTCGGTGATTCGAGGGCAGCTTTGTTCACGCATCCGCGGGGGCGGCGCCAGCGGCCCCAAGGCGCTCGTCCTGCCTCGTCCCCACCCCACGGACGACCCCACACCTGCACAACTGACACCAGTGCCAGAACCGCAGCCCGAACACCCCGAACCGGCCGCACAACTGACACCAGCGCCACAACTGCAACTTCGGCCCACCCCAGTCAGCCCGCCAGCGACCCCAAGACGCTCGCCCCGCCTCGTCCCCACCCCACGGACGACCCCAGACCTGCACAACCGACACCAGCGCCACAACCGCAACTCCGGAGCACCCCCAGTCAGCCCGCCAGCTGCCCCAAGACGCTCGCCCCGCCTGGTCCCCCACCCGATGGACGACCAGACCTGCACAACTGACACCAGCGCCAATTCCGCAGCCCGAACACCCCGTACCAGCTGCACAACTGACACCAGCGCCACAACCGCAACTCCGGACCACCCCAGTCAGCCCGCCAGCGACCCCAAGACGCTCGTCCTGCCTCGTCCCGACCCCACGGACGAGCCCCACACCTGCACAACTGACACCAACGCCACAACCGCAACTTCGGCCCACCCCCAGTCAGCCCGCCAGCTGCCCAAGACGCTCGCCCCGCCTCGTCCCCCACCCCACGGACGAGCCCCACACCTGCACAACTGACACCAGTGCCAGAACCGCAGCCCGAACACCCCACACCAGCTGCACAAGCGACACCAGCGCCACAACCGCAACTCCGGACCACCCCTGCCAGCCCCGCCAGCGACCCAAGGCGCTCGTCCTGCCTCGTCCCCCACCCCACGGACGAGCCCGGCCCCCACCAGCACCCGCCCGCAAAACAGAAGCTGCCCCCGATCACTCGAGGGCAGCTTCATGTCGCAGGGCGTCGGGCAACTCAGCTGGCGTCGGCCTCGTCGATGGTCTCGGCCTTGACTCCGCTGTTGAGGGCCTGCATCGCCGGCGATTCGGTGATGTCGCCCAGGATTCCCGTGGCCGACTTGGGCCAGCTCATGTACCGGAAGCCCATGTTGATCATGGCCTGGATGCGGTTGCGCCCGCCCAGCAGGCTGCGCAGGTGCACGACGACCCACAGCAGCCAGCCGATGAAGCCGTCCATGTTCATGGCCGGCACCGGGCCCATCTTGGTGGTCTGCGCCACGGCGGCGTTGCGTCCGATGGTGGCCATGAAGCCCTTGTCGTCATAGACGAACGACGTGGTGGGCTCGCCCCGCTGCAGGCGGGCGATCATGTCCGCAGCGTGCGCACCCATCTGGATGGCGGGCTGGGCCTGCTGTGCCAGTCGGTTGGTCTCGATGAGCGCGCCGTCACCGACGGCGAAGATGTCGTCGTGGCCCTGCACGCGCAGGTCTTCGTTCACCAGGATGCGCCCGCCGCGACCCTGGGGCATACCCCAGTCGGCGACCGGCTTGTGGGCGGCCACACCTGCGGCCCAGATGACCAGGTCGACGTCCATGCTGCCGCCGCCCTTGAAGTCGACGCGGTCGGCCTCGACCTTGTCGATGGCGGTGTTGAGCCGCACATCGACGCCACGCTTGCGCAGTTCGTCCAGGGTGTAGTCGCGCAGGTGCGGCTCGAAGGGCGCCAGCAGCGCGTCACCCATCTCGACGAGAACGACACGGAACGCGTCCACGTTCAGTTCGGGGTAGAGCACCGGCAGGCCCTCGGACTTCACCTCGGCCAGCGTGCCGGCCATCTCGACGCCGGTGGCACCGCCGCCGACGACCACCACGGTGAAGCGCTTGTCGGGGTCAGCGCCCGACGCGAGGAACTCCAGGCCGGAGTAGATGATGTCGCGCACCTCGAGGGCCGCGGCGCGGGTGTAGATCGAGCGGCTGTAGGTCTCGGCACCCTCGATGCCGAAGTAGCCGGCGCCGACACCCTGCGCGAGCACGACGTAGTCGTAGGGGATGTCTTCACCACGGCTGACGTTGACCAGCTTGTTCTCGGTGTCGATGCCGGTCACGGTGCCCCGCCGGAACGTGGCGAGGTGGTTCTTCTGATTGCTGACGAAGCGGCGCAGCGCATACGTGATGTCGCCCGGGTTCAAACCACCAGTGGCCACCTGGTACAGCAAAGGCTGGAAGGTGGAGTAGGGGTGGCGATCCACGAGGGTGACGTGGAAGCCTGCCTGTGTCAGCTGGGTCGTCGCGTTCAGTCCGGCGAATCCGCCACCGACCACGACAACACGTCCCAAATTGTTGGCCATAAGTGAATTGTCTCACGTTCAATCAGTCGTGCGCACATCCTCAAGCCACGCCCGGGTCCAGCGCTCGATCGCGTCCCAGACCCGGTCGCGCACCTCGGCACGGCTCAGCAGCACGTCGTGCAGGGCCCCGTCGATGCGCACGACGGTCACGTTCGGCCCCAGCTGCACGGCCCGCCGGGCCAGCTTCTCAACGTCGAGCACCGTGTCGGCCGCCGTCTGCACCTCAGGTTTCCACCGCCGCCCGAAATCGGACCGGGCACTCAGCAGCACCAGCACCGGCACGTCGATCGCCAGCCCCCGGCGCACCCGCTCCTGGGCCAGCGCAATGGCACCGAACCAGCCCGGGCGCATCGTGAATGCCGGGTTGCGCTTCAGGCTCAGGTCGAAGTCCCATTCGCCGTCGAAGCTGCGGTGGATCGAGCGGATGTAGATGTTGTGGTCGGGCATCGGGATCGTCATGGCGGCGCGGTTCGGGTCGCGGCCGCCGAAGTTCTTGGCGATCGCCGCGGCAGCGCTGCGCAGCAGCGGCGAACCCTGGAAGTCGATCCATGGCGCGTTCAGCACCAGCCCGTCGAGGATGCCCGGACGGTCATTGGCCCACAGCGCAGCAATCAGTCCACCCGTCGAGTGCGCCATCAGGGTCACATGGGAGTGTTCGCGGCGGGCCTCGGCGACAGCTTGGTCGAGCTCGTCGTAGTAGTCGCTGACGTCGGTGGTGTAGCCGCCGAGCTGCCCCTCGCGCAGGCTGCGCCCGTAACGGCGCAGGTCGACGGCATAGAAGTCGTGGCCATGTGCGTCGTACCAGTCGGCCAGCCAGGTCTGGAAGAAGTAGTCGCTCCAGCCGTGCAGGTAGACAACCGCGCGGTCGTGCTGCGGCGGGTTGCGGCGCACCAGGGTGGCCGAAATGACCGTGTCCTCCGGCTCGCCGGGGGCGAGTTCGGGGGACACCAGGTCGAGGACCGCCATCTGGTAGCCGGGCAGCACCGAGTCGTCATCCCACTGCATGGGCCTGACGATATCGAACCCGGGCCGCGCGAGGGACGGCCGACTGATCAGTGAGGAGCGTCCGCCTCAGCGGCGCTCGTCGTCCTCATCGTCGTAACCGGCGGTGTCGTCGTCGTAACCGGCCTCGTCATCATCGTCGTCGCCATAGGCGGCAGCGAGGTGACTGTAGTCCGGTTCGTCGTAGAGTCCGCCACCGGCGGACGAATCGCTGCTGCGGAGCTCACGCTCCAAGGAAGCAAAATCGGTGTCGACGGTTCGATACTTCAGATCGCGTGCGACTTTGGTCTGCTTCGCCTTTGCACGGCCGCGCCCCATTGGGTCGACCCCCTCGCTGTAGTCATCGCGGAATCCGCGGAATGGTGGTAGTCACGTTCGTGAGAGCAAGGGTACTAGAGGCAGGGCGGCGAGCCAAAGCAGCACCGAGCCTCGGGACCGGGCGTTTCGCCCTCAGCGCATGTCAGCCGTGGGGGTGCTCCCCCACCATCGTCACTGCCGCGTGGTCCTGCCCACCCCGGACGCCGACAGCCCCACAGACCCACGAGTGCAGCCCGCGCGCGGCCAGTGTTTGCTGGGCCGCCGCGACCGACTGCTCGGGCAGCACCACGGCCATGCCGACACCTTGGTTCAGCGTGGCCTCGATGTCGGGCTGTGACAGTTTGCCGACCTGCTGCACGAGCTGGAAGACCGCGGGCGGTGTCCACGTCGAGCGCTCGATCGTGACCGCCAGGTCATCGGGCACGACCCGGGCCAGGTTGTTGGCGAAGCCACCGCCGGTGATGTGGCTGATGGCGTGCACACCACCAGCTGCCCGGGCATCGCTGATCATGGCCAGCAGGTCCTTGGCATAGACGCGGGTGGGCACCAGCAGCGCCTCGCCGAGCGTCGTCCCGAGTTCAGGCACCTCACGATCGAGCGACCAGCCGGCGTCGGCCAGCAGCACCTTGCGCACCAGCGAATAGCCGTTCGAGTGCAGGCCCGAACTGGCGATCGCAAGCACCACGTCACCGTCGGCGACCAGGTGGGCACCCAGGATGTCGTCCCTCTCGACGACACCGGTCGTGGCGCCGGCGATGTCGTACTCGTCAGGACCGAGCAGGCCGGGGTGCTCGGCGGTCTCGCCGCCCAGCAGCGCGGCACCGGCGGCCTCGCAGCCCGCGGCGATGCCCTTGACGATGTCGGCGATGCGCTCGGGCACGACCTTGCCACAGGCGATGTAGTCGGTCACGAACAGCGGCTCGGCGCCCGAGACGACCAGGTCGTCGACGAGCATGCCGATCAGGTCGAAGCCGATGGTGTCGTGGCGGTCCATGGCCTGGGCGATCGCGACCTTGGTGCCGACGCCGTCGGTCGAGGTGGCCAGCACCGGGTGCGCATAGCCCTTCAGCGCCGACGCGTCGAAGAACCCGGCGAAACCGCCGAGCCCACCCAGCACCTCGGGGCGACGGGTGCGGGCGACGTGGGCCTTCATCAGCTCGACGGCGCGGTCACCGGCTTCGATGTCGACACCCGCCCGGGCGTAGGCCGACTGGGTGGTGTCTGCGGCAGTGGCGTCGGTCATCGATCGGCTCCTTGGCTGTCGGTGTGCGCGGTGTGCGGGGTGTGCTCGGCGTGCTCAGCGTGCGCGGGCTGTTCGGGCTGTTCGGGGGTGTGCGCCGGCAGGCCCATCACCTCGGCGGCACCCGGAGGCACGGCCACCGGGTACTTGCCGTCGAAGCAGGCGCGGCACAGGTTGTCCTTCGGCACGTGGGTGGCCTTCACCAGACCCTCGAGGCTGATGTAGGCCAGCGAGTCGGCGCCGATCGAGCGGCAGATCTCGTCGGTGCTCAGCCCGGGGGCGATCAGCTCGGCGCGGGTCGAGAAGTCGATGCCATAGAAGCAGGGCCATTCCACCGGCGGCGACGAGATGCGCACGTGCACCTCGGCGGCACCGGCCTCACGCAGCATCCGCACCAGCTGGCGCTGGGTGTTGCCGCGCACGATGGAATCGTCCACGACCACCAGTCGCTTGCCGGCGATGACATCGCGCAGCGGGTTGAGCTTGAGCCGGATGCCCATCTTGCGCATCGTGTCGGACGGCTGGATGAACGTGCGGCCCACGTAGTTGTTCTTGACCAGGCCCTGGCCGAACGGGATGCCCGACTGTGCGGCATAACCGATCGCGGCGGGCGTGCCCGATTCCGGCACCGGGATGACCAGGTCGGCATCGGCGGGGGCCTCTTCGGCCAGGTACTTGCCCACCTTGACCCGCACGTTGTGGATGCGACGCCCGGCGATCACCGTGTCGGGCCGGGCCAGGTAGACGTATTCGAACAGGCAGCCCTTGGGGTTCGCCTTCGCAAACCGGCTGCTGCGCAGGCCCGCGGCATCGATCACCACCATCTCGCCCGGCTCGATCTCGCGGATGAAGCTCGCGCCGACGATGTCGAGGGCCGCGGTCTCGCTGGCGACGACCCAGCCCTGCTCGAGCCGGCCCAGCACCAGCGGGCGGATGCCCTGCGGGTCGCGGGCCGCGACCAGCACGTTCTCGCTCATCATGACCAGGCAGAACGCCCCCTGCAGGCGCGGCAGCACCTCGTGCGCGGCCTCGTCCAGCGGCAGGTCATAGGTCGACAGCAGCGCGGTGACCAGCGACGTGTCGTTGGTCGAGTCCATGGTCTGCTTGTGCGGCACGTCGACGGTGGCGTCGCGGTCGGTCAGCCACGCCTCGAGCTCGTCGGTGTTGGTGAGGTTGCCGTTGTGGGCCAGGGCGATGCCGCCGCGGGGCCCCGACCGGAACGTCGGCTGCGCGTTGTTCCAGATGGACGCGCCGGTGGTCGAGTAGCGCGTGTGGCCGATCGCCAGGTGGCCCTGCAGCGAGCTGAGCGTGCCCTCGTCGAAGACCTGGCTGACCAGGCCCATGTCTTTGAAGACCATGGTGCGCTTGCCGTTGCTCACGGCGATGCCGGCCGATTCCTGGCCGCGGTGCTGCAGCGCATACATGCCGAAGAAGGTCAGCCGCGCGACTTCTTCACCGGGGGCGTAGACGCCGAAGACACCGCAGGCATCCTGCGGGCCCTGGTCCTGTGGATCAATTTCCTGGGTCAGCCGACCATCACCGGGACGACGCGGAGTCACATGCACCCGGCACAGTTTACGCGTCAGGCGCGCCGACGGCGCCACTCGACCATCGTCGCCTCGACATCGAGCGGTGCCGTGAAGATCGGCACCTTCTCGACCTGGCGGGCATTCGCGTCGCGGATGCGGTCGTTGAGGTCGTCGATGAGCCGCTTCGCCAGGGTCGCGTCATGCACGTCAGCGAGAGTGTCCTGGATGTGCTGCTTCTCTTTGCGCAGCTGCAGGCTGGTCGGCAGGGCCGCCGTCAGGTCTTCGTTGGCAAGTTTGCGGCGTACCCACCACAGTTCGTCGTTGGGGTCGCCCAGGTCGACCGGTTTGCCGGCGCCGGGCAGGTTGTCGAACTCGCCGCGCTCGGTCGCCTCGCGCACCTGCCTGTCGATCCAGGTCTCGAAGACGGGTGGGCGCCAGCGCGGCGGTTCGTCGGTCATGAGCGTGCGTCTGTGACCAGGGTTCGTCGATTGTCAGCGCGCCAGTCGCTGCAACAGCAGCGCTTCGGCGAGCCCGGCCCTGCGCAGGTCGCCCAGGTCGAGCGACTCGTCGAGCCCGTGCATGCGCGAATCGGGGTCGGTCACGGCGGTGACCAGCACGCTTGCACCGGGGAAGGCCTGCTGGAAGTCGGCGACCATCGGGATCGACCCGCCGCAGCCCATGAACACCGGCTCGACACCGCCCCAGGCCTCGCGGTAGGCATCGCGGGCGGCCTCACAGGCCGGCCCCTCGAACGCGACGATGCCGGGCTGGCCGACCGATTCGGCACCGAAGCTGACGTGGGCGCCGTGCGGGGCATGGTTGAGCAGGTGGCGTTTCAGGGCGTCGAGTGCGCTGCGGGCGTCGTCCCCGGGCGCGACGCGCACGCTGACCTTGGCGCGTGCGCTGGGCTGCAGGGTGTTGGACGCGTCCGCGACGCTCGGCGCATCAATGGCCAGCACACTCACCGCCGGGGTTGACCACATGCGGTCAACCAGCGGCCCGGTGCCGGTCAGGGCCACACCGTCGAGCAGGCCCGCCTCGTCACGCAGCCGGTCCTCGGGGTAGTCAAGGTCATCGGCCTTGCCCCGGACCAGCCCCTCGATGGCGCAGGTACCGTCCGCGTCGGTGAGCGTGGCCAGCAGCGAGACCAGCGCACCGAGGGCGTCGGGCACGACGCCGCCGAACTGGCCCGAGTGCAACGGGTGCTTCAGCGTCGAGACCTCGACGACGACATCGGCCAGGCCACGCAGGGTGGTGGTGAACGCGGGCTCGCCCACCTGCCAGTTCACCGAGTCAGCGATGACGTAGACGTCGGCGGCCAGCAGGTCGGCATGACGCTCGAGGATGGTGGCGAGCGACGGCGAGCCGATCTCTTCTTCACCCTCGATGAACAGGGTCACCCCGACCGGGGGCTTGCCGTCGAAGGCGCGCAGCGCGGCCAGGTGTGCGGCGAACCCGCCCTTGTCATCGGCGGCACCACGGCCGTACAGCCGGCCATCGCGCACCTGCGGGGTGAAGGCCTCGGTCGTCCAGCCCTCGGCGGGGCCGGGCGGCTGCACGTCGTGGTGGGCGTACAGGCAGACCGTCGGCTGGCCCTCGGGCGCGGGGAACCGGGCGATGACGGCGGGCTGGCCGCCCTCGGCGACGATCCGCACATCGGGGCAGCCCAGGTCGGTGAGCAGGTTCACGATGGTGTCGGCGCTGGCCTGCACGATCTCGGCGTGGTCAGACCAGGCGCTCACCGACGGGATCGTGACGAGTCCCATGAGGTTGTCGAGGGTGGCGGCGAAGACATCATCGATGCGTGCGGCGAGGTCGGTCATGGGTTCAGCCTAGTGCGGGGTCCAGAACAGTGCGGGTGTGGGCCCGCCGGCGGCTGCTTCAGGCCCTGGCCCCTGCACGTCGTCCGAAAACCTGGCCCGCAGCCAGACCGGTGCCACCCGGGTAACCGCCGTAGTACAGCCCACCCATGAGCTCACCGGCGACGAACAGCCCGGCGATGGGCGCGCCGGACTCGTCCAGCACCCGGGCGTCGGCGTCTGAGGCGAGGCCGCCGTAGGTGAACGTGATGCCGCAGGTCACCGGGTAGCACCAGTACGGCGGGTGCGACAGCCCCACGGCCCAGTTGGACTTTGGCGGCTCGACATCAGCACGGCGACCATCGAGCACCGTGGGGTCGTAGGGGTGGGACTGGTCGACCGACGCGTTGAACTCGGCCACGGTGGCGGCGAGGCCCACCGGGTCGATGCCCGCTTTTTCGGCGAGCTGCTCAATGCTGTCGGCGGTGATGACGCTCGCCCCCGGCATGTCGTACTGGTCGACGCGCAGGTCAGGCCGCACGGAGTTGTCGAACAGCTGCCAGGCCCGGCCACCGGGCTGGGCCAGCACGTGGCGACCCATCTTGGAGTAGGTGTAGTTGCGAAAGTGGGCGCCCTCGTCGACGAAGCGGTGACCGTCGCTGTTGACCATGATCCCCACCGGGTAACTGAGCCGGGCAAGGGTGTTCGTCAGCTCGCGGTTGCTGGAGTTCTCGGGGTAGTCCGCATCGATCATGGTCGAGTGCGGCGACTCGAAGTCACCCTCGGTGACCGCGCCGATGGCCGTCGCCGCGACCAGCAGGTCACCGGTGCTCGACGGCGTGCCGCGCACCACCACGTCACGCCACTCCTCGCCGTAGTGTTCGGCGCGCAGGTCGGGGCTGGCATGGAACCCGCCTGCCGCCAGCACGACCGATTCGGCCGTGAGCTGCGTCGTCGAACCGTCAGGCGCCTCGATGACGACTCCGGTCACGGGTCCGTCGCCATCACGCAGCAGCGCAGTGACCCGCTGTTCGTAGCGGATCTCGACGCCCAGACGTTGCGCCACCGCCGTGTAGTCGCGCATCATGCCGACACCGGTGCCGACATTGCCGACGTGCAGCCCGCCCCAGAAGTGGATCGACCCGTCGGGCAGGAAGTGTGCCTGGCGTCCATAGAGCAGTTCGTACTTCATGCCCAGCGAGTGCAGCCAGACCAGGGCGTCGTGTGATTCCGTGACCAGCACCCGGGTGCGTTCTGGGTCGTTGCGCCCCTGCGAGAGCGTGGTGATGTCGTCGATGTATTCCTCAGCGGTGTACGTCGGCACCACGCTCACGGCATGGCGTTCGTCCGGTTCGAGGATCGCTGCCAGATCGTCGAGTCCGTCGTGGACGATGCGGGTCGCGCCGTGGGTGTAGTACGAATTGCCGCCCGCGAAGAGTTGCGGCGACTTCTCGAGCAGGACGACGCGGCGCCCGCGTTCGGCGGCGGCCAGCGCGGCGCAGAAGCCCGCGTTGCCGCCACCGACCACGATGACGTCGACCTGATCAGGTGTGCTTGTCTGGTTCATGCCAGCGCCGAATGTTCGGGCACGCTGAGCGCGGCGGCGGCGTTCAGTGCGGCGATCCGTCCGAAGGTGATCGAGCGCATCACCGACGTCGATCCGGCGTACATCTCGAAGTAGAGCCCGGTCAGTTCACCCGCCGCGTACAGGTTCGGGATCGGGTGGTCGTCCGAGGTCACCACGCGGGCCTCGAGATCGGTCTTGACCCCGCCAAAGGTGAACACGTTGGCACAGATCTGCGGGTAGGCGAAGAACGGACCCTGGTCGAGCGGACGCGCCCAGTTCGACTTGGCCGGCTGGCCCTCGGGCTGGGCCGCCGCGCCGTCGAGGCGCAGCGGGTCATAGCCGGAGCGGTCGTCCGGGCAGGCGGCGTTGTAGTCGGCCACAGTGCGCTGCAGCGCACCGTCCGGCATCCCGAGCACGGCCCCGAGTTCGGCGATCGTCCCGGCCTGGATCGGGGCGACGTCGGTGAGCACCGCATGCTCGTAGCCGGGGGTCGCAAGCACCTGCTGGTCAAAGACGGCATAGGCCAGCGAGTCGGGCTGCTTGAACAGCGCCCGGGCCACCCGCTCATAGGTCTGGTCGACGGTGTTGGCACCCTCGTCGATGAACCGATCGCCCTCGATGTTGACGACGATGCCGTAGGGGTAGGTCATCACGACGGCCTCGGCGACCTCGGAACGTGGGTCCTTCGGTTCAGCATGGAAGATGTCGAACTGCCCCGCGGTCGCACCGCCAACCTCGACGGCCATGCGCAGCCCGTCACCGCGGTTGTTGCGCCCGCCCTTCGAGATCGGGGGGATGCGGTAGGCGTTCTCGCCGACGTAGCGCGACATCATCTCGCCATTGGCCTGGAACCCACCGCAGGCCAGCACCACGGCACCGGCACCCAGCCGCACCAGGCGGCCCTCGCGGTTGCGGGCGACCAGCCCGGTGACGGCGCCCTCATCATCGGTGACGAGCCTCTCTGCCGAGGTCTCGTAGAGCACCTCGATGTCAGTCTGCTCAACCGCGCTGAACAGGGTCTCGACAATGTGTTCGCCGCCGCCGACGGGTGAGAACCGGGTGGCCGAGGCGGTCAGGAAGATCGTGGGCAGGGCCTCGAGTTGCACACCCTTGTCGACCATCCACCCGAAAGCTTCGGGCACCTTCTCGGCGAGGCGTTCGTAGTAGGCGCCGGACGCCTGGCCACGGGAGACCTTGACGCCGTACTCGGCCAGGTCGTCGACAGCGTGGGTGCGGTCCTTGAGCCGCAGGAACGCCCCGGACCAGCGGGTGTTGCCGCCGCGCAGGTCGGGCGTGGACCGCTCGAGCATGGCCACGCGGGCCGAGCCGTTGGCGGCGGTGAGCGCCTCGTGGGCATTCAGTGCCGCAGACAGGCCTGCGGCGCCGGCGCCCACGACGACGACGTCATAGGTGTGGTCGAACTGGTTCATGACTAGGACTCCTTCGTCCTCGTGGGTGTGTGCATGGGTGTCAGGGCTGGTGCGCGTCGAGCGACTGGGGAATCCCATAGAACTCCCGGGCAGCGCGCACCAGGTCGGGGTCGGGACGGGTGCCGAAGAACCCGGTGCGCCCCGGCTTCAGGCCCGAGCGCTGGTGCTCACGGGCGCGCAGTTCGGCCGTGGCCGCCAGGGTGCCGAGTGAGTCGACGACCGGCACACCGTCAACTTCGACGATTCCCCGGTCGGCCAGGAACACGTTCAGCGGTCCTTCACCGGGGACGATCACGGTCGCGCCGGCGGCGATGGCGCGGCGGGCCGCATCGGTGAACGCACCCAGCAGCGGCCCGGGGTCGGCATAGGCGGCCATGATGTCGGTGAACTCCGCGGCGACCTGCACGATCGGCCCCACCAGCCGGTCGAGACGGTAGTGCTCGAAGTTGCGCCGCAGCTGCGGCACCAGCGCCCCGATGAAGTTGACGATGCCGACGCAGTCGCCCAACTGGGCGGCGGCCAGCACCGAGGCCTGCCCGAAGGTCACGACGGGGATGTCGACGAGGCTGCGCACCTCTTCGAATGCCGTGTCTGGAATGGTGGCGATCATGAAGGCGTCATAGCCCTGCTGTTCGGCCTGCAGGGCAGCATGGACGAACTGTTCCTTGTGCAGGCCGAACAGGTAGGCATACCCGATGTGCGAACCCGGGTAGTCACTGGGATAGGTGCCCGGCGCCATGCCGTGCAGGTCGATGGTGGTGCGCGGGTCGCCCAGGGCCTGGACCAGGTGGCGCTGCAGGGCTGCATGGTAGTGCGGCACATCACCCAGCACGGTGAAGCTCTGGTGCCACAGCCGCAGCGGTGCACCCGGCGCGCGGGGGGCCTCAGCCGGCGAATTCATCAACAATCACCTCGTCCGCGGTGGTGACCTTGCCGAACAGGGGCATCAGCTTCTCGAACGAGAGGCGGTGCAGTTCGGGGTCGAACGAGGCGCACATGTCCTCGACGATGCGCACCTGAAAGCCCTTGTCGCAGGCAGTGCGGGCGGCCGATTCGACGACCAGGTTGGTGGCGACACCGCCCAGCACGACGGTGCGGATGCCGGCGCCGATGAGGATTTCGGTGAGCGCGGTGCCGATGAACGGATCGACCCCACCCTTCTGCACCACCGTCTCGTTGGCGGTCGGGGCGAGCGGCGCGGTGAAGGCCGCCTCGGGCGAGGTCGCCAGCATGGCGCGATTGTTCGGGTAGCCGTCGAAGCGCGGGTGCTGGTTGGTGCGCAGCCCGTAGGCGTCGTCGAAGGCGAGCCGTACATGGATGACCCGCGCGCCCGCCGCCCGCGCCGCAGCGAGTACCCGGCCGGCCGTCGCGATGACGCCCCGCTGCTCGACCTGGTCGATCAGGGGCGGCATCTTCGCGTGCGGGCCCTGCTCGGTCAGCGCCACCTCGTAGTCGAGCATCAGCAGGGCGGTGGTCGATGCGGTGGGTGCGGTCATGTCGGGTTTCTCCTTGGTCGGTTCTGCGGCGTTCGGGTCTGTGTGAAGGGTGCGAGGACGAGGTCTGCTGGTGGGATCACCAAGCCGACCAGCCCCCGTCGACATAGAGCACCTGGCCCGTCACGAATGACGAGGCAGGGGTGGACAGGAAGACGAGCGGGCCGGTGAAGTCGTGGTCCGGGTCGCCGTTGCGACCGAGCATCGTCCGGGCGGCGAACCACTCGAGGCGGTCCGGGGTTTCGTCGAGCGCGGCGGTCATGCCGGTCGGGTAGAAGACCCCGGGCGCCAGGCAGTTCACCCGCACGTCGTGGGGGCCGAGTTCCTGGGCGAGTGCCCGGGTGACGTTCACCACGCCTGCTTTCGAGGCGTAGTAGGCCGATTCGGGGATGGGCCCGACCCGCTCGGCATAGACGGTGCTCATCAGCACGATGCGGCCACCGCGGGCGGGCGGGGCCGCCAGCATCTGCACGCCCGCGGCGCGGGCCAACAGCCAGTTGCCCAGGGTGTTGACCCGCAGCAGGCGCTCGAAGTCCTCGACGGTGGTCTGGTCGAACTCCTTGCGCAGCATGGCCCCGGCGCAGTTGACGACCACGTCAAGGCCGCCGAACGTCGCGACCGCATGGGCCATGAGCGCGCTCACGTCGTCCTCGCTGGTGACATCGCAGGTGGCGGTGCTGCACGGGCCGGCCAGGGTGGCGGCGCTGGCGGCGAGGTCGTCGGCACGCCCGGGGTGGTCGGCGAGCACGACGTTGGCGCCGCGGCGCGACAGCTCCTGGGCGGCGCGGGCGCCGAGCCCGCCGATGCCTGCGCCGACGACGACAGCAGTCTCGCCGGTCAGGTCGAACATGTCAGGGGTCGCTTCAGACATGGGCCACCCGGCCCTTCACTGCGGCGGCCGCCACCTGGCCGGCCACTCGTCCGAAAATACCGGCCTTGCCGATGCTCGTGCCGGTCATGTAACCGCCGCCGTGGAACCCACCGATGATCTCACCCACCGCATGCAGCCCGTCGATCGTCTGCCCGAAGACATCGAGCACCCGCATCGAGGTATCGACACGCAGCCCGCAATAGGTGGCGAGCACGACGGTACCCGACAGGTGGGCATGGAACGGGGGCGCCACCAGGGGGAACAGTTCCCCCACCCGGCCGGACAGGTGCTCGCGGCCGAACTGGTCGGGCTCGCCAGCGGCGACGCGGCGGTTGTACTCGTCAACGGTCCCGACCAGGGCCTCGGCAGGCACATCCATCAGGGCGGCGAGTTCTTCGATGCTGTCGGCGCTGATGAGGATGCCGCAGTCGCGTCGCCCGGCAAAGTCGAAGATCGCGACTGAGGCGTCGGAGGCGGCCATCACCCGCTCGTCGAAGACCTGCCACGTCTCGCCGTCGGTCTGGGCCAGGTTGGCATCGCCGACCACCTTGTAGGGCAGGGACTCATCGACGAAGCGCATGCCCTGCTTGTTGACGGCGATGCCGCCCTTGTAGATGGCGTGGATACCGGTGCCGTGCTCCCCGGCGTGCGGGCGGGGGTGGACGCCGTAGGTGCCCTTGATCCAGGGGGTGTCGATGACGTCGGCGCCGAGCGCCCAGGCCATCTGCAGCCCCTCGCCGACGTTGCCCTGGCCCCCGGCCTGGTGGGCCAGTCGCATCTGCGGGGCGAACTTCTCGAGCATGTCGCGGTTGCGGGCAAAGCCGCCGGTCGCCAGCACCACGGCACCGGCCCGGATCTCGCGCCGCGCGCCGGTGGCGTCCTCGACCAGGGAGCCGACGACGCGGTCGTCCTCGCGCAGCAGCCGGCGGGCGGCGATGCCGGTGAACTGGCTCGCCCCAAGTTCGGCTGCCGCGGCCGTGAGCAGCGCGAGCATACGGGTGGTGTCGGTGGGGTGCGAACGTGGCACCGACTGGCCGGCGGCCGCGTGCAGGTGCCCGTAGCGCACCCCATGGCCCTTCAGCCAGCGGTAGGTGTCGCGCTGGTGACGGCAGTACAGGTCGACGAGTGCGGGGTCGCCCTTGCCGAAGCCTGTCGCGATGATGTCGTCGCGCAGCAGCTCATCCGAATCCTCGATGCCGGCCTCGGCCTGCTCGTCGGTGCCGGCGAATGCCGACAGGCCTGCCGAGAGCACCGTCGAGCCGCCGATGGCGTCCTGCTTTTCGAGCTGGACGACGTGGGCTCCGGCCTCGGCGGCGGCCAGTGCGGCGGCGGTGCCGGCCAGGCCACCGCCGAGCACCAGCACGTCACACACTTCAGGCAGGTCCTGCACGCTCATGCACGTTCTCCCCACGGCTGGTCATAGAAGGCCTCGGCCCGTGCCATGTCACTGAGGTTGACGAGTTCCTGGCGCGTCTGCCACGTGGCGATGCGGTCCTCGAACCCGGTGGTCTCGCCATTGCGGCGCAGGTAGCCGAGTGATTCCTGGGCCGCGTGGATCACCGAGCGCATCAAGAAGTTGGCGAACAGCACGAACGTGTAACCCATGTTCGCGTAATCCTCAACGGTGAGCTGGGGCGTCTTGCCGCCCTCGACGACGTTGACCACCAGCGGGATGCCGCGGAACTCATCGGCGACCTGCTGCAGTTCCTCGATCGTGCGGGGTGCCTCGATGAACAGGGCGTCAGCTCCGGCCTCCCGGTAGAGGTGGGCCCGTTCGATGGCGGCGTCGATCGATCCCTCGGCAGAGCGGGCGTCGGTGCGGGCGATGATGACCAGCTGGTCGTCGCGGCGGGCCTGGACTGCGGCGTCGATCTTGGCGGCCATGTGGCGGCCCGGGATCAGCGTGTGGTCGTCGAAGTGGCCACAACGCTTGGGCATCTCCTGGTCCTCGAACTGGATCCCCGCCACCCCGGCCCGTTCGAGCTGGGTGAGGGTGCGCATCGCGTTGAGCGGGCCACCGTGGCCGGTGTCGGCGTCGACAACGACGGGGATGTCGATGGCTGCGGTGATGCGCGAGACGTTCTCGACGACCTCGGCCAGCGAGACCAGACCGATGTCAGGCAGTCCGTACAGGGCATTCGACATGCCAGCACCGGTGACGTACATGGCCCCGAAGCCTGCGCGTTCGACGAGCCGGGCACCGAGTGCGTCGGTGACGCCGGGCACCACGAGCGGGCGGGTGCCGGCGAGGTCGGCGCGAAGCTGGCGGCGCAACTCGTGCGGGTCGCGGTTGCGCACGATGCCGGGCACAGGGGGTCGGGCGGTGGTGGTCATGCGGACTTCCTTGGGGTGGGGCCGCACCCCTGCGGGCGCGGCCGTCTCGAGCGGGCTCATGACTTGGCGCTCTTGGCCTTGGCCGTGATCTCGTCGACGTTGAAGTCGTTGAACTTCTCGACGAACTCGTTGGTGTAGAAGTCGTCGGGGTTCACCTTGGTCTTGGTGATGCCGTATTCGGCGGCGAACTCGGTCCAGGCCTTGGCCGATTCCGGGGTGAACTTGCCGAAGCTCCTGGTGCCCGCGGGGTCGCCGGCGATGGCCTTCTCGTTGCGGGCCTTGAAGATCGCCACCTGCTTGGTCAGCAGGGCGGGATCGTCCGAGGTCTTGGTCTGGGGGTACAGCTTCCACATCGTCTTGATCGCCTCTTCGGGGTTGGCGGTGGCCCAGACGGTGGCCTCGGCCCAGGCCTTGCCGAAGCCCGCGAGGGCGTCCTTCTTCGAGGCGATGCTCTCGTCGGTGGCGACGAACCCGGTCGAGAACAGCTGCTTGTAGCTGTCGGGCAGGATCGTGCGCAGCTTGGTGCCGGACTCCTCCATCAGCACGTACTCGGTGTCCCACAGCATCAAGGCATCGACGGCCGCGCGGTTGAGCGCATCCATGGCTGCGACGCCGACGCCGACGGCGACGAAGGTGACGTTGGCGGGGTCGATGTCGGCATCGCGCAGCGCGGCCTCGGCGAGCAGTTTGGCACCGGACGAGATCGTCTGCACGCCGATCTTCTTGCCGCGCATGTCAGCAAATGACTGCACCGGCGAGGCTTCGAGCACGGCCAGCGACTGCACGGCCTCACGCGACCAGTTGTAGAACATCCGGGCCTTCTGGCCGTTGGCCAGGGCCGAGAGGGCGGCTTCCGGGGTGGGGCCGCCGATGTCGACGCGGTTGGTGGCCAGCGCCTGCATGACATCGGCCGAGCCACCGGGGAACTGCAGTTCGATGCGGATGCCGGCGTCGGCGAAGTAGCCCTGTTCCTGGGCGACGGCGAACTGGGCCCAGTGGGCGGCCATGGCCGACGAGGGGGCGATCCGCAGCAGGGTCAGGTTGGTGTCCTGCTTGTTCTGGCCGGGCACGTCGGGGGCGCAGCCGGCGATGAGTCCGGCGCCCGCGAGTGCAGCTGAGACGGTGAAGAAGGTGCGCCTGCGCATGATGGTTCCTTAGGGATGGTGTGAGGCGGTGGGTTGGTGGTGGACGGCCCTCAGGCCTGCCAGAAGATCAGCCGACGGCGGGTCTGGCGCACGATCTGGTTGAGGGCGATGCCGATCAGCGCGAGGACGATCAGGATCGCGAAGACACCGGCGGTGTCGTAATTGGTCTTGAACTGCTGCAGCAGCACGCCAAGGCCGGCATTGGCACCGACGAACTCACCGGTGATGGCGCCGATGAACGAGTTGACGACGGCCACTTCGAGCCCCGCGAAGATGGACGGCAGGGCACTGGGCAGCAGCAGGCGGCTCCAGATCTGCCACTTCGAGGCCGACAGCGAATGGAACAGGTCGAGGCGCGAGGAGTCAGTCGACAGGATGCCGTTCATGGTGTTGACCAGCATCGGGAAGAACACCAGCATCACGACGACGAGGATCTTCGGGGTGTAGCCGAACCCGAACCAGATGATGAACAGCGGCGCCAGGGCGACCTTGGGCATCGATTGGAAGGCCACGATGAACGGGTAGAGCGCCCGGCGGGCGATGTCCCATTCAGCGAGCACGAAGCCGGTGCCGACGCCGGCGGCAATGCCGATCAGCAGGCCGATCATCGCCTCATAGAAGGTGACCTGGGTGTGCTGCCAGATCAGGGTGAGGGTGTTGGCATCGAACAGCTTGGCCAGCACCTCGCTGAGCGGGGGGAAGATGAAGCTCGGGGTGTTCAGCGCCCGCGGGATCACCTCCCAGGCCACCATCGCCACGATGATGCTGATGAACGGCACGAGACCGCCACCCACCTTCGAGGCGATTCGACGACCGGGGTTGGTGGTCTTGACCGGCAGCGCGGTGTCGCCACCGCCGGCCGGGGCGGCCGAGCCACGCTTCGGCGTGGTGGTCGTGGTGTCAGTCATGGTGGGTGCCTTCAGTTCAGTCACGGACACGGGTCGGGCCCTTCTCGGCGTCATCGGTGTCCTTGGCGAAATAGGACCGGACGTGGGCGGTGATGCGAGCGAACTCGGGGTCGTCCATCACCGCGGGGGTGCGTTCGGGGCCGAACGGCACCTCGATGTCATCGACGATGCGGCCGGGCCGCGAGCTCATCACGACCACCCGCTGGCCGAGCAGCACTGCCTCGGGGATCGAGTGGGTGATGAGCACGGTGGTGACCTTCTCGCGGCGCCAGATCGCGTTGAGGTCGAAGTTCATCTGTTCGCGGGTCATTGCGTCGAGGGCGCCGAACGGCTCGTCAAGCAGCAGCACCTCGGGGTTCTGGCCCAGCGCCCGCACGATCGAGACGCGCTGCTGCATGCCGCCCGAGAGTTCCGAGGGGTACTTGTCCTCGAAGCCGGCCAGACCGGCACGCTCGAGCAGTGCGCTGACGCGGTCCTTGTAGTCGGTGGTGACCTTGCCACGCAACTTCGCGGGGGCCAGGCAGTTCTGGTTCACGGTGAACCAGGGCAGCAGCGTGGGCGCCTGGAACATGAACGCAGTGCTGCGCCGCGGCTTGATGACGACATCGCCGCCCACACGGATCTCGCCGCCGGTCAGGGGCTGCAGGCCACCGATGGCTCGCAGGAGGGTCGTCTTTCCACAGCCCGAGGGGCCGACGATCGACACGAAGCCACCGGGCTCGATGTCGAGGTTGAGCGCCTTGAGTGCGGTCATGGGGGCCGCACCCTTGCGGGTGAAGGTGACCTCCGCCTCGCGGACGCTGATGTTCTCAGTCATGTGGGTTCTCCTAGGCTCTTGCTTCGTTGCTGTAAGCCCGCGCTCGGTGGCGCTTGAGTTCTAGCTTCACATGCCAACTGGCAACTGTCAACAGTTGGTAATCGGCAATCTTCGTTCCAGAAGGTCACCGGGGGGGCGAGGACGACGGCAGCCGACCACGCCACGCATGTGGGCCCGCGGTCCACTGGTTCACCCCCGCTGGTTCACCCCCGCTGGTTCACCCCCGCTGGTTCACCCCACCGCCCCACCGGTTCGCCCCACCGCCCCACCCCCACCTGGCTGGCGTTCTTCGACGTGGCTGGCGCTCTAGAGGCCAGCCAGGTCGAACAACGCCAGCTACGTGGGATGTGGCGGGCGGGCGTGGAGTGTGGCGGGGGTCATACCGGGCCGTCGCCGATGCCTCGTCCCCAGAGCGCCACCACCCCGGAACCAGAAGAACTTGCATGGCGGCGAGTTCTTCTGCCGTGACCGGTCTTCTCGACCAGAGAAAGTGGTCCTGGTGCGAATTCTTCTGGTCGGCGGGGTCGAGGACGACGGCAGCCCGACCACGCCACGCATGTGGGGCCGCGGTCCACTGGTTCACCCCACCGGTTCCCCCCACCACTGCCCCACCCCCACCTGGCTGGCGTTCTTCGACGTGGCTGGCGCTCTAGAGGCCAGCCAGGTCGAACAACGCCAGCTACGTGGGATGTGGCGGGCGGAAGTGGGATGTGGCGGGCGGAAGTGGGATGTGGCGGGCGGAGGCGGGATGTGGCGGGCGGGCGTGGGTGTGGCGGCGGGGAGCAGAAAGCGGCGGGCGCTCAGAGCGCCAGCTTGGCGTTCTTCAGCGAGTGGTAGAGGTGGGTCTCCATCAGGTCGCAGGCCAGCTCGGCGTCGCCGTCGACAACGGCCTGGGCGATGGCCCGGTGCTCCTGCAGCGCGGCAATGGCACGCTGGTGGTCACGCGCCGACCGGGCCCGCGCCAATTGGATGCGCGCCTGCACCTCGGTGGCGAACCGCGTGAGCGTCGCATTGTCAGCCATGGCGAACAGGGCCCGGTGAAAGTCGAGGTCTGGCGGGTAGGCCGCAGAATCGCCGGACTCCAGAGCAGCGGTGGTCTCGTCCAGCATCTTCGACAGTTCGCTTTTGTGCTCGGCGGCCAGGTCGCGCGCCACCAGCTTGACTGCCCGTCGTTCGAGGGCGATGCGCGCCTCGTACAACTCACCGAGTTCGGCATGGTCGACCAACGGCACGAAGGCGCCCTTGTTGCGCACCTGGTGCAACAGGCCCTCGCTGGCCAACCGCTGGATCGCCTCGCGCAGGGGTCCGCGGCTGATGCCCAGTTCTTCGGCAATCAGCACCTCATTGAGGCGCTCCCCCGGTTCGAGACGGCCCTCAAGGATCGCCTGGCGCAGGTGGTGCTCGGCGACATCGCGCGTGGTGGTGACCCCGAACCCGCCCCAGCCAAAGTGCGCGTTCGTCACGACTCCGTTGGTCACGGGGCTGGTCACGGGGCCTCCTCAATTTTGATCTGCGCCAGATGCTGCGTGCATCGTCCCCCGAATGATGCGCGAACAGGAAGAGACACACCAGAATGCACCATCTGTGTACTGTTGACAGTATCACAATTCAGAAGGGATCCCCATGGGCACCGCAGAGACCGCCATCGCCACCGCAGCCGCCTCGGGTACGTGGACAGCAGCCGTGACGCTGCACCGTGCCCGGGTCGCCATCACCGACACCCTGCCCGTGGTCATCGCGGGCGCTCCCCTGCCGCAGGCCGCCTGCGCAGCCGCCACCGTGTTCGCGACGGGCTCGTTCGACCTCGCGGCACGCGACTGGCTCGCTGACCGCATGCTGGCCGTGGACGACGCCGCGTTCGTGCTCGGCACCGCCGCGCACAGCCTCGACTGGGACGACTACCACCACCCCATGCACGGCCACTGCAGTTCGGTGCTGCTCGGCACCCTGCTGCCCCTGGCCGAGGCCCTCGACAGCACCGGTGCCGAGCTGGTACAGGCCTACCTCGCGGGCTACCAGGCCGACCACCTGACCTCACTGGCCCTGTCGCATGCCCACTACCGCCGCGGCTGGCACGCCACCAGCACGATCGGCACGATTGGTGCCGCGGCAGCCGCCAGCCGCCTGCTGCGCCTCGACACACAGCGCACGGCCACCGCGCTCGCCATCGCCGCCTCGGGTGCCGCCGGCATCCGCGCCAACTTCGGCACCATGACCAAGGCCTTCCATGCGGGCAACGCCGCCCGCGCCGGCATCCAGGCCGCACTCCTGGCCCGCGCAGGCGCGACCGCCAGCCCCGACTGGCTGCTCGGGCCCAGCGGCATGCTCGCCTGCTTCGGTGGCGAATTCGAAGCCCTCGAGGCCGAGCGCCAGGTGCGCGAGGGCGCCGAGCAGCCGCACGGCATCGAGAGCCGGTGGGGACTCATCCAGAAGCTGTACCCCTGCTGCGGGTCAGTGCACGGGGCGCTGGCGGCGGCCATCGATGCCGTGACCGATGCCGGCGTCCCGTCGTCCGACATCACCCAGGTGGTCGCCCACGTCGACCCCCTGGTCACCCAGATCATGCGCGTCGGGCGCCCGGTTGATGCCGAAGGTGCGCGCTATTCGCCCACGTGGCTGCTGGCGGCGGCGGTGGTCGACGGTGCCGTGGGGCCCGACCAGGTGGGTGACAAGGCGCTGGGTCGCCAGGACATCCATGACCTGCGCGCCCGGGTCGAGGTCATCACCGACCTGGGCGCCAACGACGACACCCGCTTCGGCGGTCGCGTCGACGTGCACCACACCGGCGGCACCTCGAGCGCCGTGGCCACCTACCCGCCGGGTCACCCCGCGGCACCCCTCACGCCAGCCCAGCTCGAGGCCAAGTCGCTGACCGCGTTGGGCACCGTCATGGACGAGGCCCGGGCGCGGCGCCTGCATGACGCGATCGCCGACCTGCACCACGCCCCGGTCCGGCACCTCACCGGACTCATCCGCGCATCGCTGGACGCCTAGTTCGCCCACCCCGCCGGGATGTAAGGGCACGTCGGGTCCGCGGCCAACGGGTCACCGGTGACCGCATGCGCGTGCGAGCGCGAGCCGCCGCACACCGTGTTGAACTCACACACCCCGCATTTGCCGCCGAACTCGTCGGGTCGACGCAGCTGGCGCATCATGTCGGCGTTGCGGTAGATGTCCCGGAACGATTCGCGGGTCACATTGCCGCACACATAGGGCAGGAACCCACTCGGGTAGACGTCGCCGATGTGGTCGATGAACGCGAACCCGTTGCCCGAGTTCACCGCCATCGGCGCGCGCGGCACGCGCGGCCTATCGGGCGCTGCCCCGAGCAGCCGGGTGGTCTCGGCGGTGAGCCAGTGCCACAGTTCGCCGCGTTGCGGCATGGGGACGCCGTCGCGGCGCCAGGCATCGCGCTGCAGCGCCACCCTCCGGTACTGGGGTGCCTCGGTGGTCTTGATGGCGATGCGGTCCGAGACATCGTGCAGCCAGTGCAGCACGTCCTCCTTCTCGTCCGGGTGCAGCGACGAGAGCTGGGCGCCACGGCCGGTCGGCACCAGGAAGAACAGGTACCACATCTTCGCGCCCATGCCGATGACGTCGGCGAGCAGCAGCGGCAACTCGCGCACGTTGTGACGGGTGATGGTGGTGTTGACCTGCAGCCTGAAGCCCTCGTCCATGATCATCGCCGCGGCCTCGACGGTGCGCGCGAACGTGCCGTCAATGCCCCGGAACGCATCGTGCGTGGCGGCCCTCGCGCCGTCGAGCGAGACCGACATGGCCTTGCCGCCGGCGTCGTGCAGCGCGGCGACGCGCTCGCGGGTCAGCTTGGGGGTGACCGACGGCGAGACCGACATCGCCAGGCCCAGGTTGGTGCCGTGGCGCACCAGGTCGGTGAGGTCGGCGCGTTCGAAGGGGTCTCCCCCGGTCAGCACGACGATGGGTTGTGGACGACCGAACGCCGCGATCTCGTCGAGCAGTTCGACGCCCTGCGCCGTGGTCAGCTGGTCGGGGTGGGCCCGGTGTTGCGCGTCGGCGCGGCAGTGTTTGCAGACGAGCGCGCAGGCGCGGGTGACCTCCCAGATGACGATGAACGGGCGGTCGTGCGGGTCGTAGTGGCCCATCCGCACGACGGGGGTGGTGCGCGTGGTGGTGGCCTGCTCAGTGGTGGACATGCTGCCTCGATTCGCTGGGTTCATGGAGTGCCGTGACCAGGTCGTCTGCCCGCGCCTCGCCCGAGGCAATGGCCGAGCTGACCCCGATGCCGTCGTACGGTGCGCCGGCCAGCACGACGGGCGGCAGGTCGGCGAGGGCATGGCGCACCGCGAGCAGCCGCTCGGCATGGCCGACCTCGAGTTGCGGCATCGCGCCCGGCCAACGCTCGACGTGCGCCTCCGCGTGCGCGGCAGGCAGCCCGGCGATGGTGTGCAGTTCGTGGACGACCCGGGCCACGAGGTCGTGGTCGTCGAGCGTGGCCAGACGGCCCTCGCCGACCCGCCCCACCGACGCGCGGATGATGCGCAGGTCGGGGTGGTGCATGTGGGGCCACTTGCGGTCGAGGTTCGTCATGGCCTTCACGAGGTGCCCGTCGCGGGCCCGCAGCAGCAGTCCGTTGGCATTGAGCAGCTCATCGTCGGTGCGGGGGTAGGCCAGCACCACGGTGGCGACGTCGGCGGTGCGGCCGACGCGCAGGGCCTCCGCAGCGGCGGCCGCGTGGGGGGCCAGAAGGTCGGCGGCCACGGCAGCCGGGCAGGCCAGGGCCAGGGCGTCGACGGTCAGGGTCTGGCCCGCGGTGTGGATGGTCCAGCCCGCAGCAGCCGGCGTGATGGCCCGGACGGGTTGACCCAGCCGCACCTCGAGCCCGCCGGCCAGGGCCCGGGCAAACTCGGTGAGGCCACCCGGCAGCGAGGCGAAGGCATGTCCCGGCTGCGTGCGTCCAGTGGGTGTGTGGGGACGAGGCAGACGCGGGCGCGGCAGCAATGAACGGCCCTCACGGGCTGCGGGCACGAGCTGGCGGGCCGTCGAGAGCAGCGAGAGCCGGTCGATGGCGCCGCCGTGCAGGTTGCCGAGCATCGGTTCGACGAACTGTTCGGCCACCTCGTCGCCGAACCGGGAGCGCACGAACCGCCCCACCGACACGTCGCCCTCGATGCGTTGCCACGGGGCCAGCAGCGGCTCGAGGCCTGCGCGCACCAGCCCGGCCGGGGACAGGATCCCCGAGCGCAGCACCGGCCCGATGCGCGTGGGCCCGACGGGGCCGACGCCGGCGGGCAGCGGTTTCAGTCCGCGGCGCGTGAGCAGCAGCGACGTCCCGGGGTTCGCGGGGACGACGCGCTCGCCCAGACCGAGCTGGTCGAACCAGCGCGCGACGGCCGGTGACGCCAGGTGCACGGCCTCGGCCCCGACGTCGACCGTTTGGCCCCACAGGTTGCGGGTGCGCACCTGGCCGCCCACCTGGTCAGCGGCTTCGATGACGATGGGCGTGATGTCGGCTTCACGCAGGCGCTGGGCCAGCACGAGCCCTGCGATCCCCGCCCCGACGACTGCGACCTGCACTGCATCCCTTCTCGGGCGGGGCAGATGCTCCGCCAGCACGAAGAGAGCCTAGGAGCCCGGGTCAGCCGTGATTCGGCGGGGGTGGGGTATTGGGCCCAGTGTGACCCCGCGATGGGCTTCATCGGGGGCGGCGGTGGGGGTACCGGCCCACAGTGGTGCCGAACCGTTCGAGTACCGACAGTTCGGCACCGCTGGAGCCCCCACACCTGCACAGGTGACACCAGAGTCACGTCCGCAGGCCAGAACGCCGAAACCACCCGCATTCGTGACACCAGCGCCACGTCTGCACCCCCAGGGCCACCATGGACGAGATCAGGAGCCGCCACCTGATGGATGCCCGAGCCCGACCCCGGCCCTCGTCAGCCCACCGTCACCAGCACGGTGCCCGACCGCACCCCGCCCGTGACGACCCACACCGCATGCCGTCCCGGGGCCAGTCCCGCGGGCAGCGTCGCCGTGATCCGCCGGTCGTCGACGGTCGTGAACGAGGCCTGCTTCGAACCAACCCACACCTCGGTCACCCGGGTGAACCCCGAGCCGCTGAGCGTCAGCGCCTGCCCGGACACTCCCGCCGAGGCCAACTGTGGCACCCGCGCGACCGCCGCCGCGGCGTCGAGGATCCCGGCGCCGCAGCCATCGCACGATGGTGCCCGACGAGCCGACTCGACCAGGATCGCCTCGAGCTGGGCCAGGGTCAGTCGCGGGTTCAGCGACAGCAGCAACGCCGCGACCCCTGCCACATGGGGGGCGGCCATCGACGTGCCGCTCATGCCCTCATAGGTGTAGCCGCCCTGGTTGGTATAGGTGTCGGCCAGGATGGTGCTGACGATGGGATTGCTGGTGCCGTCACCGCCGGGAGCCGCGAGGTTGACGGCAAGGCCGTAGTTTGAATAGCTGGCCCGCCCGGCGTCGCGGGTGTTGGACGCCACGGTGAACGCCCCCTGGCAATTGCCCGGCGAGAATGTCGAGGCATCTTTGCTGAAGTTGCCCGCAGCCACCACCGGCAGCGCCCCCAGGTTGCGCACGGCCCGCACGGCGATGCCCATCTCTGTGTAGCACCCGGCCTCGATCCCCAGCGACATGTTCAGCACCCGCGCCGGGTAGGGGTTGGGCGCCATGCCCGGCACCTTGCCACCGGCCGCCCACACCATCGCATCGATCAGGTCGGCCTCGCTGCCCTGGCAGCGCCCGAGCACCCGGATCGGCACGATCCTTGCCGTGGGGGCCACCCCCGCCACGCCGATGCCGTTGTTGCGTCGCGCCCCGACGATGCCCGCCACATGCGTACCGTGCCAGCTGGACACCTCACTCGTGTCCAGGCAGTAGTCACCCGGGTCCGTGGGGTCCCCGTCACGTCCGTTGCCGTCGCCCGCGTCGATGGCATCAGCGATGAAGTCGTAACCCCCGAGCCAGGCCCCGACCAGGTCGGGATGGTTCGTCCTGCCCGAGTCGAGCACCGCCACCCGCGCGCCCGCACCCAACGACCGGTCCCACGCGGGGCCGATGTTGATGCTGCCGGCAGAGGTGTCGGTGACGGGGTGCAACGACCACTGCTGCGGGTAGCGCGGATCGGTCGCAGTCGCCGCGCGCCGCACCTTGCCGTTGACCTGCGCATTCACCACCCCGGGGTCGGCGGCCAGCGCCGCGCTGAACGCCTTCGCGTCACCCGCGACCTGCACGAGGTGGGCACCCGTGGCCAGTTCGCGCTGCACCTGCGGGTTGGTCACCCCGGACGCCCGTGCGGCCCGCTGCAGTACCGCATCCCGGTCGGCCCCGGCCACGAACCGGACGATCACCTGGCCGCGGATGTGGTCGGTGGGCTCTGGCGTGGCGGGCTTGCTGGGCGCGGCCGACGTGCTGGGCGTGGCCGGCGTGCTCGGCTGGGCAGTCGGCCCGTCCGTCGGCGCAGCAGTCGTCCCAGCGGTCGTCGGCGTGGCCCCCGGCCGCTGGGTGCCGACCGGCCCCGGCAGCGCCGGCATCCCGTTCGGACCGAGCACCGGCCCCCACCAGACGGCCGACAGCATGATGGTCGTCACGACCATTTTCCAGTTGAACAGCCAGGGCATCTGCACCGCGGTCTCCGATCGTCGCCGACAGGCTACCGGCGATCAGAGCCACATTTTGGTCAGCCCAGCACCTTCGGAAGCACTCCCGACCACACCTCGCGCACCTTGTCGAGCGGCAGGCTGAACAGCGACGAGACCTCGATGCTGTCCTCGCCGGTCACCTCGCCGATGCGCTCCATCGGCACACCATGCTCGGCGCACAGCTGCTCGAAGCGCGGCATCGACGCACCCGACAGCGTGACCAGCGCGCGTCCAGCCGATTCGCTGAACAGCTTCAGCGTGTCATCGAGCGCGACCCCGTCAACCGCCGGCACCGAGTCGAGCGTCAGGGCGACGCCCTGGTGGTGGCGCAGCGCGCTCTCGACCAGGCCCATCAGCAGCCCGCCGTCGGACAGGTCATGGGCCGAACTCACCAGGCCCTCGCGCGACGCGGCGATCATCACCTTGGCCAGCGCCTGCTCGGCAGCCAGGTCAACCGTGGGCGGCATGCCACCGAGGTGGCCGTCGTGCACGGCATCGGCCCAGACTGAACCGGACAGGTCGTCCCCGGTGCGGCCCAGCAGCACCAGCGCATCGCCGGGATGCTGGAAGCCCATGGGATTGCGCTTGGCGACGTCGTCGATCACGCCGAGCATGCCCACGGTGGGCGTCGGCAGGATCGGCGTCGCACCGGTCTGGTTGTAGAAGCTGACGTTGCCGCCGGTCACGGGGGTGCCCAGCTGCCGGCAGCCGTCGACCAGGCCCATGATGGCCTCGAGGAACTGCCACATCACCTCGGGGTCCTCGGGCGAGCCGAAGTTGAGGCAGTCGGTGATGGCGACCGGTTCGGCACCGGTCACGGCGACGTTGCGGTAGCTCTCGGCCAGCGCCAGCTGCGCACCCAGGTAGGGGTTCAGGTAGCAGTAGCGGCCGTTGGCGTCGAGCGACAGGGCGATGCCCAGGCCGGTCTCTTCGTCGATGCGCAGCATGCCCGAGTCCTCGGGCTGGGCCAGCACCGAGTTGCCGCGCACGTAGCGGTCGTACTGGTTGGTCACCCACGACTTGTCGGCGCTCAGCGGCGACGAGATCACGGCCCAGGCCTGGTCGAGCAGGCCCTCGTCCGTGGTGGCGCGGGGCAGGTTGCTGGCCGAGTTGGCGTTGACCTCGTCGATCCAGGCCGGACGGGCCAGGGGTCGCTCATAGACCGGGCCCTCGTGGGCCACGGTCTTGGGGTCCACGTCCACGATGGTTTGGCCGTGCCAGTCGATGATCAGCCGGTCGCCCTCGGTGACCTCTCCGACGACGGTGGCCTGCACGTCCCACTTGGCGCAGATCTGCATGAAGCGCTCGACCTTGGCCGGTTCGACCACGGCCATCATCCGCTCCTGCGATTCCGACATCAGGATCTCTTCGGGCGACAGGGTGGGGTCACGCAGCGGCACGACATCAAGCTCGACGTGCATGCCGCCGTCGCCGGCGCTGGCCAGTTCGGACGTGGCGCACGAGATGCCCGCGGCACCGAAGTCCTGGATGCCGCTGATCAAGTCTTCGGCGAACAGCTCGAGCGTGCACTCGATCAGCAGCTTTTCCATGAACGGGTCGCCGACCTGCACGCTGGGGCGCTTGCTGGGCTTGGTGTCGTCGAACGTCTCGGACGCCAGGATCGACGCGCCACCGATGCCATCGCCTCCCGTGGCTGCGCCGTAGAGGATGACCTTGTTGCCGGTGCCCGAGGCGAAAGCGCGGTGCAGGTCCTCATGCTTGAGCAGGCCGACGCACAGCGCGTTGACCAGTGGGTTGCCGTAGTAGGACTCGTGGAAACTGACCTCGCCGCCGACGTTGGGCAGGCCGAGACAGTTGCCGTAGCCGCCGACACCGGACACGATGCCGGGCAGGGTACGGGCGGTGTCGGGGGCATCGAGTTCACCGAAGCGCAGCGAGTCCATGACGCCGATCGGGCGCGCGCCCATGGCCAGGATGTCGCGCACGATGCCGCCGACGCCGGTCGCCGCGCCCTGGTAGGGCTCGACATAGGACGGGTGGTTGTGCGACTCGGCCTTGAACGTGACCGCATAGCCCTGGCCGATGTCGACCACACCGGCGTTCTCGCCGATGCCGGCCAGCAGCGGCCCGCGCGGGGTGGTCTGCTCGAGCGCGCCGAAGCGCTTCAGGTGCACCTTCGAGCTCTTGTACGAGCAGTGCTCCGACCACATCACCGAGTACATCGCCAGCTCGGCGCTGGTGGGGCGCCGACCCAGGATCTCGCGGATGCGCTCGTACTCGTCCTGCTTCAGGCCGAGTTCTGCCCAGGGCTGCTCGGACTCGGGGGTGCTGCGTGCGTTCTCAACGGTATCGACCACGGGTCACAATCTACCGGGCTGGAGCGCCGGCCCCGGCCCCCTCTCAGAGGTACTCGAGATTGATCTCGGTCGCGGGGTCGAAGAAGTAGCTCTCACCGAAGCGGGGACGCGCCGAGAGCACATCATCGACGCGGAAGGTGCGGCGCTTGTCGGCCCGCACGACGACCCGTCCGCCGCGGATGCTGACGGTCGAATCGGCCGTCATGAGCGGCTCGCAGTACAGGTAGGCCTCAGAGCCCAGGTGCTCGACCAGGATCACCTTGAGCGGCACGGTGTCGGGCAGGCGGTCGCCGCCCACGCCCAGGATCTCCCAGGCCTCGGGGCGCACGCCGGTGATGACCCGGCCCGTGGTGGCCCTGGCCGCAAGCTCGCGCTCGATGCCGAGGTCGACGACGTGGCCCTCGCCCAGCACGGCGCGACCATCCTCAATGGCAACCCCGTCGATCAGGGTGATGGCGGGCGAGCCGATGAACCCGGCCACGAAGGTGTTGCCCGGGTGCTCGTACAGGTGGGTCGGGGTGTCGACCTGCTGCACGATGCCGTCCTTCAGCACGCAGACCCGGTCACCCATGGTCATGGCCTCGGTCTGGTCGTGGGTGACATAGACGGTGGTCACGCCCAGTTCACGCTGCAGCTGCGAGATCTGGCCGCGAGTGGCCACGCGCAGCTTGGCGTCGAGGTTCGACAGCGGTTCGTCCATGCAGAACACCTTGGGGTCGCGCACGATGGCGCGGCCCATGGCGATGCGCTGGCGCTGGCCGCCCGACATGTTGCCGGGGCGCACGTCGAGCAGCGGCTCGAGTTCGAGCATCTTCGCGGCGCGGGCCACCTTCTCGGCGATGGTGGCCCTGGGCACCTTCGCGTTCTCGAGCGCGAACGCCATGTTCTGGCGCGCGGTCATATTGGGGTACAGGGCGTAGCTCTGGAACACCATGGCCGTGTCGCGATCACGGGCCGGCACCTCGCTGACGTCGACGCCGTCGATGAAGATCGAGCCTTCATCGACCGGCTCGAGGCCGGCAAGCATGCGCAGCGTGGTCGACTTGCCGCACCCGGACGGCCCCACCAGCACCAGGAACTCGCCATCGTCGATGGTGAGGCTGACGCGGTTGACGGCCGGGGGCCGTGCGGGGTCATAGATGCGGGAAGCCTGCCGGAACTCGACAGTGGCCATGGTGTTCTCCGATCAGAGCAAAGGATCAGGGCTGAAGGTGGTGGTCAGGCTCACTTGATGAGCGGCTTGATGTCGCGCTCGTAGGCCTTCTGGGTCTCGCTGGACAGCTCGCTGAAGACCTTGTTGACGTCCTGGCCGCCGATGGTGATCTTGTCGAGGCCACCGCCGATCAGGGCGCCGCCGCCGGGCACGAACACGCGGGCGAAGTCCTGCGGCGCGGTGTTCTCGTTGAGCTGCTTGATGGCGGTCATCGCGTTCGGGTTCTTCTCGAGGAACGCCTTCTCGGACGGGTCGTCCACGGCGTCCTTGCGCACGGGCATGTAGCCGGTGGCCTGGGTGAACTCGATGGTGTTCTTGGTGTTGGTGAGGAAGTCGACGAACTTGACGGCGTTCTTCTTGCGCTCATCCGAGATGCCGTTCGGGATGGCGAGGCCGGCACCGCCGGTGGTGGCACCGGGCTTCGGGCCGGGCAGGTAGGTGGTGATGAACGGGAACTTCGCGGCCTTGGTCAGGCCGGTCAGCGAACCGGTCGACTGCAGCAGCGCCGCGGCGCCGCCGATGCCGAAGGTGTTGTTGGCGTCCTTGGCGATGGCGATGTGGCCCTGCTTGAACTGGTCGGCCAGGAACTTGCCGGCCTCGATCGACTCAGCCTTGGTGAAGGTGGGCTCCCACTCGTTGGAGTAGGCGCCACCGAAGGTCCAGATCATGCCCTGGAAGTACCAGTCGAGGTAGCTGGTGCCGTCGGGGATGATCAGCGCCGGCTTGCCGTCCGCAGCGGCCTTCAGCTTGGGTGCCCACTGCGCGAACTCGTCCCAGGTCTGGGGGCCCTTGGTCGGGTCGAGGTCGGCCTTCTTCATCACGTCGGTGTTGAAGTACATCAGCGTGGTCGAGCGGGCGTAGGGCATGCCGTAGTGCTTGCCGTCATACGCGTAGTCCTCACGCAGCGTGTCGACGTAGCTGTTCGCGTCGATGCCGTTGTCCTTCCACAGGTCATCGAGCGGGGTGGTGGCCTCGTTGAGGGCGAAGTTGAACCAGGTCACGTCCGAGGCGACGATCACGTCGGGCAGGTCACCACCGGCGAGGGCGGCGTTGAACTTCTGGCCGAGCTCTTCGTAGTTGGCGCCGCCGTCGACCAGAGTGGCCGGGGTGTCCGGGTTGGCCGTGTTCCAGGCCTGGATCATCTTCTGTTCGATCTCTTTGGACGAGCCCGGGTGGTTCGACCAGAACTGGATGGTGCCGTTGCCCTCCTGGCCGGCGTTGCCCGAGCCACAGGCGGCCAGGCTGCCCAGCGCCAGGGTGGCGGCACCGGCCCCGGCGACGCCGAGCAGGTTGCGACGATTCAGCATTTCGTTACCTTTCACTGTGGCCCGCGGGCGGACCTGGGGGGTGGGCTGGTCAGCCCTTGACGGCCCCGGCGGTGAGGCCCTTGATCATCTGCTTCTGAAGGATGATGAAGATGATCAGGATCGGGATGGTGGTGAGCACGGTGCCCGCCATGACGGGGCCCCAGTTGGTGAGGCCTTCGTTCTGCTGCAGTTGGGTCAGGCCGACCGGCAGCGGCGCGACCGATTCATCGCTGGCGATCAGGAACGGCCACAGGTACTGGTTCCATTCGGTCACGATCGTGATCAGGGCGAAGGCGACCACGGTGGGCCACGACATCGGCAGCACGACGCGGAACAGCGTCCGCATGAAGCTGGTGCCGTCCAGGCGGGCGGCCTCCATGATCTCGGAGGGCAGGCTGAGGAAGTGGTTGCGCATCAGGAAGGTGCCGAACGCGACACCGGCGAGCGGGATGATCACGCCCTGGAAGGTGTTGCGCCAGCCCAGGTTGGCCACCAGCGCGTAGTTGCTGATGATCGTGATCTGGTTGGGCACCATCAACGCGGCGATGACCAGCATGAACAGCAGGTTCTTGCCTGGAAAACGCAGGAAGGCGAAGGCATAGGCACTGAGCACGCCCAGCGCCACCTCGACCACCGTCAGGATCCCGGTGATGATGACCGAGTTGCGCAGGTAGGTGCCGAACGCCACGGTGTCGAACACGTAGGCATAGTTGCCGGGCTCGAACGGGTTCGGCCACCACGTGATCGGGTCGGAGTAGATGTCGGCATGCTGCTTCAACGAGGTGATCACGATGAAGTACAGCGGCACCACGATCATGGCCACGGCCACGAGCAGCGCGGCATAGCCGAATGCCTTGGCGGCAGGCCCGGACTCGCCGGGGTCGCGGTGGTGGCGACGCTTGACCACCTGGTCGCCGGAGCCCTGGTCGGCAGCGGCGAGCGGGGACGTCGTGACCGCCGGGATCGTCTCGGTCATCAGTGGGCTCCCTTGTCCTGCAGGCGCACCTGGACGACGGTGATGATCAGCACGACGGTGAACATGATCGTGGCGACCGCGGCACCGTAACCGGCACGGTTGTTGACGAAGGTCTCCTGGTACACCTGGAAGACCATGGTGGTGGTGCCGTTGCCCAGCGGGCCGCCCCCGGTCATGACGTTGATGATGTCGAAGACCTGGAACGAGTTGAGCAGCACCGTGATCAGCAGGAAGAACGTGGTGCCACGCACCTGCGGTAGTGTCACCTTCCACAGCCGGCGCCAGGCCGACGTGCCGTCGATCTCGGCGGCCTCGTCAAGGTCCTTGCGGCGGCCCTGCAGCGCGGCCAGGTAGATCACGAACACATAGCCGAGGTTCTTCCAGATGTAGGTGACCGTGATCATGAACAGGGCCCAGCCGGGCACCTGGTAGAAGTTCGGGCTGGTGACGCCGATGCGGTCGAGCAGGTCCTGGATGAGGCCGAAGCCCGGGTCGAACACGAACTGGAAGGCCACGCCGATGGCAGCCCCGGCGATCACGTAGGGCGCGAAGACCAGCGACCGGACGAAGCCGCGACCGCGCAGCTTCTGGTCGAGCAGCAGCGCCAGCGCCAGGCCGAGGATCATCGAGCCGGCCACCGCGGCAACGGTGAACACCACGGTGTTCCACACGATGCGGGGGGTGTCCTCGGCGGTGAACCACTCGATGTAGTTGTCGAGGCCGATGAAGCGCATGCGGCTCGACGAGATGTTCCAGTGGTAGAACGAGATGCGGATGTTGTCGAGCAGCGGCCGATACGTGAACACGATCAGCAGGATCAGGTTCGGCAGGATCAGCGCGGCTGCCAGGCCGATCTCGCGCCAGGACACCCGCTGGTGGTGTCGCGGCGGTTCAACGGCCGGGTCGTGGCGCACGACCCCGGGGATGCTGTGAGTGGTCACGAGCGACGAAATTATGCGGCGTCGATGACCTGCCGGAGTCGCTCACACGAACACAAAACGAGAGAAAAGTAACAAGATCATGAATAGTGACGCGCGCCAGTGTTCGCCGCCTGCACCCGCAGCTGCCGTTCGGCTGCGTCAAGCGCCTCGATGACCAGCCGCCGCAGCGCCTGTGGAGCATCGTTTCCGGCCGCCAACCACGCGTGCGCCCGGCTGACCGTCTCTGGGGTGGCCGGCGGGAACAGCCCCCCGACCAGCCGCTCGGCGATCTCGATGGAATGCTCGCGCCACAAGGTCGTCAGCCGGTGGAAGTATTGCGCGTCGGCATCGGCCAGCAGGTGGCGCGACAGGGGTTGACGCAGACCGACCAGGGCGGCATCCACCTCGGCATTCGAGACCACACCGGGGGTGATGATGCGGGCCAGCACCTCGTCCTTGATGCGCACCTCGGGGCGCGAGGCGCGGGCAGAGAGGTGTTCGAGGCGTCCGTCCAGGGTTTCGTCGCGCGCCAGTTCGGCGGCCAGCGCCTGGTCGTCCAGGTCGCCGGTCGCGGCGCAGGCCCGGACGAGGGCCCAGCGCAGGTCGACACCAAGCCCACCGAGGCCAGGATCTTCAAGGCCGGCCGGGGGCTGCGCGATGAACCGCTGCACGCGGGCCGAGCAGCCCGGCACGACCGAGGCATGGGCGGCCATCGCCCGGGCCAGCACCAGTTGGCTGTCGGAGCCGGCCGCGGCACCGGCCAGCAGCGCCTCGAGCGCGGCCAGGTGGGCCTCGCGGGCCGCGGGCCGGGCCGCCGGCGGCAGGAACCCCTCAATGGCGGCGTGGGCATTGGCCAGCAGGGTGGTCAGCGTCGCCGCGTCGGACTCGGCTGCCGCGTGCCGCTCGACGGCCTCGACGTAGTGGGCCACCGGCATGAGCCCGTCGCGGACCATGATCCAGAACTGGCTCCAGAGCAGCGCGCGGGCCAGCGGGTCGTCGAGGGTGGACAGGTGCTCGCGGGCGGTGGCAAGCGAACGCTGGTCGAGGATGACCTTGGCATAGGTCCAGTCGTCGTCGTTGACGAGCATCAGCGCCGGGGCGGGCTGGCCGGCCAGCTGTGCCAGCTCGATGCCGGCACCGCTGAGCTCGACGGGCATGAGGGCGCCGCGCCGCTGCAATCGTCCATCGACACGGTCGTACAGGCCGACCGCGAGGGTGTGCGGGCGCCCGACCACGGCGCCGGTGCGCCGGTCGGTCGACTGCTGGTCGATGACGGCGCGGGTGATCGTGCCGGCGTCGTCGACCTCGAGCACCCCCGTGAGCGTGTCGGGCCCGGCGGTCTCGAGCCACGCCCGCGCCCACTCGGTGAGGTCTCGTCCCGAGGCCTGCTGCAGCGCCTCGATCAGGTCGGTGAACGTCGTGGACGAGAACGCGTGCTGCCGGAAATAGCGCCGCGAGCCCTCGAAGAACGCCTCGACACCGACGTGGTGCACCAACTGCTTGAGCACTGAGGCGCCCTTGGCATAGGTGATGCCGTCGAAGTTCTGCTTGGCGGCCTCGATGTCGGGGATGTCCGCGGCGATGGGATGGGTGGTGGGCAGCTCGTCCTGGGCATAGGCCCAGGCCTTGCGGCGGCCCGCGAACCCGACCCAGCCTTCAGGAAAGCCCGCGGCCTCGACGTTCGCGTGGCCGCCCATGTACTCGGCAAAGCTCTCCTTGAGCCACAGTTCGTCCCACCAGCGCGGGGTGACCAGGTCGCCGAACCACATGTGCGACATCTCGTGCTGGATGGTGTTCGAGCGTCCGGCGAACTGCGCGCGCGTTGCCGCGGAGCGGAACAGGTACTGCTCGGTGAACGTGACGCAGCCCGGGTTCTCCATGGCGCCGAGGTTGTATTCGGGCACGAAGACCTGGTCGTACTTGCCCCAGGGGTAGGGATAGTCGAAGTTCTCGTGGAAGAACGTCAGCCCGGCCTTGGTCACCCTGAACAGTTCCTCAGTGTCGAGGGTCTCGGAGCGGGTGGCCCGGCACCACAGGCCCAGCGGGATGGTCAGGGAGCCGTCGGGCGAGGTCCAGGTGTCGGTGACGCCGTGGTAGGGGCCGGCGACGATGACGGTGATGTAGGTCGACAGCGGCGGGGTCTCGGCGAAGTCGTGCTGGGTGCCGGTGCCGGTGGTGGCGGCCTGGTTCGAGACCTCGGGCTGGTTCGACAGCACCGTCCAGCCCTCGGGGGCGGTGACGTGGAACGTGTGCCGGGCCTTCAGGTCGGGCTGGTCGAACTGGGCATGGACGCGCCGCGAGTCCGAGGGTTCGTACTGGGTGTAGCAGAACGTCTGGCCGTCGGCCGGGTCGATGAAGCGGTGCAGGCCCTCGCCCGAACGGGAATACCGGGCGCGACCGGACACGGTCACCTCGTTGGTGGTGGTGCCGTCGTCATGCAGCCCGGTGACGGTGACCGTGGCGCCGTCGTGGTCGACCGCGACCGGGGTGCCGTTGACGCTGACCTCGTCGACCTCACCGTCGAGGAAGTCGATGCCGATCATGGGCACGGTCGAGGTGAACCGCAGGGTCGAACGCGAGTCGAAGAACGGCTGGTCGGCGTCGGGCGCATTCGTGATGTCGAGCCAGACCTCAATGGTGTCGAGGACGATGGCCTCGCTGCGGTGACGGGCAGTGTCGCGGCTGAGGTTGGCGGTCATCGGGCCAGCCTATTCCGGCAGGAGCAGTTGTCCGGCTGCGGCGAGCAGTTGTTCGAGGCTGCCGGCCGCGAACGGCGCGGGCATGCCGTAGTAGCGGTGCGCGTCGACCACCTCGTAGCCGCCATGCTGGTACTCGTCGCGGGGTGGCAGGTAGCCCGGCACGCCGTCGCTGTAGCCCAGCACCAGCGTCGGGCCCTGCTGCGACCCACGCAGCGCCCGCAGTGTGTCGGCCGCGGTCAGGAAGGGTTCGCCCGGCAGTGTGACGATGCGGGCCCCGCCTATGCTGACCACCACGACCCGGCCGGACCATGAGGTGGGCAGCACCGGTTGGGCGAGCATCTGCTGTGCCCACGCCAGCCACAGGTGCAGCAGCGGGGCCAGCTCGGGTTCGGTGGTCAGGCGCTGTCGCCACGAGGCGACGTCGGCGGTGACGGCCGCACGGTCGAAGGACTCGAAGGCCAGCACCACCGGGTGGTGGGCGGCTGCGGCCCGGTCGTCACCCAGGATGGGTTCGAGTGGGGCATCGAGGGCCGCGGCGCCCAGCGCTCGTCCGATGCGTTCGGCATCATCGAAGGACCGCGCGCCGGCCCCCGTCGCGGTGAACGAGGCCTCGGCGGGTGGCCGTCGTTGACGTCGCCTGCGGCGCCGGTCATGAAGATGCAGGTGCTGCCCGGGTGGGCCGCTTCGACCTGGTCACGCAGGGCGGCCACGAAGTCGGCGCTGACAAGGGTGTTCGACGCGTCGAGCACGACCGGGTGGCACGGGTGGGTCACCAGCGTGGCAATGCGCCGATCACTCGCGTCGTCGAACGCGAGCACCTGCACGGGTGGGTCGATGGGACGGTCAAGGTGGCGGCGGTTGTGGGCGATGCCGGCACCGTGCTGCTCGCCGTGGCTCGCCCGTGCAGGCACCACGCCGCCGGCGGCCATCAGGACGGCACGAATCGCGGTGCGGCCGGCGGCAGTGCGCACCTCGGGGGATTCCCGACCGAGGCGTCCGGGAGTGATGCAGGCACCGGCATGGGTGTGGGTGGCGGCCACGACGACCTCGTCGACCACGCCGTCGTCGAGCAGCCGGGTGCGGATGGACTCACAGGTGCGCTCGTGCAGGGCACAACAGTCGACGGCCACCAGGGCGACCCGGTCGACGACCAGGGCGCGCACGGTCATGGGGTCGGCGGTGCCGGTGCTGGGCGAGGTGCGGGCGGCATAGCCCGACATCGGGGTGCCGATGGGTACCGGCACGTCGAGGCTGGCAGCGCCGACGAGTCCGCGCCAGGGGGTGGGGGCTGGGCCAGACATGTTCCCAGCATGGCGGCTGGCACGCGCGCACAACAGGGGTTCACCCGCTTGTGACACGACCGTTCGCAGGTCGACACGTGCCTTGTCGACGTTCCCCCTTGACGCAACGCTGGCGCCAGAAGTGCAACCTGCGGGTGCCGACACCAGCCGCTGGGCGCCACGCGAGCGTCCACGGCTGACCCCGGACGGTCCTCGCCCCGAAATCCTTGCTCCTGTGCAAGGACTTGGCCCGGATCAGCCCCACCCGCCCGAAATCCTTGCCCCTGTGCAAACTCTTCGCCCAGACCCGCCCCAGCAGAGCGCCCCGAACCGGTCGATCGAGCCGCACACGTGACACCCACGCCAGAAGTGCAACTTGCGGACCGCGAGACCCCAGCCGCCACACGCCACGCGGGCGTCCACGACCACCCCGGATAGTGTGGGCGAATGCTGGCCTACGAATACCGCCATCCGAGCGCCACCACCGCTGAGCCCGTCCTGGCACTCGTCGAACGGCCCGACCCCGTGGCCGACGAGGGCGAATTGCTGATCGACGTCGCCGCCTCGGGCATCTGCGGCACCGACCTCAAGATCGCCCGCGGCCAGCACCGGCTGTACCCGCCGGGCACGGTGCGGGTGCCGGGCCATGAGGCCGTCGGCATCGTGGCCCAGAACCGCAGCGGTGATGCCCGTTTCGACCCCGGCACCCGGGTGGCCGTGGCACCGAACATCGCCTGCGGGCAGTGCCGTCCGTGCCGGCGGGGTCTGGGCAACCTGTGCGAGAACTACGCATCGGTGGGGCTGACGTTCGACGGTGGCTTCGCGGAAAAGGTGCGCATTCCAGCCGCTGGCGTGGCTGCGGGCAATGTGCAGGTCGTGCCCGAGCATCTCGACCTGCGGACGGCGGCCCTGGCCGAGCCGATCGCGGCGGTGGTGCGGGGCCTTCGTCCCTTGCAGGTCACCCGCGATGACAGCCTGCTGATCTGCGGCGCCGGACCCATCGGGCTGATCGCGCTGCTGGTCGCCAAGCACCGCGGGGTCGGCAGGGTGCTGGTGAGCCAGACCTCGGCCCACCGCCGCCGGATTGCGGGGCAGTTGGGTGCAGACGTGACCCTCGACCCCCGCGATGGTGACCTGGCCGACCAGGTCAGGGCCCACACCGATGGGGCGGGTGCCGATGCGGTGGTGGTGGCGACACCCATCGGCGAAGTGTTCGCGGACGCCCTGCGGTGCGCGGCCAAGGGTGCCCGCATCAACTTCTTCGCCGGGCTGCCCTCGGGTGCCGGGGTGGTGGGGCTGGACGCGAACCTGGTGCACTACGGCGAACTGGTCGTGACCGGGTCGACGGCCAACACCAATGCCGACTTCGCCGAGGCGCTCGACCTGCTGGCCGGAGCACCGGAGCTGTTCGCGCCGCTCGTGACGGGGGCGTTCCCCCTGGCCCGGGCCGATGAGGCATTCGCCGCGGCCCGGGCAGGGGAACAGTTGAAGGTGCTGCTCGAACCCTGAGTTTCAGGCGTCCTTGTGGGTTCAGGTGTGCTCGATGCCGTCGGCGATCGTTGCCAGCAGGATCGCCACCGAGATGGAGCCGGGGTCGCGGTGACCGCGGGCCCGCTCCCCCAGCGACTTGGCCCGCCCGAACGCGGCCACCATGTCGGTGGTGGCTACCGAGCCCCGTTCGGCGGCCTCGGCCGCTGCCCTGGCTGCCGCCTCGAGCCCATCCCCGGCCGAGGCACGGGCGGCCTGCGCCGCGGGGATGAGGGCGTCGAGCATCGTCTTGTCGCCGGCCGCGGCCTTGCCCCTCGTCCCGATCTGGTCGGCGGCGGCCTCGAGCGCCGAGGCGTAACCCTCGGCGTCGAGCTGGTCACCGGTCAGCACCTTCGCCGGTGCGCGGAACATGGTGCCGAAGATCACCCCGGACGCCCCGCCGCTGGCGGCGAGGACGGCCGATCCGATGGTCTTGAAGGCCTCGCCGACAGTGGCGAGCTCGGCCTGCTGCAGCGCCTGTTGCCCGGCCCCGAAGCCCCTGGCCATGCCCTCGCCGTGGTCACCGTCACCGGTGGCACGGTCGGCATCGCCGAGTTCTTCACGGGCGTCGATGATGGCCTGGCAGGCAGCCAGCAGCACGGTGCGGGTCTGGTCGATGGTGAGAGTTGCTGCCATCGTTCAGGCCTGGGTGAAGGGCACCGACTCGCACGGCGCGGCAATGAGTTCGGCGATCTCGTCGGTGAGCTTGAGCAGCGTGAGCGAGAAGCCGGCCATGTCCTGCGAGGTGAACGGTGCGCCGATGTCGGTGCGGTCGACGGTGATGCCCTTTTCTTCCAGCAACTGGGCGATGCGGCGGTAGACGATGAGCAGTTCCATCTGGGTGGTGGCACCCAGGTTGTTCATCAGCACCGCGACATGGTCGCCGGATTCGAAGGGCAGGTCGACCAGGATGCGGTTCAGCATGTTCTCGGCGATGTCGTCCGCGCTCTGCAGCTTGGTGCGCTCGACGCCCACCTCGCCGTGCACGCCCAGACCGATCTCGATCTCGTCATCACCCAGCTCGAACGTGCGCTTGCCGGTGTCGGGCAGCACACCGGCGCGCAGGGCGATGCCGATGGTGCGGGTGTTGAACTCGACACGCTCGGTCACCGCGGCGGCCTCGTCGAGTGACAGGCCCTTGGCGCAGGCGGCACCGGCGGCCTTGACGACATAGAAGGCGCCGCCGATGCCGCGGCGTCCGTCACGGTCAGGGGTGGCGACGTCGTCGCGCACGAGCACGGTCTTCGAGACGACACCGTTGTCGGCGGCATCCTCGGCACCCAGGTCGAAGTTCAGGATGTCACCGGCGTAGTTGCCATAGACGACCAGCACACCGGCGCCGGCGTCGGCAGCCTCGATGGCCTCTTGCACATGCTGCGGGGCGGGCGCGGCGAAGATGTTGCCCGACACGCTGGCGTTCGCCAGGCCGGGGCCCACGAAGGCGCCGTACATCGGCTCGTGCCCGGATCCGCCGCCGACCACCAGGCCGACCTTGCCCTGTTCAATCTTCGTGCTGCGCACCACGCGCGAGCCGGGGTCGCGGGTGAGCAAGCCCCGCGAGATGGCGACCAGCCCGTCGAGGGTCTCGTCGACGAGATCCTCGGGCTTGTTCATGATCTTCTTTGCCTGTGCCATGACTACCTCTTCGTGGTCAGAGGGCGCGCATCATTGCGTGCCTGTGGACCACGCTACAGGTGGGTCTGGAGGGAGTGCTGGGGTACCCGGACGTCGGAGTGCGCGGGGGTGGATTTTGCTCAGACGAGCGGTCCTGGACGAGCCCTGATCATGCACTTGTGACGCTGGTGCCGCGAATGCAGCCCGAACCGGCTCGGCGAGCTGCACAGGTGACGCTGGCGCCAGAAGTGCAGCATTTGGGCCGGGCGACCCGGGCCGCCACGCGCCATGCGATCGTCCGGACGACCCGGACGAGCCCCGCACCTGCATTCGTGACACTGGAGCCAGAAGTGCAGCCCGAACCGGCTCGGCGAGCTGCACAAGTGACGCCGGTGCCAGAAGTGCAACATGTGGGCCGGTCACACCCCGGCCGCCACGCGCCATGCGATCGTCCGAACGACCCCGGACGAGCCCCGCACCTGCATTCGTGACACTGGAGCCAGAAGTGCAGCCCGAACCGGCTCGGCGAGCTGCACAAGTGACGCCGGTGCCAGAAGTGCAACATTTGGGCCGGTCACACCCTGGCCGCCACGCGCCACGGGGGCGTCCACAGCAAACCCAGGACCAGAAGAACTCCCCAAGGACGAGCCCCGCACCTGCATTCGTGACGCTGACGCCGGAAGTGCAGCCCGAACCAGCTCCGCGAGCTGCACAAGTGACGCCGGCGCCAGAAGTGCAACATTCAGGCCGGTCACACCCGAGCCGCCACGCGCCATGCGTTCGTCCGAACGACCCCGGACGAGCCCCGCACCTGCATTCGTGACGCTGGCGCCGGAAGTACAACCCGAACCAGCTCCGCGAGCTGCACAGGTGACGCCGGCGCCAAAAGCGCAACATTTGGGCCGGTCACACCCCGGCCGCCACGCGCCACGGGGGCGTCCACAGACCAACCGGACGACCCCCGCACCTGCATTTCCCGCGCCGGTGCACGACATGCAGCCCGAGCCGCCTCCGCGGGCTGCAATTCCCACGCCGACGCGCGAAATGCACCCACGAGCCGGTCAACCCGACCGCGTCAGGCCCTCACACCCTGGCCAGGAACCGCTGCACCGAGCTGAAGAACGGGCGTCCGTCCAGGCTGGGGCTGGTCAGCTCTTCCATGTTGTGCTCGGGGTGCGGCATCAGGCCCACGACGTTGCCACGCTCGTTCGTCACGCCGGCGATGTCGTTGCGCGAGCCGTTCGGGTTGTCCAGGTAGCGGAAGACGACCTGGTTGTTGCCCTCGAGCACCTTCAGCGTCTCGTCGTCGGCGATGTAGTTGCCCTCGCCGTTCTTGAGCACGATCGTGATCTCCTGCCCCTGCTCGAAGTCGCAGGTCCAGGTGGTGTCGACCGACTCGACGCGCAGGCGCTGGTCGCGGCAGATGAACTGGCGCGACTCGTTGCGGATCATCGCCCCCGGCAGCAGGTGCGACTCACACAGGATCTGGAAACCATTGCAGATGCCCAGCACCGGCATGCCCTTGTTGGCCGCGTCGATCACCGAATCCATGACGGGGCTGAACCGGCTGATGGCCCCGCACCGCAGGTAGTCGCCGTACGAGAACCCGCCGGGAAGCACGACGGCGTCCACACCCGTCAGGTCGTCAGAGGCATGCCACAGCGGCACCGCCTCGGCACCCGACAGCGTCACGGCCCGCAGCGCGTCGTGGTCGTCCAGCGAGCCCGGGAAGGTGACGACACCAATGCGGGTCACTGGGCCGACCCCTCAACCCGCACCGTGAACTGCTCGATCACGGTGTTGGCGAGCAGCTTCTCGGCAGCGTCGGCAACCTGGGCGAGCACCTCATCGGTCACCTCGCCGTCGACCTCGATCTCGAATCGCTTGCCCTGGCGCACGGTCAGGCCGTCGTAACCGAGGCGTGCGAGCGCACCGGTGACGGCCTTGCCCTGCGGGTCAAGGATCTCGGGCTTGGGCATGACATCGACAACAACGGTGGCCATGGGGGCGATCCTATCGGTGTTGGCCGTCGGCACGAATGCCGTCCCGACCAGACGGGCATATGCGTCGAGGTAGCGCTGGCGCGTCGCGTCGACAATGTGTGGCGGCAGCGGCGGCGGGGTGGTGTCCCAGGCCTTGTCCCAGCCCGATTCGTGAACGAGCCAGTCGCGCAGGAACTGCTTGTCGAAGCTGTCGAGGCGTTCGCCCGGCTGCCAGGTGGTCGCGTCCCAGAACCGGGACGAATCAGGCGTGAGCACTTCATCACCGAGCACCAGGGTGCCGTCGGGGCGTCGACCGAACTCGACCTTGGTGTCGGCGAGCAGGATGCCCCGCTCGCGGGCGACCTGTTCGGCGTGGCGGTAGATCTCGATGCTGACGTCACGCAGCTGCGCGCCCAGCTCGGGGCCGGTGGTCTCGAGCATCTGCTCATAGGTGATGTTCTCGTCGTGCTCGCCGAGTTCGGCCTTGGTCGCCGGGGTGAAGATCGGCTCGGGCAGCCGGTCGCCGTCGCGCAGGCCCTCGGGCAACGCGATGCCGCAGACGGTGCGCGACTGCTGGTACTCGGCCCATCCCGACCCGGTCAGGTAACCCCGGACGACGCATTCGACCGGCACCATCGCCAGCTTCTCGACCACGACTGACCGCCCCGCGACCCTGGCACGGTCGGCGGCCGGCACCTCGTCGGGCACGTCGGTGGTGAGCACGTGGTTGTCGACGATGTCGCCGAGCTGGTCGAACCACCACTGCGACAACTGGGTGAGCACAGCGCCCTTGTCGGGGATGCCCGGGCTCAGCACGTGGTCATAGGCGCTGATGGCGTCGGTGGCCACCATCAGCATGCGTTCGCGTCCGGTCTGCGGGTCTGGGCTCAGCTCATAGAGCTCGCGCACCTTGCCGGCGTGGATCAGGGGCAGGTCAAGCATCGGCACCTGTACAGGGTAATCGCGCGGGCACCCGGAGCGTTGTCAGCGCGTAAATCCGGACGGGTGTAGGAATGGGGCATGGAGTATCGCTTTCTTGGCTCGTCGGGCATGCAGGTCACCGAGATCACGTACGGAAACTGGCTGACGCACGGGTCACAGGTCGAGAACGAGACCGCCACGGCCTGCGTGCACGCGGCGCTCGACGCCGGCATCACCAGCTTCGACACCGCCGACGTCTACGCCAACACCGTCGCCGAGAGCGTGCTCGGCGAGGCGTTGAAGGGCCAGCGGCGCGAATCGCTCGAGATCTTCACGAAGGTGCACGGCGCCATCGGCCCCAAGGGCCCCAACGACCGCGGCCTGTCACGCAAGCACATCCTCGAGGCGATCGACGGCTCGCTGACCCGGCTGCAGGTCGACTATGTCGACCTGTACCAGGCCCATCGCTACGACCACTCCACCCCGCTGGAAGAAACAATCCAGGCGTTCGCGGACGTCGTGCGCGCCGGCAAGGCGATCTACATCGGCGTCAGTGAGTGGACGGCAGACCAGCTGCGGGCCGGCCAGGAACTGGCGACACAGGCCGGGTTCCGCATCGTGTCGAACCAGCCGGAATACAACATGGTGAGCCGCATCATCGAGACCGAGGTCGTGCCCGAGTCGCTGGAGCTCGGCATCGGCCAGATCGTCTGGTCGCCGGTGGCCCAGGGCGTGCTCACCGGCAAGTACCTGCCCGGCCAGCCCACCCCTGAGGGGTCGCGGGCGACTGATGCCAAGGGTGGCAACCGCATGGTCGAGGGCTGGCTGTCGAACCCGGGCCTGCTCGAGGCAGTGCAGAACCTGCGCCCAATCGCCGCCGACATGGGGCTGTCGATGGCCCAGCTGGCCGTGGCGTGGGTGCTGCAGAACCGCAATGTCTCGAGCGCGATCATCGGCGCGAGCCGACCCGAGCAGATCGCCGAGAACGCCAAGGCATCAGGCGTCGACCTGCCCGAAGAACTGATGGTCCGCATCGACGAGGTGCTCGCCGACCACGTCGTCACCGACCCCTCGCTGACCGCGCCGCGCAGCCCCGCGAGCCTGCGCAGCTGGTAGTCAGCCAGGTCAGCTGAGCTCTTCGGGGTTGGTCTCGGTGTGGTCCGCGATCGCCTCGGAGGCCTCGTGCGGGTGGGCCGCGCCTTCGGGGATCTCGGAGACCCCCGCGTTGCCGTGCTCGTCGGGGCCGCTGGCCGCAGCAGCCTCTTCGTCAGCGCGGCTGGGCGGCAGCCATGCCTGGGCGGGCTTCCAGCGCAGTCCCGGATAGGATCCCTCCCCCGGTTCCTCTTCTTCGGCGGGGTGCACGAACCCGGCGCCCTCGAGGTCCTGGCCCAGTTCTTCGACCAGTGCGTGGTCGGACTGCCAGATGCCCAGCCGGTAGGCGGTGCGCGAGACCATGTGGGCCGAGACCGGCGCGGTGAGCACCTGGAAGATCGCGATCAGGATGGCGAGCAGGGTGACCTGCCAGGTCCACATGCGCAGCGCCACCCCCACCAGGATCAGGATGAGTCCGAACACCTGCGGTTTGGTCGCCGCGTGCAGCCGGGTGATCACGTCGGGAAAGCGGACGATGCCGACCGCGGCCGAGAGGCAGAAGAACGCACCGGCGCACACGAACAGCGCTGCGACCAGGTCGATGACCTCAGTCATGGTGGCCACCGTCCTCGTGGTGGCGCCGCGCCTCGTGCAGCGTGCGCACCTGGTCGGACCGGTTCGAGATCAGCCGGGCCATACCGACCGCCGCCGTGAACCCCAGCAGCGACAGCACGACCAGCACCGGCATGCCGAAGGCGTTGCCCGAGGTGACCGTGTAGAGCCCGGTGGCAGCGATGAGCACCGCGATGATGACGTCGCTCGCCACCGACCGGTCGAGGCTGGTCGGCCCATGGGCCATCCGGTACAGGGCAAACCCCGCCGCGGCGACCAGCAGCACCATGGCGATGCCGTGGATGATGGTGATCGCGATGCTCATACCCGACCCCCTGCCTTCAGCCGGGCCGCCTCGATCTCGGCGTTCGAGGCGAACGCGCCCAGGATGCGCCGCTCGGCGGCCAACGAGGCCTCCCGCTCGGCATCGAGCCGATCAGGTGAGGTCGGGAAGATGTGCAGGTAGAGCGTGCGGGTCTTGCGGCGGGCATCGACGACGACCGAGCCCGGCACCACCGACAGGATGCTGCCCGTGCCGACCTGGTAGAGGTCGGCATCGGAGTTCAGCCGCACGGCGATGATGGCCGTGTCGGGCAAGGGCCCACGAGAGAAGGCGTACCGCGACAGCCGCACCGAGGCTGTGGCCAGGTCGTACAGCAGGCGCACCACCAGGTACGCCAGCCCCAGCGGACGCAGCCGCCCACCCCACTGGATGCTGGGCAACGGGAAGACCCACGAGATCAACACCGCCAGCAGCAGGCCGCTGGCGACGGTCAGCAGCGACGCATTGCCGCTGAGCAGCACCCAGGTGATGGTCAGCACCACCAGGTTCATCCACTGGCCGCGGATGCTGAACTTTCGACGCCGCACATGGTCGAGGTGCTCGTCGTGATCGTGGTTGTGCTCTGAACCATGGGTCGTCATGACCGGCCCTCCATCACCGCACGCACATAATCGCCATCGGTCAAGGCGATCGCCGCCTGCTGGCAGTAGTCGTAGAGCCACCCGGCACCGAACGTCAGCGCCAGGGTGAGCGCGATCATGCCGACGGTGGCACCCACCATCGACCGCGGCATGGTGCCGGGCTCACCGCTGCCCTCGGTGACCAGTTCGGGCTCACCCCAGAAGGCGCGGTTCCACGCCTTGGCGATGGCATAGAGCGTCAGCAGGCTCGTCAGCAGGGCGACGGTCACCATCGTCCAGCCCCACACCCCGCCGAAGTCGAGCGAGGCCTGCAGCAGCCCGATCTTGCCGATGAAGCCGCTGAAGGGTGGGATGCCCGACAGGTTCATGGCCGGCACGAAGAACAGCGTGGCCAGCAGGGGCGAAACCGCGACCAGGCCCGAGATGCGTTCCAGCGACGTCGAGCCGGCCACACGCCCGACCAGCCCCACCACCAGGAACAGGGTGGTCTGGATGGTGATGTGGTGGCTGGTGTAGTAGATGGTGGCCGTGAGGCCGTCCACGGACCCCAGCGCGATGCCCAGCAGCATGTAGCCGATGTGGCTGACCAGGGTGAACGACAACATACGTTTGAGCTCCGACTGCGCGATGGCGCCCATGATGCCGACCAGCATGCTGAGCGCGGCCAGCACCAGCAACACCTCGGTGAGCGGGCGGTGCGGGAACAGCACTGTCTGGGTGCGCAGGATCGCGTAGATGCCGACCTTCGTGAGCAGGCCCGCGAACACCGCCGTGACGGGCGCAGGCGCGGTGGGATAGGAGTCGGGCAGCCACGCCGACAGCGGGAAGATGGCCGCCTTGAGTCCGAAGATCGTCAGCATCAGCGCCTGGATCATCACCTGCACGTCGTCGGGCAGCGCAGGGATGCGTTGGGCCAGCTGGGCCAGGTTGACCGTGCCGACCGCCGAATAGACGGTGCCGAGCAGGATCAGGAAGAGGGCGGACGAGACCAGGTTGACCACGACATAGATCGACGCGGCGCGGATGCGGGGACGGGTCGCGCCCATGGTCAGCAGCACGTACGAGGCGAACAGCAGGATCTCGAAACCGACGAACAGGTTGAACAGGTCGCCCGCCAGGAACGCGTTCGAGACGCCCGAGCACAACAACAGGAACGTCGGGTGGAAGATCGAGACCGGGGTCTCTTTGCTGAGCTCTTCCGAATCAGGGCCACCCGAATAGATGAGCACCCCGAGGGTGACCAGCGAGGCCACCAGCAGCATCAGCGCAGACAGCCGGTCGGCGACCAGCGCGATGCCGGCCGTCCCCGGCCAGGCGCCGAACCACAGCGTCTGGACGCCCTGGCGGTGCGCGGTGATGGCCAACCAGGCCACGACGGCCACCACCGCGACGAGCACGGCGATCGAGATGGCCCTCTGCACGCGCGGACGGCGTCCGACGATGAGGGTGATCGCGGCCCCGAACATGGGCAGCAGCACGGGCAGCGGCAACAGGTTGTTCATTCGCTCACCACGTTCTCACCGGTGTCCTGGAATCGGCCTTCCTCATACGTTGACGAGACCCTGTCCTTCTCGGCGAGGGCGCGGATGCGGGCGTCCTCACGGTCGTCCTGCACCTCGTCATGGCCGAACAGCTGGAAGCTGCGGTAGGCCATCGTCATGACGAACGCGCCCACAGCCATGTTGATGACGATGGCGGTCAGCACCATCGCCTGCGGCAGCGGGTCGGTCATCAGAAACTTGTCCCCACTGCCGAGGATCGCCGGGATGCCCGCGGGGCCGGCGGCGACGAGGAACAGCACGTTGACGCCGTTGCCCAGCACGATCACGCCCATCAGGATGCGGGACAGTGAGCGTTCGGTCAGCAGGTAGACCCCGCACGCCACCAGACACCCGGCGACCAGGGCCAGGGTGATGTTCGGGCTCATCGCAGTTCACCTGCCTTGAGGGTGACGGTCGAGCGGGGCGCCGGGATGGGCGCACGGTGCTCGCTGGCCTGGATGTCGATGCCCGACCCGAGGCTGCGCGCGAAGTCGAGCAGCACGCCGATGACGATCAGGAAGACACCGACGTCGAAGACCACGGACGACACCAGGTGCACATCGCCCAGGAAGGGCAGTCGGCCGATCGGGGTCTCGATGAACTCGGGGCCAAGGTTGATGTAGATGTCGTAGCTCTGCAGCACCCGACCACCAAAGGCGACGGGCACCAGGGCGCTGATTACCGAGAGCACCAGCCCCGAACCCAGCAGCCGGCCGGCGTCGAAGGGCGCGGCCTCGTTGAGCTCGTCACGCCCGCCGGCCAGGTAGCGCAGCATGAACGCCATGCCGATCACCAGGCCACCGGTGAAGCCGCCGCCGGGCTCGTTGTGGCCGCGCAGCAGCAGCCAGGCACCCACCATGACCGTCAGCCCGAAGATGATGCGGGTGACCACTTCGAAGATCAGGCTGCGCGCGGCCGGGTCGAGGCTGGTCGAACCGCGCAGCCAGGCGCGTTCCTGGGCGGCGTCGCTGTGGCGGGGGCGGCGACGCGGGTTCTGGGCCCGGGACTGCAGGAAGATCAGCGATGCCACGCCGGTGCCGGCGATGGCGAGCACCGAGACCTCGCCGAGGGTGTCCCAGGCGCGGGTGTCGACGAGGATGACGTTGACGATGTTGTTGCCGTAGCCGAATTCCTTGGCCGTGGTGAACAGCGGCAGCGATGCCGGCAGGTCAATGCGGGCACCCGAGGCGACGATCGTGAGCATCACGGTGACCGCGCCGACCGAGAGCGACAGCAGCACCCGCCACCAGCGGCTCGCGGCCAGCGGGCGGTTGGTGAAGTAGCGCGGCATGCGGCGCAGCAGCAGCAGGAAGACCAGCACGGTGACGGTCTCGACGAGCACCTGGGTCAGCGCCAGGTCGGGGGCCCCGTGCAGCATGAACAGCAGGGCGGTGCCGTAGCCGGTCACCCCGACGAGCAGCACGGCGCGGATGCGGCCACGCGACATCGCCGCGAGCAGTCCGGCGGTGATCATGATGCCGCCGACGGCCACCTGGCCCGGTGAGTCGTACCAGCGCACGCTGCTGGGCCAGCTCGAGGTGAGCAGCAGCGGGGTGCCGACGCCGAGCAGGAACACCACGAAGATGCTGGACAGGTAGACGATCAGCGAACCCTGCTGGGTGCGTGAGGTCAGTTCGACGCCCGCCTTGTCGACCAGCCGCATGATCTGCAGGTAGCGGTCGTGGGCGGTGACGGTCGTCGGGAACGTCTCTTGCAGGTGGCTGACCCGTTCGCGCTGCCAGGCCATCAGTGATCCGCCGACGATGATCAGCACCGAGAGCCCCAGCGGGATCGTGAACCCGTGCCACAGGGCCAGTCCATGCGGGTGTGCACCCTCGGGCACCGACTCGGCATAGGGCATCAGCAGACGCGTGATCTGCGGCCCCAGGAAGCCGAGCACGAGCGAGAGCACACCCAGCAGCCCGGGGCCGAGCGACATGCCCCAGGTCTGGCGGCGCACCTCGCACAGCGGAATGCCGGGCTTGTCGGCGAACGTGCCCCAGATGAAGCGGTACGAATAGGCCAGCGTCAGCATCGACCCGAGGACGATGGCCGCCGTCAGCGTCACGGACAATGCGGCGGGCATGGTGGTGCCGTCGCCGCCGAAGGTGAGGTTGACCAGGCCTTCGAGTGCCGATTCCTTGGCGATGAAGCCCAGGGTGGGTGGCAGGCCCGACATTGAGGCCGCCGCCATGACAGCGAAGGCCGCCAGCCACGGCAGCTGTCGTCCAACCCCCGACAGGATCGTGAGGTCACGGGTGCCGGTGGACTTGTCGACGATGCCGACGACGAGGAACAGCGCCGCCTTGAACAGGGCGTGGGTGACGAGCCAGGCCAGGCCCGCGAGCGCGGTCGACTGGGTGCCCATGCCGGTGAGCACCACCAGGAAGCCCAGCTGGCTCACGGTGCCGTAGGCGAGCAGCAGCTTGATGTCGTCCTGTCGCAGGGCGCGCCACCCACCGAGCAGCATGGTGATGGCGCCGAGCACCGAGATGGTGAGTCGCCAGTAGGGTGAATCGGCGAACACTGGCGCCATGACCAGCACCAGGTAGACACCGGCCTTGACCATGGCCGCCGCGTGCAGGTAGGCGCTGATGGGGGTGGCCGCCGCCATCGCGCCGGGCAGCCAGAAGTGGAACGGGAACAACGCCGACTTGCTGAGCGCGCCGACGAGCAGCAGCAACATCGAGGCAGCGGCGATGGGCCCCGACGGCGGCTGGTCGATGATGGCGGCCATGCTGTAGGTGTCGGTGACCACGCCCAGCGCGACGATGCCGGCCAGCATCGCCAGGCCACCGAAGGTGGTGACGATCAGTGCGGTCAGCGCGGCGCCACGGTTGGCCTTGCGGGTGAAGTCGTTGCCGATCAGCAGGTAGCTGAAGATCGTCGTGATCTCCCAGAACACGTACAGCAGCACCAGGTTGTCGGCGCTGACCAGGCCCAGCATGGTGCCCGCGAAGGCGGTCAGCAGGCCAAGACACCTGGTCGCGGTAGCCGTGGCCCCGAAGTACCACCGGCAATAGACCAGCACCACGGCACCGATGGCCGTGACGACCAGGCCCAGCACCCACTGCACCAGTCCCATGCGGAACGTGATGTCGATGTTGAGCACGGCGATCCACTGGTAGGTCTCGGTGATGACCTGACCCGAGGTGATCTGCGGGGCCTTGCCCAGCAGCAGCCCGAAGGCCACGGCCGGCACCAATGCCGCCACGAAGTACGCCCGTCGTCCCAGCCACTTCGCCAAGATGGGCGCACTGGCCCCCACCGCGAAGTGCGCGAGAATGAGGGCAAGAAGCACGGGCGTGTCGTCCTATCGGCCGGTGAAGGCATCGGTGGGGCGGTGATTGCCACCTTATCGGACGGTGCCGACATTCCGCGTCGGGTTGGCCGGGGTGGACGCCGTTGGCCTTGTCGGCTCGCGATTCAGCTCGTGATGCATCGTGCGGCTTCCAGCTTGGCGGCAGCATCGTTGACGAAGGGATGCACAGTGTTCCAGCCGGTTTCGACCACGCGGCCGCCGCGCCTCGGGTTCGCGGGCCTGCTGGGGCCTGCGTTCGTGGCCGCGGTGGCCTATGTCGACCCCGGTAACTTCGCCGCGAACTTCTCGGCGGGCGCCGACCACGGCTATGCCCTGTTGTGGGTGCTGGTGCTGGTCAACCTGATGGCATGCTGCGTGCAGTACCTCGCTGCCAAGGTGGGTTTCGTCACGGGCCGCTCGCTGTCAGAGCTCGTCGCCGACCACCTGCCCGGACGCCGCCTGCGTGGCCTGCGACTGGCCTATTGGGCGCAGGCCACCGGGGTGGTCATCGCCACCGACATCGCCGAGGTGATCGGCGGCGCGGTGGGGTTGTACCTGCTGTTCGGGGTGCCGCTGGTGGCGGGCGGGGTGATCACGGGACTGGGCTCGCTGGCGTTGTTGGCGGTGCATTCGCGGTGGGGGCAGAAGAGCTTCGAACGGGTGATCCTGGGATTGTTGCTGCTGATCCCGATGGGGTTCTTCGCGGGGCTGGTGGCGCGTCCACCAGCAGGTGGCGAGGTGGTGGCCGGGCTGGTGCCGCGGCTCACGTCGTCCGAGCAGTTGTACCTGGCGGTCGCGATGATGGGTGCGACCGTGATGCCGCACGTCATCTACCTGCACACGACGCTGTCGCGCGACCGGCATGGACGAGCGCTGGACGTCGACGTGCCGCGGCTGGTGAGGGCGACCAGGGTCGATGTGGGGCTGGCCATGGCGCTGGCGGGCTCGATCAACATCTCGATGCTGGTGCTCTCGGCCACAGCCATGCGCCACCACCCCCGGGCGGGGGACTTCGTCGGCATCCACGACGGGCTGGCGGCCTCGATCGGCGGCTGGGTGGCCACGTTGTTCGCGGCGGGGTTGCTGATCTCGGGGCTGGCGTCGACGGCGGTCGGCGGGCAGGCGGGCTCGTCGGTGATGGACGGGCTGGTGAGCCGCGACCTCTCGGTGGCGTGGCGGCGGCTGATCGTCATTGTGCCGGCGGTGGTGCTGCTGGCGCTGGTGCCGGACGTGACCGGCCTGCTGGTGCTCTCACAAGCGGTGTTGTCGTTCGGCATCCCATTCGCGTTGTTGCCGCTGGTGTGGTTCGGGTCGCGGCGACAGGTCATGGGTCGGTGGGTGATCAGCCGGTGGTTCGCGGTGTTGATGTGGGGCCTGGGGGTGCTGATCGTGGTGGTGTGCCTGGCGTTGGTGGCGGCGAGCGCGGTGGGCTGAGGGGGTGCGGACAACCGACGGACCAGGCATGCGCCAGGCCAGCAGAACCAGAGAAACTCGCGCTCGAGCAAGTTTTTCGGGCCGCGGGGCCCGATCCGGGCGAAGAACTTGTTGTGGCGCGAGTTTCTCTGGTTGGGGCCCCGGACGAAGCATGCGCCGAGCCCCTTCACCAACCCCACGCTCGTCCACGAACCTGCGGAACTGACACCCATGCCCCGTCTGCACCCCGAACCAGCCGAACCGCATGCACCAGCGCCACCAGTGCCACTAGTGCAGGTTCGACACGGCCCAACCGACGGACCAGGCATGAGCCATGCCCACCAGAACCAGAGAAACTCGCGCTCGAGCAAATTTTTCGGGCCGAGGGGCCCGATCCGGGCGAAGAACTTGTTGTGGCGCGAGTTTCTCTGGTGGCGGCGAGGACGAGGCATGGGCTGGGCCAGTTGACCAGCCCGCGCTCGTCCACGAACCTGCGGAAGTGACACCACAGCCCCGTCCGCAGCCCGGTTCGGCCGAACCGCATGCACCAGCGCCACCAGTGCCACTAGTGCAGGTTCGGCACGGGCCAACCGCTGGACGAAGCATGCGCCAGGCCCGCAGAACCAGAGAAACTCGCGCTCGAGCAAGTTTTTCGGGCCGCGGGGCCCGATCCGGGCGAAGAACTTGTTGTGGCGCGAGTTTCTCTGGTTGGGGCCCCGGACGAAGCATGCGCCGAGCCCCTTCACCAACCCCACGCTCGTCCACGAACCTGCGGAAGTGACACCACCGCCCCGTCCGCACCCCGAGCCAGCCGAATCGGATTCATTGGCGACGCCCGTGCCACTTGTGCAGGTTCGGACGATGCCCGCCCCACCCCCACCGTCACTGCAGCGGCACGTACATCAGCCGGTCGTCCCCGTCACGCGGGTTGGCCCGGCCGTCGGTGTTGCTGGTGCCGAACACGATGCCTTCGCGGTGCGCGATCACCGCCCGGATCCGACCGAACTCATCGGCCCAGTGCGCCTGCGGCGCCGTGACCGACTCTCCCCCGGCCTGCACCGGCACCTGGAACACGCACCTGCCCTGCAGCGCCCCCACCCACAGCTGCCCATGGGCCCAGGCCAGCGCCGAGGGCGAACTCGAGGCCGTCGGCTCCCAGGTGGTCTTCGGCGCCAGGTAGGGCGCACGCTGGCCGTCATTGCCCTCGACCTCGGGCCAGCCGTAGTTGCCGCCGCGCACGATCAGGTTCACCTCGTCGGCCGACTTGTCGCCGAACTCGCACGACCACAGCCGGCCGTCGGGCGCAAACGTGAGGCCCTGCACGTTGCGGTGGCCGAGGCTCCACACCGGGTTGCCGAACGGGTTGTCGGACGGCACGGAGCCGTCGACCGCAATGCGGAGCACCTTGCCAGCCAGCGAATTGCGGTCCTGGGCGCGCTGCCGGTCGGCCGCATCGCCCGTCGCGATGTACAGGTGCCCGTCAGGTCCCAGCGCCAGCTGGCCGCCGTTGTGGTTGCCCGCCGCGGGAATGCCGTCGAGCAGCACCCGCGGGTTGCTGATCGCACCCGTCGTCGCAGCCAGGTCATAGCGCACCACCCGGTTGTCGCTGGCACCGGTCAGGTAGACGAACAGCGCCTTCTGGTCAGCGCTCACCTCAATGCCGAGCAACCCGCCCTCACCGCGGGGCCTCGCATCGGCGACATCACCCACCTGCGTGGCGCGTCCACCCTGCACGAGCTTGATGGCGCCGGTGTCGCGTTCGCTGACGAGCAGGCGGTCGTCGTCCAGCGCACGCAGCCCCCAGGGCGTCGTCAGCCCCGTGACCAATGCGCTGGGGCTGCCGATCTTCAGTGGCCCCGTGGACGGCGCCGCGCTCGAACTGGTCGGGGCTGAGGTCGGGACTGACGACGGGGCAGCTGACGAGGCTGGGGACGGGGCTGACGAAGCAGGTGGTTCCGGCAAGGTGGTCACGGTGCTGGCGCCGACGCTGCCCCCGTCAGAGGTACAGGCGGCGAGTCCCACCACAGCCGGCAGCGCTGACAGGCTGATCAGAACGTTTCGACGAGTAGTCATCACGAGCTCCTCTCGGTGTCACCAACCTATGTGCTGCACCCAAGCCCCCACCACGATCTGCCGCCCACGCCGGGGTCAGCGGCTCAGAGCACGGCCCCCGGACGATAGGCCGCAGCATCCGGGTGCACCTCGACCAGCCCCCGGATGCGTCCGGCAAGGTTGGCGACCTGGCTGGCCGCGGCACCGGACAGTTCCAGCGGCTCGCTGACCAGCGCGTCCAGTTCGTCGCGGGACAGCCCCAGCCGTGAGTCGGCAGCCAGCCGGTCGAACAGGTCGTTGGTGCGGGCACCGGTCTCGCGCATGTCCAGCGCGACGGCGACGGCGTGTTCCTTGATCACCTCGTGGGCGACCTCGCGTCCCACACCCTTGCGCACGGCTGCCATGAGCACCTTCGTGGTGGTCAGGAACGGCAGGTAGCGGGCCAGTTCGGCCTCGATGACGGCCGGGAACGCGCCGAAATCGGTGAGCACCGTGAGGAAGGTCTCGAACAGTCCGTCCAGGGCGAAGAACGCATCGGGCAGTGCCACCCGGCGGACGACCGAGCACGACACGTCGCCCTCGTTCCACTGGTCACCGGCCAATTCACCCACCATCGACACGTAGCCGCGCACGATCACCGACAGTCCGTTGACGCGCTCACACGAGCGGGTGTTCATCTTGTGCGGCATCGCCGACGAGCCCACCTGGCCGGGCTTGAAGCCCTCAGTGACCAACTCATGGCCGGCCATCAGCCGGATCGAGGTCGCGACGTTCGACGGGGCCGCTGCCACCTGGGCGAGCGCTGTGACCACGTCGTAATCGAGTGAGCGCGGGTAGACCTGGCCTGTCGAGGTGAACACATGGTTGAAACCCAGATGGGTGGCGATGCGCTGCTCGAGCACGGCGAGCTTCTGCTCGTCACCGCCGAGCAGGTCGAGCATGTCCTGGCTGGTGCCGACCGGGCCCTTGATGCCACGTGCCGGGTAGCGGTTGATCAGCTCGTCCACGCGCTGGTGGGCGATCAGTAGTTCATCGGTCGCAGTGGCGAAACGCTTGCCGAGCGTGGTGATCTGCGCGGCGACGTTGTGCGATCGTCCGGCAATGGGCTGGTCTGCGTACCGCACGGCCAGGTCTGCCAGCATCGACAGCGCGGCGACGATGCGGTCGCGCACCAGCTTCAGCGAGTTGAGCACCTGCAGCTGTTCGACGTTCTCGGTCAGGTCGCGACTGGTCATGCCCTTGTGCACGTGCTCGTGGCCGGCCAGGGCATTGAACTCCTCAATGCGGGCCTTGACGTCGTGTCGGGTGACGCGCTCGCGGGCGTTGATCGAGTCCAGGTCGACCCTGTCGATCACGGCGCGGTAGTCGGCCAGCACCGCATCGGGGTCGTCGCCGCCGAAGTCGACGCCCAGGTCGCGCTGGGCCTCGATGACCGCCAACCACAGCCGCCGCTCGGCGATGATCTTGTTCTCGGGGCTCCAGACCTCGCGCATCGCGGGCGAGGCATAGCGGTTGGCAAGGACGTTGGGCACGCTCATCGGCTGGCCTCCTGGCTGTCGGCCGACTCGATCTGGGCGATCGCGGCCTGTTCGGCAATGTCGTAGCGGTGGAATCCGCTCGGGAAGTCGATCTTGACGAGGTGCTCATAGGCCGCACCCCGGGCGCTGCGCAAGTCGGCACCGCGGCCCACGACCGCGAGCACGCGGCCTCCGTTGGCGACGAGCTGGTCACCCTGCAGTGCGGTGCCGGCCTGGATGGTCCAGGCGTCCTCGGCATCGGCGGGCAGCGTGATGGCTCCGCCCTTCTCGGGTTCGCCGGGGTAGCCGTCGGCGGCATAGACCACGGTGACCGCGCAGCCGTCGTGCCACTCGATGGGGCCGAAGTCGGCGAGCGTACCGGTGGCTGCGGCGTACAGCAGCTGGCCCATCGGTGAGGCGACCAGGCCCATCAGCGCCTGGGTCTCGGGGTCGCCGAAGCGGGTGTTGAACTCGATGACCCGGACGCCCTTGCTGGTGAGGGCCAGGCCGCAATAGAGCAGACCGGCACCGAAGGGGGTGCCGCGGCGGTTCATCTCGGCGAGCGTGGGCAGCGCCACCTGGTCGAGCACCTGCTGGCCAAGGTCAGCGGGCGCCCAGGGCAGCGGTGAATAGGCACCCATGCCGCCGGTGTTCGGGCCCTCGTCGTCGTCGCCGACGCGCTTGAAGTCCTGGGCCGGCTGCATGGCCAGGGCGGTCGTGCCGTCGGTGATGACGAACAGGCTGACCTCGGGCCCGTCCAGGAATTCCTCGATGACCACCGTGCCGCACGCGTCGGCGTGGGCCTGGGCCTCTTCGATGTCATCGGTGACGACGACACCCTTGCCGGCCGCCAGCCCGTCATCCTTGACGACGTGCGGCGGGCCGAACTCTGCCAGGGCTGCGGCAGCCTCGTCCGGGGTGGTGCAGTAGCGGCTGCGCGCGGTGGGCACGTTGGCGGCGGCCATCACCTGCTTGGCGAAGTGCTTCGACCCCTCGAGCTGTGCAGCCTCGGCGCCCGGCCCGAAACAGGCGATGCCGGCCGCACGCACGGCATCGGCAACGCCCGCGACCAACGGCGCCTCGGGGCCGATGACGACCAGGTTCACGCCCAGTTCGGTGGCGAGCCGGGTGACATCAGCCGGGTCGGTCGCCGTGACGGCGTGGTTGGTGGCGACCTTCGCAGTGCCGGGGTTGCCGGGAGCGACATGCACCGCTTCAACGGCGGAATCGGCGGCGATGGCACGGGCGAGGGCATGCTCGCGTCCGCCATTGCCGATGACGAGGACGCGCAGGGCCTGGGGCTGGGGGTCGGTCACGGGCAGAACTCTAGTCGCCGGGCGCCGACTGTGCGTCAGGGTGCTCAGGGGCGGCCCCCTGAGCGACTCCCCTCAGTCGTCCGTCGGCTTCCTACGTCCCACCGTGAAGTACGCCACCGGCCCGATCGTGTTCACGAACGACCCGAGCACCCATGCCCACTTCGGGCCTTTGACCTGGTCCGCCGGGCGCTTGGCCAGGTCGACCCACATGCACACCTTGGCGGCGAACTCCACCGCCGCGGCGACGCCCAACAGCTTCTTGCTGGTGGGGCTGAGCTGCTTCTTCGAGGTTGACTTCGTTGTCATGCCTCCAGCGTACGCCGGCTGCCTCGCAGCCTGATCAGCAGGTCGGCCACCATGAAACCGAGGTCCCAGACCGTCTTGCCGATCACGATGCCCCACACGATGCCGGGCACCTGCCCAGCCTCGAACTGCCGCAGGAACGTCAGGATCACCAGCAGGTGCAACCCCAGCACCCGCGGTATCGGCGGCGCGGCCAGGTAGAGCGCGTTCGTCACGGCACGCCGCCCGCCCTGGGCGAACCAGAACACCACCAGCGCCACCACGTACCCGGCGACCAGCAGCACCAGGTTGAGGGCCCAGCTCGCGGGTGAGCCGTCCACCCCCACGATGGCCGCGAACACGATCGCCAGGATCGTGCCGACCAGGGTGAAGATGCCCGCGATCATGCCGAACACGAACGCGTACAGCTCCGAGCCGGTCACCCACGCTGCGGGGTGTTCGCTGAACAATGCCATCGGCTCGCGCCCGTGATAGGTCAGCAGCCTGACCACGGCCACCACGATGATCAGCACGTTCTCGAGGGCATAGAACAACACCAGGTCGCTCACGCCCCATGAGCCGTACAGCAGCGTCAGCACCGGCCCGGCGTTGACCACCACCATCACCAGCAGGCTGAGCGTCCAGCCGAGACCCAGCGGCAGCCGCCCGGCGATCCGGGCCAGCGCCTGCAGGCCCAGGTACCTGCCGAGCGTCAGCAGCATCAGCTGAGCAGGTCGTTGATCACAATCGTCTGGTCGCGGCCCGGCCCGACGCCGATGCCCGAGATGCGGCAACCCACGCGCTGCTCCAGGAACGCGACGTACTTCTTGCAGTTCTCGGGCAGTTCATCGAACGTGCGGGCTGCCGAAATGTCCTCGTCCCAGCCGTCGACGTACTCATAGATCGGCTTGGCATGGTGCAGTTCCGACTGCGTCATCGGCATCGTGTCGTGCCGCACGCCGTTGACGTCGTAGGCCACGCAGACCGGGATCTTCTTCCATCCCGACAGGATGTCGAGCTTGGTGAGGAACACATCGGTGAATGCGTTGACCATCACCGCGTGCTCGACGACCACCGCGTCGAACCAGCCGCACCGGCGCTTGCGACCGGTGGTGGCGCCGTACTCGTGACCCTTTTCGCGCAGCGCCTCGCCGTCCTCGTCGAACAACTCGGTCGGGAACGGGCCCTCACCCACACGAGTCGTGTAGGCCTTCGCGATGCCGACGACGCGGTCGATGCGGGTCGGGCCCACACCGGTGCCGGTGCAGGCGCCCGCCGCGCCGGGGTTCGACGAGGTGACATAGGGGTAGGTGCCGTGGTCGACGTCGAGGTGACTGGCCTGCGCACCTTCGAACAGGACGACCTTGCCCTCGTCGAGCGCGGCATTGAGCAGGCGTGCCGAGTCGACGACATGCGGGCGCAACGACTCGGCATGGCTCAGCAGCAGCTCGGTGATCTGGATCGGGTCGATCTCGCGGCGGTTGTACAGCTTGACCAGCACCTGGTTCTTGAAGTCGAGGTTGGCCTCGACCTTCTGGCGCAGGATCGACTCGTCGAACAGGTCCTGCACGCGGATGCCGACACGGTTGACCTTGTCGGCATAGGCCGGGCCGACACCGCGACCGGTCGTGCCGATCTTGCGCTTGCCCAGGAAGCGTTCGGTGACCTTGTCGAGGGTCGTGTGGAAGGGCGTGATGATGTGCGCGTTGGCCGAGACCAGGGGGTGCGGCACCGTGACGCCGCGTTCAGCGAGCGCGTTGAGCTCCTGCCGGAAGACGTCGAGGTCGATGACCACACCGTTGCCGAGCACCGTGGTGGTGCCGGGGTTCAGGATGCCCGAGGGCAGCAGGTGCAGGATGAACGTGTCACCGCCCACCTTGATCGTGTGCCCGGCGTTGTTGCCGCCCGAATAGCGCACGCAGTAGTCAACCCGGTCGCCCAGGTTGTCAGTCGCCTTGCCCTTGCCCTCGTCGCCCCACTGGGCGCCGACAACGACGATTCCTGGCATGAGCCCGTCCTTCCGCTTGGTGAAGTGCCGCTTCACTCTAGTTGCGGACGACGCACTGCGCCTGCAGCGGTCGAGGGCTGGGCGCGGATCGTTATCGCGCCGTCACCCGACAAGCGCCGTCACCCGACAAGCGCCGTCACCCGACAAACGCCGTCACCCGACGAGCCCGTCACTCGCCGTCGGCGTGCTCGCGGCGCAGGTCGTCCTGGCTGAGCTCCTGGTAGGCCTCTTCAGAGGAGTCACGCAGGAACTGGGCACAGCGGTCTGCCTCGTCCACGTCGCCGATGCGTTCAGAGGCGAGGGTCAGCGCCCACAGGCAGCGCAGGAAGCCCTGGTTCGGCTCGTGGTCCCACGGGATCGGCCCGGAACCCTTCCAGCCGGCGCGCCGCAGGGCGTCCAGACCACGGTGGTAGCCGGTGCGGGCATAGGCATAGGCGGCGATGTCGGCGGCCTCGGTGCCCGTCATCAGCGACCCCTCGGCCAGGATGGCCCAGCACAGCGACGACGCGGGGTACTCGCGCACGACGGCATAGAAGTCGGCGCGACCGCGCTCGATGAGCGCGTCGACCGCAGGGTCGTCGGGCAGGCGGGTGGGGATGCCTGCTGACGCCATCAGGTTCGGGTGGGTTTCAGGACCGGCCATGGTCACACACTAGCGACAACCGCAGCTGACAATGCATTCCGCCTTCGGGTGGCGCCCGGGGCGCAGCGCTCAGGGTTGCAGCGCGAGGGTCGAGGTCTTGAGGATCCCGGCGCTCACCAGCGACCGTTCAAGGATCGGTGTCAGCGACTGCACGTAGGTGTTCGACAGGTGGCTGGTCTGTCGGTAGACGAAGACGTTGCCGACCACGACGGAGCAGTTCGCGCCCATGGGCGGGCAGATCCAGTCGTTCAGGTTGAGCCAGGCGGCGTTGGTGAGCCGGTCATGCACCTCGGCCAGCTGGGGTGTGCCCGACCCGTTGTTGCGCTCGAAGTTGCAGTCGGTGACCTGGGCGGCCTTCTCTGCGCACAGGTAGACCGAGGATTCGTTGGGCGGCGCGGGCGTGTCGGCGATGATGACGACCTTCGACCCGCGCGACTGCAGCTGGGCGAGGTAGTCGGCCATGCCCGAAGCCGAGTTCGGCTCGAACATCAGTGAACTGGTGATCACCAGGTCTGGCGGCACCGCCAGCAGCGTGTCGATCAGCGAGGCGTTGTAGCGGTTGCACTGGTGGTACTGGTCGCGTGAGGTGAACGCGCAGCCCGACTTGGACAGGTTCTGCACCCGCCAGCCCTGCCGCTTGCCGATGACATCGAAGGCGGGCTGCCACTGGTCGATCTTGGAGTCGCCGACCAGCGCCACCCGCACCGGCCCGGCCGGGTTGCCAGAGATGCACTCGTCGGGTCCCACGACTTCTTCCTGGGCCCGGGCGCGCTGGCAGCCGTTCGCGTAGCCGGGGGGCAGGTCCTGGTCGGCGACCGCTGGCGAGGGGGTGATGGGCTTGGTGGGCGTGAGCGCGGTGGCGATGTCGGGGCGCAGTTTCGGCATGCCCAGGTCCGAGGCCTCGGCCACCAGGCTCAGCGCGCCGAGGTAGTCACCCTTCACCGGGCCGACGGTGGGACGTGGCGGGGCGGTCGACGCCGTCCCCGACGGGGTGGTCTGTGGCGATATGGACGCCGTGGGCACCACCACGGCCGTCCCCTGGAACTGCGGCGCGCGGCCCCACATCGCCGCACCGATCAGGCCGGGCACGAGCATGGCGATCGCGGCATTGCGGAATGCGAGGCGGCCCCGCCACCACTTCAGCTCGCCGAAGCGGATCGGCGCCTCGAGCACCTGCCCCGACAGCCACGCGAGCGCCACCGAGGCGAGCGCCACACCCAGCTTGTGTTCCCAGGTCAGGTCAACCATGTCCGGCCCGACCCACAACTGGCGGGCGAACACCAGCAGCGGCCAGTGCCACAGATAGATGGCATACGACAACCGGCCGACCAACCGCATCGGTGCGGTGCCGAGCAGCCGGGCGAGCTGGTGGTCGCCGTCAGCAACACCCGAGGCGATCACCAGGCCGGTGCCGGCCACCGGCAGCAGCGCGGCCCACCCGGGCCAGCCCATCGCGGGGTCAACGAGGAACGCGGCCGAGAGCACCATCAGCACGCCCGCCGTGGCGAGGCGCAGGTTGATCTTCTTGCCCCGGGGGGTCTGGGCACGGGTGCGCAGCCACGGCACCGCGAGCGCGAGCAGACCACCGACGCCGATCTGCCAGAACCGTGTGGTCGAGACGAAGTACGCCTCGGCCGGGTGGGTGGTGGTGTAGGTGAGGGACCAGTAGAACGACCCGGCCACCACGGTGACCAGGGCCGCCGCCAGCAACGGCACCACCTTCGTGCGGAACAGCCTGGCGAGGCCCAGGCAGGCGATCACCAGGAGCGGCCAGACCAGGTAGAACTGTTCTTCGACGGCGAGCGACCAGTAGTGCTGCACCGGGCTGGGCAGCGCGTCCTCGGCCAGGTAGTCGACTGACCGCAGCGCCAGCGCCCAGTTGATGACATAGAACGCCGAGGCGAGCAGGTCTGTGCCCAGGTTGCGCCACTGGGACGAAGGCATGATCGCCCAGCCCGCGATGGCGGTGAACAGCAACACCAGGGTGGCGGCCGGCACCAGCCGTCTGATGCGGTTGGCATAGAAGCCGAGCAGGTTCAGGCGACCGGTCCTGCGCACCTCACCGACCAGCTGCTGGGTGATGAGGAACCCGGAGATCACGAAGAACACGTCGACGCCGCTGAAGCCGCCCCGCACCCCGGGCACGCCCAGGTGGTAGAGCAGCACCCAGATCACAGCGATGGCGCGCAGGCCCTCGATGTCGCCGCGCAGCCGGGAGTACTTGGGGGCCGGACCCAGCGCCCGCTTGAGCCGGGTGAACCAGGGGTCGGCTGCCTCGATGCCGCGGCGGTGGCTCGCCGATTCGAGGCTCGCCGGGCTGGGCCCGGGCGCGGTGGTGCGCATGGCAGCACGATGGCGCGCGAGCTGCGCGGGTGGCGGCGGGGGTACCGGCGACTCGGTGACCGGCACCCACACCCGCACGGGCGTTTCGGGTGATGCGGGTTCGGGCTCCGGATCGGGTTCTGGTTCTGGTTCTGGTTCTGGTTCTGGTTCTGGTTCTGGTTCTGGGGCAGGTTCCGGTTCTGGGGCAGGTTCCGGTTCTGGGGCAGGAACCGGTTCGGGCTCCGGTTCGGGCTCCGGGTCAGGCCCCGGGTCAACCGCGACCGGCACCCGCGGCTTCAGGGCCCATGCCCACACCGGCTCGGCTTCGGGTTCAGGTTCAGGTTCGGGATCAATGACCTCCGGGAACACCAGGGCCCGGCGCACCTCGGTCGGCTCGTCATCCTCGAGCACGATGCCCCGCCGCGAACGCCGTGGCACGTCGCCGGCCACGAGGTCGGCTGCGCTGTCCTCGGGCGCAGCATCCTCGGGCTCGTCGTCCTCGGGCTCGTCGTCCTCCGGTTCGTCGTCCTCCGGTTCGTCGTCCTCCGGTTCGTCGTCCTCGGGTTCGTCGTCCTCGGCCATGAACCTCGTGGCCGCCGCCCACCACCCCCGCCGAGGGCTGTCACCAGCCGCGGGCGCGTCAGCGGCGTCCTCGATGGGCCCGGCAGCAAACCTGGCCAGACCGCGTCGGGGTACGTCGTCGTCAGCGACCTCGTCGTCCGGTGCCGCGTGCCCCTCGGACGCGGCCTCGGTCGATGCCACGACACTCGTGAGCAGGGCGCGCATGGCCCCCATTCCGCGACGGGGGCCGGCAGGGCGTGCGGCGACCTGGTCGGCCGACAAATCGGCCCGTGACAAGGTGCCGCGCCTGGCCAACCGCTCGGTCTGCTGTGCTGCCGAGTCCTCGTCCGAGGTGTCGTCGAACCACCCATGGCGAGGTGGGGTCGGCGACATGGATCTCGGCACCCTTTCAGCGATGTCAGGAGGTATTCAGCAGAAGTTCAGCAAGGCTGCACTGGAGTCTAACAAGACCGGGCAGGCGCGAGAACCGTGGTTGGGAGCACAGGTGCACACAGCGTAGACTCACGCCGTCCTTTGACTGAACCCGGGCTCGTGCTAGGCCAGCCCTCCTGCGAAAGCCGAGCTGATGCCCTCACGCCAAGATCTGCGCAACGTCGCCATCGTCGCCCACGTCGACCACGGAAAGACCACCATGGTCGATGCCATGCTGTGGCAGTCGGGAGCCTTCCGTGAAGGCTCCGATGTCAACAACCGGGTGATGGACTCGATGGACCTGGAGCGCGAGAAGGGCATCACCATCCTGGCCAAGAACACGGCCGTCAGGCACGTGATCAACGGCCAGGACGTCACCATCAACATCATCGACACCCCCGGCCACGCCGACTTCGGCGGCGAGGTCGAGCGCGGCCTCGAAATGGTCGACGGCGTCGTGCTGCTGGTGGACGCCTCTGAGGGCCCGCTGCCCCAGACCCGCTTCGTGCTGCGCAAGGCGCTGGCCAAGCAGATGCCGATCATCGTGGTGGTCAACAAGGTCGACCGTCCCGATGCCCGCATCACCGAGGTCATCAACGAGACCTACGAGCTGTTCATGGACCTTGTCGATGACGACAACGCCCAGGCGCTCGACTTCCCGGTCGTGTTCGCCTCGGCGAAGGCCGGGCGGGCCTCGCTGAACCAGCCCGAGAACGGCGCCATGCCCGACTCGCCCAACCTCGAGCCGCTGTTCGAGACGATCATGTCCGCGATCCCGGCCCCCACCTATACCGAGGGTGCGCCGCTGCAGGCACATGTGACCAACCTTGACTCGTCCCCGTACCTGGGGCGCATTGCCCTGTGCCGGGTGATCGAGGGTGAACTGGTGCGCGGCCAGCAAGTGGCGTGGTGCAAGGCCGACGGCACCGTGACGAACGTCAAGTTGTCCGAGCTGATGATGACCGAGGCCCTGGAACGCAAGCCCGCCGAGAAGGCCGGGCCCGGCGACATCGTCGCGATCGCGGGCATCGCCGACATCACCATCGGCGAGACGCTGTGCGACCCCGAGAACCCCAACCCGCTGCCGCTGATCGACGTCGACGAGCCCTCGATGTCGATGACCATCGGCATCAACACCTCGCCGCTGGCCGGCAAGTCGGGCAAGAACCTGACCGCGCGGCTGGTGAAGAACCGTCTTGACCAGGAACTGATCGGCAACGTGTCGATCCGGGTCAACCCGACCGAGCGCCCCGACACCTGGGAGGTGCAGGGCCGCGGCGAGCTGCAGCTGGCCGTGCTCGTCGAGATGATGCGCCGCGAGTCGTTCGAGCTGACCGTGGGCAAGCCCCAGGTCGTCACCCGCATGATCGACGGCAAGCTGCACGAGCCGTTCGAGCGGCTGACCGTCGACGTGCCCGAGGACTACCTGGGTGTGGTGACCCAGCTGATGGGTCTGCGCCGCGGCCGCATGGAACAGATGGTCAACCACGGCACCGGCTGGGTGCGGCTCGAATATGTCGTGCCTGCCCGCGGCCTCATCGGCTTCCGCACGGAGTTCCTGACCGAAACCCGCGGCACCGGCATGATGCACCACGTCTTCGACAGCTACGAACCGTGGGTGGGCGAGATCCGCACCCGTCCGACGGGTTCGCTGGTCGCCGACCGGACGGGGGCGGTGACGGCCTATGCGCTGTTCAACCTGCAGGAGCGTGGCACGCTGTTCGTCTCGCCCGGCGCCGAGGTCTATGAGGGCATGGTCGTGGGCGAGAACGCCCGCGCCGACGACATGGACGTGAACCCCACCAAAGAGAAGAAGCTCACCAACGTGCGCTCGTCGACGGGTGAAGAGCTGGAGCGGCTCATCCCGCCGCGGCTGCTCAACATGGAACAGGCACTGGAGTTCTGCGCCGGTGACGAGTGCCTCGAGGTGACCCCGACCGATGTGCGCATCCGCAAGCTGGCGCTCACAGCCAATGAGCGGGCCAAGCTGCGCAACAAGGCCAAGCAGGGCTGACCTGGCGCTTTCTTGAAGTTCGTCGGAATTTTCCCGGGACGGACGCAACCTGGCTGGGCACTGACACGTATCTGGGTGAGGATGGCAGTAGTCCTCACCAGTGGGCTCGATGACGAAGGATCATGACATGAACAAGCGAATCGTCCGCGTGTTGACTGCTGCGACGGCAGCCCTGGCGATGTCGCTGGGGTCGCTGTTCATCGTCACCGATGCCCAGGCCGAGGTGACCGCGCCTGCAGAGGTGACGGTGTACGCCAAGCCCGGCGACACCGGCACCAAGGTGCAAGAGGTGCAGGCGATGCTGTTCCGCATCGGCCTGCTGCGCCTCAACGAGCGCACCGGCACCTACGACGCGGCGACGACCAACGCAGTCAAGAGCTTCCAGTCGCAGAAGAAGTTCACCGTGACCGGCGTCACCGACTCGACGACATACGAGTACCTGGTGGCGGCCTACCGCGCCACCTCGACGCCCGACCTGCAGAAGAAGACGGTCGTCCGCAAGGTCGCCGCCCCCCTGCCGAAGCCGACCCCGCCTGCAGTTGCCGATGTGGTGAAGTACCAGCTGGATTCGCGCTGTGACGACGAGGCCAAGGTGATCTGCGCCGACCAGTCGCGCCGCAAGGTCTGGTACCTCGAGAACGGCAAGGTCGTCAAGGAGTTCGACGCCCGCTACGGCGCCGCCAGCACCCCCACCCGCAACGGCGCCTGGCGCATCTTCCGCAAGGTCAAGGACGAGTGGAGCTACCTGTACCACGTGCCGATGCCCTATTCGATGTACTTCTCGGGCGGCGAGGCCTTCCACTACTCGGCTGACTTCGCCCAGATCGGCTGGGACAACAGCCGCGGTGGCAGCCACGGGTGTGTGAACATCCGCGACTACGCCGGCATCGCCTGGATGTTCAACCGGGTGCCGATCGGGACGCTGACGATCGTGACGGCCTGAGGTTTCGCCGCCCCGGGTGGCGGTTTGCCCCTGAACGCAACAGTTGCCCTGGTGCTGGCACTAGGGCAACTGTTGCGTTCAGGGGCAATTCTTGGGGGGTGATGGACGGGGGTTATCCACAGGCGGCTGGTGGCCTCGGCCAGTCGCGCCCATGAAGCGCTTGACTGGGGCCATGGACGACCTGATTCCCACAGCGCAGCTCAAACTCCGGGGCCTGGGGTCACGCGAGATCGCCGAGCGCATCGCCAGCGGTGACCTGACCAGGGTCATGCGGGGCCAGTATGTGCAGACGCCCCTCGATGCCCGGGCCCTGCACCTGCAGCGCGCACGCTCATGCGCCGGTCAGGTGCTCGCACTCGAAACCGCGGCGATGGTGCACGGCCTGCCCATCACCCGTCTGCCTGAACTCGTCCAGGTCGTCCAGCAGGGTGCTGGACGATCACGCACCCGCACCATCAAGAGGGTGCTGAGCGCTCCCCTGCCCGCGCAGCACGTCACCGAGGTGGACGGGCTGCTGCTCACGACACTGCCTCGTACAGTCGTCGACCTCGCCCGGGTGCGGGGGCTCGAGCCGGGCATGATCGCATGGGAGGCGGCCCGGTGGCGGGCCCGCGTCGCCGAGGCGCTGACCGCCTTCGACGCCGAGGCGGCCGACGTCATCGAGGCGCTGAGGGGCCGCAAGGGGCTTCGTCATGCCCAGGTGGCACTGGTGCGTGCGTCAGCAATGTCACAGAGCCCCATGGAGACACGCAGCCTGATGCGCATGCGGACCCTCGGCATCCCGGAGCCAGTGCAGCAGTACGAGGTGCTTGATCCGGGCGGCACCAGCCTCGGCTTCACCGACTTCGCCTGGCCCGACCTCGGGGTGCTCGGCGAGTACGACGGCCAGGACAAGTACGACCTGCTCGCTCGTCCCGGTGAGACACCGGCGGCGGTGATGCGGCGCGAGAAGCGCCGTCAGGAACGCATGGAGTCACTCGGCTGGGTTTTTGCCAGATGGGGCAAGGAAGAGGTGGGCCGACCACCAGCCCTGCGTGAACGTATTGACCGCGCGTTCGCCATCGCTGCCCGGCGAAGCGGGCCCGCCATGTATGTGGGCGGGCGGTGAGCACTCGTCCGGCGAGGTTTGCCCCTGAACGCAACAGTTGCCCTGGTGCCAGCACTAGGGCAACTGTTGCGTTCAGGGGCAATCAGCAGGGGGGTGCCGTTCACAGCCCAGCCAGCGCCCCCAGCGCTACTCTGACCTCGCCCACCGGACGCCCGTGGCCCAGCACTGGCCTGGTCAGCAGCGGCGACAGGGCGGCCGGTTCAGCCACGAGCCGGGCCAGCACCGCCGCCGTCAGCGGCAGCACCGCCCGCGCGTTGCCGTCGTCCACCTTCACCACCACACCGCGGCCATCAGGCAGGCCCACGGCCATGCACCCCTCGGCGCCGCCCTTGCACACCACCCCCGGCACCGCCCGGTGCAGCGCGAGGTCGTCGCGGCCATCACCAGAGGCATACTCCGGGAACTCGCGGTAGGCATCGGCCACCAGCTTCGCCGGGCCGACACCCGCCCCCGCAATGCGTCCGAATGCCCTTGCCAGCCCGGTCATCGACGTGGCGAACAGCGGCGCCCCACAGCCGTCGGTGGTGGCAGGCGAGTGACCGCCGCACCACTCGTCCACGGTCGCGGCGACCGCCTGCTGCAGCGGGTGGGCGGGGTCGAGGTAACTGCCCACATCCCAGCCGGCGCGCACACAGGTGCGCAGCATCGCGGCATGTTTGCCCGAACAGTTCTGGGTCAGGGACGACGCATCGCGCCCGGCGCGCAACCAGACCACCCGGGCGGCCTCGTCCAGCGGCAGGTCGGGCGTGTTCTGCAGCGCCTCGGCCCCCAGTCCGGCGCCCGCGAGCAGCTCGCGCACCCCGGTCAGGTGGTAGTCCTGCCCCGAGTGCGATGCCGCCGCCAGGGCCAGCAGCCGTCCTTCGACGTCGAGACCGGACGACAGCATCGCCACCGCCTGCACCGGCTTCAGCGACGAGCGGGCATACATCGGCGAGGCGACATCGCCCAGTGAGAACTGCACCTGGCCGTCGGCGCCGGTGACCACCACCCGCGCCCGATGGATGCATTCGACCAGGTCGCCGCGCACCACCTCGACGAGCACGGGTGAGTCGGGGGTCATGGCTGCAATCGACATGCCCCCGACCCTAGTGGCTGCACAAGCCGCGACCCAGTGGCCACCCTCCGGGGCCCACCCTCATCAGTGCCCTCGGTCGATCCATTCCTGCAGGTGGGGTGCCTCGGTGCCGATGGTGGTCTCGTCCCCGTGGCCGGTCAGCACGCGCGTCTCGGCCGGCAGCGTCAACAGCCTCTGGCTGATCGAGGCGATGATGGCGTCGAAGTCCGAGTACGAGCGCCCCGTGGCACCCGGACCGCCCTGGAACAGCGTGTCGCCCGAGAACAGCACGCCCAGGGCGGGTACGTGCAGCACGCATGAGCCCGGCGAATGCCCCGGGGTGTTGATCACCTCGACATCGACCCCGGCCACCGACAGCCCGGCACCCTCGACCAGCACGCCGGGGGCACGCCCCGGGTGGGTCTGGTCCCACAGCATCCGGTCGCCGGGGTGCAGCAGCACCGGCGCCGAGACCAGCTCGGCCAGGTCGAGAGCCGCCCCGATGTGGTCGTTGTGCCCGTGGGTGCAGACGATGGCGAGCACGGTGCGTGAGCCGACTGCCGCGGCGATGGCCCTGGCATCGTGGGCCGCATCGACGATGATCACCTCGCGGTCATCGCCCAGCAACCAGACGTTGTTGTCGACCTGCCACTCGCCGCCGTCGAGGGCGAAGATGCCCGAGGTGATGACGCGTTCGACCTGCGCGGTGCTCACAGTTCCACCACCGAACGCAGCACCCTGCCCTGCTTCATGCGCTCGAACGCGGCATTGACATCCTCGATGCCGATGCGTTCCGAGACGAACTTCTCGAGCGGCAGGCGTCCCTGCAGGTGCAGGTCGGTCAGCATCGGGAAGTCGCGCTCGGGCAGGCAGTCGCCGTACCAGCTCGACTTCACCGCGCCACCGTGGCTGAAGATGTCGAGCAGCGGCATCTCGAGGCGCATCTCAGGAGTCGGCACGCCCACCAGCACGACGCGACCGGCAAAGTCCCGAATGTAGAACGCCTGGTTGAACGTCACCGGCACACCGACCGCATCGATGGCGACGTCGACGCCGAAGCCGCCATTGATCTCGCGGACGGCCACCGCCAGCGGCAGGTCGTCCCCCGTGCGGCCGTCATCGACCAGCTTCGACGAGTTGATCACATGCGTCGCACCGAGTTCACGGGCCACCTCGAGCTTCTCGTCCGAGACATCGATGGCGATGATGCGCGTCGCACCGGCGAGCCGAGCCCCGGCGATCGCCGCGTCCCCGACACCGCCACAACCGATGACGGCCACCGACTCACCGCGCTTGACGGCACCCGTGTTCATGGCGGCCCCCAGTCCGGCCATCACGCCGCAGCCGAGCAGCCCGGCGACTGCCGGGTCGGCGGCGGGGTCGACCTTGGTGCACTGCAGTTCGTGGACGAGCGTGCGCTCGGCAAACGCACCGATGCCCAGCGCCGGCGCCAGGGGGGTGCCGTCGGCCAGCGTCATCGGCTTCGAGGCGTTGAAGGTCGAGAAGCAGTAGTGCGGTTCGCCGCGGCGACAGGCGCGGCACTGGCCACAGACGGCGCGCCAGTTCAGCACCACGAAGTCACCGGGCTGCACATGGGTGACCTGGTCGCCGACGGACTCGACGATGCCGGCGGCCTCGTGGCCCAACAGGAAGGGGTAGTCGTCGTTGATGCCGCCCTGCAGGTAGGCAAGGTCGGTATGGCAGACGCCGCAGGCCTGCACGGTGACGACGACGTCACGGGGGCCGGGGTCAGGGATGACGATGTCAACGAGTTCAGCGGGCTCGTCACGTGCGAACGAGACGACGCCCTTGACGGTGGTGGGCATGGGTCCTCCTGGTGCTTGGCTTGTGCCCCACCCTAG
>NZ_JBNINW010000008.1:0-92107 GCF_050110855.1 Aestuariimicrobium sp. G57 | reverse complement strand
CCCCCCCCCCCCCCCCCGAGCCTGTTTCGAGCCACACCAGCGGCACACCCGAGCGCATCGCCCAGGCCGCCACCAGCAGCCGCGACGGTTGCACCTTGCCCCGCTCCGCGTTGCTCACCGTCGACCGCGAGACGCCCAATTCTTCCGAGAACGCCTGTTGGTCTAGACCCGTCACCTCGCGGGCCTTGCGCATTCTGTCGGCGAGGGTCCACACCGGCACCATGCCCACATATGACCGTTGCTCACTCATGGGCGCAAGCTTACGCCGTTACGGTTCCACGACCTAGACACGCCGGCCGCTTCCGCGATTGCGCAAGATTGCGCAAAAGCGTAACGTTCGCCGCATGAACAACCCCTTACTCACCGCGGCCCAGGCCGCGGAACGCCTCGGCGTGACCCGAGCCACCGTCAACAAGTGGGCCGCCACCGGCACGCTCCCCACGGCCGACAAGTTCCCCGGCCGCACCGGGCCACGCCTGTTCGACCCCGAGGTCGTCAACGGCCTCAAGGCCGCCGGCACCCTCGGCCGCGCGCGCCACCCCTACAACTGCTCCACCTGTGGCCGCGCGTGCACCTCCACCGCCAAGTGGTACCTCCGGCACGCGCCGAGGTGCCGGCCGTGCATCCGCATCGCCAACGGGTGGCAGTGCCAGCAGTGCGGCAGCACTGACCCCGAACACCCCTCACCCTGCCCCGACGCCCGAAAGGCCGACCAGTGACCACCACCCGCCCATGGCCGGCCATCGCCGGCGTCAGCACCAACCACGGCGCCCTCGTGCTGTTGCGTGAATCCCTCGAGGACTACGCCGCCGGCGTCGCCTACCCGGGCGAGGCCGCGGCCGACCTCGACAAGCGCCTTACCCGTGGCGTCGTTCTGGCCTGCCTCGAGGTCGTCCGGCAAGCAGTCATGCACGGCGCCGGCAACCCTGCCACCGAGGCCAGCCACGCCCGGCACCAGCCGGCCGGCACGCCGGCCGCCAGGACCATCGGCCAACTCGAGGACGTCGTCACCCAGCGCGACCACGGCAACGCCACCTATGCCGACGTCGTCGTTTGCGCCAACCGCGTCGTCAAAACCCTCGCCGATTGGTTGGTCAGGTGAACGCCCGCCCCAAGGCCGACCTCGACGGCACCGTCGCGGCCGTCGACAAGCTCGCCGAGGCCATCAACAAGGGGTGGACCGGCCTAGCGGCCGGCGGCGCCACCATCACCACCGCCGACATCATCGAATGCGCCCGCGCCCTCGTGAACCTGACCGACAAGGTCATCGACCCCACCGAGCGGCATTTCCTGTTCGGCCGGCCCAGTGCATTCAGCAAACCACCCGAGCCGGCGCAGTCATCACTAGGGCAGTGGTGATAAGGAATGCCCAGGACAATTACCCCGAAGGAAGCTGACCGCCGGCGCCGGCATCGGCATTTCATGGACGCCTATTTCGCCGCACGCCATAGCGACCTGTTGCACCTCGAGGCCGCTACCGCGCTCTACCCGGCCGAGGTCGCTGAGTGGATCGAGCGCCACGGCCGGCCGTGGGACCTCGTCATAGCGCACCCGCCCTGCACCTACTTGGCCAACAGTGGCGTCCGATGGTTGCACACCGACCCGACGCGGTGGGCGAAGATGCTCGACGGCGCCGATTTCTTCCGACTCATGTGGGACTTCAAGACGCCCCGACTGTGTGTCGAAAACCCAGTTCAACACCGATACGCGGTCGAGCGTCACGGCATGGGCCGACCTCATCAAACGGTCCAACCGTGGCAGTTCGGCCACCTTGAGACCAAGCGAACTGCCTATTGGCTCCGCGGGTTGCCACCGCTCGCCGAAACGGACAATGTCAAGGCGGCGTTCGACGCAACACCAGTAGCACAACGCTCACGGATTCATTACGCCAGCCCGAGCCCTGACAGGTGGAAGCTCCGTAGCACGAGCTACGCCGGCATAGCCGCGGCGATGGCTGACCAATGGGGCGCCCTGCTCGAGCGGGGGTGCCCGAGGTGACCCGACCATCGACGGCATGGATGGCCGGCGCCGCCTGCCTCGGCCTCGACGGCCGCGACGGCCGCGCCGACTTCCTCGAGGCCAGGGTCGCCGACCAGTTGGGCATGTGCGCGTGGTGCCCGGTGGCCGTCCAGTGCCTCGACTATGCCCGCGCCACCGGCGCCACCGACGTCGTCATGGGCGGCGTGGTCCTGCGCAGCCGGCCACTCACGACCGAGGGCACCTAATGGGCGCCCGGTTGGTCGCCGCGGCCATGTCGGCGACGTGGTCGCACCTCGGCAACCGCGACCGGCTCGTCCTCGTCGCCATGTCCCTCACCGCCCTCGACACCGCCAAGGGTGACCTCGAGGCCGGCCGCTACTACGGCGGTCACGGCTACCTGTCCGTGGCCCTCACCGGCGCCGACGACGACCTCGGCCGGCAGGCCGTCAAGCGGGCCGTCGCAGCCCTCATCAAGGCCGGCGCCATCACCCGCATCGGCGAGGCCGAGGGCCGGTTCATGCGCGCCACCTACCGCATCAGCACCGGCCAACCCATGCTCGTCACCGACGACGCCGGCCCGGCCGAGCCTGTGGAAAACGTGGTGCCTCTCCGGCGCGTGGGGGTCAGCTAGTGACCCCCAAAACGTGACGAGATTGACCCCCAAAACGTGACGAGATTGACCCCCAAATAGGTCACCTAGTGACCCCCATGAGGATAGGAACCAGATAGGAACCATGACTAGGACAGAGAGCAGGACCCAGGCCGAGACTGTGGGAACCTCACCAGCGCCCGCGCCGGCCTGTGCAAAACCCACGCGGCATCGGTCCCTCGGCCGGCAGAACGGCAAGTCACTCGCGGCCGAGCGGGTCGTCCCCGGCGGCACGTCAGCCACGTCGCCGGCTCACCTCGAGCGGGGGTGCTGAAAGGGATGGCAGCGACGAGGGCGCGGCTCGAGACTGTGACCAGGGCGCAGCTTGTCCGGGCCTCACTCATCACCGACGCCCGTATCCTCATCGACCGGGGGTGGTCTGTCGACCGGGCCGCCCGCACCCTCGGCGTCTCCCCGGCCACCATCCGGCGGTGGTTCGACCGTGGCTAAGAACACCATCCGCGACCGGCGGTTCTACGAGGTCACCACGCCGGCAGTGATGCAACGCGACGGCTACCAATGCGTCGCCTGTGGCGCCACCGACGACCTCACCGTCGACCACGTCAAGCCCGTCGACCTGTTCACCGAAGACGATTGGGCCGGGGACCTCGGCCACGACATCGACCAGTGCGTCACCCTGTGCCGTTCATGCAACTCCACCAAGGGCGCCCGAACCAAGTTTCGACTGACGTGGTACTCGCGCCGGTGGTTCCCCGACGGCCTCGGTTTTTTGAGGGACAACGGATCACCCCACCTCCGGCCGACATTTTCACAAAACGAGGCCGAAACATTCGGCATTGTGCCGGATCACTCCGAAAACGTTCCCATCCTGTTCTAATCCGAAAGGATCGACCAATGCCCCGCAGGCAGACCCAAGTGAGCGCCACCAACAAATGGCGCCGCGCCAATCAATCATGGCTCACCGACGACCACGCGCCGCTGTTGCAGCAACTCGACTACCTCGCCCACACCCTCGACAAGGAAATGGCCGCGTCGGGACAGATCAAGGCCGCCACCGGCTCGACCTACCGGCTCACCTTGCAGCAGTTGACCGCCATGAAACCAGGGGCCGGCCAGCCCGAGCCGGCCGACGGCCTCGATAACGACGGCCTGTTCGGTCCTGTCGAGGTGATGTGATGCTCGACGGCCGGCCATGGTCGCCAACCTCCTACACCGCCCCGCTCACCGAGCGTTTCCTCTCCGACGGGCCGCGGTTGGCGCAGTTGGTGGAGCGCCACTACCGCACCGCCGAGGATGGCCTCATCACCCTCGACCAGTGGCAGCGCGAACTGTTCAACCACGTCCTCGAGCGCTACCCGCTCGACTGGCCCGTCGCCGAGTTGCGCGGCCGGCTCCGCTACCGTCAGGTCGTCATCTCCCTCGGCCGGCAGAACGGCAAGTCGCTCATCGGCTCAGCGTTCGCGCTCTATGGCCTGTTGCAGCACTGCAAGGGTCCCAACGTCCTCGGCATCGCCACCACCGTCGACAAGGCCAACATCGTCTATGGCCGCGTCAAGTACGCCATCGACCACGCCCCACCGCTCAAGGCACGCCTCAAGACCTCCGGTACCCGTGGCATCAAGCGCCGCGACGGCGCCGGCGAGTACCAAGTCAAGCCGGCCAGCGACGAGGGCGTCCAGGGTGAGCCGGTCAGCCTCGCCATTGCCGACGAGCTGCACATCATGCGCCCGATCATGTGGGATTCCATCGTCACCGGCCAACGCTCGATGGCCGAGGCGTTGGTCCTCGGCATCACCACCGCCGGCGACGAGGCCAGCGTCCTACTGAAGCGTCTCTACAAGGACGGCCTCGCCGCGGTCGAAGAACCCGCCGGCGACGAGCGGTTCGGGTTCTTCCTGTGGGAGGCGCCCGAGGGCGCCAGCCTCGACAACCCCGACGACATCAAGGCCGCCAACCCCGCGGTCGCCTGTGGCCGTATCCCGGTGGAACGAGTGCAGGCCGACGAGGCCAAAAAGCCCGAGGTCGACGTCATGCGGTTCACGTTCAACCGCTTCGTCAAGTCCGCGACGGCATGGTTGCCCTCGGACAAGTGGCGCGCCACCGCCACCGGTGGCGTACCCGACGCCGCGCTCGCCGACGGCCGCATCGTGTTCGCGTTCGCCCGGACGCCGGCATGGGAACACGCCAGCGTCACCGCGCAGACTATGCGCGACGGCATCCTCTCCACTGAGGTCATCGCCAGCATCGCCAGGGCACGCCGCGCCGACCTCGTCAGCCTCGGCCGCCACCTCGCCGAGCGGTTCCCCAACGCCGCGTTCACGCTCGAGGCCGCGACCCTGTCCACCGTCGGCAAGGAACTACGCGACGCCGGCCTAGAGGTGTGGATGCTCTCGCAATCGGAAATGGCCCAGGCCTCGGCCGGCGCGTTCGCCGCCATCGCCGGCCGGCGCGTCAGCCACGCCGGCGACGCCCTGCTCACCGACCAAATGCCGCACGCGAAACGCAAGCACACCCTCAATGGTGGATGGCGCGTGGTCGCCGGCAGCCATGACGCCGACGCGGTCCTCGCTACCGTGGCCGGCTTGCACGTTGCCGAGGTGCGCCCCGACCCGGAAACGCAACTGTTCTAGTGCCTGACAAGGGCGAACACTGAAAAATGAGCGGGGCGGGCCGAGTATTGCCTCATGGGATTCATGCAGTGGTTGGGATTCAACGACCGGTCGGAAACACCGACCGAGCCGGCGCCCTCGACGTCGACCACCCCTGCCATCCCGACGCGATCCTCGGCCGCGCTCACCCTCGACCGGGCCGTCACTATCCCGGCCGTCTATCGCGCCATCAGCGTCATCGCCACCTCATGCGCTCAACTCGACCTCGACGTCTACCGCGCCGGCCAGGTCATCAGCCCGACCCCGTCGTTGGCGCGCCGGCCCGACGCCTACAAGTCGCTCGGCCGGTTCATCAAGCGGACTGTCGTGGGCATGGCCGGCACCGGCAACGCCTATTGGCGCCGCATCCTCAACGCCGACGGCTCGACCATCAACCTCGAGGTGTTGGACCCGCTCGCCATCTACCACACCCACGACGACCGTGGCCGGCGGTGGTGGCACTACTACAACAACCGCGGCGCCATCCATACCCTCAGCGACGCCGAGGTCGTACACCTCCGCCTGTTGGAAATGCCCGGCCACGTCCTCGGCCTCGGCCCGGTCCAGGCGTGCCGGCAGGCGCTCACCGGCACTCTCGACCTCCGCGCCTACGCCGACGGGTGGTTCAACAGCGCCGGCGTACCCACCGGCGTCCTCAAGACCGACCAGCGGCTCACCGCGGCCGACGCCGACCTCTACCGCGAGCGGTGGCACCAGACCCAGGCCAACCGCGACATCGCGGTCCTCGGCCTCGGCCTCGACTACGCCCCGACCCTGTTGTCACCGGCCGACGCCCAGTTCCTCGAGTCTCAGCAGTTCTCCACGACTGACGTGGCGCGCATGTTCGGCGTGCCGGCGCCCTACCTGCTCGCCGCGGTGGAGGGGTCCAGCATGACCTACGCCAACCTCGAGCAAGTCGACGCCCAGTTCGCCCGCACGACCCTCATGGCCTACCTCGGCGAGATCGAGGACGCCCTCACCGACCAGCTCCCCCACGGCCAGCGCGCCAAGTTCAACCTCGGCGCGTGGTTGCGCCCCGACTCCGGCACCGCGGCCACCATCGCCACCAGCCTCGTCACCGCCGGCATCATCACCCCCGCCGAGGCCCGCCCGAGCCTCGGCTACCACGGCCCGGCGCCCCGCCGCGCCCTCGAGGAGGTTCCACAGTGACCAGCACCACGGCCAGGACGACCACGTTGGGCGTGGTATTCACCGACCGCGCCGGCATCGCCGACGCCCCGACCGGCCGTGCGTTCACCGGCCTAGCGGTGCCCTACAACGTCGACGCCACCGACGCCGGCCTCGCCGAGCGGTTCGCGGCCGGCGCCGTGCCCGACGGCGCCCTCGTCGGCCTCGCCATCTACTACAACCACCAGCGCCAAGCCCTGCCCGTCGGCCGCATCACCGCCCAGCGCAACCGCACCGAGGGCGCCGAAATTGACGTCGACCTCTCCGACACCACCACCGGCCGCGACGTCGCGGTCCTGTTGCGTGACGGCGTCCTCGACAAGTTGTCGATTTCGTTCCTGCCCGAAGAAATGCGCCTCGAGGACGACGGCAGCATCACTCACCTCAAGGTGGCACCCAAGGAGGTCAGCATCGTCGGGTTCCCGGCCTACGAGGCCGCCGGCATTTCCGAGGTGCGCGCCGCGACCACCCCACCGACCCCGACCACCGCCCCAACCACCGAGCCCCAGGAGCACGACACCATGACCACCACCCCCGAACTCGCCGAGCGCGCCGCGTCGCTCGAGGCCGACCGCGACGACCTCGCCCGGCGGCTGTCCCTCATCGAATCCCGCGCCGCCGGCGCCGGCTCGACTACGCCGGCCATCCGGTTCACCTCCCTCGGCGCCCTCGTCAAGGGCCTCGCCGACCGCAGCACCACCATGGACGACCTCAAGGCCGTCCAGGCCGCCTACCACGCCGCGGCCGAGGCGTCGGACCGGGCCATGACCGACGGCGTCCTCGCCGACACCGGCACCCGGCCGGGGTGGATCAACCGCGACATCGCCCTTGTCGACAAGGGCCGGCCGTTGGTCAACCTGTTCAACCGTGAACCGTTGCCCAAGGCCGGCAACAGCATCAGCTACCCCGAACTCTCGGCCACCACCGACGCCACCGGCGACCAGGCCGCCGAGGGTGACGCGCTCGGCCTCGTGACCCTCAAGGTCGCCACCAAGACCGCGCCGGTCGCCACCATCGGCAACCACGCCGTTTTGTCGTTCCAGGCCATCGAGCGCTCGGATGTCGCCTACCTGAACAAGGTGTTGCAGGCTCAGAAGATTTTCTACGGCCGCCACTCCAACAAGAAGGTCCGCGACGCCCTCGTCAACATCACCGGCGCCCAGACCGGCGCCGACATCAGCGCCACCGTCGCCGAGGGCAAGGCATGGACCGAGGCGGTCACCGACGCCGCCGGCCTCATCGACACCAACAGCCTCGGCAAGTCCGCCGAGGTGTTCATCATGGGACTCCACCACTACAAGCTCATGGCCGCAGTCACCGACACCACCGGCCGGCCCATGTTCGTCACCAACGGCGACGGGGTCAACAGCATCGGCAACGTCAACGTCCGCACCCTCACCGGCAACGTCGCGGGCCTGCCCGTCGTGGTCGACCCCACCATCACCGGCCTCAACGGGTTCATCGTCTCCACCGACGCCATCACCAGCCTCGAGGACGGCCCGTGGAACCTCGCCAACGAGGACATCGCCAACCTCACCAAGGGATTCAGCCTCTACGGCTACCAGTCCGTCACCACCGACGACCCCAAGGCCGTCGTCAAGGTCAAGATCACCGCGGCCTGACCGACCCCGGCGGCCCGCGTGACACACCCGCGGGCCGCCGGCACCCCACCGCCCACCACTCACCAGGAGCGCCCACCCCCATGGCCGTCACCGCCGAAACGCTCGCCACCTACATCGGCACCACCCCCGGCGACCCGCACGTAGCCCCCGCGCTCGCCGAGGCTCAGGCCATCCTCAACGACGTCCTCGCCACGCCGTGGCGCCCCATCCCCGCCGACGTCCTCGATCAGGTGACCCACGAGGTCGCCCACGAGATTTACCGACGTCGAGACAGCCCATCGGGTGCCTCGCAGTTCGCCGAGTTCGGTACTGGGCAGGCCGTGCGCGCCCCGCGTGACCCGCTCGCCCAGTCGTGGCCGATCATCCGGCGCTACGTGGGGGCGTTCTAGTGGGCGTCATCAGCGACCTCGCCGCCGCCCTCGCCGCCGACCTCGGCGAGGTCACCGGGTGGCGCGTGGTCGACCACGTACCGGCGCGGGTGGCGCCGCCGGTGGTCATCCTCGCCTCGGCCGACCCATGGCTCACCCCAGGCGACACGTTCGGCACATGGCAGGCCAACTACGAGGCGCAATTGGTGGCCGGCATCGGCACCAACGACGTCATCATCGACGCCCTCGCCGGCGCCGCGGTCGCCATCCTCGCCTACCTGCCCGACCGTTGGGCCATCGCCCATGTGTCGGCGCCATGGCGGGCCACCATCAACGACGCCGAGGCGCCTGTTGTCACCATCCCCATCACCGCCACCATCACCCTCTAAAGGAAGGCCTTGACCCATGGCAACCTCGTCCCGGTTGCGCGGCAACCGCAACCCCATCTTCACCATCGCCCTCGTCAACGAGGCCACCGGCGCCGCCGGCGCCGCCGGCAGCTACGCCGACGACCTCAAGAGCTACGACCTCACCCCCGCCGACAAGGCCGGCGACGACCTCACGTTCTACGAGGCCGCGGCCGGTGTCGGCAAGGACTGGACCCTCAAGGTCACCACCATCGTCAGCTACGACGAGGGCAGCCTCTACAAGTTCTGCGCCGAGAACGCCGGCGAGGTTGAGATCGTCCTCGGCCCGTGGGGGAACGCCACCCCGTCGACCACCCAGCCGCATCGGGTGCTTCGCGCCACCCTGCCCGGCAAGCCCGGCATCAGCAACGAGGCCGGCACCGACCCTGTCGGCGCCGACATCGAGCTTGAGTTCAAGGGCACCAGCGACGCCGAGTTCAAGACCGCGCTCTAAGCGGGGGCCCAGACCATGACTGTCCGGGTTGAGGGATTGCGCGCCACCGTGCGCAACCTCGAGAAGTTCGGCGCCGAGGTAGGTGACCTCAAGGACGTTATGAGCCGTGCCGGCGACATCGTCGTCGGCGAGGCCAAGCGCCTCGTCACCGTCCGCAGTGGCCGACTCCAAGGCAGTATCCGCACCGGCAAGGGCAAGAACAAGGCCACCGTCCGCGCCGGCTCGGCGCGGGTGCCCTACGCCGGCGCCAACAACTACGGCCGCGGCTCATTCCGCGGCTCACTGTGGCTCGAGCGTGCCGGCAGCGCACGCCGCGCCCAGGTCGCCGAGGTCGTCAACGACGGCCTCGCCGACATCGCCAAACGTCTCGACCTCATCTAGAAAGGCTCCACCCATGGCATCAGTGGCACACCTCATCAAGCAGATCCCCGCGTTGCGGTGGCGCATGGTCCAGCAGCGCTACGGCGTCGACTTCGAGAACATCGACAACGACCCCATCGTCGGCCTCATCATCGCCGCCAACGAGGTCCACCGGCAGGCCAACAACGGCCGCGACGCCTATGAGACGTTCGAGGCGATGCCACTCCCCGACCTCGCGGCCTACGTCACCCAGCACACCGCCGGCGGCCAGGACGACGACGAGGCCGACGCCGAGGCCGAGGCCGAGGCCGACAAAAGTGGACCGCCGATGGGTTGAGCGGCGCGCCCGGTGGTGTCTCATCACCGGCCAATCGCCGGCCATCTATGACGCCATGAGCCTCGAGGAAATTGAGGTGTGGCTACGCGTCTACAACGACCTACACAAGCGCTAGAACCAGATCAGGAGGCCGGCCGTGGCTAAGGGCAGCACCATCACCCTCGACGTCGTCGCCGAGGTCAAGAAGGCCACCGCCGGCATCAGCGACGTCAACAAGAACCTCGGCGCCTTGCAGCAGACCGCGGCATCGGGTGCCTCAGTGTTCAAGGGTGCCCTCGCCGCCGACGCGTTCACCGGCGCCGCCCAGATCATCAAGGGCGCCGTCGGCGACGCGTGGGGCGCCATCAACGAGCAACAAGGGCTAGCGGCCCAGACCACCGCCGCGCTCACGTCGACCGGCAACGCCGCCGGCGTCAGCGTCCAGGGCATCCGCGACCTCTCTGACGCCATCGAGGCCAAGTCAAAACTCGACGCCGAGGCAATTCACAACGGCTCCAACCTGCTGTTGACGTTCACCAACATCAAGAACGAGGCCGGCGCCGGCAACGACATCTTCAACCAAACCACCCAGATCATGGCCGACATGGCTACCGCCATGGGCAGCGACCCCAAGGCCGCGGCCATGCAGCTCGGCAAGGCACTCAACGACCCCATCAAGGGCGTCGGCGCGCTGGGCAAGGTAGGCGTCACGTTCACCGACCAGCAAAAGGCGCAGATCAAGGCCATGCAAGAAGCCGGCGACACCGCCGGCGCTCAAAAGGTCATCCTCGCCGAACTCAACAAAGAGTTCGGCGGCTCGGCCGCGGCCGCCGGCGCCACGTTCGGGGGCGCAATGCACCGCGTCAAGGCCGCCATCGACGGCGTCGTTGAGAACGGCCTCAAGGCCGCCATGCCCACCATCCAGGCCGTCGCCGAGTGGTTCGCCACCCGACTGCCCGGCGCCGTCGACACCCTCGGCGAACGCTTCGGCCAGATCAACCGCCACCTCGAGCCGGTCAAGGCCGCCCTCGCCGCGGTCATCGGGTTCATGCGCGACAACCCCGAGGTCGTCAAGGCGTTCGCCATCACCATCGGCGTCCTCGCCGCGGCCGTCGGCGTCGTCACGGCCGTCCAGTGGCTCTGGAACGCAGCCATGACCGCCAACCCCATCGGCCTCATCATCGTCGGCATCGCCGCACTCGTCGCCGGCATCGTCTACCTCGTCAAGAACTGGGACAAGGTCAAGGCCAAGACCGCCGAGGTATGGGAGGCCGTCAAGCGCTCGACCGGAAACGCCATCGACGCCGTGGTCGGATTCTTCCGCGGCCTGCCCGACCGCGCCCTCGGCGCCCTCGCCGCCCTCGGCCGGCTCATCGCCGGCGCCGCGGTGGCCGCGTTCACCGCGTTCACCGGCGCCGTCTCCCGAGGTGTCAGCGACGCCGTCAGCCACGTCGCCGGCCTACCAGGACGCGCCCGCGCCGGCCTCAACGGCCTCGGCAACCAACTCAGCGGCGCCGCCTCGGCCGCGTTCGGCGCCCTACGTAGCGCAGTGTCGGCCGGCATAGACCGCGCCCTCGGCGTCGTGCGCGGGTTCCCCGCGCTGGCCCGCGCCGGCCTCAAGGTCGACCTGTGGGCCATCGGCTCAGAGATCATCGGCTCACTGTGGCGCGGCATCCTCGCCAAGTGGGAAGACGTCAAGGCCACCGTCGGCGGCATGGGAAAGTGGATCAAAGACAACAAGGGTCCCATCGAGGCCGACCGCAAGCTACTCACCGACGAGGGCGTCGCCATCATGTGGGGTCTCAACCGCGGCATCCTGTCCGGCGTGCCGGGCCTGTTGCGCACCCTCGACCAGGTCACCGGCCTCATCGCCGGCACCGACGCCAGCATCACCGCTCGCCTCGGCGTCGCCACTGTCGGCGCCCGCAGCCTTGCCGCGCCGGTCACGTTCAATGTCAACGTTCCACCCTCGGCCGACCCTGCCAGCATCGGCCGGGCCATCGTCGACCTCATCCGCGAGTTTGAACGGCTCACCGGCCAAAAGCTGTTGGCGGTCTAGATGCTCACCGTTTCCATCCTCGGCCGCGCCCCCGGCGCCTATTTCACCCTCGACAAGTCCGGCCTCGACTCCGCCGCAGACCTGTTGTGGAACGACCCCAACGCGTTCGTCCTCGACCAATCGCGGTTGGACTACGCCGCCCTCTACAACATGCCCGAACCACTGCCGCAGTGGTGGGACTTCGACGGCTCCATCACCAACATCACCGTCAGCGTCGGCCACGTCGGCGCCGGCCTCACCCAGGCCACCCGGCCGGGCACCGCCACCATCACCCTCAAGAACGACGCGCTACCCACCCGCTATCCCGACATCCGCCCCGGCGCCACCATCAAGATCACCGACGGCAACAGTTGGAACGTGTTCCATGGCCGCGTCGAGAACGTTCGCGTGAGCCATGACAAGGTGAGCGCCGACTACTGGGTCACCATCACCGCGGCCGACGTCGTCAAGCAGCTCCAGCAGTTGCCCGCCTACCGCACGCCGGCACATGGCCCATGGTTCTACCGCGACCTCGTCAACGACGTCGTCGACGCCGCCGGCGAGGTCGCGCGGTTCATGCCCTCCGGTATCTACCCCAACCTCGCCGACTACGGCAGCGCCCTCACCCCGGCCGACCACCTCGACCTCATCGCCAACTCCCTCGGCGCCCGGTGGTTCCCCAGCTACCGCCTCGCCGGCCTTGGCGGCGGCTCGGTCAGCTTCAAACCCAAGGCCGACGAGCCGTGGATCACCTACACCGACGACGGCCGCGAGACCGGCACCTCGGCTACCTCGACGGCCATGGTGGGCGCCGTCCTCGACTGGGACACCACCGCCATCCTCAACGAGGTCACCATCACCAACCGACGGCCACGCACCGGCGACCCCAACGACGACCCCACCACCACCACGACCACCCGCAACGAGACCAGCGCGGCCACGTTCGGGCCGCGCCGCGGCGAAGCCGTCACCGCCCTCAACAGCCCCGACGACGTCGCGGCATTGGCCGACCGCATCCTCAACGCCGGCCAACTCACCCAGGACATCACCGCCATCACCGTCACCGACGCACACCTCAACATCGTCAACCCCGGCGACACCCTCCGAGTCGTCCACCGCGGCCTCACCCGCGACCGGCAGGTCGTCGGCATCGACCACGTCATCACTCCGCACCCTCGCCGCGGCCTCGAGGTCCGCAGTACCTACCAGCTCCGCAACCCTCTCTAAGGAAAGGCGCCCACCCCCATGCCCAAGACTTTCACTGTCGGCCAAGTCCTCAGCGCCAGCGACGTCAACAACGAACTCAACCCATGGACCGCGCCGCACCTCATCGCCGCGGCCCACGCCCAGACGCTCAACGCCACCATCAGCGCCTCGCGCTATGTCGACGTCGCCATCACGTTCCCGGCCGGCCGGTTCACCGCCAACCCTCTCGTCTTCGCCACGTTGCTCGGCAGCGCCGGCGACGTCTCGGCCACCGTGCGCGGGTGGTCGACCTCGACCACCGCCGGCATGATTCGCGCCGCCATCCCCGCCACCGGAACCACCACCGTCGTCGTCCAGGTGTTGGCGATCCAGATGACCCAGACGAGCGCCACCTCGTGACCCCCGAACTCATCAGCGCCCTCGCCGGCGGCATCGCCATCATCATCGGCGCCCTCGCCGCCGGCCTCGTCAGCCTCAAAAAGGCCGAGGCCGAATCCCGCCGGCTCGCCACCAACGTCGGCGCCCTCGGCCGCCAGCTTGACCAAGTCCGCGACGAACTCAGCCCCAACCACGGCTCGAGCACCCGCGACGCCATCAACCGCACCGAGGCGCACGCCACCTCTCAGACGACCATCCTCGGCAACCTCGGCCAGGACGTGAGCGCATTGCGCGCCGAGGTCGCTGGCCTCGTCGCCGACGTCGGCACCATCCGCGGCGACATCGGCGTCCTCGCCCAGGTCGACGCCGACGACCGCCGACGCGAGGGTCAGGAACACGCCCGCCTATGGCAGGCCGTCAACCGCCGGCCTGGCCGGTGGCCGTTCAGGAAAGGAACCACCCCATGACCGCACAACTCATCACCGACCTCGACGGGTGGCAGTTCGTCGGCTGTTCCTGCCTCGCGGCGTGGTGGCCGGCCGTCCAACGCGCCGCGGTGGCCCGCGGCCTCGTGCACCGCAAGCTCGACGTCACCCAGGGCTGTTACTCCGACAGTGGCGTCGCGGCCTCGGCCGCCACCCACGACGGGGGTGGCGTCCTCGACATCGCCCAGCGCGGGGGCGCCATTGACGACCTGCTCGAGGAGGCCGGCGCAGCAGCGTTCGAGCGCGACGCCCGCGACGGAATGCCGCCCCACACCCACCTCGTGCTCATCGGGTGCCCGCACCTCGACCCCAGCGCCGCCGCCCAGGTGGCCGCATGGAAGGCCGGCCGCAACGGCCTCGCCAACAACGCCCTCGACCGGGACCGCACCCGGCCGGCGACCATCCGCACATGGCGCGCCGGCCTCGCGTGGCTCAATGCCCAACTCGCCACCCTCGAGGTGGCCGCCGACCCCGACACCATCCACATCAAGGAGCTGGACACCATGACCCCCACCCAACTCAAGGCACTCATCACCGAGGCCGTCGACGCCTACGTCAACAGCCCCAAGGGCAAGGCCGCCATCGCCCGCGCCGCGTGGCAGGGTGGCACGTTCGGCGACGTGGTCGGCGACGGCCGCGGCGACGACCCCATCACGATCCTCAAGGGCACCCTCGAGGCAGCCAAGCAGACCAGGAGCAACGCATGAGCAACAAGTACCTCACCCCGGCCGTCCGCCGGTGGGCCTACCGCGTCACCGGCGCCGGCCTCGGCGTCGCCGCGGTCTACGGCGTCCTCAACGGCAACGAGGGCGCGGCGTGGCTGTTGCTCGCCTCGGCGCTGTTCGGCGTCGCCGACGCCAACGTCACCCCGCCGCCGGCCTCGAGCTAGGCCGCGTGGTTGGCCGCGGCCCGTAGCGACTCGTCGCTCAGCGCCACATAGCCGCGGGTCGTCTCCGGCCTCGCGTGGCCGAGCAACTGTTGGGTCGCCAGTAGGTCACGGCTACCCGCGTACACCCTCGAGGCGTACCGGTGGCGCAGTTGGTGCGGGGTGACCCCCGCCGGCAATACCCGACCCATCAGTCGCCCTGTCCAGGCCGGCGAGAGGTGGCCGGCGTCGTTGCCGGGGAACAACCACCCCGGCGGCCGGCGCCGGATGACATCGGCCAGCCACCCCGGCAGCGGCACCAGCCGCCACCGGCCGCCCTTGCCATGGACCCGCAGCACCCAGCCGCCCATACCCTCAACCATGTCCTCACGCCGCGCCGCGGCGACCTCGGCGCGGCGTAGGCCGGCGTGGGCGGCCAAGGCCACCATCATCCTCACCCGTTCATCGCGTGTCGTCGCCAGAGCGTCGGCGACGACGTCCTCAGCCGCCGGCCTCGGCAGGTGATGGGCAGGCATCGCCGGCAACAGCCCGGCCGTCGGGTCATGCTCGAGACGCCCCGTGCGCACCGCCCAGCCGTAGAACGTCGACAACGCCGCGCGATGGCTCCGGCGCGTCTCCAACGCCCACGACTCACGCCCGACCCATTCGGCGACGTCGTCAGCGGTTACGCTCGCCGGCCCGGCGCGGTGGTCACGGGCGAAACGCCCGAGTTGGTGTCTGCGCAACTCGAGCGTTGAGGGTGGCCGGCCGGCGGCACGCAGCGCGGCCAACCATTGCTCTATAAGGGGATTCCAGTGCATGGCCGCCATCCTGCCGAACTCAGGCAGCAACTAAACCAGCGGGTTCCGGGTTCGAGTCCCGGGCGGCGTACTGAAGAAGGCCCCTCCATCACGGAGGGGCCTTCTGCATGTGCCGGGGTAGTGCCTCGTCCGGGGTTAACCCTTCAGGCCACCGGCCAACAGGCCGCGGACGAAGTAGCGCTGCAGCGCCAGGAACACCACGACCGGCACGATCATCGAGATGAACGCACCCGCCGAGAGCAGGTGCCACTGGCTGCCACGGGTGCCCGACAGTTCTGCCACGCGCACCGTCAGCGGGGCCACGTCCTGGGTGCCGCCCAGGAAGATCAGCGCCACCAGCAGGTCGTTCCAGACCCACAGGAACTGGAAGATGCCGAAGCTCGCCAGCGCGGGGGTGAGCAGCGGCAGGATGATCCGGAAGAAGATCTGGGTGTGGCCGGCGCCGTCGACGCGGGCCGCCTCCATGAGCTCACCGGGCAGATCCTTCATGAAGTTGTGCAGCAGGAACGTCGCCAGCGGCAATGCGAACACGCCGTGGGCGAGCCAGACCCGCCAGTAGCCGTCGACGCCGGTGTCGATGAACAGGCTCAGCAGCGGGATCAGCGCCACCTGCAGCGGCACCACCTGCAACGCGAACACGCCCACGAACAGGACATCACGTCCGGGGAACTTGATCCAGGCGAACGCGTATGACGCGATCGAGGCGAGCAGCAGCGGGATCGTCACCGCCGGGATCGTGATGACGATCGAGTTCACGAAATAGTCGACCAGGCTCGTGGACGACCCGAACATGGCCTCCTGGTAGTTCTTCGTCGTGAACCACGGCTTGACGAAGGCATGCCACCACCCGGTCTGCTGGATGTCGCGCTGCGTGCGGAACGAGGTGATGAACAGGCCGAGCGTCGGGATCGTCCACAACACCGCGATGACGATCGCCACCAACGACGCCCAGGGCGAGCTGACGGCCTTGGCGGCATTGCCTGCGGCCGACTTGCGCTTGCGCGCCAGGGGCGACCCGTTCGACGTCGTGGCCAGCGCGCCCTTGTCCGACACGTCCTCGCTGGGCAGCGTTGCGTCGGGGTTGATCACAGGTTGGGCCATGTCACGACCTCCTCAGCTGGATGACGTTGTAGACCACGATCGGGATGACCATGATGAACAGCAGCACCGCCAGCGCGGCACCGATGCCTGCCTGGTTGTAGCGGAACGCGTTGTTGTAGAACTCGTTGGCGACGACCGAGGTGCCGAACTGGCCGCCGGTCATGGTGCGCACGATGTCGAAGATCTTCAGCGTCGCGATGGCGATGGTGGTCAGCACGACGACCATCGAGCCGCGAATGCTCGGCAGCGTGATGAACCGGAACAGGTTCCATGAGCTGGTGCCGTCGATCTTGGCCGCCTCGATGACGTCGTCCGGGATCGCCTTGATCGCCGCCGACAGCACCGTCATCGCGAACCCGGCCTGGATCCAGACCATCACGATGATCAGCCAGAAGGTGTTCCAGGGGCGCTCGAGCATGAACTGCACCGGCTCGATCCCCAGTCCGTCGAGCACGGCATTGAAGATGCCGATCTGGTCGGATCCCTCGGGCCGGTAGTCATAGACGAACTTCCAGATGATCGAGGCGCCGACCATCGAGATCGCCATCGGCAGAAAGACCAAGGCCTTGGCGAAGGCCTCCCCCCGGGTGCGGTCGACGAGCACCGCGTAGGTCAGCCCGACCACGGTCGACAGCAGCGGCACCAGCACGGTCCACGCGACGGTGTTGCCCAGCACCAACTGCATGTCGGGAGCGGTGAAGATGTGGGCGTAGTTGCTGAAGCTGAATCCCTCGTCGCCCTGCGGACCGCCGAAACTCTGCCGGATCGTGAGCAGGCCGGGCCACAACAGGCCGACAGCCAGCATCACCAGCACCGGCAGCACGAACCAGTAGCCCTGCAGGGCCTCGGTGTACTTGGTGCGTCCCTGGCTGATCAGGTGCCCGACGAACATCACCAGGGCCACGACGGCGGCGAAGGCGACGAGTGCGATCAGCATGGGGACGAACTTGGATGCGAGATCCATGTATCCCTCCTCACGAGCGGCCGCGGTGGGCGCCTGGCCCACCACGGCCGCTCGACTCAGTGTTGGACAGGGGTCACTTGGGCCAGGAGTCCTCGATCATCTTCAGCTGCGATGCGGTGTCGGCGCCGGTGATCCAGTTGGTCATGCCCTTCCAGAAGGTGCCCGAGCCGACCGCACCGGGCATCAGGTCGGACCCGTCGAAGCGGAACACGGCCTTGGGGTCGGCCAGGGTCTGGGCCGACAGCTTGTCGATGGGCGAGACCAGGTTGTTGGCGTCGAGGCCCTTGTTGGCCGAGACCCAGCCACCACCGGGGGTCGCCTTGGCCTTGGCATTGGCCCAGTCGGCCGAGCTCAGGTAGGTCTGGAAGGCCTTGACCTCGGGACGGTCGCTGAACGCGGCCACGAACTCGCCGCCGCCCAGCACGGGCTTGCCCTTCGACTCGTCGACGGTGGGCAGGTAGAACGCGAAGACGTCGCCGTCCTCGGCCACCTTGGTGCCCGCCGGCCAGTTGGCGGCGTAGAACGACGCCTGGCGGTGCATGTAGCACTTCTTCTGCAGGATCGGCTGGCCGCCGTCCTGGAAGGTGGTGGTGGCGATCGACTTCACGTCACCGAAGCCACCGTTGACGTACTTCGGGTCCTTGAGGATGGCACCGACCTTGTCGAGGGCCTCGGCAACGGTCGGGTCGTTGAACGGGATCTCGTGCTTGACCCACTTGTCGTAGTTTTCCGGCGACGAGGTGCGCATCAGCACATCCTCGAGCCAGTCAGTGCCGGGCCAGCCCGTGGCATCGCCCGAGCCGAACCCTGCGCACCACGGCTTGGCGGCCGGGTCATCAGCGGCGATCTTCGCGGTGAGGGTCATCAGTTCGTCCCAGGTCTTGGGCACTTCGTAGCCCTTGTCCTTGAACATCTGCGGCGAGTACCACACGAACGACTTCACGTTGGCGCCCAGGGGCGCAGCGTAGAACTTGCCGTCGACCGAGCCGTACTCCTTCCAGGACTTCTCCCAGTTCTTGTCGACGTTGGCAGCTGTCTCGGCAGGCGCCTCGACGACCTTGCCCGTCTCTTTCACCAGGGTCTGCAGCAGTCCGGGTTGGGGCACGTAGGCGATGTCCGGGGCGTTGCCGCCCTTGACGCGCACGAGCAGCTGGGCCTCGAACTCCTTCGAGCCCTCATAGACGATCTTGGCGCCGGTGCAGTCTTCGAACGGCTTGTAGGAGTCGATGTGTGACTGGTCTTCGGGGGCGACGATCGAGGTGTAGACCTTGACCTCTTTGCCCTTGATGTCACCGAAGGCCTTGTAGGGCTCGCAGTCGATGGTGCCCGCGCTGGCGGCGGTCGTCTGCGAGCCGGTGCCGTTGTCGGCGGTGTCGGCACAGCTGGCAAGGGTGAATGCAAGGAGGGTTGCGCCGATGACGGCGGCAACCTTGCGTGTGCGACGCATGTGTACCACTCCGTTCCTGGCGCTCGTCGTCGAGCGCCTGATTGCTGGTTTCCCAAGGGCCACTCTTCCACCAACATGCGTGCAAGTCTTGAACGCTGCTGTTGCAAATCGGTAACGATGGCAACCTCTCGCTCCCCGTGGTGAATTCCCCGTCTGACATGGGATTTCACCCCCGATTTCCGGCCGCGCCCACGAGCGCGCGAGAATCGCCCCATGGGGACTGAAGCGCTCGCGCTCGGGCTGGGCCTCGACGAAGCGATGCGCATCGCTGAGACCTGCGAGGCCGACGTCGTCGTCAGCGCCGCCGAGGCGGCACCGCCCGAAGCCGCCGGCGTGCTCGGGCTCAGCCATGTGCGGTTGAGCGGCGGTGTCGCCGTGGTGATGGCGAACGACCCGAGCGGGGGCCTGTGGAACCGCGCCATCGGCCTGGGGTTGACCGAACCCATCACCGATGCCCTCATCGGCGAGGTCGTCCGGCTCTACCGCTCGGCGGGTGCCCCGATGGCCAAGCTGCAACTGGCCCCCGCACTGCTGCCACCCGACTGGGACGATATCTGCGCACGGCACCGCCTCTGGGCGGACGAGCCGTGGCTCAAGCTCATGCGCCGCCTCGACCAACCCATCGGACCGGCAGGCTCAGACCTGCGGATCGACACCCTGCCCGACGAACTCGAACAGTCCTGGGGACACACCATGCTGGCCGGCTTCGGGTTTCCCGATGACGACCACCTGCGGGCGATGTTCGTGGGCAGGTCGCCGGGCCTGCACCGGTTCGCTGCCTGGTCGGGGGACGACCTCGTCGCCGGGGCGGGCCTGCTCGTGCTCGGCGACGTCGCGTCGTTCACGGGTGCTGCCACCCTGCCGGGCGCGCGCGGGCACGGCGCCCAGTCGGTGTTCACCCGGCTGCGCCTCGAGACGGCGCGGGCCGCGGGGTGCCGATGGGCATGCATCGAGACGGCTGCGCCCCGCGAGGGCGTGGCCAACCCGTCGCTGCACAACACGTTGCGCGCGGGATTCGTGCCACTCTACGAACGCCCGAACTGGGTCTGGCGCAACGACCAGTGATCAGCCTTCGAGGGCCCTCTGCGCCTTTTTGGCGATCGACTTCTTGCGGGAGGTGCCCAGTGCGCGCACGCTCAGCAGCAGCACCACGACCCCGGCGACGGCGGCCCCCACGGCGAGCACCCGGTCGAGCCGCCAGCCGGCCTCGTCCTTGATGGTGGCCTTCGCCGAGTTGATCTCTGCCTGCGCGAAGCTGCGTGCCTGCCCGACGGCGCGGTCCTTCACCGTGGTCGGGTGCACCTCTTCGACGAGCTGTTCGACATTGGCCGAGAACCTCGCCCGGGCAGCGGCGATGTCGCGCCGGATCTGCTCGGCGCTGCGGGTGTCCTTCGGCTTCTGCTTCTCGGCCATTGCTCCTCCGGCGGTGTTCGGGTGCTGCGGTGTTCGTGTGCCAGCTTCAACATGGTGAGCCTATAGGGTTTGCCACATGAGCACCCGTCTTGAGGCCGGATCGTCCGCCCCCGAATTCACCCTGCCCGACGCCGAGGGCAACGAGGTCAGCCTCGCTGACTTCCCGGGGCAGCGGGTCATCGTCTACTTCTACCCCGCGGCGCTGACCCCGGGGTGCACCACCCAGGCGGTCGACTTCTCGACCAGCCTGAGCGACCTCGCCAAGGCCGGCTACACCGTGCTCGGCATCTCGCCGGACACCGTCGAGAAGCTCGCGAAGTTCGCTGAGAAGGAATCCCTGGGCTTCCCGCTGCTGAGTGATCCCGGCAAGCAGGTCATCCAGGCCTACGACGCCTGGGGCACCCGCAAGCTGTACGGCAAGGACATCACGGGCGTGCTGCGTTCGACGTTCGTCATCACCGTGGACGAACAGGGCGCGGGCACTGTCGAACTGGCGCAGTACAACGTCAAGGCCACAGGGCACGTCGACCGGCTGCGGCGCGAGCTCGGCATCTGAGCCCGTCCACTACGATGGCGGATGCGCCGAAGTGGTGGAATTGGTAGACACGCAGGATTTAGGTTCCTGTGCCCCCTGGGTGTGAGGGTTCGAGTCCCTTCTTCGGCACGGCGGGCCCGTGAAGCATTTTCCTCACGTGCCCCTCTCGAATTTGCCAACCCCGGTAAGGCATGCCTAACCCGCCGGAGTAGCGTGCCGTGCATGAGCGCAGAACCGGGCTCCCCCTGTCAGCACTGCACCGACCTGCAGGCCTGCCGCGCCGGCACGGATGGCGTGGTCACCTGCGTCGTGCGCGATGCGCACAACGCCGCGGCGGTGCGTCGGTTGGCCGAGCTCGGGCTTCGTCCGGGAGCGAGTGTGGTCGCCGGTCGCCAGACCCCCGGCGGCGGACGCGTGGTCGGCGTCGCCGACGCCTGGCTCGCGCTGGATGCCGCCACCCTGCGCATCGTGCACCTGGCGCCGGCCCATGCCTGAGACCGCGCCGGCTCCCAGGGCCACGGCCCCCTGCTGCCACGACGACCACCTGCAGGTAGCGCCGCAGGGCGCCCCCGTCATCGCGCTGGCCGGCTCGCCCAACGTCGGCAAGTCCACCCTGTTCAACGCGCTCACCGGCGCCCGGCGCACGATGGGCAACTGGCCCGGCACCAGCGTCGAGATCGGCCGCGGTGCCTGGACGGGCAGGCGCACGTATGACCTGATCGACCTGCCTGGCGCCTACTCGCTCGACTCGGCCTCGCCGGACGAGGTGCTGACCCGCCAACTGCTGGTCGATGTGCCCGCCCCCGAATGCCCCGACCTGGTGGTGGTCACCGCGGATGCGGCGCACCTGGCCCGCAGCCTCTACCTGGTCGCCCAACTGCGCGAGACCACCGGACGGCTCGTCGTCGTGCTCACCATGTCGGACGTCGCCGAGCGACGTGGCATCAGCATCGACAGCGATGTGCTCGCCGAGCACCTGGGCGTGCCGGTGGTGGCCGTCGACCCGCGTCGCCGCGCAGGGCTTGCCCGCCTCGACGAGGCCATCGACGCGCACCTCGACACCGGCCCCACCCCGGCCCGCGTCGTCCCCGACACCTTGGGGCTGGCCGCGGACGACGCGGAGTTCGCGCTGGCGGACGACCGCTTCGCGTGGATCGAACGGGCCACCGGGGCAGCCACCACCCGCACCGAGGCCACAGCAGTGAAATGGTCGGAGCGCCTCGACCGCATTGCCCTGCACCGGTTGTGGGGGCCGCTGCTGTTCCTCGCCGTGATGTGGGGCGTCTTCCAGGTGACCACCACCGTCGCCGCTCCCCTGCAGGACGGGCTCGACCAACTCGTCGCCGGCCCGCTCAGCGACGGCACCGCCGCGCTGCTCGCCAGCACGGGTATGGACCACCCCGTCGTGACCGGGCTGCTCGTCGACGGGCTGATCGCCGGCGTCGGCATGGTGCTCACCTTCGTGCCGCTGATGGCGCTGATGTTCGTACTGCTGGCCCTGCTCGAAGACTCGGGCTACATGGCCCGCGCCGCGGTCATCACCGACCGGATGATGCGCATGATCGGCCTGCCCGGCAAGGCGTTCCTGCCGCTGATCGTGGGCTTCGGCTGCAATGTGCCGGCCATCAGCGCCACGCGGGTGCTGGGCAACCGGCGCCAGCGCATCCTGACTGCGCTGCTGGTGCCCTTCACCAGCTGCTCGGCCCGGCTCACGGTGTTCGTGCTGGTCGCGTCGGTGTTCTTCCCCGACCATGCCGGCACCGTGGTGTTCACGATGTACCTGGTCTCGATCGCGCTGGTGGTCGGCACCGGTCTGCTGCTGCGCACCACCCTGTGGCGGACGATGGGCGCCGAACCACTGATCATGGACCTGCCGCCCTACCAGCGCCCCACCCCGCGGCTGATCGGCATCGCCACCTGGACCAGGCTCAAGGGCTTCCTGCGCACCGCCACCGGCATCATCGTGGTTACCGTGGTCGCCGTCTGGACGCTGCAGGCCATCCCCGTCACCGGTGGGGGCAGCTTCGCCCAGACCCCCGTGCAGGATTCCGCCTATGCCGCCGCGGCCAAGGCGATAGCGCCCGTCTTCGAGCCTGCGGGCTTCGGCAACTGGCAGACCACCGGTGCGCTGGTGACGGGCTTCATCGCCAAGGAAACGTTGGTCTCGTCGTGGGCGCAGACCTATGCCGTGCCCGACCCGGGCGCCACCGGCAACGACACGGCACTGGGTGCGCAGATCAGGCGTGCGTTCGAGCAGTCCTCGGGCGGGCACACGTTGCCTGCGGTGTGGGCGTTCATGGTCTTCCTGCTCGCCTATACCCCCTGCGTGGCCACCATCGCGGCCCAGCGTCGCGAGATCGGCGTGAAGTGGACGATCCTGGGCGTGGGCATGCAGTTGACGCTCGCCTGGGTGCTGGCGGTCGCCATCTTCCAGGTGGGCAGGCTGTTCTGGTGACCGGGCCCAGCTCACCAGGACCGCTGTCGCTCGTGCAGCGGGCCATCGCCGATGGCGCCCGGTCACGGGCAGACGTGGTGGCCCGCACGCACCTGGACGCCTCGGTCGTCGATGCCAGCCTCGACCACCTGGTCCGGCTCAACCGGCTGGTCCCCGAGGCACTGGGTTCGGGCTGCCCGTCAGGGGGCTGTGGTGCCTGCCCCAGCGGGCGCAGCGACAACACACCGGGCTGCGGCCCCGTGCTGCTGAAGTTGTCGCGACGTCCCTAGCTCGCGACCAGTTGGCCGGCCAGGCTGCGACCCCACGCCCGCGCGGCCTCGGCGTCGACCTCGTCGCGGGCCTCACCCTTGCTGGCGCCACGCAGCACGAGCCGGGTGAACCAGCCCACCTTGGCGGGCACGAACCGCCCGGCGAATGTCTGCTGTGCCGAGACCTCGCCCACCTTCGCCGCCGCCGTCTTGTTGTACCCCAGCGCGACATCGCGCTTGCCGGGGTCGGCCGCGGTCATGCAGACGTTGAACAGGGCGACCGGACGACCGTCGAACTCCCCCGCATGCTGGCCGAGCCAGCTGAGCGCCTCGCCCTGCCAGGCACCGTTCTGGATGCCCGAGCCGATCACGAACGCATCGACTTCGTCGGTCGGCACTTCATAGGCCGGGCCGATCCCCGGGCGCTGGAACTGCTCCACCTCGACGTGGTGCCCGGACTCCCGGATTCCCTCGGCGATCGCTTCGGCGATGTCCTTCGTCGACCCCGCCCGCGTTGCATACGCCACCAGCACATTTGCCATGGCTCACACGTTAGGGCGTGGGCATTTGCCCATTTGCAGGGGGGTGGGTGAACTCTCAACGACCCGAATTGGTATGGGGGTCAGACCCGCGCCAAGGTCTCGATGTCGGCCTCGAACTCGCTGGCCACCTGCGTCGACACGGTCGTCCGGGTCACCCCGATCGCGGCACGGTAGTCCTCGGTGCTGGGGCCACCCGGCTCGATGCGGCCGCTGTCCCCGGCCCGGGTGACCGCGCGCTCGAGTGCCCGTTGCGACGCGGCCCTGGCCGCGAACTCGATGTCGGCCGGCGAGAAGCCCTCGGTACGACGGACCAGTTCGTCGAGGTCGACCGACTGCTGACTCGCTGGCGGCACGAGGCCGGCCCAGATTGCCGAGCGTGCCTGCGCGTCGGGCAGTCCGATGGGGATGACGTAGTCGAAGCGGCCATGGCGCAGGAATGCCTGGTCGAGGCCACGGATGAAGTTGGTGGCGCAGATCAGCAGCCGCCCGGGCCGGTCGCGGAAGGCGGGGATGATCTTGAGCAGTTCGTTGGTGACGCCCTGGGTGGGCGACGGCGGTTCACCACCGCGGTGCGAGGCAATCTCTTCGACCTCGTCGATGAACACCACGACATGTTCCAGGGCCTCGACCTGGTCGAACGTCTCGCGCAGTTCGCCCGCCAGCCCGCGCTCGCTCGCCGCCAGCCGCGACGGGAAGATCTCGACGAAGGGCCACTCCAGTCGGCTCGCGATCGCCTTGGCGAACGTCGTCTTGCCGGTGCCGGGCGGGCCGAACAGCACGATGGCACGCGGCGGCACGACGCCGAAGCCCTCGGCGAGTTCCGGCGAGGCCAGGGGCAGCACCAGCCGGCGTTCCAGGATGTCCTTCTCGTGCTGCATGCCGCCGATCCGCTGCCAGCGGTCGCGCGACAGCACCCGGCCGCCGAGTTCGCGCAGGATGCGGATCTCGTCGGCCTTGACCGGGATGTCCCGCTCGAAGAAGCGCAGGTTGCGCTTGTCGGCGAAACCGGCCTTGAGCAGTGCACCGACGTGTTCCTGTTCATCGGGCACCAGGATCGAGATGCGCTGCAGCCCCAACGGTGCCAGCCGCTGCTCGAGTGCGGCGAGCAAGCTGTTGGCCACGCCGCGTCGGCGCCAGCCCTCGTCGGTGGCGATGAAGACGACCCAGCCCTGGTCATGCGCCGGTCGTCCGACGACGACACCCACCACCTCGTCACCGGCCACGGCCACCACGGCGACGTCCTGCTGGGCCGAGGCGATGACCTCGCTCAGTGCATAGACGGGCTGGGTGCCGGTCGCGAGGTGCTGGTTCCACAGCGCGAGCAGCGCGTCGAGGTCGCCGGGCTGGAAGTCGCGGATTCGCCATGCAGACATGACCGCAGCCTAATCACCATGTGATATTTCTCACACGCTGTCCGGTGGCTGGTCAGCCGGCATCGGCAGCGGCCCCACCGGGTGCAACTGCGGGTCGTCGACGGCGAAGCTGCGCACCGGTCCCGATGGCACGTCACGGGTCTCGAACCGTACCGTCACCCGGCCCAGCCCGGTGCCCCACACCCAGCCGCGGCCAAGCTCGTCATGCTCGACATCGGCGCCCGGCCAGTAGCTCTCGCCGCGCCGCCTGCCAAAGGGCCCGTCCCCGAACGCGTCCCCCGAGTCCGCCGCAGCCGACGACTCGGTGCCCGCCCCGTCGCCGTCGCCCTCGACCAGGAACAACTCCTCCTGGGCGGCTGCCACGAAGCCCGACACCCCCACGCCCAGCAGCCGGATGCCGCGGTTCACGTCCACCTGGGCGAGCAGTGACCGGGCCACCTGCGCCACCCGGTGCGGCTCGTCGGTGGCGCCCTGCAGCGTGCGCGAACGCGTCCAGGTGGTGAAATCACCGAAGCGCACCTTGATCTGGATTGTGCGGGCAAACTGGCCGTGCTTGCGCAGCCGCTGGCACACATGGGCGGCGTCGGCATCGAGTTTGGCCTCGAGCCAGGCCCGGTCGGTGGCGTCGTACTCGAACGTGGTTTCCTGCGAGATCGACTTGGCGTCCCGCTGCCCCTCGACCGGACGATCATCGCGGCCCCAGGCCAACTCGTACAGCTCTGCACCCCACGAGCTGCCCACCTCGCGGACCAGCTCGGACAACGACGCCTGCTGCACGTCGGCCACCGTCCGCAGCCCCAGCAGCGCCAGCTTGTCGTGGGTGACCGGTCCCACCCCGGGGATCGCCCGCACCGACAGCGGTGCCAGGGTCGTGGCCTCCTGGCCGGCCGGCACCACCCGCACACCGTCGGGCTTGGCCAGCTCGCTGGCGACCTTGGCCATCAACTTGCTGGTGCCGATGCCCACCGATGCGGTCAGCCCCAGAGTGCGCTGGGAAAGCTCTGCCCGCAGCTCCTCGGCAAACTCCACCAGCCCGTCGACCGAGTCCACCGGCGCCGCGGTGTGCTCGAGGTCGACGAATGCCTCGTCCAGACTCAGGGCCTGCACGCGCGGCGACAGTTCGCCCAGCAGTGCCATGACGATGCGGCTCGACTGCCAGTAGGCCTCGAACCGGCCGCCCAGGAATGCCGCATGGGGCGCCAACCGGTGCGCCTCACCGGCCGACATGGCCGAGCGCACCCCGAACACCCGGGCTTCGTACGAGGCGGTCGAGACGACGCCGCGACGGCCGATGCCCCCCACGACGACCGGCTTGCCGCGCAACGAGGGTTTGTCGCGCTGCTCGACCGCGGCGAAGAAGGCGTCGAGGTCGAGGTGCAGGATGGACGGCGCCCGCCTCACACCGGCTCAGACGAGGTGGCGGACCCAGCCCTGGAACAGGTAGATCGGGTTGCCCGCCGCATCGACGCGCTCCTCAACCTTCTGCAGGCCGGCCTCCTGGGCGATCTCGATCGACTTCACGTTGCGCGGGCGGATCATCGCGCGCACCCGGGCCTCACGGTCGACCAGGCGCACCTGCTGCAGGGCCGCCATGACCATTTCGGGGGTGTAGCCGTTGCCCTGCATCTCGGGCACGAGCTGGTAGTCCAGGCTCCACACGTGGTCGCCATTCTCCAGCTCCTTGCGGCGCAGGCCGCCGATGCCGATGAAGGCATCATCCGCGGTGCGCCGGATCGTCCACTGGTCGAGGGACCAGGCATCCCAGCTGGCGGCGCGCCGGCCCAGGCGCTCCACTGCCTCGGCCTCGTCCCGGACGACCAGTTCGGGGCTCTGCGCAGCCACGTCGGGGTGCTGGGCCAGGGCCAGCCACTCGCCGGCATCGGCGGGGGTGGCCGGCACCAGCGTCAGCCGCTCGGTGAACGTGCGCGGCACGTACTTCACGTAGTCGTGGGTCTCGTGCTGCTCGCGGCGCACCTCGAGCCACTTGCCCAGGTCGATCTCGGGAAAGTGGACGCTGCCCTCGGGCGAGGTCTTCACGACGGTGATGTCGAGCGCGTTCGCCTTGTCCATGGTCTGGGCATAGATCTCGCCGCCGCCGGCGATATAGGTGATGTCCTTGGGCAGCGAGCCACGCGCGGTGCGGGCCATGTGCAGTGCCTCGTCGACGCCGTGGGCGACCAGCACGCGGGTGCGCCCGATCGGCTTGGGGGCCTCGAAGTCCTGCTGGCGGGTGACCACGACGGTGGTGCGGTTCGGCAGGGGGCGGCCGATCGACTCATAGGTCGAGCGGCCCATCACAACGAAGTTGCCGGTCGTCAGCGAGCGGAACCGGTCCCAGTCCTCGGGAATGCTCCACGGGATGTCCAGGCCGTCCCCGATGACCCCGTTCTGTGCCACGGCGGCGATGGTGACAATCTGCATGGCGTGCGTATCCCCCTGAGAGCGGTCGAACAAATCTGACGTGTGACGATTCTGCCCTACCCGGGCCCCTCAGACGGCAATGGGCGCCTTGATGGTCGGGTGCGGGTCATAGCCCTCGACCACGATGTCATCGAGGGTGAACGCGTCGATGTCGGTGATGGTCGGGTTGAGCAGCAGCCGCGGCAGCGGACGAGGCTCACGAGCCAGCTGGGTGTGCACCTGCTCGGTGTGGTTGGCATAGATGTGGGCATCACCCAGCGTGTGCACCAGGTCGCCGACCTCGAACCCGCAGACCTGGGCGACCATGTGGGTGAGCAACGCATAGGACGCGATGTTGAACGGCACCCCGAGGAAGATGTCGGCCGAGCGCTGGTAGACCTGACAGCTCAGCCGACCCTCGGCCACGTAGAACTGGAACAGCACGTGGCACGGCGGCAGCGCCATCTCGTCGAGTTGGGCCACGTTCCACGCCGAGATGATGTGGCGGCGCGAGTCGGGGTTGGCCTTCAGCTGGTCGACCAGCTTGTTGACCTGGTCGACATGGCGGCCGTCGGGCGTCGGCCAGGATCGCCACTGGTAGCCGTAGATCGGCCCCAACTCGCCCTGCTCATCGGCCCACTCGTCCCAGATCGTGACGTTGTGCTCGTGCAGCCAGGCCACATTGGTTTCACCGCGCAGGAACCACAGCAGTTCGGCGAAGACCGAGCGGGTGTGCACCTTCTTGGTGGTGAGCAGTGGGAACCCCTCGGCGAGGTTGAACCGCATCTGGTGGCCGAACACGCTGCGCGTGCCCACGCCGGTGCGGTCCGACTTCACGACGCCCTCGTCGAGCACCCGCTGCACCAGGTCGAGGTATTGCTTCATGTGGTCTGCTCCCCTGTATTGCCTGTCCTGCTCGACATTGCTGCCAACATCTTCGCGACCGCCCGCGCACGGTGCGACTGGGCGTCCTTCTCTTCCGGGCTGAGCTCTGCGCTGGTGCGGTCATCACCGTCGGGCACGAAGATCGGGTCATAGCCGAACCCGTTGGTGCCACGCGGTGCCGTGGCGAGCGTGCCCGGCCAGATGCCCTCGGTGGTGAACTCGGTGCCGTCGGGGTCGACGTGGGCCATGACGCAGACGAACCGGGCCCGTCGGGCCGGGGCGGGCACGTCGTCGACCTGGGCCAGCAGCAGGTCCAGGTTGCGCTGGTCGTCCTGCTCGGCGCCGGCCCAGCGGGCCGAGCGCACCCCGGGCATGCCACCCAGCACCTCGACCTCGATGCCGGAATCATCGGCCAGCGCGGTCAGGCCCGTCCAGGCTGCCGCGGCGCGGGCCTTGATCAGGGCATTCTCGGCGAAAGTGCGTCCGGTCTCGGCAGGGGGCGTGGACTCGGGGAAGTCGGCGAGGCTGACCACCTCGATCGGCAGCCCGGCCGCGGCGACCAGCCGCTGCAGTTCGGCGAGCTTGGCCCGGTTGTGGCTGGCCAGCACCACCTTGCCGGGCAGGTAGCGCGCGTTCTCGGTGCCCGGGAACGGCGGCACGTCGGGCAGCGGGGGGCGGATCACAGCGCCTTCTTCGCGGGCAGGGCCCCCGCCAGCGCGGCCTGCTGCAGCGCCTTCAGGTCAGCGCAACCCTTCAGGCCCAGGTCGAGCAGCTGGTCGAGTTCGGCCCGATTGAACGGCACACCCTCGGCGGTGCCCTGCACCTCGATGAAGTCACCCGACCCGGCCACCACGATGTTCATGTCGGTCTCTGCGCGCGAGTCCTCGTCATAGGGCAGGTCGAGCACAGGGGTCCCGTCGACGATGCCGACCGAGACCGCGGCCACCGAGTCCTTGAGCGGCTCACCTACCAGCAGCTTGCGTTCCCGCAGCCACGAGACGGCGTCGGCCAGCGCCACATAGGCGCCGGTGATCGAGGCGGTGCGGGTGCCACCGTCGGCCTGCAGCACGTCGCAGTCGAGGACGATGGTGTTCTCGCCGAGCGCCTTGTAGTCGATGACGGCGCGCAGTGAGCGGCCGACGAGGCGGCTGATCTCGTGGGTGCGCCCGCCAATGCGGCCCCTGTGGGATTCGCGGTCGGACCGGTCATGGGTGGCGCGCGGCAGCATGGCGTACTCAGCGGTCACCCAGCCCAGGCCACTGCCCTTGCGCCAGCGCGGCACGCCCTCGGTGACGCTGGCCGCCACGAGCACGCGCGTCCTGCCGTATTCGACGAGCACCGAACCCTCGGCGTGGTCGAGCCAGCCCCGGGTGATGCGCACGTCACGCAATTGGTCGGCCGCACGGCCGTCGGCGCGCGTCATCAGCGCGGGCAGGTGCAGCGGTCGGCAGGCTTCACGTCGCGCAGGGCGTCCTCGATGTGTTCACCGCAGCCCTGCCAGGTCGGCTTGCCGCAGGTGTTGCACGAGACCTTCTTGCACATGGTTGTCCTCCACAGTGTTGCTTGCTTGGCTGTGTTGCTTGGTTGGCTGTGTCCCCAGCCTAGCCGTGTGCCCGCGGGATGCGGCCCACGTGGATCGTCTCGGCCGTGTGCACGAACTGGCCCAGCAGCCGTTGCGAGATGCCGGCGAACCGGTCGGCGTCGCCCGTGATCATGAACAACCGGTTCGACCCACCCAGGTCATGGGTGGTCAGTCCGCGGTCGTTGAGCACCCGCCAGGTTTCCTGCGCGGCCTCGGACGCGCTCGAGACCAGGTTGACCTTTTCGCCCATCACATAGCTGATCACGCCACGCAGCAACGGGTAGTGCGTGCAGCCCAGGATCAACGTGTCACAGCCGGCGGCCTGGATCGGCTTGAGGTATTCACGGGCCACCGACAACACCTCGGGTCCGGCGGTGATGCCCGCCTCGACGAACTCGACGAACCGTGGGCAGGCCGAGGTGGTCACGCCCACCCCCGGCGATGCCGCCAGCGCATCCTCATAGGCCATCGAGTTGGCGGTGGCCTCGGTGCAGATCACCCCGACCCGGCCGTTGCGGGTGACGGCAGCGGCGCGGCGCGCGGCGGGCAGCACCACCTCGATGATGGGCACGTCATAGCGTTCGCGGGCATCACGCAACACAGCCGCCGAGGCGGTGTTGCATGCGATCACCAGCGCCTTGACGCCATGATTGACGAGCTTGTCGAGGCATTCGAGCGCGAACTGGCGCACCTGGGCGATGGGCCGGGGTCCGTACGGCGCCCGCGCGGTGTCACCCACATAGACGATGTCCTCGTGCGGCAGCACGTCGGCGATCTGGCGGGCGACGGTCAGCCCACCGAAACCCGAGTCGAAGACACCGATGGGGGCATTCAGTTCAGACAGGGACGGACTCACTCGGGCGCCATCACAGACTCCAGCAGCGATTCGAGCATCCAGCCCAGCCAGCCGTAATAGGTGTAGAGCCACGCCCGCGGGTCTTCATCGGGACGCTGCGCCGCCTCGTGATTGCTGACCTCGTCACTGATGCCGAGCACCACCGACAGCGCCAGGCGCAGGTTGTTCAGCGTCTTGAGCCAGGCATCGATGTGGTCCGGGGCGATGCGGGTGGTGCCGCCGCGCAGCGAATCGAGGTCGTCGAGCACCGTGCAGGCATCGGCGATCTTGGCCGATCGCTGCGCCGCCTCGGTGAACCGGGCGAAATCGCTGGCCGCCTCGGGGTCGTCGGGGTACGCGCTGGGGAACATCCGCTCGGTGATGGGGTCACGCTCGTCGTCAGGCAGGTCGTCCTCGATGCCGGGCTGGGTGCCGAAGCTGCGCTCCCACATGGCAAAGGGGTCGTCGCCGTCATCTGGTTCGGCCTGTTCGACGGCACCGTCGTCCAGCAGGTCGAGCAGTTCGTTCACGCTACGGGTGAACAACTCCAGCTCGGTGTTGTCGAGGTGCAGCAGGATCTTCCCGCGTGAGCGGGTGAATCGACTCATCCGGCGCTCATTCCGACCGGTCGACGGTGGCCCACAGCCCGAAGCCGTGCATGGCGGCCACGTCGCGTTCCATCTCTTCACGGGTGCCATCGCTGACGATGGCACGGCCTTCGTTGTGCACCTGCAACATCAACTGTTCCGCCTTGTCACGCGAGTAGTTGAAGTAACTCGAGAACACATGGGTGACGTAGCTCATCAGGTTGACGGGGTCGTCCCAGACGACCGTCACCCACGGCACGGCGGGTTCGACATGGGTGTCGACCTGCTCGGCGGTGGCAAGCCCGCCCTTCTTCTCGGGAACCGTGTGAGCCATGGCGTCCATTCTGTCACGCGGTGCCCCTAGTCTGTTGCCCATGACGTCGTCCACCTCGACCACGGCCCTGCTGACCGACCACTACGAGCTCACGATGGTGCGCGCCGCGCGCGCCGCGGGCACGGCGGATCGGCGCAGCATCTTCGAGCTGTTCCCCCGTCGTCTGCCCGAGGGCCGCCGCTATGGCGTCGTTGCCGGCGTCGGACGCGCGCTGCGGGCGCTGGAGGACTTCCGGTTCGACGACGAATCCATCGACTACCTGCTGCGCACCAAGGTGGTCGACGACGACCTGGCCCAGTGGCTGGCCGGCTACCGCTTCTCGGGCTCGATCTGGGGATACGCCGAGGGCGAGATCTACTTTCCCGGGTCGCCGCTGGTGGTGGTCGAGTCGACCTTCGAAGAGGCCGTGCTGCTCGAAACCGTGCTGCTGAGCATCTACAACCACGATTCGGCGATCGCCTCGGCGGCCTCGCGCATGTCCGCGATGGCCGAGGGCCGCCCGATCATCGAGATGGGCTCACGCCGCACCCAGGAATGGAGCGCGGTGGCCGCCGCCCGGGCCGCCTGGATCGCCGGCTTCACGAGCACGTCGAACCTCGAGGCCGGGCGCCGCTGGGGCATTCCCACCAGCGGCACCGCCGCGCATTCGTTCACGCTGCTGCACGACACCGAGGAACAGGCCTTCGCCGCCCAACTCGCCACCCTCGGCGAGGCCACCACGCTGCTGGTCGACACCTATGACGTCGAGCAGGCTGTGCGCACCGGGGTGCGGCTGACCGAGGGGCGCCTCGGTGCGGTACGGCTCGACTCGGGTGACCTCGCGATCGCTGCCCGCGAAGTACGTGACCTGCTCGACGACCTGGGGGCAGAACAGACCCGCATCATCGTCACCAGCGACCTGGACGAGTGGCAGATCGCCGCACTGCGCGGCTCGCCCGTCGACGGGTTCGGCGTCGGCACGTCGGTGGTGACAGGTTCTGGCCACCCCACGTGCGGCTTCGTCTACAAGCTGGTCGCCCGCGCCGATTCGGCCGATGGCGAGCTGAAGCCGGTGGCCAAGAAGTCGAAGAACAAGAACACCGTGGGCGGCCGCAAGTTCGCCGTGCGCCGTCTGGACGAGGCCGGCCACGCCGAGGCCGAGGTCGTGGGCATCGACGCCCACCCCCGCACCGATGGCAACGACCGCTCGCTGCTGGTGCCACTGGTGACCGACGGCGTCATCGTCGGTCACGAACCGATCGAACGGGCCCGGGAGCGCCACCTCGCGGCCCGCGCCGAGCTACCCCGCGCGGCGCTGCGGATCAGCAAGGGCGAGCCGGCGATCCCGACCATCATGCTCGAGGACGAGGCTCACAGCGCCTCATAGGCGTCGAAGACCCACACGGGGCTGTTCACGGCCAACCCGACGACCCGGCCCGGGTGGGCGGCGTCCTGGCCCACCACCCGGGCCTTGATCACCTGGTCATCCTCGGCACCGGCCACCCGCAGGCTGATGACGGCGTCGTGGCCGTAGTACTCGTAGCCCTGCACCACGGCGTCGACGTCACCGGCACCCGGGGCGGTGACCTGCAGCTGTTCGGGGCGCACCAGCACCCGGCAGCGCCCGTTGGGGCTGAACCCGACGGTGGTGAGCGTGCCCAGCAGGCAGTCGACCTGGCCGTGGTGGGCGATGCCGGGCAGCAGGTTCGCATCGCCCAGGAAGCCTGCGACATGGGCATCTACGGGCTGGGCATAGACGGTGCGCGGTGCGGCCACCTGCCGGAACCGGCCACCGCGCAGCACCGCGACCTCGTCGGCGAACGACAGTGCCTCGGACTGGTCGTGGGTCACCAGCAGTGCGGTGGCGCCCGTCTGGCGCAGCGCCCGTGCGGTGGCCTCGCGGGTGCTGGCCCGCAGGGCGGTGTCGAGCGCAGAGAAGGGCTCGTCCAGCAGCACCACTGACGGTTCGAGCGCCAGGGCGCGGGCGAGTGCAACGCGCTGCTGCTGGCCGCCCGACAGCTGGTCGGGACGACGATCGGCGTAGTCAGTGGGCAGTCCGACGAGTTCGAGCAGGTTCATGACCTTGTCGCGGTGGCGGCGGCGTGGGAACGGCAGGCCGAAGGCGATGTTGCCGAAGACGGACAGGTGTGGGAACAGGCCACCGTCCTGGCGCACGTAGCCGACGCCCCGCCTCTCGGGCGCGACGAAGGTGCGCTGGTCGGCCACCACGGTGCCATCGACCAGCACCGATCCCGCCAGTGGACGCAGGAACCCGGCGATGACCTTGAGCAGCGTCGACTTGCCACTGCCGGAATCGCCCAGCACCGCAGTGATCGCCCCCGACCGCACGACCAGGTCGATGTCGTGCAGCACCACGGTGCTGCCGTACCCGGTGCTGAGCCGGCGCACTTCGACCGTACTCATGCGGGGGTCCCCCGACTCATCGTGACTCCTTCTGCAATTGGTGGCGCAGCAACAGTGTCAGCGGCACTGACAGGGCGATCATCATCAGGGCATAGGGTGCGGCGCGCACGTAGTCGAGTTCGTCGCTGGCCCCCCAGAACGCCAGCGCCAGCGTACGCATGCCCGTGGGTGCCAGCAGCAGGGTGGCCGTCAATTCGGTGACCACGGCCAGTGCCACCAGCACGAAGCCGGTCAGGAACGACGGCAGCGACAGGGGCAGCACCACCCGGAAGAATGTGGCGGGGCCGCCCGAGCCCAGTGAATGCGCCGACTCGGACAGTTCCGGCGGTGAGGCCGCCAGTCCTGAGCGCAGCGACACCATGGCGCGGGGCACGAACAGGATGACGTAGCAGATGACCAGCAGCGCCGTGGTCTGGTAGAGCCAGTGCACGTTGCGCACGCTGAGGGTCACCAGTGCGAGCGCGACCACGACCCCGGGCAGCGCCGAGGCGATGAAGGTGACCCGCTCGAGCACCACGGTGAGCGCGGACCGGTGGCGGCTGAGCAGCCAGGCGCCGGGAAGGGCGGCCAGCACCGCGGCCAGCCCACCCACGACCGCCAGTCCGATGCTGGTGCCGGTAACCGTGGCGAGCGCGGGCAGGTCGACGCCGCCCTGGCTGAGCGCCTGGGCGAACCAGCGCACCACCTGGGCGACCGGCACGACGACCGACAGCACCACCAGCACCGTCATGGCGAGCAGCGCAGGTACCGTCCAACGGCCCAGGGGCACGGTCGCAGGCCGCTCGGGCACACCTGAGCCGAACCGCGACACCCGCGCCCGGCCGCGCAGCACCACCTCGGCGGTGAGCACCAGCACGCACAGCAGGATGAGCATCGAGGCGAGCAGGCTCCCCTGCCCATCAGAGAACCCGACGGCATACTGCTGCAGGATGGCGGTGGTGAACGTCTGGTAGCGCATCATCTCGAGCACGCCGTATTCGGCCAGCAGGTGCAGGGCAACGATCAGCCCTCCCCCACAGATGGCCGGGCGCAGCCTCGGCAGCACGGTGCGCACCACGGCCCGGCCGCGCCCCAACCCCAGCGAGCGGGCAATGTTCTCGTCCGCGCCGTCGAGCACGCGCAGCATCGACGCGACGGGCAGGAAGACGAACGGGTGGTAGGCCAGCGTGGTGACCAGCGCGGCGCCGGAGAAGCCGGCCAGTTGCGGGCGCACAGAGACCCAGGCATAGGCGCTGACGAACGCGGGCACGGCCAGCGGCGCCAACATCATCGTTCGCCAGAATCCGGCCAGCGGCAGGTCGGTGCGTTCGACCAGCCATGCGGCACCGACCCCGATCACCAGCGTCAGCGGCAGTGTCGAGGCCATGAGCGCCGCAGTGTGTCCCAGCAGTTCACCGATGCGGGGGCGGAAGAGGAATTCGCCGGCCCGCGCCCAGCCCAGGCCGAGTGCCTGGCCGACCACCACGACCAGTGGCAACAGGATCAGCGCGGCGACGGCAGCCGCGAGCATCGCGACCGTCGTCATGCCGCGGGGGCGGGGCTCAGAGGATGCCGGCATCCGTCATCATCTTGATCACCGTCTCGGAGTTGAGGCTGGTCGGGTCGACCTTGGGCGCCTGCAGACTGGTCAGCGGGGGCAGCACTGGGTCCGAGGCAGAGCTCTTGCCGACGGCGTATTCCATCGAGCCCGAGGTGGTGAGCACCTGCTGGCCCGGTGCCGAGGTGATGTAGCGCAGGAACTGCTGGGCCAGTTCGGGCTTCTTCGACGACTTCAGCACGCCGCCGCCGGACAGGCTGACGAATGCGCCGGGGTCCTCGCCCTTGAAGTAGTGCAGCCGGGTGTTCTGGCTGCCCTGCTTGGTGGCGGCCTGGTCGCGGTACCAGTAGTAGTGGTACATGATGCCGACGGGCACCTCGCCGGCGTTGACGGCCTTCATGGTGGCGATGTTGTTCTGGTAGATGTTCGCGTTCGCCTTCAGCGCGGTGAGCCAGGCCGACGTCTTCTGCTCACCGACCATGGCGAGCATGCCGGCGACAATGGCCTGGAAGTCGGCGCCGCCCGGCGCGCCGCCCCAGCGGCCCTTCCACGAGGCGTCCTGCAGGTCCATCATCGAGGCGGGCAGGTCTGCCTCGCCGATCTTCGACGGGTTCCAGATCAGCACGGTCGAGCGGGCCGCGATGGGCGTCCAGTCCTTGCTGGACGGCACCAGGGTGGTGGGCAGCTGGTCGAGGGTCGCCTGACCCACCGGGGCGAGCAGCCCGGCACGCTGCACCAGCGTCATCGCGGGGCTGTTCTCGGTCAGGAACACATCGGCGGGTGACTTGTCACCCTCGGCGACGATCTGGTGACCCATGGCGGCATCCGAACCCTGCCGCACCTGGGTCTTCTTGCCCGTGACGGCAGTGAACGCGTCGAGCCACTCGCGGGTCACGTTCTCGTGCTGGGAGGAATAGATCACCAGCGCGTCGGGGTCGGCCTGGAAGCTGTCATCGGCGGCCTTGCTGCAGGCAGACAACCCGAGGGCGGCGGCCCCGAGGGCGATGAATGTACGACGGTGCATGGTCAGTCCTTCGTGAGTCGGGAGCGCAGCCTGCGCACCCAGGGGTCGGCGAGCCACCACAGCACGCCACCGACCGCCAGCGCGGTGAGTGAGCGCAGGGCTCCGGGGATCGGGCCGGGCTGCCAGCGGGGCACGAGCTGGAAAGCCTGGAACTGGAAGACATAGATGTAGAGCGAGGCCGAGGCCAGCACCACGATGGCCGACACCAGCCACCGCGGCACGCGGAGGTCGGGCACGAAGGCCAACAGGCACACGCCGAGCAGGATGGACAGGTTGCGCTGCGGGTCGGGGAAGTAGGTGGCGATGCCGATGGCGAGCACGGCCAGGGTCATGAGCCGTTGCCGGGTGGTCTGGGCGTGGGCCAGCGCGGCACCCGCGGCGAAGATGAAGAAGACGGTGTAGGGCACGCCGCCGATCGGGGCATCGCTGAGTGCGTGGACGACGAACCTGGGCACCAGCGCCACCGCCGCGATGACGAGGTGCACGCGCCAGGGATCGGCCGCGCGGGCCCGGGCCACGGCAGGCACGCAGCACAATGCGGTGAGCACGACCAGGCAGGCCACCAGCGAGTCGACGAACCAGAGTTCGACCCTGGTGTCGGCCAGCCCGCCGAACAGCCAGTTGGCCATGAAGAAGTTCTCCCAGCCGTAGCGCCCCGTCACCAGGATGCCGAGCAGCGCCGCGGCGGCGGTCGGCACCCAGATGCCGAAGATCGAGGCAGCCACCGACCTGATCCGCCGCGCGGCGTCAGGCAGCGACAACCCGAAGCGGGCGGCATTCCAGCCGGCGATGGCGAGCAGCACGTGGGCCCCACCGGGCAGGTCGACGACCCGGGTGTGCGAGAAGCAGATGGCCAGCACGGCCAGGGCACGCAGCACCACCGACGTCTCGACGCGGCTGCCCGTGGCCGGGCTGGTGCCCGCCAGCTGCTTGATGGGCAGGTGGTGCCAGTTGGGGGGCAGCTGGCCCACCAGTGCCGAGAGCCGGGCGGCCGCGGGCACGTGGGTCAGGGAGTCACCGCCCTGTTCGACAAACGACCTGTCGGGGTCGAGGGCCTCGACGGCCAGCACCTGCGCCAGCACATCGGCCACTGCCGTGACGGTGACGGACAAGCCGGTGCCGTCCACGGTGCGGCGCGTGTCGCGGCAGTCATCCCTGGTGCCAGCCCGCACCAGCACGTCGGCGGCGCTGCGGTCGACCTTGCCATTGCTGAGCAGCGGCAGGTCAGCCACGATCACGTCGATCACGCCGGGGCCGACACCGCTCGCAGTGGCGGCCGTCCGGCGCACCCGCGCTGCCTGGGCAGGTGGCGCGACGAGCACCCGCAGGCCCTCGTCATCGCCGGTGACGACGGCCTCGTACCCGGCCTCGCCCAGTGCCGCCTCAACCCTGTTGAGGTCGATGCGCAGGCCCATGATCTTGACGAAGTTGCGGCGGCGCCCGACGATGCGCACCATGCCGGACTCGTCGATGGTGGCCAGGTCACCGGTGTGCAGTTCGCGCAGCATGCGGCCCAGCGCCAGGTCGTCGGGGTGTTCCGCATAGCCCAGCATGACGCTCGGACCACGCACCACCAGCTCGCCCTTGTCGAGGCGCAGGGTGGTGCCGGGGATGGCGCGTCCGACGCTGTCGCTGGAGGTGGTCGCAGCCCCGGCCGGCGCGATGCAGATGCGGGCCGTCGACTCCGTCTGGCCGTACATCACGCGCAGCTCGCAGCCCTGCCGGGCGGCGACGTCGGCCAGCTGGCGCACGCTGCGCGCAGGCAGCCGGCCACCGGCCTGGGTCAGCAGCCGCAGGCGGGGGAATTCATCAGCAAGACCGTCGTGGTCGAGCAGCCACTGTGCCGAATGCGGCACCAGCGCCACATTGGTGACGTCGTGGTCGCGCACCACCTGCCAGAACTGGTCGTGCACCGACGAACCGTCGTGCAGCACCACCGAGGCCCCCGCCAGCAGGTGCGCATGCAGCACCGAGAGCCCGTAGCAATAGTGCAGCGGCAATGACGTGATGCCCCGGTCGGCGGCAGTGATGCCCAGTGCGGCCACGATGCCTTGGGCGTTGGCGCGCAGGTTCTCGTGCGACAACCGGACGAGCTTGGGCGAGCCTGTGCTGCCCGAGGTACTGAGCAGCACGGCCAGGCTCGGGTGCAGCAGGTGCTGCGGGCGTCCGTCGTAGCCATCACGGCGGAAGCCACCGGGCTCGTGGGTGAAGTCGGCGGGATAGGCGGCCGCGACCTGCTCGGCGCCGGTGGGTGGCAGCACCAGGGCGACGTGCCCGGCCTCGAGCACCGCCAAGTAGCTGACGACGGCGTCCAGGGTGCGCTCGAGGTGCAGGTGCACCAGGCAGCGGCCGTCGAGCGAGTCCGGCAGGCTCGCGGCGCGCTCGGCCACCAGCCCGGCGAGTTCCCCGTGGGTGACCGGGCGGTCGTCCGCCACCAGTGAGGTGGCAAGCACACCGGCCTCGCCGGTCAGGACTGACTGCACGGCAATTAGGATAGCCTGCACTAACTTAATCACTGCAAGCCGGTCAGGAGCCAACCAGGATGATCGTGTGGTGGGCACCGCTACACCTCGCTGACGTGCGCCTCGACACGTTGTTGGACGAGACCGAACTCGCGCGGCTCGGACGCACCACCCGCCAGGCTGACCGGGCCCGGTGGCTGCTGGGTGCCGCGGTGCTGAGGCTCGCCGTGGCGGCCGAGACCGGCACCGACCCCCTGTCCGTGCGGATCGACCGCACCTGCGCCGACTGCGGGGCCCAGCACGGTCGTCCGCGGGTGGTCACACCCGCAGGCAGCGGACTGTACGTCTCGGTGTCACATTCGGGACTGGTGACGGCCGTCGCCGTCGGGCACGAGCCGCTTGGCATCGATGTGCAGCGCGCCGGGACAGACGCCTGGGTGCGCCGCGAGGCCGCCTTCAAGTCGGGCCTCGAGGCACCGGTCTTCACCGTCCTGCACCCGCCGGTGCGCGACCATGTGGCGGTGCTCGCCCACGGTCCCCACGTCACGGTCGTGGACGAGCGCGACGCGGCAGCGCTACTGCCCCGCTGACCGGGCGCCCCACGGCTCGGGCACCTGCTCGAAACCGTTCATCACCGCCGAGATGCGCATCGCCCGGGCACTGGCATAGACGTCCTCGAGCAGCATCGGCCTGTTGTCGGGCCCACTGAGCGGCACCCGCCAATTGGGGTATTCGTCGATGGTGCCGGGCTGGTTCTGGGTGAGCCGGTCACCGACGGCGTCGGTCAGGGCCACGTTCAACACCCGGGACGGGGTGTCCAGCAAGAAGCGGTGCATGCCGAGCACCAGCCGTTCCACCTCGTCGGCGCCCTGGGTCAGGTCGTCATCGTGCAGGTAGCCCCGCGCGGCGAGCACCCCCAGCAGCGCCTCGTGTTCGTGGCGGGCATGCTGCAGTTCGTCGTCCAGCGACTCGGTCAACAGGCCCAGCCGGTGGCGCAGACGCACGTGGTCACCGGCGAGGTACCCGGCGGTCGGCGGCAAGTCATGGGTGGTGACCGACGCCATGCACAGCGTGCGCCAGTCCTCGGGGGACAGCGGCCGGCCGTGCTCGTCGTTCTCGAACCACAGCACCGAGGTGCCCAGCAGGCCCCGGCGGGTCAGGTAGTCACGCACCCACGGTTCGACGGTGCCCAGGTCTTCACCGACCACCAGCGCGCCAGCCCTGTGCGCCTCGAGCGCCAGGATGCCGATGAGCGCCTCGTGGTCGTAGCGCACGTAGCAGCCCTGCTGCGGCCCGGCGCCCTCAGGCACCCACCACAACCGGAACAACCCGATGATGTGGTCGGCACGCACTCCCCCGGAATGGCGCAACACGCTGCGCACCATCTCGCGGAATGGCGCGTAGGCGAGCTCGGCCAGCCGGTCGGGACGCCACGGGGGCTGGCCCCAGTCCTGGCCGGCCTGGTTGTACTGGTCGGGCGGCGCGCCGACGCTGACCCCCTGGGCAAACACATCCGCGAGCATCCAGGTGTCGGCCGAGGCCTTGTTCACCCCGACCGCCAGGTCTTGCACCAGCCCGACCTTCATGCCCGCGTCACGGGCCGCCTGCTGGGCCAGCGACAACTGGTGCTCGCAGTTCCACTGCAACCACTCGAAGAAATGCACCCGGTCGGCGTTCTGCGCGTAGAAATCGGCCACCTCGGGGGACGAGGGGCGCTGGTATTCGGCCGGCCACGTGCGCCAGTCCGGCCCGAAGAACTCGAACAGGGCACACCAGATGGCGAAGTCGCGCAGCGCACGGCCTTCGCGGCGGCGGAAACCTTCGAATGCCATCTGGCGGGCGGGGGGCAGGCCAACCCGGTAGAGAACCTCGAGGGCGCCGAGCTTGGCGGCGTAGGCCTCGTTGCGGCGCAGTTGGTCGGCATCCTTGATCTGGTCGTGCAGCGTCGTGCGGAATGCTTCGATGTCAGCACGGGTCCGGTCGTCCAGCGCCGCATATTCGGGGATCGCCTCGGGGCGCAGGTAGATCGGGTTGGTGTAGCGCCGCGAACTCGGCAGGTACGGCGACGGCTCGATCGGCGGCACCGGTTGGGCCGCATGCAGGGGGTTGATCAGCAGGTAGTCGGCGAACTGCTGGGTGCTGGCCCACACGCACAGGTCGGACAGGTCGACCAGGTCGCCCAGCCCCCAGCTGTTCGACGAGCGCACCGAATAGATCTGGGTGGCATAGCCCCACACCCGCTTCTCACCCATCGCCGGCGGGAACGGCAGCGTCGCGGGGGTGACGATCAGCGGCGATTCCACAGTGCGCCCGACGGTGTACAGCACCAGCCGGTGGTAGCCCAGCGGCAGGTCGGTGGGCAGTTCGAACGTGGCCCGGCCGAGCCGGACCCCGTCGACCTCGCGATCAGGTTCGGTGTTGTCGACCTGCTGGCAGACGAAGTCCTGGCCGTCCTCGGTGCGCACGACCAGGTGGGCATCGGCGCCGGCGGCCACGTGCACGTTGACGATGCGGGGCTGGCCCTGCTCGAGGACCACACAGGTGGGCAGGGTGCGACGCCACGGCTTGGTACGCACCTCCTGCACCGCGGCCCAGGCCGTCTCGGGCGTGGACGCGTCCACTTCGAGGGCGGCGAGGATCGTACGGACTGTGTCCGGCGAGATGGTGGTGTGCCGTCCCTTCCAGTCCCAGAATTCCTGGGAGATACCGAAGTGGTCGGCGAGTTCGGCCAGTGCGGGGTCTTCCAATGCCACGTCGGCCAGCCTAGGGGATGATCAGGAGCGCTGCAGCGCCGCCCGGGCGAGCGGCCCGCGGGTGGTGATCACCTGGGTGCCCGCCAATGAGTCATGCCAGGTCTTCATGCGGGGGTGCCACAGCGGGCGCAGGTAGCTGAGCAACGCGGGGAACAGCACCACCTGGCTGATCGCCATGATCGCCAGCCAGACCGCCGAACGCTGCAGGCTGGTGGCCCACGACACCCGCGGCACGAGCCCCTGTTCTGAGGGGACGACGCGCAGCCCCAGCAGCAGCTGGCCCACGGTGCCGCCGAACAGCCGCACCATGACCACCTGCACCACGAACGCGACGCCCATGGTGATGAACGCGATGATCATGGCGGGGGTGGTGTAGTCGTAGGCGGTGACGTCGACCTGCTGGCCCGGGTTCTGCATCGACCAGGTCATCATCTGCTCGAACGCGGCGGCCACCCGGCGGAACCAGGGGAAGCCCACCAGCGCGCCCACGACGGTCATCAACACCCAGTCGATGATGGTGGCCAGGGCCCGCCAGCCGAACGCGGCCAGGGGCACCCCGTCGGCCGTCGCGCGGACGAACTTGTGCGCCACCAGCGGCGGCTGGCCGGTGGGCCATGGCGCCTGGTAGGCCTGCGGCCTGCCACCCGGGCCCGGCGTGGGGCCGGGGGTGCCCTGCGGGTAGTACTGCGGCTGTGGGGCCGTCTGTCGCTGCGCAGGCTGCGAGTCGGCGGCGCCGGCGGCGTCCAACGGGGTCAGGGGCTCGCGCAGGTTGCGCGTCCAACCGGTGCCGTCCCAGTAACGTTCTTCGGGGCTGCCTGCGGGGTCGACGTACCAGCCGGGCGGGGGCAGCATCTGAGAAGTCACCCCTCCATGATGTCAGACGGCCAAAGTTGGTCGAAATGACCCTGAACAGGGCTACGCTTACGCGCGCCTTGCATGCAAGACTGGCCGTGACATGGAACGCATCGGCCGCTATCGACTCACAGCACGCATTGGCGCGGGCTCGTTTGCGACCGTGTACAAGGGGCACGACGACGAACTGGACGTGCCTGTCGCGGTGAAGGTGCTGAACCCGAAATGGGCGAACAACGCCGACGTGGAAACCCGCTTCCTCACCGAGGCCCGGCTGCTGCGCCGCATCAAGGACGAGCACATCGTGCGGGTCTACGACATTGGCCGGGCCCCCGATGGCGCGCCCTATTTCGTCATGGACTATGCCGACGGCGGCTCATTCGACCGGCTGCGCAAGAACCCGATCGCCCCGGGCCGGGCGCTGCGCCTGTGCGCCGACGCCGCCCGCGCGCTCGACGTGCTGCACCGCCACAACGTCATCCATCGCGATGTGACCCCCGGCAACATCCTGCTGACCCATTCGACCAGCGGGCTGAAGGTGCTGTTGGCCGACCTGGGTGTGGCCGAGTCATTGGTCACCCACACCGGTGAACAGGTGACCGCCGGCACCCCGGCATTCATGGCGCTCGAACAGGCCACCGGCCAGCCGCTCGACCACCGCTCCGACATCTATTCGATGGCCGCGGTGACCTATGCCGTGCTGGGCGGCAACCCGCCGTTCCCAATCAGGACGCTCGGCGACCTGCTGTCGCGCAACCCCAATGTCGACCCGCCGCCGTTGAGCGCCCGGCTGGGTGCCCCGGTCGAGCTCGACGCGCTGCTGGCGAGCGCGCTGTCACCGCATCCCGATCGTCGTCCCCAGTCGGCCGCCCACCTGGCCGCCTCGCTCGACGCCCTGGCCGAGGTGATGCCGGGTGGCGAGGTCGGCCCCCGACCGGCCGTGCTGCACCCGATGAGCTCGGTCAGCCCCGGTTCGCTGATCGGTGCGGTGCCCGTCGCCCCCGCCCCTCCGGCCACGGGGGTCCCGGACCGGCCCACGGCGCCGATGCCGAGCAGCGGTTACGAGTCGTGGACGCCGACCTCGATGGGCAGCTTCGGCAATGAGACGCCCGCCTCGATGCTCGAGAACTACCTGGGCAAGGGGCGCTATGTGCCCGAACAGGTCAAGGAACGCCACTCGGCGATGTTCTATGTGTACGTCGGGCTGAGCGTGGTGGTCACGTTCGCCCTGGTCATGTGGCTCACGGTGACGTACCTGACCTGAGCCGGGCTCAGTCCCCCATGCCGGCGCCCGAGGTCGCATTGGCGACCCGGCCGATGCGCATCGAGACCACCTGGGCCGCGATCGAGACCACGAACACCGCGACGAACAACACCGTGAAGGTGGTGACCGGCTCTTCACGCAGCCGCAGGTTCGCGTACACGGCACCCGCCATGCCCGTGAACAGCGAGTTGCCCAGCGCCTCGCTCACCTGCAACGAGCTGGTGTTGCGGCCGAGTTGTGCCGGCGACGACAACTGCATGATCGCCAGCGTGCCCGAGGCGGTCGCCAGACCCATGCCGAGGCCGCCGACCGTCCAGCCCGCGCCGATGACGACCACCGACCAGCCGAACCACAATGCCACCGCGATCACCGCGATACCGAACATCGAGAACACCGTGCCGATCTGGATCAACTGGTCACGGCGCAACAGCAGCCAGCTGCGGGCCTGCAGCCACGAGCCGAGCATCCACCCGGACGAGCCGACCGTCAGCATGAGCCCGGCATTGAACAGGGACATGTCCCGGGTTTCGACCAGGCTCAGCGGCAGGAACGCCTCGGCGGCGAAGAACGACCCGGCCTGCAGCGCCCGCACCCACGACACCGCCGGGATACCGGGGCGGAACTTGAAGAAGCCCGGTGCCATCAGCAATGGCAGCGAGACCGCGAGCATCGCGAGCCCGACCACCGCGATCGGCACCGAGAGCAGGTCGACCTGCTGGCCCGCGACCTGCAGGGCAGCCACACCAGCCGTCGCCACGAACGCGGCCCAGACGGGCACGGGGTTCTCATCGCCGACATCGGCGGGTCCCAGCTGGTCGCCCAGGCTGCGCAGCACCGGCAGGCTCAGCACCGCCGTCACGACCACCACGGGAATCATCAGCGCGAAGACCCAGTGCCAGCTCAGCTCGCGGGTCACCCACGCGGCCACCGGCGGGGCGATGAAGGCGGGCAGCACCCAACAGACGCTGAACGCGGTCATCATCGAAGCACGCTGCACGGGCGGGAATGTGCGGGCCACGACCACCATGAGCGCCACGTTGAATGCGCCGCCACCGAAGCCCTGGATGAACCGCGAGGCCAGCAACACGTACATGTTCGGGGCCAGGGTGGCCACCAGCAGGCCCAACCCGAACAGCGCCAGCCCCAGCAGCAGCGGGCGCACTGGGCCGACCCGGTCGCTGGCCCGCCCGCCGAGCACGGTCGAGAGCGCCATGCCGATGACGAACAGGGTGAACGTCCATGCATAGAGCGACTTGTGGCCCAGGTCGTCGGCCGCAGCAGGCATGGCCGTCGCCACGGCCACCTGTTCGAACGCGATGGCCACCACCGACATCAGCAGGCCGATGACGAGGCTGCGGGGTGGGGCTGTGGTCGGTTCGTGCACCGGGTCACACTATCTGTTCCGCGCCTTGCGCGGCTCACTAGAGTGGCCTGCATGAACCAGCAGTTGGCCCCGGGGTCGAAGACCCTGCTCGACGAGCGCACCCAGACCGACGGCCTCAATGCCGAGGACGGCGACCACGAGCGGTTCTCGCACTACGTGCCGAAGGACAAGCTCATGGAGGCCATGGTCAACGGCACCCCCGTCGTGGCGCTGTGCGGCAAGGTGTGGGTGCCCACGCGCAACCCCGAGAAGTTCCCCGTCTGCCCCGAGTGCAAAGAGATCTGGGCCTCGCTCAACGAGCTGTGATGCTGCCCACCTGCGCCGCCACATGCGCGAGCGCCAGGTCGTAGCCGCCCAGCCCCAGCCCGACGAGCACCCCGGACGCCTTCGCCGACAGCACGCTGTGGTGGCGGAACTGCTCGCGGGCGTGCACATTGCTGATGTGCACCTCGAGGTAGTGCGCCGTCTGTGCCGCCGCGTCGGCGATCGCGTGGGAATAGTGCGTCCACGCGCCGGCGTTGAGCACCACCCAGCAGCCCAGGTCGGCGGCCTCGTGCAGCCAGCCGATCATCTCGGCCTCGGCATCGGTCTGGCGCACCTCGACGGCGAGCCCCAGCCCGGTCCCGGTTTCGACCAGGTGCGCTGCCAGGTCGGCGTGCGTGGTGTGGCCGTAGACGTCGGGTTCACGCCTGCCGAGGCGCCCCAGGTTCGGGCCGTTCAGCACCAGCACGGTGTTCGTCATCTGCTCCCCCATCCTCGTCTGCCCCATCACAGCCGTCCCAGCCCGACCTGCAGCCAGGTGGCCCCGAACAGGCCCTGGTACAGCAGTGAGGCATAGCGGTCCATCGGCGAGACCCCGGGGTCGCCGGCCACGAGCGTCACCACGGTGACCTCGTGGCGACCGGCCAGGCTCACCAGTTCGCCGGTCTGGCGCCGCGCCCCCGGGTCATCAGTGCCGTCGTCGAGCACCACCAGCACCGGTCGCAACGACGAGCCCGGGTCGTCGAACGGGTCGGCGAACACGTCGCGGCCATCGATCGCGGTGATGATCGGCTCGAGCTCGGTGAGGTCGGCAGCGAGCGCCGCACGCCCCGAAGCGCGGCGCAGTGCCTCGGCCAGGCGGCGTCCGGCCCGGGCGGCCAGCACCGTGCCCCCGAAGACGAGCGGCTGGGCGTCGGCCAGGTGCAGCGCGAAGTCCTTGGCCGGGTTGATCGCCAGGTCGCGGTGCGGGGACGAGACGTTGGCGACCGCATCCGCCGCCTCGGCGACGACCTGCGGGTCGACGAATGGCCCCAGGCCCAGGTGGTGCAGCACCGAGAGCACCTGCACCACGGCTGCCAGTTCGTCGGCGGTCTCGACCGGCACGTGCAGCGTCGAGCTGCCCGCCGCCGCTTCGGCCATCGGTGAGCCCGGACGCGCCGCCACCACCACGGCACACCCCCGGCGCACCGCCTCATGCACTGCTGACATCAGCGCCGGCTCCGAGCCCTCGGCGGCGAGCACGACCACCAGGTCGAGCGCCCCGACCCAGGCCGGCAGGCCCGGGAACGGCCAGGCCACGAACGGTGCTGGGCAGAAGGGTTCGAGCACCGCCCTGATCAGCCGCGCGCCGCGCCCGATGGCGACGACACCACGGGGGCGGCGTCCGGCCTCGAACCCGCCGGCCAGCTGCTCGGCCGGCGCCCCGGCCTCGCGGCGGATGCGCGCACCGGCACCAGCCAGGTGGCGCAGCGCTTCGTCGGCGCGGGGGCTGACGGTGGTCTCAGCCAGCCGGGAATCGTCGAAGTCCACGTCACTCACCGCGGGTGTTGCGGGCCTCGTCGATCAACAGGATCGGGATGCCGTCGCGCACGGGGTAGGCCAGTCCGCACTGGCTGTTGGTGCAGACCAGCTCGTGGGAGTCGTAGTCGACGGCGAACTTCGAGTGGCACGCCGGGCAGGCGGCGATCTCGAGGAACTCGGGTGACAGGTCCAGGTCGGGCATGCTCATCGGGGTGCCTTTCAGCGTTCGGTCGGGGTCGGCTTGTCGGAATTCTCACGGACGAGGTCGAGCACGTCGTCGCGCACGGCTGTCATGACCTGCGGGTCGGCGGCCTCGACGTTGAGACGCAGGTAGGGCTCGGTGTTCGACGGGCGCAGGTTGAACCACCACAAGCCGCCCTGCGGGTCTTGCCCGCGCACCGTGAGGCCGTCGGTGAAGTCGGCCTCGCCGCGTCCGATGAAGGCGGCATCCACTTTTTCCATCACGGCGCCCGCGTCTGCGACCTGCGAGTTGATCTCGCCCGAGGCCGCGTAACGCTCGTAGTCGTGCATGAGTTCCGAGAGAGGACGATCCTGGCGCCCGAGGATGCGCAGCACATGCAGGGCCGCGAGCATGCCGGTGTCGGCACCCCAGAACTCACGGAAGTAGTAGTGGGCGGAGTGTTCACCGCCGAAGACCGCGTCGTGTTCGGCCATGAGGGCCTTGACGAACGTGTGCCCCACGCGACTGGTGACCGTGGTGCCACCGGCCTCGGCGACCACGTCGGCGACGGTGCCGCTGGTGATGGTGTTGATGACGATGACCCCGCCGGGCTCGCGGTCGAGTTCGGCCTTGGCGATGAGCGCGGTGATCGCTGAGGGGCTCACCACGACGCCGCGCTCGTCGATGATGAAGCAGCGGTCGGCGTCGCCGTCGAATACCAGCGCCAGGTCGGCGCCATGGTCGCGGACGGCCGCCTGCGCATCGACGAGGTTCTGGGGTTCGAGCGGGTTGGGCTGGTGGTTGGGGAAGCTGCCGTCGAGGTCGAGGAAGAGCGGGATGATGTCGAGGTTCGCCCCACCCAGCACCGGGCCCACGGTGTGCCCGGCCATGCCGTTGCCGGCATCGATGACGACCTTGAGCCGGCGCAGGCCCTCGAGCGGCACCAGCTGGTGCAGGTAGTTCGCGTAGTCGGTGAGCGTGTCGACCTCGTCGATGTCGCCGTCGCGGGGCGTGGTCGGCATCCCGCCCGCGGACTCGTCCTCGATCTGGACCGCACGCTCGCGCAGCCTTGCCAGGAAGTCTGACTCGACCGGCCGCGCACCGGCGCGGCAGAACTTGATGCCGTTGTCGCGGGCGGGGTTGTGGCTGGCCGAGAACTGCACGCCGGGCAGGTCGAGTGAGCCCGACGCGAACCAGAGCTGGTCGGTGCTGGCCAGCCCGGTGTCGAGCACGTGGGCGCCCCGGCTGGCGGCACCGGCGGCGAAGGCCCTCGACATGTCCCATCCGCGCAGGCGCATGTCGCGGCCCATCACGAAGCTCTTGCCTTCTAGCCCGGCAAGTTCGACGAAGGCGGCGCCGACAGCGGCGGCACCTTGCTCGTCCCACTGGTCGGGCACTGCGCCGCGGATGTCGTTCGCCTTGAAGATGCCTTCGGTGATCACGCGTTCAGCCTAGCCATTTCGTCCACACCCGGCATGGCGGTTGGGTCTGGCGGCGCGTGCGTCGTAGCCTCACAGGGTGATGATGAGGCGTCGTTGTTCCCGCACCGCGTGTGCCCAGCGAGCCGTTGTCACACTGACCTTCGACTACGCCGGCCAGCTCGCGGTGCTCGGGCCGCTGGCGCCCAGCCCCGAGCCGAACAGCTACGACCTGTGCCGGGCCCATGCCGAGCGCACCTCGGTGCCCCAGGGCTGGGACGTCCTGCGGCTGCCGGAGTCCGACGAGCCGACCACCGCACCCCCGGCAGATGACCTGCTGGCGCTGGCCGATGCCATCCGTGAGGTGGGGCTGCGCCACGACGACCCCGCCCCGGCGGCCGCGCCCGAGTTCCCCCAGTTTGCCGACAATGTGGTGGTGCTGGCCGAGCGCGGGCACCTCAAGGTGATCGCGGATCGCTAGTCTGGCCCCATGGTGAAGCGACGCGACCGCCACGCCCGCGGCCTGCGCGGCCCGCTGGCCCAGCCGTCGGCCTGGGGCCCGGCCCGGCGCACCCCGGGGGCGGTGACACGTGGCGAGGCATTCCTCGACGCGGTCTCCGAAGCCATCTCGCGCGTGCAGCAGTCCTGCCCCGAGGCGCTGGTCGGCATCGACATCGGGGTCGAGGACGTGCCGGCGTCCCAGTCGACCGGGGGCGGTGTGCCACTGGCCGCCGCGACCGAGGCCACCGCCGGGTTCCCGGCACGGATCGTGGTCTACCGACGTCCACTGGAACACCGGTCGGCCACCCGACGGGGCCTGCGCATCCTGGTGCACCGCACGCTCGTCGAACAGCTGGCTGCGCTGACGGGTCGCTCGGTCACCGAGATCGACCCGCTGGCCGATGACGACGACTAGCTACTGACCCAGCTGCGGGTCAAGGGTGCCCGGTGCCGGGGCCACGTCCTGCACCTGGGGCCGCACCCTGCTCACGGCAGCGCCCGAACCGGTCAACCGCACGGCTGCCGCGACCTCGCCGGTGGCATTGATGTTGACCTCCCCCGCCACGATCGAGCGCTCGACGCTGGCACCGGCCGGGATCTGCACCGTGAACGCGCCGCCACCGGTGCCGCCGAGCGTGTGCATCGTGACCGAGGCGGTGACGTCCTGCGCCGAGGGGTTCACGAGTTGCAGCGTGCCAGCCGGGGTGGCATCGGTGAGTTCGTGTGCCGGCTGCTGCGGCAGCACCCACGCGATGTCGGGGCCGACGACAGCAGCCACCATGGCGACGAGTTCGTCGGAGCCCGTCACCACCACACCCATGGCAGTGCCCTGCACGGTCTGGGTCAGGTCGAGGGCCACGGTGGTGTTCGGCTGCAGCGAGACCTCACCGTTGGGTGGCGCGAACCGGCCACGGACGCCCAGCATCTCGACCCGCGCCTCGACGCGCTGGTCGCTGGGGTTGTGCAACAGCAGCCTCGTCTGGCTGGCACCCGCGGGGGTCGAGGCGAACACGCTGACCAACTTGGCCGAGGTGGTGACGGCCTGTTCGGGAGCCCCCGACGTGGTGCGGGTGGCGACCTGCACCCGGCCCTGGCTCGCCTCGTACGAGAGCGTCACCGGGGAACCCGCCGGCGCATGCACGTTGAGTGGCACCCGCACCATCGATCGGCCAGGCACGACCACTCCGCGCAGGCCGGGCGACTGGATTTCGCCCGAGGGGCCGCTCAGCGACATGTTCACGCCGGCATCGGGGCTGTCGGGATTGACCAGCAGCACCTCGGCAGTGGCCGGGTCGGGCACGATCACGGCGCCACCGGTGGTGGCCGGCGCGCATTCCGACCACGACAGCCCGGCGCTCGACTGCGCCCGCACGCCCGCGGCCAGCACGCCAACGGCACGTTGGTCGACCAGCACCGAGCCCCGGATCGAGCCGTTGGTCGAGGGGTTGTCGACGACTGCGCCGGTCAGGTCGGTGGTCACCGAATCCGGTGCCGTGGTGATCAATGAGCCGGGGGCCCCGCCGAAGGCGCAGGACAGTGAGCGCAGCGGCTGGGTGGGCACGACCTGCACAGGACGCGGGCGTTGTGCCGGCACCAGGCTGGCGATGCCGACGAGCACGAACGCGAGCATCATGGGCCCCACCACGGCGAGCAGGGGGCCGAAACGACGCAGGATGGTTTTCACTGGCCCCTCCTGGGGGTCTCCAGGCTGCGGGTCGGCGGCCTGGCACCCTGGCGGCGCACCGTCGGTGCTGTGAGCACCAGCAACCCAGCCAGCACCAACCCGTGGCCGATCACCGCAGCCCAGTCGGTGCGGGTGCGCCAGACGACCTCGCCGGTCACCCCGGACGCCATCTGGCCCGTCAGTCCAAACCCCGACGGGGCCGCGGTCATGTCGATGTCGGTGCCGCCGACAGTGACGACCCACCGGTCGTCGGCGGGTTCGGCCAGCCGCAGTTCACCCGCGCGCCCCACCCGGGCGTCCGGCAGCGAGACGGTGGTGCCGTCCGGGTTGGTCATGCTCAACCGGCTGACCAGGCCCTGGACCGTCCAGACCGTGGTGTTCGCATCGAGCGTGGCGGCCGTGAGGCCCGGGGCGTTCGAGATGCCGAGCACCGTCTGCTGGTCGGCGCCGCGCACGACGAGGTGGCTGATGGCGTACCCGGACAGCTGGCCGGCGAGGTCGTCACCGGGGCTGCCGCCCGCGACGCGGGCCGCCAGACCGGCGAGGCCGGTGGCCTGTGTGGGTGAGCCAAGCACGGGGTATGCCTCGCCCGATCCCCAGCCGGGACGCCCCTGCTCGGTCAGGGTCCACCGGTGCGAGGTGCCGTCCACCTGCACGACGAGCGCCCGGCTCGCGCGCGTCGACGACTGCACATCGCTGACATAGGCGGGCAGCGGGTCGGGGCGCACCTGCAGAGGCGAGGACGACTGGCCCACGATGCCCCAGACCAGTCCGAGCGCCCCCACGAGTGCCGCGGCCAGCGCGGTGGCCAGCGTGCCCTGGGTGAGGTGCTCACGGCGGCGCAGGTGCACGGGGCGCAGCGCCAACAGCGCCAGCACCATCACCAGACCACCGGCGAGCAGCAGCCACAGGTCGACCGAGGGCCGCACCTGCTGGCCGTCGATGCGCACCAATACGCGGGTCGACCAGGCGGCGACCACCACGGCCAATGAGGCGGGGATGGTGAAGCACGCCACGACCACCGGGCTCAGGCGTCTGCGCCCGAGCAGCACGGCCATCGCGGTGACCAGGGCAAGCCCGACGAGGGCCCCGATCGACACCCCGATCGGGGGCAGCCCCCCAAGGCCGGCCCGGCCGAGCAGCACCTGCCATGCCGGGCCGCCGTCGGACGGCAGTGAAGCTGTCGGGTCACTGCCCGTCACGAGGCGCCCCGGGTGGGCGGCCAGGCGGCGGGACCACGGCAGCAGCATCAGCAGCGGCCCCAGTGCGACGATGAGTGCACCCGCACCGACCCGGCGGTGGACGAGGGCCCAGGCCGCGGCGACGCCAAGCCCGAGCAGGGCAGCCAGCGGTTCACCCTGGGCGGCGATCCCGAGCCAGAGGGCGAGCGCTGCCGGGGCCCGCAGGTGGTCACCGCCCGCGCCCTGGTCGTCGTCCGCCGAGAACCACCGCAGCCCCGCCAGCGCGGTCAACGGCAGCAGCGCCACCAGCAGCGCACCCGAGACGGAACCGCGCGAGGTGACCCCTGACAGCATCGCCAGCGCCGGCCACACCGAGGCGACGGCGACGGCGACCCAGCCGGGGCCGATCAGTCGCGCGGCCAGTCGGTAGGCGAACAGTGCCCCCAGCAGCGGCGCCCCCAGCACCAGCAACCTGATGAAGACCTCGGGCTGGCCGAACGTCAACGTCGACCCGAGTGCGGTCAGCCCCAGCCAGCCGGGGTTCGCGCCGGGTTCGCCGGCCATCGGGTGCAGCCATGCCTGCCAGGCGGCAGTCAACCCGTCGGGGGCGGGGGTGAGGTTGGTCGAGACCAGTCGTCCCCGGCCGAACAACTGGCGCCAGCTGAGCAGGGCCGCCACGACCAGCACGAGCGCGAAGACGCGACCTGCCGTGAAGACCCTGGCGCGGCGTCGCCCACCCACAAAATCGTCGCCGGTCAGGTCGTCGATGCTGGTGTCGGAGTCGTCATCGCGCTCGCGCCACTCCCCCGCGCTGTGGGTGAGCCGGTCGAGGCGGCTGCCCCAGACCTGGCGCGTGCTGGGCAGCAGCTCGTCCGCGGGCACGACAGCGGGTGTGTGCCTGGAGCGCATGGCCTCGATCGTCGAGGCGTCGCGGGTGATGCTGCCGACCGCACGGAACTCGGCCATGGCCTCGGACGGCGCCTTGCCCAGCAGGTAGCCGACACCGCGCATCGCCGATTCGACGCGCAGGCGCCTGATCGCCGACGCCGGCTTGTCGGCGTGGGCGGCGACCATGCGCATGCCCAGCCGACGGTCGGTGGCCGCACCGCCGTCGATCAGCGCGGAGTCCCGCTCGCCGAAGCGGCCCTCCTGGCGGTGGTGCACGGCAGCCGCTGGCGCGGTGACAACGACGTGTCCGGCCTTGTTGGCCCGCCAGCCGAAGTCCTGCCCGTCGCGGAACAATGGCAGCGCGGGGTCGAGCCCGCCGAGTTCGTCCCAGACGGCGCGGCGGACGAGCATACCGGCGGTGGAGCCGCCGAGCGTGCGGGTGGCGTCGACCTGGCCCTGGTCGATCTCACCCGGCGCATGCGACAGGTGCCGGCTGGCGCCACGGCTGACCGACGAACCAACCTCGACGACCTGGTCGGGGTGGTTGCGGCGGTGGGGGGCGAGCAGCTTCGGGAACAGTACGTCGGGGTGGTCATCGGCCGAGGCTCGCAGCAGCAGGTGGTGCAGCGCCTCGGGCTGCGGCTCGACGTCGTCGTGCAGCAGCCAGAGCCAGTCGTAGTCCTCGGCAAGGTCGTCGACCACGCTCGAGGCCGCGGCACCGAACCCGGCGACCGGACCGAGCTCGCGCACCTCGTCGAGCGCCGGGTGCAGCGTGTTCTCGGGCTGCAAGAGCAGCGCGGAACGGTCAATGGACCCCGTGTCGACCGCGATGAGCCGACCCGGGCTCGGGTCAAGCGCGACCAGCGCCCGCAGGGTGCGCTCGAGCCAGTCGGCGGCGTTGTGCACCACCATGACGGCCGCGACCCGGCGGGGGTCGATCTCGGGCACGGGCTCCGGGTCGCGGCCGTGCGCCCACGCCCAGTCCTCTGGACGCACGCGTGAGCTCGGGGCCGCCGGAGCTGCGGGGTCGTCCGGGTCCCGGGCCCACGCCCAGAGGTCCTGGGTGTCGCCGTTCTCGGATCCGGAAGTCACGCGCCATCCCGTCCCGTCAGCCGATCAGGCCCGCTTGCGGAGACGCCGGCGCTCCCGTTCGGAGAGCCCGCCCCAGATGCCGAAGCGCTCGTCATGTGCCAGCGCATACTCAAGGCACTCTCGCTTCACAGTGCAGGTCTCGCAGACCTTCTTGGCCTCCCGCGTCGATCCACCCTTCTCAGGGAAGAACGCCTCGGGATCAGTCTGTGCACACAGCGCCTGCTCCTGCCACGCGAGGAGACCTTCGTCTGCGGTGCTGAATACCATCAGCAACTCGTTCATGTTTGTCCTCTCGACCCAGCGTTGGTTCCAAGTTACACGCTTGTGATTCTTCGCGGTCAAGTTCAGACAGGAAACATTCAGAGATGACAACCCGACACGCCGCGGGGAGCCCTACTTGGGACGCAGCACCGTGCCCTCGCCGTCGTCACCCGGTTCGGGCGACCAGGACGACTGCGGGGGCGCCCAGCCCTGGGACTGCTGTCCCGGGACGCCCCAGGTGGAGGCACTGGCACCGGTGGCCGCGTCACCCGCACGCTGCCAGGCCCCACCCGAGGCCTGGTCAGGCTGCCAGGTGGGCTGCTGGGGCGGGTACTGCTGCGCGGGGTACTGCTGCGCCGGGTACTGCTGGCCGGGATACGGCTGGACCTGCTGCTGGCCGCCCGGGTACTGGGCAACCTGGCCTGCCGGTGCGGGCGCGAGCTTCTTCCAGGTGGCGTAGAAGAAGCCCGTCGCGACTGCCCCGAGAGCTGCGAAGCCGATCAGGCGAAGCAGTGAGACGAGGATCCCGAGGTCTTCTGCCCCGCCAAGACCGATCAGGGCGAACAGCAGGTACAGCACCGTGCTGGTGGCGGCCACGATGAGCCCGATCAGGGCGATGACCTTCGCATTGTTGGTGGGGGTGCGCCACCATGAGGTGAGCCAGGTCGCCAGCGACGCGGCGATCAGGGCCTCCGGACTCAGCAAGCTGCCGGCGGTGAGCGACGCCACATCGCCGAAGTCCCCGCTGCTGAAGGTGTTGTTGATGTGGATGATGTTCACCAGCCCGCCGAGCAGCAGCAGCGTTGCGCTGCCCAACGCCACCCAGGCCACGAGCTCCCTGTTCTTCTCCACGATGTCCATGGGTGTCCCCTTCTGTTGGTCGCGCGTCACTCTAGGTGCGACGCGGGTCAGTGCCGTCTGCGCGCTCAGCCGTGCCGCTCGCCGTGGGCGGCGACGACGCGGGCGACCAGTTCCTTGACCCGCTCGGACTGGTCGAGCGGGATCACCAGCGTGGCGTGCGGTGTGGTGATCACGGCCATGTGGTCAATGTCGGCGACCGCCAGCACATGTTCTGCCCCCGCCCGGTTGATCAGCAGGTTGTTGGCGGCGTCCAGGCTGACAGTGGCCCCGGTCGCGGCATTGCCGTCAGCGTCGTGGTCCAACTGGCCCGCGAGCGCCAGGAACGAACCCACATCGTGCCAACGGATCGGCAGTTCGACCGCGATCACGCGTCCATCGACCGCGCCTGCGCTGACCGGTTCCATGATGGCGTAGTCCACCGAGATCTTCGGCAGCCTCGGAAAGATCGTGGCCAGCCGGTCGGGGTGGTCGGCCAACTCGCTGACGAGACTGAATGAACGCGGCTGCAGCTGCTGCAGCGTTGACAGGAAGGTGTCGGCGCGCCAGACGAACATGCCGGAGTTCCACCAGTACTCACCAGTGGCCAGGTAGGCCTCTGCGGTGGCGAGGTCCGGCTTCTCCTTGAACTCCTTCACGACGCACGCGTGGTCGAACCCCACGATTGGCTCGCCGCGGTGCAGGTAGCCGAAACCCGTCTGCGGGCTGGTCGGCACGACACCGAAGGTCACGAACGAGTCCGCATGCGCCTCGGCGAGGCGGAAGCCCTCGTCCAACCGCTCGCGGAACGTCTCGACCGGGTCCATGATGTGGTCGGCGGTCAGCACGGCCATCACGGCATCCGGGTCGCGGCGCGCGATGACCGCCGCCGCCCACGCGACGGCATTGAGCGAGTCACGGCCCTCAGGTTCCCCCAGCAGGTTCTCGTCCGGCACCTCGGGCAGCTGCGCGGCGACGATGTCGGAATAGGCGGCCCCGGTGCACACCACGACGTTGCCCTCGGGCACGAAGCCCTGGATGCGTTCGAACGCGATCCGCAGCAGGCTCTTGTCCTCGATGAGGTTCAGCAACTGCTTGGGCTCGCCCTGGCGCGACAGCGGCCACAACCGCTTGCCCGACCCACCAGCCATGATCAGCACGTAGCGCATGAGCCGACCCTATCGCCCGCCTAGTCTGACCTCATGCAGTTGCGCGCCCCTCGGTCACACTCGTCGTCGCCGGCCTCGGTCGGACACTGGCTCGAACACCGTCGCCGCGATGACGGCGCCCGTCCCCTGGTCGTCTGGTACGGCCCCGGTGGCGAACGCGTCGAACTGAGCGCGGTCACGTTCGCCAACTGGGTCGACAAGACCGTGAACCTGCTGGGCGACCTGGGCTGGGACGACGCACCGGTGGTGGGTGCCCCGCTGCTGCACGACCGCGCCGGCCACTGGGTCTCGCTGGTGTGGGCCGCCGCCACCTGGCAGCTGGGCGGTGAGGTGCGGGCCGTCGAGGCGCGCCGGGTGCAGGCCGTCGACGTCGCCGTCATCGGACCGGATTCGCCGCGCCCGCTGCCCGGCGTCGACACCGTTGCCTGCTCACTCGACCCGCTCGGCGGGGGCTTCGACACGCTGGCGAAGGGACTCGTCGACTACCACGAGGTGCTCGCCCAGCCCGACGTGCACACCCCCGCGCTACTGCCCGACCCGGACGACCCCGCCTGGCATGACGACGCGGGCACGAGGACGCACGCGGAACTGGTCGCGGCCGCAGGCTCCGCCGGCGGCGACAGCAGGCGGGTGCTGGTGTCGACCCACGGCCTCGATCCGTGGACGATCATCACCCACGCGTTGCTCGGCCCCCTTGCCGGCGGTGGTTCGGCCGTCGTCGTCGAAGGCACGATCGACCCGGCACGCCTCGCGGCAATTGCGGCGGCCGAGAAGGCCGTAACGCCCTAGCTCGGACGGGGCGCAGCGTCGGTGCGGTGACGCTCATGCGGCGCCAGCCCCCGCAGGAACCCGGCCCCCCAGCACATGTGCATCACGGCGAGCACCACAGGCAGCCATGCCCGGGTGGGCGCGTCCACGTGTTGCCCCTCAGCACCCTCGAGCCGCACCTGGCTGCCGATGCCGACCACCGCGGCGTAGCCCAGCGGTGCCATCAACCCGACCACCCGCAACCACGTCGGCACCCGGGGCGCCACGGCCAGCCCGATGCCGACCCCGATGCCACTGACCGCGAGCGGCGGGGCGAGGTATCGCAGGCTGGCTGTCTCGGGGTGGCGGCGGATGACTTCACGGCGCCACCGCCCCGTGGCGAAGAACTGCCTGGCCAGCGCCCGCACCGTGCTGCGCGGCCGGTAGGTCACTGACAGCTTCGGGGAGTAGATGACCTTCTCACCCGCCTGCCGCAGCCGCATGTTGAGTTCCCAGTCCTGGGCGCGCAGCAGGTCTGGGTCGTAGCCGCCGACCGCGATCAGCGCATCACGCCGGAAGCTGCCGAGGAACACGGTCTCGGCCGGCCCCTGGGGTGTTTCGGCCAGGTGGAACCCGCCGCCGCCGAGCCCAAGCCGGGAGTTGTAGGCCAGGGCGACGGCCTTCTCAAAGCTGGTCGAGCCCTGTGCATCCATGCGCCCACCGACGTTGGCGGCGTCCGTGGCATGCAGCAGCTCGACGGCCGTCTCGATGTAACCGGGGGTCAGCTCGCCGTGCGCGTCCACCCGCACGATCACGGGGAATCGGCTCGCCGCGATCGCGAGGTTGAGCGCGTCCGGCGTAGTCCCGCTCGGGTTGTGGATCACCCGAATGTGCGGGTTGTCAGCAGCCAGCCGCTCAGCGATCTGGATGGTCCGGTCGTGGCTTGGCCCCACCGACAGCAGGATCTCGAGCTCACCGGGGTAGGCCTGGTCAAGCACACCTTGCACCGACGTCTCCAGGTGCCTTTCCTCGTTGCGCACCGGCATGATCACGCTGACGGGGTCCAGGACGTTGATCCGGGGACGGGTGGTGGTGTGCATGCTGACCATCATGACAGGCTCATCCATACTGTCCCGCCATCACATGCTGGGGTTCCGCGCTGGCGAACCACACTGATCCCATGTCGAGCCGGTGACCCAGTTCGACCTGCCGCAGGGGCAGGGGTCTGATGGGTGGGTCCGGCGGCTCGAAGACCCGGCCGAGCACCCAGCCGCCGCGATCGGTGAACTCGAGCCCGTCCGGCGTGGAAGGGTCACCGCTGATGGCGAAGTCGCCGAGGTGGTGGACGCGGTGGTGGTGCGGGCACAGTGAGACCAGGTTCTGCGGGTCCGTGGGCCCGCCCTGGCTCCACGGGATGATGTGGTGGTTCTCGAGGAAGCCCGTCGCCGCACAGCCGGGGAACCGGCAGCCCTGGTCACGATCCTCGACCAGCCGACGGGTGCGGTCGGGGACGATCCGCTGGGAGCGACCGACGGCCACCGGCACACCCTCGGTGAGCCAGACGGGGCGCACGGCACCGTCGCACACGAAGCGGTCCATCAGCACCGGCGGCACGTGACCACCACCACCGAGCCAACCCGACCCATCGGTCGACAGGTGCAACTGCACGCGGTACTGGTCGCGCCGCGAGGTCGACACGACGGCCGCCAACGATCGGGACGCGACCTCGATGAAACCGTCAGCCAGGGTGGCTGCAGCATGGCCCGCGGTGAACAGGGCGTCCTTCGCCTCGCGGAAGGCCTGTTCGACGAGCGCCCCCTGCAGCGGGTCGGCGCTGAACCGCAGCTCGAACCGGCCGTTGCGCACGCCCATGGTCAGCGTGGCCTCGACCTGCTCGGGTTTGCGACGCGGCTCTTCGTGGGGCGGTTGCTCGCGGTCAAAGGGATAGCGCGAGGTCACCCTGCGCAGCTGCGTGACCGTGACGGCCTCGGCCAGCTTCGCCACCTCGGCGACCGAGTTGTCGGGCACGTGGGCCGCGACCAGCGCAGCCTGGTCGAGCGTCAACCGACCCTCGGCCATCATCTCGGTGACGGGCGCGAGACCCTCGCCGCGCTCGGCCACCCGCACCAGTTCACGGGCCTGCGTGAGCGACAGCCCGGTGTAGACCTGCAACCAGTGTTCAGGCGAGCGGACGCCATCACCGGCCCACCCGTGGGTCTCGAGGATCTCGGCCGTGAGCGCGACAAGCTCGGCCTGCACCTGGGCCAGTTGCCCAGCCAGGTTTCCGGCTGCCCGGGTGAGCCGGGTCCACTCTGTCGCATCCATGAGTCAATCGTACGTTCGTTCGATAGCACAGACAAGGCCTCATGCGAGATTTTTCGGACGAGTTTTCGATATCAGTCCGCAGAAGGACGTCATGAAGTTTTGTCAGTGGGGGCAGCTAGCGTTTGCTGCATCACCCTCCACCGATGGACCGTCCACCGATGGATGGCTCGACGAGGATGCTTCATGAACCCACACATTGCCCGGCCCGCGGGGCCCGGGCTGCCCGCCGGGGCAGCGCTGGCGAAGTTGGATGCCGACATCGCGGCCACGATGGCACACCTCGAAGCCCTGCAGGCGAAGCGCTCGTGGGCCCAGAGCGCCCGGGCAAGCGCACCACCCCCACCCACCGTCGACCTCTACCGCTGGCAGTCGGCCGCGTTGGAATCCTGGCAGGCAGCGGATCGACGCGGCGTGGTCCAGGCGGTGACCGGCGCCGGCAAGACGCGCGTCGGCGTGGCCGCTGTCGCCGAAGCCCTGGCCGCGGGACGACGCGCGGTGGTGATGGTCCCATCCCTGGTCCTGGCACGGCAATGGGTCGCCACGATCACTGAACTGCTGCCCGGCGTCGACGTCGTCGACGCGATTCGCGCGGGTCGGGGATGGCAGGTGCTGGTCACCACCGTGCAGTCCGCGAGCCGACGCTCCCCGCTGGCGCCCGGCGAGACTGCCCTGCTCGTGGCCGACGAATGCCATCGCTACGGGGCCGAGCAGTTCTCGCTGGCCCTGCGGCCGGGCTTTGACTGGCGCCTCGGCCTGTCGGCCACGTTGCACCGTGGCGATGACGGCGACGAGATCCTCGCCGCGTACTTCGGGGGCGTTGTGCATGACCTGGGCTATGGCCAAGCACTCGCCGATGACCTCATCGCACCGTTCACGTTCGCCCAGGTGGGGGTGCCGCTGACCCCCGCTGAGCGGGCCGAGTACGACACCCTGACCCAGGAATTGCGCGAAACACGTGGCTACCTGGTGCTCAACCACGGCATCGTCGCTGACCCCGTGCAGAAGTTCCTTGCCGCCGTCAGCAACCTCGCCGACGGCCCGACCGGCAACCGTGGGGTCCGCCTTGCCCGCCGATACATGGCCCGGTTCTCGCGGCGCAAAGCGCTCCTGGCTGAAACCACCGTCAAACGCGTCGCCCTCGCCAGCCTGACCCCGGCGATCGAGGCGTCCTCGGGCACCATCGTCTTCACCCAGACCCAGTCGTCGAGCACCCAGGCGGCCGAGGTGCTGCAGCAGCAGGGCTGCACCGCCGCCGCCGTCCACGGGGAATTGGACAAGGAGGATCGCGAGGAACGCATCGACCTGTTCCGGGACGGTTCGGTGCGCGCGCTCGCCGCCCCGCGCATCCTGGACGAGGGCGTGGACGTCCCCGAAGCCGACCTTGGAATCACGCTCGCCTCGAACCGCAGCAAACGCCAGATGATCCAGCGGCTCGGCCGGGTGCTGCGCAAGCGCCCCGACAAGGTCGCCCGTTTCGTCGTGCTGTACGCGACGGACACGGTCGAGGACCCGTTCGCCCGCGACCAGGTTCCCGACTTCTACGGCGAATGCCTGCCGCATGCCCGGGCCACGGCCCGGTTCAACCTTGCCGACGAGTCGGACCACGAGCGGCTCCTGGCGTTTCTCGGCGTCGGTACGACCGAGGCTGCGGCCACGATTGCGAGCGAGTTCCGCACCCCGGACGTCGCGGTGGCGCCCCCAGCCCCAGCCGATGTCACTACCCCGAAGGTTCGACGGCAACAAAATGCCCCCGCGATCGCAGCGCAGGAAGGTGACGCCGAGCCCCTGCCCCAGCTCGGCGATGCGGCGCTGACGGACGACCCCGTGAAGCAGTACCTGCAGGAAATCGCCCGCTTCCCATTGCTGACGGCTGAGCAGGAGGTCGAACTCGCCAAAGCCATCGAGGCAGGCCTGTACGCGGAACACCTGCTGGCCGCCGACGACGCCCGCTTTCCGCGTGCGCGCCTGCAGGCCATCGCCCGCGACGGTGCCGAGGCCCGCGAGCAATTCGTCTGCGCGAACCTGCGGCTCGTGGTCAGCCTGGCCAAACGGTATCCCCCGACCTGCGGCCTGGAACTTCTCGACCGCATCCAGGAAGGGAACCTGGGCCTGATCCGCGCCCTGCAGAAGTTTGACTACCGCATCGGCAACAAGTTCTCGACCTACGCGACGTGGTGGATCAAGCAGTCCATCACCCGCGCCATCGCCGACCAGGGCAGCACCATCCGCGTCCCGGTCCACTTCCATGAGGCCATGGCGACCATCAACCGGTTCCGGCGCACGGCCGACCTGACCTGGTCCGAACTCCTGATCCGCCACCCGCAGGGCATCGAAGCACTCAACGTGAGTCGGGACGACCTGAAGCGCGCCGCAGCCCTCTCCCAACCGATCATCAGCTCCCAGGCCCTCCAGGAACAACTGGACGATTCCGTCGTCATGCACGACATCCTCGGCGATGGACCCACCACCGCCGACGAGATCATCGAGGCACTGCACCTGCGCGAACGCTATGAGACCGTCATGGCCGTGCTCGATCATGAGGACCCCAAGGGTGCCTTCGTGCTCAGGGCCCGTCATGGCCTGCTGACCGGGCAACCCGAGACCCTCGACGTGATCGGGCAACGGCTCGGGGTCACCCGCGAACGCATCCGGCAGATCGAGAAGCGAACGCTCGAACTCGCCGAGGAGCGGTTCATCGGCCCCCGACCGGCACCGCCCCGCCGGGCCCAGCGCACGGTGCAGGGCACACCCGCCCCACGCACACCCGCCCGGAAGCCCCGCCGCGCCGCACGTTGACGTCTACAGCCGACGCCTGCCGCCGCCCAACCCGGCTCAGACCAACCCGGCTCAGACCGAGCACACCGCCCCGAGGTCCTCGTTCTGCGGCGCGGGCGTGGCGTCATTCGTGGGCTGCGACGTCGGCGTCGCCACCGGCGCCTTGCTCGCCGCCCTGCTCGCCGCCCTGCTCGGCGTCGCCGTAGCTGCGGTCTTCGGTGCCGCGGTCGTCGCCGGTGCCGTCGTCGGCTGCCCGGCGCCGTCGTCCAACGCCCGCGACTGCGCGATCGTCGTCTTCACCGTGTCACGAATGACCTCGAGCTTCGGGTTGCCCGGGTACAGCAGCGGCGGGGTGAACGAGATCGACTTCATCGGCAGCGCCCGCGTTTTCAGCGCCAGGGTGGCCAGTTTGTTGACATCCTTGGACGGCACATCGGTGAACGCCACATTGCCCCCGGCGGCCGCGATGTCGTTGAACTTGGTCAGCACGGTCACGGGGTCGAGCTGTTGCAGCATGGCATTGACCACGCACTTCTGGCGCAGCATGCGCTCATAGTCGCTGGCCCCCGTCCGGGAGCGCGCGAACCACAGCGCGTGGTAGCCGTCCAGCTTCTTGCCCTTGCCCGGCTCGATCCAGCCGGTGATCGGCGAGGTGCCGCCGCCGATGGGCACGCGCCTGCCGACGTCCATGGTGATGCCACCCACCGCGTCGATGACTGCCGTGAAGCCCTGCAGGTCGACCATGACCGTGTAGTTGATCGGCAGCCCCAGCAGTTCGGTGACCACCTCGCGCATTGCCTGCAACCCCGGGTCCTCGACACCCGGGTAGAGGTCCTTGTGCTGCTGCCCGAGTGTGTAGACCGCGTTCAGCATGCATGAGTGGTCGGGGCACTCGTACCCATCCGGGTACAGGTCGCGCAGCGGGCTGCCCTCGGGGAACCTCGCCCCCTCGAGGTTGCGGGGCAGGCTGAACATGACCGCACGGCCCGTGTCGGCCGCCACCGAGGCGACCATGATCGAGTCCGGACGAAGCCCCACCCGGTCAGCCCCCGAATCAGCCCCGAGCATCAGCACGTTGTAGCGGCCCGCATGCGGCTTGGAAATGCCACCCCCGCCCAGCACCTTGCCCAGCAGCTCACCCTGCGCATGGGCGGCCGAGCCCAGCCCGATGCCCGCCCAGGCCACGCAGACCGCCAGCCCGAGCGATGCCACGCCGAACCCCAGGCGACTGCGCTGCGGCATCCGCAAGGGCTGTGAGAGCCGCCACGCATCGAGCAGCAGCAGCGCCCAGCCGATCGCCAGCGCCACCAGCACCGGCTGCATCAACTTGTAGAAGACGCCGCTGGCAAGCACGGTCACCAACGCACCACGCGAGATGAGCCCGACGACCAGCGCCAGCACCACCAGCCCGATGACCACCCCCCAGGTGCGCAGCGCCACCCGGCCGACCGTCTTGTTGCCGGCCTGCAGCTGCGCCGAACCGGGCAGCAGCAGGGTCGCCAACAGCATGCCGACGCCGCGGCGGAACGCCACCTGCTCGGCGCGGTCGGCGGCAGGTTGGGCCGCCACCTCGGGGCGTGGACGACGCCGGCGCGCGTCGGCGACAGCTTGTGACGCGGCGGCTTTCAACGACTGGGACACAACGAATGGCCTTTCCGGCTGGGGAAGCACCTCACGGTCGGCGAGGCAGAAAGGACGTTGATCCAGTATGTGTGCCAACACGGCCAGGGCTGGGCACGGCACGCCGTGGCCGGCTTCAGTGGGCCGATCGACCCCCATGCATCCCGGGGCCGACCCTGATTGTCGGCCGCTGCTCTGGCCAACGGGGCTGGGCGTACGAAAGCGTCACACCATGAACCTCAGAGACCCACTGCTTGCACCAGCCCTGCGACCCGCCGACGGCCTCAGCGCCGACCACCCACGCAGCCTCGGCGCTGCCCGCACCCACCTCAGTTGGATCGCGTTCGTCGGCGTGCTGCTGATCGGGGCGCTCATCGGGGGTGCGATCAGCTTCACCCTGCCCGAGGGCCCGGCCCGCACCACGGTGCTGGCGCTCGGCCAGCTCGTCGGCTCGCTCGGCGGCTACGTCGCGATGCTGGCCGTCGAGCGGCGCCTGCCTGCCCCGTTCGAACTGCTGCCCCGGCGCGCGCTGCACGGCACCTGGGTGGGGCTGTTGGTCGGCACGGCGATGATGGTGGTCTGCACCGGGCTGCTCACGGTCTTCGGCCTGCGGGTCTTCGACGGCCCGAACCCCGAGATGGCCGGGCTGGCGCCGCTGGTGGTGCAAGTCGGCCTGGTCGCCGGCGTCTCTGAAGAGATCATCTTCCGCGGCGTGGTCTTCCGCCTGCTGGAACGCTGGTTGGGCACCTGGGGCTCGGTCGCCGCCAGCGGCGTGCTCTTCGGCGCCGTGCACCTGATCAACCCCGACGCCACCTTGTGCCATCGAGGCCGGGCTCATGTTCGGCATCGTCTATGCCGCCACCCGCAACCTGGCGCTGGTGATCGGCATCCACGCCGCGTGGAACACGCTGCAGGGCCCGATTTTTGGTTCGGTCGTCTCTGGCGCCACGGCGGACAGCCCGAGCGTCCTGCTCAGCCACCCGCACGGCCCCGTGCTGCTGTCCGGCGGCGGCTTCGGCATCGAGGCCAGCCTGGTCACTGTCGTGGTGATCACCTGCTTCACGATCGCGTGTGCCCGGTGGCTGCATCGCTCCGGACGCGTCATCGCCCCCGCGGCGCAGCGGCGCGCCCGGGCCCTGGTCCCCCGGCCCCACGTACCCTTGGACGCGTGAGCGACCCGAACGACGACAAGGCTGACCTCGACTGGCTCTACCGCCGCGAGCAGGCCACACCCCCGCCGGCCCACGAGCCGACGCAGGTGATGCCCGCGTTCATGGACGAGCCCAGGGCGGGCAACCAGCCGCCGTACCAGGGCGCCCCGCAGTACAAGGCCCCGCAGTACACCCCACCGCCAGCCGCTCCCCCAGCCGCACCGACCCCGCGCGGGCGTCGTCCACGTCGTCGTCGGGGGTTCCTGCTGGGACGCCTCATCCTGGGCCTGGTGCTCGCCTACATCGTGTTCATGGTGGCCACGCCGGTCTACCACTTCGGGGTGGCCAGCAAGATCGACGCCATGCCTGCTGGTGAGCGCCCGGCCGAGCAGCCCGGCAAGGTGGTGCTGCTGGTCGGCAGCGACTCCCGCGAAAACCTGACGCCCGAACAGCAGGCCAAGTACGGCACCGGCACCACCGAGGGTGCCCGCACCGACACGATCCTGATGCTGTTCATTCCCGAAACCGGCAAGCCGGCACTGATCAGCCTGCCGCGCGACTCCTACGTGCCGATCCCGGGGCACGGCCGCAACAAGCTCAATGCCGCGTATGCCTTCGGCGGGCCCAAGCTGCTGGTGCAGACCGTCGAGCAGGTCACCGGCGTGCGGGTCGACGAGTACCTGCAGGTCGGCATGGTCGGGTTCGCCGAGATGGTTGACGCCGTCGGCGGCATCGAGGTCTGCCTGGACAAGCCCATGAAGGACAAGGACTCCCACGCGGACTTCCCCGCCGGCTGCCAGCAGTTCGACGGCGTCGACGCATTGGCCTATGTGCGCATGCGCAAGGCCGACCCGACCGGCGACATCGGCCGCATGGCGCGCCAGCGAGAGGTCATCGGCAAAGTGGCCGACAAGGCACTGTCACCGCGCACCCTGTGGCCGCCGACGTGGTGGCAGATGAACTCGGTGGCCGGCCAGCTGCTGGTGCGCGACCAGGGCACGTCGATGCTCGACGTCGCCGACGCCGGCCGGGCATTCGTGACCGTCTCGGGCGGCGGGGGCTACCAGCTGATGGTGCCCATCGCCAACGCGAACGCCACCACCAGCGCGGGTTCGTCCATGCTCTGGGACACGGAGAAGGCACTGGAGCTGTTCACGATCGTGAAATCGGGCAACAGCGCCGGCATCGAGCAGTTCGTCAAATAGGACGAGGCCCTGGCTGGTTCACGGGTTGAACGCCCGCACCGCCTCGCCCTTGGCCAGGGCCACATCACGCAGCGAGGCCTGGAAGTCGAGCACCTTCTGGGTCAGCTCAGGGTCACCCGAGGCCAGCATGCGCACCGCCAGCAACCCGGCATTGCGGGCATTGCCGATCGAGACCGTGGCCACCGGCACCCCGGCAGGCATCTGCACGATCGACAGCAGCGAGTCCATGCCGTCGAGGTACTTCAGCGGCACCGGCACGCCGATCACCGGCAGCGGCGTCAGCGCGGCCAGCATGCCGGGCAGGTGTGCTGCCCCACCGGCGCCGGCGATGATCACCCGCAGCCCTCGGGTGTGGGCCTCGCGGCCGTAACGCACCATGTCCTCCGGCATGCGGTGGGCGCTGACGACGTCGGCCTCGTAGCCGATGCCGAACTCGGCCAGGGCGGCGGCGGCGGCCTCCATCACGGGCCAGTCGGAATCCGAGCCCATGACGATGCCGACGCGTTTCTGATTGTCCTCACGCATCGCGATCTCCCATCAAGTAGCCGGCTGCGTGCGCAGCCCGGCGGCGCACCACGTCGAGGTCGTCGCCATAGGCCGTCACATGGCCGACCTTACGGCCCGGCTTGACCTCTTTGCCGTACAGGTGCGCCCGCAGTTCGCGGTCGCGGGCAAAGCAGTGCAGCAGCGCCCCGGTCAGGTCGGCCTCGTCGCCGCCCAGCACATTGGCCATCACCGCGACCGGGGCCCGCAGCCCGGGTTCGCCCAGCGGCAGGTCGAGCACCGCACGAATGTGGTTCTCGAACTGGCTCGTGCCGGCCGCGTCGATGGTCCAGTGGCCCGTGTTGTGCGGACGCATCGCGAGCTCGTTGACGACCACCGCGCCGTCGGCGCGCTCCATCAGCTCCACGGCGAGCATGCCCACCACGCCCAGTTCGTGGGCGATGCGCAGCGCCAATTGCTGGGCGGCCACGGCAGCCTCGTCCGACAGCCCGGGAGCGGGCGTCAGCGTCTCGACGCAGATGCCACCGGTCTGCAGCGACTCAGAAATGGGGTACGCGGCGGCCTGGCCCGAGGGGCTGCGCACGACCAGCGCCGAGAGTTCGCGGGTGAACGGCACGAACTCCTCGGCCACGATCACGACCTGCTCACCGGCCGAGACCGCTTTCATGTTCTCGAACGGCTCATCGACCCCGTCGGGGCCGGCGATCTTCCAGACGCCCTTGCCGTCGTAGCCGCCGCGGCTGGTCTTGGCGATGATCGGCCAGCCGATTTCGTCCCCGAATGCCCGCAACTCGGCGGCGTCGGCGCAGACCCGCCAGGTCGGGTTGGGTGCCCCGATGGCTTCCATCCGGGCCCGCATGATCGCCTTGTCCTGGGCGTGGACGAGCGCATCCGGCCCGGGGCGTACGGCGATGCCGCGCTCTTCGAGGTGGTGCAGGATCGTGGTCGGCACGTGCTCGTGGTCGAACGTGATGACATCGCAGCCGGTGGCGAACGCCTCAACCGTGGCGGGGTCGGTGTAGTCGCCGACCGTGACGTCGGCGATGACCTGCGCGGCCGACACGTCCGGGCCCTCGGCCAGCAGGCGCACGGTGATGCCCAGACTGATGGCGGCCTGGTGCATCATGCGGGCCAGCTGGCCCCCGCCGATGATGCCGACGACGTAGCGACCATTTCGTCCGATGGGGGTGTCGTTCACGGACGAGAGACTACCGGCCCTGACCCGGCGTGGTGCAGCGACATCACGCCCGAGAGGTCCAACTCAGGTCCGGGGACTTCACATCAGTCTCGCCGCCCCCCTTGACTTGCGTCCTTCCGCTGCCTACTCTCGGCAGACCAGCCATCGCGGCATTCGCCCCATCGGAGTGACCATGATTCCTCGACGAGCGGTACTGGCAGCAACTTTCCTCCCCCTCACCGCGGCGAGCGCCTGCACGCCGTCCGAGAAGGAGTTCGAGGTGAGAAACGTCGCAGGGCAGCAACGCGATTGGACTGCCTACGTCGATGGCTACCAGGGAATGCAGGTGCGGCTCACTGTGACCGCGACGAATGACACGGTGACCCTGCGCGCGTACGCCCCACCAGACCCGGACCAGGGCAAGGACCAGGCCCCGGTCGGTACCCTGATCCACAGCCGGTTCACCCTGGCCGAGCCACTGGGCTCGCGGCGGTTTGTGCGGGCCGACGGATCGCCCATCGGCCTGCTTCCTTGACGCCGGCTCGGCCCCGACCGTGCCAGACTTGGCCCCATGGGATTTGACCCGAAGTTGCTCGGCGACGGCGAGCATGTGGTGCGGCACATGCGCACCCACCCGAAGGCCCTGATCTTCCCGGCCATGTGGCTCATTGTCATCGCCGCCGCGCTCGGCGTCGGGCTCGCCTTCATCCCGGCGTCCTGGAACCCCTGGGGCACGTGGGCGCTCATCGCGGTCGCCCTGGTCGCGCTGGTTGCCCTGGTGCTCGTGCCGTTCGCGCGCTGGAACACCACCACCTACACCATGACGAACCGGCGCATCATCACCCGCAAGGGCGTCTTCAACAAGGTCGGCCACGACCTGCCCCTGCGCCGTATCAACAACGTGAGCTACGAGCGCAGCCTGACCGACCGCATGCTGGGCTGCGGCTCGCTGGTCTTCACCACGGCCGCGGAGACGCCCGTGACCCTGCCTGATGTGCCCGATGTCGAGCGCGTGCACGTGCAGATGACCGAGTTGCTCTTCGGCGATCCGGAGGAACGCGAACTCGACCGGGACGAGTGACCCAGGTCACCTTCGACGACTCCCCTCCACCAGCAGTGGCGCGGTCCTACGCTTGAGTCACCGCGCGACGGCCCGCCGCCGGCAACCTGCTCAGTGAGGAGTTGTTCCATGTCGTACCGCGTTGGCTATTTCGTTGGCAGCCTGTCCAGCACCTCGATCAACCGCAAGCTCGCCGAAGCCCTGGTCAAGCTCGGCGCCGAGGGGGTCGAGTTCTTCGAGATCCCGATCAAGGACCTGCCGCTGTACTCCCCCGACCACGACGCCGACTACCCGGCCGAGGGCCGCGCGCTGAAGGACGCCGTCGCCTCGGCCCAGGCGATCCTGTTCGTCACCCCCGAGTACAACCGCTCGATCCCCGGCGCCCTCAAGAACGCCATCGACTGGGCCAGCCGCCCGTGGGGCCAGAACTCGTTTGACCACAAGCCGACCGCCATCATCGGCGCCTCGATCGGCGTGATCGGCACCGCCGTGGCCCAGCAGAGCCTGCGCGCCGTGATGGCCTTCTGCAATGCCCGCCTGATGACTGCGCCCGAGGCCTACATCCACTTCACCGACGACCTCATCGACGCTGATGGCAACGCCAACGACGCCAGCCGTGACTTCCTGGCGGCGTTCATGGCCGAGTTCGACGAGCACGCCCGCCGCGTGATGCAGGTGCTGCCGCCGAAGTAGTCCTGCCTGTTACTGCGACCCGGACGGACGCAGGTGGTACACGTCACCGGCCGAGAACGCCTGCAGCCCGTCCGGCGTACGCACCAGCAGTCGGCCCTGCTCGTCCACGCCTGTCGCGGTGCCGTGCACCGACTGGGTGGGGCTCAGTTCGACCCGCACCTGCTGGCCGATGGTGCCGCATTCGCGCTGGTAGGCCTCGACCAGGTGGCCCCGGCGCTGCCACAGCCCGTACAGCTCGGCCAGTTCGTCGAGCAGCGCGGCCACGATGCGGTTCTTGTCGGCATCAAAGCCGACACCGGCCAGAGAGGTGGCGGTGGGCACGGGCAGGTCGTCCGGGGCGAGGTCGATGTTGAGCCCGAGCCCGATGATGGCCGCAGGCCCGGTTGGCGTTTCGTGGCGCTCCAGCAGGATGCCGCACAGCTTGCCCGGCACGCCGGGCCCGGCCGCGTCGGTCACCAGCACGTCGTTCGGCCACTTCACCAGCACGCGATTGGCCAGTTCTGGCGTGGGTGCCGCCCGTCGGACGGCCCGGCTCACCGCCAGTCCGGTCAGCAGCGGCAGCCAGGTCCAGTCCTGCAACGGACGGCCGGGGCGCAGCAACGCAGAAATGGCCAGCGATGACCCCGGCGGCGCCGTCCAGGTGCGGTCGAGCCTGCCCCGGCCGCTGGTCTGGTGTTCAGCGATGAGGACGAGGCCCTCGTCCGCAGCGGTCGACGCGAGGGTGGCCACGTCGGCATTGGTCGAGCCCGTCTCGGGGGTGGTGCGGATGACGTGCCACACGTTGCGGCTGCCGGACAGCAGTGCAGTGATCGCGGCGGCATCGGCGGGTGGGGTGGCGGGCATGGGATCAGAGTAGTTGCCCGATGGCGATCACAGCGCCCGGCCAGTGTCGGCGTGCGGATTGGCGCCAGATCAACCCGGGTGCCGCGCCGGACTGAACCGAAACTCTCTCGATGTTGAGATATTTCTCACAAGCGTGCAGCAACTCTGTTCCATCGCTGCACATCAGCTCGTCCACGCTGCTGCCCCAAAGCTAAGGTCACGTCATGGACATCGACATCCACACCACCTCCGGCAAGCTTGCCGACCTGGGGCGCCGCATCGACGAAGCAGTCAATGCCGCCTCACCGGCCGCCGTCGAGAAGCAGCATGCCAAGGGCAAGATGACCGCGAGGGAGCGGGTGCTCGCCCTGCTGGACGAGGGATCGTTCGCTGAACTGGACCAGTTCTCTCGCCACCGTTCGACCGCCTTCGGCATGGACAAGAAGCGCCCCTACGGTGACGGCGTGGTCATCGGCATGGGTTCGGTGCACGGCCGCCCGGTCTGCGTGTTCAGCCAGGACGTCGCCATCTTCGGGGGCGCGCTGGGCCAGGTCTACGGCGAGAAGATCGTCAAGATCATCGACTTCGCCATCAAGACCGGCTGCCCGCTGATCGGCATCAACGAGGGCGGCGGTGCCCGCATCCAGGAAGGCGTGGTCTCGCTCGGCCTGTACGGCGAGATCTTCCGTCGCAACACCCACGCCTCGGGCGTGATCCCGCAGATCAGCCTGATCATGGGTGCGGCGGCCGGTGGGCATGTCTACTCCCCCGCACTGACCGACTTCATCGTCATGGTCGACCAGACCTCGCAGATGTTCATCACGGGCCCCGACGTCATCAAGACCGTCACCGGTGAAGACGTCACCCTCGAAGAACTGGGCGGCGGCCGCACCCACTCGACGAAGTCGGGCACTGCCAGTTACCTGGCCGCCGACGAGCGCGACGCCCTCGAATACGTGCGCGACCTGCTCAGCTACCTGCCGCAGAACAACCTCGAAGAGCCCCCGATCTATGAGGACGCCGAGGTCGACCTGACGATCACCGACCACGACCGCCAGCTCGACACGATCATTCCCGACTCGCCGAACCAGCCCTATGACATGCGCACGGTCATCGAGACGGTGCTGGACGATGACGAGTTCCTCGAGGTGCAGGAGCTCTACGCCGGCAACATCATCTGCGGATTCGGTCGCATCGAGGGCCGCCCGATCGGCGTGGTTGCGAACCAGCCGCAGGTCTTTGCCGGCTGCCTCGACATCAACGCGTCCGAGAAGGCCGCGCGGTTCATCCGCACCTGTGATGCCTTCAACATCCCCGTGCTGACGTTCGTCGACGTCCCCGGCTTCCTGCCCGGCACCGACCAGGAGTACAACGGCATCATCCGCCGCGGCGCCAAGCTGATCTATGCCTATGCCGAGGCCACCGTGCCTCTGGTCACCGTCATCACCCGCAAGGCCTACGGCGGCGCGTATGACGTCATGGGCTCCAAGCACCTTGGTGCCGATGTCAACCTGGCCTGGCCGACCGCCCAGATCGCCGTCATGGGTGCCGAGGGTGCGGTCAACATCCTCTACAAGCGCGAACTTGCCGAGATGGACGACCCGACCGCCCGCCGCGCCGAGCTTGTCCAGGAGTACAACGATGAACTCGCCAACCCCTACGTCGCCAGCGAACGCGGCTACATCGACCAGGTGATCTACCCACACGAGACCCGCGCCGAAATCATCCGCGTGCTGCGCCTGCTGCGCAACAAGCGCGAGACGCTGCCGCCCAAGAAGCACGGCAACATTCCGCTGTGATCGGGAAGGACATCATGGACGACACCGAGCAGACCACCCCGCCCGCGCAGAAGCCCATCGGCGTGGCCAAGGGCAACCCCACCGATGACGAGTTGGCGGCGGCGATCGCCGTGCTGAGCGTGGTCACGGCGCCGCTGCCGAACCCGCAGGCTGCCAAGGACCGTCCGGTGGCCGGGGGTTGGTCGTCCTACTGGCGCACGCTGCGCCGCGACCACCGCCCCGGGTTCGGGGCGTGGACAGCCCGCAACTGAGGCAGCAACGCTGCAGAACTGCTGTGGTGCCGGGTCGGTTTCGGCCCGGCACCACGGCGTTGTGTGCCAGATTGGGCTCAATCCATGTTCGTTCGCAGCCAAGGAGCACACCGATGAGCCTCGAATCCGAAATCCTCAGCCAGATCGACACCCAGCAGCTCGCGGCCCAGTTGGGCACCGACCCCGCCACGGCCGAGGCCGGTGCGGCCCAGGCCATCCGCGCGCTGGTCGGCGGCATGCACCAGAACGTGCAGGCGGGCGGTGGCGAAGCCTCGCTGGCCGGCGCACTCAGCGACCACGCCGCCTCGAACCTGTTCGAGGGCGGCCAGGTCAACCTGGACGACGTCGACACCCGGGACGGCGAGGCCATCGTGGGCCATGTGCTCGGCGACAACGCTGAAGCCGGCATCGCCCAATTCGGCGGCGCGCAGGCTGCCGGCATCGACCAGGGCATGATGGGCAAGCTGCTGAAGCTGCTGGCCCCGATCGTGCTGGCCTACATCGCCCAGCAGATCACCAAGAAGAAGGGCGATGTGCTCGACCAGGCCGGTGGCGGCCAGGGCGAGCAGGGTGGTGGCGGCATCCTGGGCCAGATCCTCGGCGGCATCCTGGGCGGCGGCATCCTCGGCGGTGGTCAGCCCGAGCAGCCCACCCAGACCCAGCAGCAGCCCCAGACCCAGCCCCAGACCGGTGGCGGCACCTTCAACACCCCCGGGACCGGCGACGGCGGCCTCACCATGGACCCCGGCGCGGGCTCCGAGCAGCAGCGATCCACGCAGCAGCAGCCCACGCAGCAGCAGGGCGGCGGCATCATCGGCGACATCCTGGGGGGCATCTTCGGCGGGCGCTGAACCGCAGTCCCGACGAGCGGCTAAGGTGCCCCTGTGCGCCTGATCCTCGCTTCCAAGTCACCGGCCCGCAAGGAGACCCTCCGGCGGGCCGGTCTGCGTCCCGAGATCATCGTCTCGGGCATCGATGAAGACGCGGTCACCGCCGACAAGCCCAGCGACCTGGCCCAGGTGCTCGCGCAATTGAAGGCCGAATCGGTGATGGAGCGGCTGGCCATCACCGCCCCGACGGCGCTCATCGCCTGCGACTCCGTGCTGGAGTTCAACGGCCAGGTGCACGGCAAGCCCGGCACTGCCGAGGCCGCCATCTCTCACTGGTACCGCATCCGCGGCCAGCGCGGTGTGCTGCACACCGGCCACTTCGTGGCCGTCTGGGACGAGGTGGGGGCACCACGCACCATGAACCGGCTCGCCTCGACTGTCGTGACCTTCGCCGACCTCACCGACGCCGAGATCGCCGCCTATGCCGCCACCGGCGAACCGCAGCGCGTCGCCGGCGGCTTCACCACCGACGGCTACGGCGGCGCCTTCGTCACCAGCATGCAGGGCGACCCCCACAACGTGGTCGGCATCTCGTTGCCGCTGGTGCGCCAGATGCTGCTCGACCTCGGGGTGCCATGGCAGACGCTGTGGGCAAAGGTCGCGCTCGACTGAACCTGCGGCGTTCGTGGACGAGCGCTGGCTGCTGAAGGGCCGCGCCGGGGCCTCGTCCAACGCCAGTGTTTGCCGCCCCATGGGAACCGTGCCCCACGACGGGAACTTTGCCGTGCGGCGCCGGGCGGCAAACTTCCCGCCAGCAGGCAAACCGGACGACGCTGCCGCGACCTCAGCCCTGCAACGCCGCCACCGCGGCCCGGATGCCCGACGGGTCGCCCAGCCGTTGCGGGTCGGGGCCGAACTGCTCCGCCGCCGCACGGGCCTGGACGACCTCAGCACCCGACAGCGCCGCGATGACGGCCACGCGCAGGTCGCCCGCCTCACTGACCAGTCGCTCGGCGAGTGCCTCGTCCACCCCCGCGGCCTGCACCACCAGTTTGACCATGCGCTTCTCGAGCTTGGCGTTGGTGGCGACCACGTTGACCATGAGGTTCTCGTACGTGCGCCCCAGCCGGATCATCGTGGCCGTCGAGAACGTGTTGAGCACCATCTTCTGGGCGGTGGCCGCCTTCATCCGCGTCGACCCGGTGACCACCTCGGGGCCGGTGTCGACGAGCACCGCCACGTCGGCGAACTCGGCGATCGGCGCGGCCGGGTTGTTGGCCACCAGCACCGTCGCCAACCCACGCGCACGGGCCGCCTCGAGCGCGCCGCGCACGAACGGCGTGCGCCCGCTGGCGGCGATACCGACGAACAGGTCGTGGTCCCCAGCGTCGTCGACCAGCGCGGCACCGGCGTCGACGTCGTCTTCGGCACCCTCGGCAGCACGCATCATCGCGTCGAGCCCACCGGCCAGGTGCGCCACCACGGTCTCATCGCCGGCGCGGTAGGTCGGGTAGAGCTCGACGGCGTCGAGCACACCGAGGCGCCCCGACGTGCCGGCCCCCACATAGTGGATGCGCCCGCCCGCCGACAGCGCCGCCACCGCCAGGTCAACCGCCGCAGCGATGTGCGCCGTCTGTGCCGCCACCGCGGCGGCCACGCCGGCATCGGCGGCCACGACCAGTTCGACGATGCCCTCGCTCGGCAGGGTGTCGATGGCCATCGTGTCGGGGTTGCGCTGTTCGGTGCTCCAGGTGAGCTGCTCAGTCATGCCTGCCATCCTTGCCTCGATTCTGCAGTGCTGCGGCGGCGGCGCGCAGGTTCGGCAGCCCCAACCCGTGCGTGCAGACCACATGGCGGGCCGCGGGCGCCGCATGGGCCATGCCGGTGTGCAGCACCACGGCGTCCGGACGCAGCGCGAGCAGCGACTCGAGCCCCGCCGACTCGTGCCCGTCGACCAACGGCTGCCGGGTGACCACCACCACCGTGTCATCGGCGGGCACCTCGCGCACGTGCGAGGCGGTGATCGGGGTGAACCGCGGCGTCCCGGCGGCGTCGGCGGCCTCGTTGAGGGTGTCGAGCACCACTGAGCCCAGGTCGCCGGCGGCCCAGTTCGTCGATCGTCGCAGGTCGACCAGCCAGCCCCGGTTGCGGACGAGGACGTCGCCGGTGACGGCCAGGGCCGCAACGGCGACGCGGTCACCCAGGTCGCGGATCGCACCGAGGTCGGCCGGGGCATCGGCACGCCACCCCGGCCGCGCCGTGATCGTCCGCACGCATGCCCTGGTGCGCCCGGCCGATGCCCGCAGCCGTTCGACCGACAACCGGCCCGACAGCAACGCCGCACCGATGGCAGCGTAGGCCTCGGCGAACTGGTCTTCGCCATCACGGTTCTGGGGCGCGTCGAGGCACAGCAGGTCGGCGCCGGCCTCCAGGGCACGCACGCAGCCCTCGCCCATGCCCGCCCTGTGGTCGGCGTCGCCGGCGGCGATCGCAGCCATGCCCAGCGCATCGGTGATCACGGGGCCGTCGAAACCGGTGCTGCGCAGCAGGTCATAGGCCCAGGCCGACAGCGTCGCCGGGTGCGGCCCGTGGGCGGGCACCACGATGTGGGCCGTCATCACCGCATCGACCGCATCGGCGACCGCCGCGAAGGGAGCGACGTCGCGGTCGGCCAGCACCGCCTGCGCGACGTCGATGACCGGCAACCCCACATGCGAGTCGACGGCAGTGTCACCGTGCCCCGGGAAGTGCTTGGCGCAGCCGCCGACACCGGCCTGGTGCAGCCCGTCGATGAAGGCCCGGCCGTGGCGGGCGACCAGGTCGGGCGTGGCACCGAACGCCCGCACCGAGATCACCGGGTTGTGCTTGTTCGAGGCGACATCGAGCACCGGAGCGATCGTCAGGTGCACCCCCGCGGCCCGCACCAGCGACCCGATGGCGGCACCGACGCTGCGGGTCACCGCGGCATCGTCGAGCGCCCCGAGCGCCTCGTTGCCGGGCAGCCACGAGCCGGTGGCGGCCTGCAACCTGCTGACGTCGCCACCCTCTTCGTCGGTCGTGATGCAAAGGTCAGGGTTGAGCGCCGACAACTCGTCGCACAGTGCCCGCGTCGTGACGATGTCGGGGGTGTTCATCGCGAACAGGCACACCCCGCCGAGCCCGTCACGCACGTGGGCTGCGAGCCAGGCGGGCACGCTCGTGCCGGCGAATCCGGGCATCAGCACACCCAGGGCCGCCGCGCGCTGGTCATCGGTGAGGTCGGGCAACGCTGCCGCAGGTTTCATGCTGCCGACACTAGCGAAATCACCTGCCGCCACCAGACCCGCGGTCGGGTTGCCTGAGCGACCGGCTAGGGTCGTCCCATGGCAGCTGACCTGCAGCAAGTGGTGCTCGACCGTGTCGAGCGGGCAATTGACGACCAGTGGTGCAGCGCGGCCGCCGTGGTGGTCAAGCAGTCCGGACGCACGCTGGCGCGTGTCGGCGCCGGGGTGCTGGGCCGCATCGAGCACGACCCCGACGGCACCGCCACGCCGGTGGGCGGACGACTGATCGCCAACCCTGTCGCCGCCGATGCGCTGACCTGGTTCGACCTGGCCTCGGTGACCAAGGTCTTCTCAGCCGTCACGTTGTTGTCGCTGGTCGAATCGGGCCGCCTCGACCTCGACGAGCCCATCGCGACACACCTGCCGTCATTCGCCACCAACCCCGACCGGCAGCGCATCACCCTGCGGATGCTGCTCACCCACACCGCCGGCCTGCCCCCGACCTGGATGGGCTGGTTCGGTGCCGTCGATGTCGAGACCTCGGCCGCGCCCGGGCGCACCCGCGATGACCTGCTCGACGACCTGCTGCAGCTGCCGCTCGACCACTCCCCCGCGACGGCCTGGCAGTACTCCTGCGTCGGCTACAACACCGCCATGGCGCTGGCCGAGACCGTGACCGGCCGGGAATGGGGCGACCTGGTCGAAGACCTCGTGCTGGCCCCGCTCGACCTGTCCGCCGGCATCGCGTTCTCGCCAGCCGGTCCGGTGGCCGCCACCGAGTACGAGCCCGAGTTCGGTCGTGGCGTGGTCCAGGGCATCGTCCATGACGAAACGGCGTGGGCGCTCGGCGGACGCTGTGCGAACGCCGGGCTGTTCGGCACGGTCGATGCGCTGGCGACGTTCGCCGAGGCGCTGCGCACCGACGAACTGCCGTGCCGCAGCGAGGCGTTGGTCGCCAATGCCCTGCCGGGCATTCTTGGACGACCCCTGGCCGACGAGGCCGATGCCCCGTGGGGCCACTCGCTGGGGCTGCGCATCGGCCAGGACTGGATGGGCAGCGCATCCGCCGTGGGGCACACGGGGTTCACGGGCACCTCGATCATGGTCGACAGGGACCGCGAACTGTCAGTGGTGGTGCTGGCCAACCGGGTGCACCCGCGACGCCGCGACGACCAGGTGCACCGGCTGCGGGCCGAGGTCTGCGCGGCGGCGCTGGCTACTGCTGCCGGCGCAGCGTGAGCCCCGCGATCTCTGTCGAGGTCGTGAACCCGCCGTCCCAGCCCTGCACGGTGAAGACCATCGAACCGTTGCCGGTCTCGACGCCCTGGATGCCCATGCCCGCGCCGTGGGTCAACAACCAGTCGAGCACGGCCTGTGCATCGTCCGGCCGGAACACCAGCGTCACCACGTTCGGCTGGTCGATCACCCGGGTCGGTGTCACCCGGGCCGGCAGTGAAAAGCCGGCCGGCCCGTGGACGATGCCCCGCTCACGCAACAGTTGCCCGCCTGCCGGGGCGCTGGTCGCCACGGCATGGGTGCTCGACGTCGCCTGCGAATCGGCGGCTGCACAACCCGACAGCACCAGCCCGGACAGCGCCACCATGGCGACCGCCCCCATGATCGGGGCCGGGCGCCGGGTACGGCTGGTCACGCGGCGCGCACCCACCGCTCGAGTCCCGAGGTCTGCTCGATGACCTGCCAGAACACCCGCGCCCACTTGGCATAACCGATGTCGTTGGGGTGGAACAGGTCGCCCGCCACATTGCTGAAGTACTTCAGGTAGCCGAGTTCACGCGAAGCGTGGTGGATCGGCACGAGGTGATGGTCGGACCCCTCGACCAACTCGGCGGCCCGTTGGGCCATCTTCGTCGACTGCTGGGCGAGCCCCGGCACCGTGAACCACGGCACGTCGCCGACATAGCTGCCGGCGGGCAGGGCACCCAGGATGGTGTTCATCGAGGTGGTGAACGAGTCGAGGGTGCACCGCGGGAAGACCACGTCGTTGCCACCGATCGCCATGGTGACCAGGTCGGGTTCGAACGGCAGCTTCTCGAACTTGTCGAGCTGGTCGCGCACCAGGTCGTCGCTGGCCGCGCCCGAGACCGACAGGTTCGTGATCACGACCGGACGACCCGACTGCTCAGCCAGCCTGGCGCCCAGCAGCGACACATAGCTCTTGTCGACGCTCGAGGCACCCACGCCCTGGGCCGCCGAATCGCCGAGCGCCACATAGCGCAGCGCATCGTCTGGTGCCTCGTCGGGGTGCAGCCCCCAGTGCTCGGCATAGACCTTCACATGTGACTGGATGGCCATGCGCCCACGCACGAAGTTGGTGCCGGCCACAGCCAGCCCGGCCATGCCGACGGCTGCCCCTGCGAGTCCCCAGATGTTCATTCAGTACCTCAGACTGTTGCCAGAAAGTGGCGCATCATCGTCTGGGCCCCGACGAGCGAGGCCACCGGATAGCGCTCATCGCTTCCATGGTAACCCGCAGCAAAACGGCCACTGGCATCCGGCGGCGCCGGCGTGAACCCATAGGTCGTGATGCCGAGTGTGGCGAACGCCTTGGCGTCGGTGCCACCGCCCATGCACCCGGGGACGACCACCGCTGCGGGGTCGTGGGCCATGATCGTGGCGCACATCGCCTGCCACCAGGGCCCGCTGGTGGGCGAGGCGAGCGGCGCCCCGTTGACGAGGTAGTGCCACTCGACGCCGTCCCCGATGAGCTCATGCAGCGTCGCATCGACCAGGTCAACCGTGCCGGGCGGGCAGCGCACGTCGACCTGGGCACTGGCCTGGCCGGGGACCACGTTCATCTTGTAGCCGGCCTGCACCACCGTCGGTGTGGCCGAGGGCCGGATCGTCCAGCGCATGGGCCCTGCCAACGGACCCAGGTGGTCGACCAGCGCCAGCATGCTGGCCTCGTCGGTGATGTCGACGGTGAACCCGAGCGCCGCAGCCAGGCCCTCGTACTGCCCCCGCACGACGTCGCCGACGGCCAACGGCCACTCGTGGTCGCTGATGCGCACCAGGGCGTGCAGCAGCCTCGTGATGGCGTCGTCACCGGTGGGCCTCGACCCGTGGCCGGAATCGCCACGCGCCGTCAGTGCGATGTGCTGGGTGCCGCGTTCACCGGCTTGGATCGTGTAGACGCGCCGGGTGCTGCCGTCACGGTGCGGCATCAGCTCGCCCATGCCGCCCTCTTCGCCGATCGCGACCTCGATGCCCTCGAACAGCTCGGGGTGCTCACCCACCAACCATTCCGCGCCCCAGTGCCCGGCGTCCTCTTCATCGGCCACGAAACAGAACAGCACGTCGCGGCGTGGGCGGGTGCCATCCCGGCCCCACGCCACCAGGGTCTCGACCAGGACGGCGACAGTGCCGAGCATGTCCATGGCCCCACGGCCGTACACATAGCCAGCACGCACCAGCCCCTCGAACGGCGGCACCGTCCACTGGTCGGGTTCGACCGGCACGACATCGGTGTGGGCATGCACCAGCAGGCCCGGCAGGCTGCGGTCAGCCCCGGGCACCCGCAGCACCACGTTGAGTCGGTCACGCCCACCGGCACGGTGCAACAGCAGCGGCGCCCACCCGGCCGCCCGCAGCTGGTCGGCGATCCATTCGGCGATGGCGCGTTCACCGTCGCTGCGGCCACCCCCGTGGTTCACGGGGGCGAAACGGATCAGGGTGGCCAGCGTGGTCGCGACGGCGGGGGTCTGCACGGCATTCACTGTCGCACACGCCTGCCCTCACCCCTGCGGCGCGGGGCCGCCGGACGGTACACCGAGACACCCGCATCACCCGTGATCCAGAACCGCCAGGGAAAGGCGACCGGGTCACCACCTTGGCCGGCGACACCGACCCGCGGGCCGGTGCTGATGACGGCGGGGTCGAGCGGGGTACCCACTTCGAGTCGCACCGGCGGCAGCGCCACGTCGTGCCCCAGCTGGGCGCTGTCGATCCCGAGCGCGGACGCCAACCTCGCCGGTCCACGGGCCAGGTCACGGTCGGTCCTCGCCGCCGGACGCCGTCGTCTGGCCGCCTCGAGACCGGCGACCACGCGTCCACCGCGCAGCAGGATGCCCGAGGCCACGCCCGGCCGGTCGGTCACGATGTTCGCGCACCAGTGCATGCCATAGGTGAAATAGACATAGAGGTGCCCGGCCTCACCGAACATCACCTCGTTGCGCGCCGTCCTGCCGCGGTAGGCATGCGAGCCCGGGTCGTCCGCCCCCTGGTAGGCCTCGACCTCGGTCAACTCGACAACCACCCGTTCGCCGTCGATGGTCGAGGTCAGTCGGGCACCCAACAGCAGCGGCGCCACCTCGATCGAGGGGTGGGCGAGCAGGTCGCGGTCGAACAGGGTTGCGTCGGACATCCCTGCATTGTGCAAGATTGTGAGGCATTTCACAACGATTGCGCGTCCAGCGGCGTCCAATGCCGGGGTCTGATGGATGGGCGCCATTTAGAATCCCAGCAGGCGACCAACGACGGTTGCCTCCCCGAGCTCGGGTTGAGTGGAGGTCCACACATGGGTGCCATCAGCAAGGTTTTGATTGCCAACCGGGGCGAGATCGCCGTACGCGTGATCCGCGCCGCTCGCGACGCCGGCATTGCCTCGGTCGCCATCTACGCAGACACGGATGCCAAGTCGCTGTTCGTCAAGATGGCCGACGAGGCCTTCTCGCTTGAGGGCGCCACCCCGGCCGAGACCTACCTGAACATCCCCAAGATCCTCGGCGTCGCCGAGCGCTCCGGCGCTGACGCCATCCACCCCGGCTACGGCTTCCTCGCCGAGAACGCCCAGTTCGCCCAGGCGGTCATCGACGCCGGGCTCACCTGGATCGGCCCGCCGCCTGCCGCCATCGACGCACTCGGCGACAAGGTGAAGGCCCGCCACATCGCGCTCAAGGTGGGCGCGCCGCTGGTGCCCGGCACCCCCGACCCGGTCGCCGGAGCCGACGAGGTGATCGCGTTCGCCGAGCAGCATGGCCTGCCGATTGCGATCAAGGCTGCCTTCGGCGGCGGCGGTCGCGGCCTGAAGGTCGCCCGCACCATGGACGAGGTGCCCGAGCTGTTCGAGTCGGCCACCCGTGAGGCCGTCACCGCGTTCGGCCGCGGCGAATGCTTCGTCGAGCGCTACCTCGACAAGCCGCGCCATGTCGAGACCCAGTGCCTGGCCGATGCCCACGGCAATGTCGTGGTCGTCTCGACCCGCGACTGCTCGCTGCAGCGCCGCCACCAGAAGCTGGTCGAAGAAGCCCCGGCCCCGTTCCTGACCGATGAGCAGCTGGCCACGCTCTATTCGTCGTCGAAGGCCATCCTCACCGAAGCCGGCTACATCGGCGCCGGCACGTGCGAGTTCCTCGTCGCCCAGGACGGCCTCATCTCGTTCCTCGAGGTGAACACCCGCCTGCAGGTCGAGCATCCCGTCTCTGAAGAGGTCACCGGCCTGGATCTGGTGCGCGAGCAGTTCCGCATCGCGGCCGGCGAAGAGCTCGGCTTCGACGACCCGGTGATCCGCGGCCACTCGATCGAGTACCGCATCAACGCCGAGGACGCGGGCCGCAATTTCATGCCGGCCCCCGGCACGCTGCTGACATGGCATGCCCCCACCGGCCCCGGCGTGCGCGTCGACGAGGGCTACCACGCCGGCATGACCGTGCCGGGCACCTTCGACTCGCTGGTCGCCAAGGTCATCGTCACGGGGTCGAACCGCGGCGAGGCGCTGCAGCGCTCACGCCGCGCGCTCGGTGAACTGGTCATCGACGGCATGCCCACGGTGGTGCCGTTCCACCAGGCCGTGATCAACGACCCCGCCTACACCGCGGCCGACGGCACGTTCGGCGTGCACACCCGCTGGATCGAGACCGAGTTCGACAACCAGATCGCCCCCTACTCGGGCCTGCTGGGTGAGGACGAGGACAGCGTCGAGCCCCGCATCGTGCCCGTCGAGGTCAACGGTCGACGCATCGAGGTGAAGCTGCCGGGTGACCTGGTGGCCTCGCGCGGTGCCGCCCCCGCCAAGACGAAGAAGCCGACCAAGCGCGACCGTGGTGGCGCGAAGGTGGCGGCCCCGTCGGGCAACTCGCTGGTGGCACCCATGCAGGGCACCATCGTCAAGACCGCAGTCGCTGAAGGCGACCGGGTCGAAGAAGGCGCGCTCGTCGTGGTGCTCGAGGCCATGAAGATGGAACAGCCGATCAATGCCCACCGCACGGGCTTCATCAAGGCGCTGTCGGTCGAGGCCGGCACCAGCGTCACGAACGGGCAGTTGCTCTGCGAGATCGTCGATGGCGAGATCGCGGACGGCGCACTCGCCGAATCCTGAGGAAATTTCAGTTTTCACGCGGTATTCACAGTCAATCTGTGAATACCGTGTGAGAACGACCCAGGGGGTTGTCCTGTGGGACCGGGATCGTTCAGACTGGCGGTTGTGCCTGGTGTGCTTTTCGGCGTGATGTTGCTGGGATTGGTGGGCCTTGCCGCCGTCCTGGTGGCGTATCGACGCCAAGAGATGCGGGCCGAACATGAACTGGTCGGCCCGCATGACGATCTTGCCCTCGCGCGGTCGCTGGCCGAGGCAGACCTCGCGCTGGTGCACAGCGACCTCAACGCCCAACCAGTGCTCATCGACACGGTGCGCGATCTCGGCGACAACGACCTCGCCGCGAACCTCGACCAGGAACTCACCCACCTCAACGGGCTGGCGGACGGCCTGGCCGGCGACCTGGCAGCAGCCGAGAACCCGGCCGCCGTACAGGCCGTCACTGCCACCCTGGCCGACATCCGTCGCGGGCTGTGCCTGATCACCGCCCGCGTGAGTGGCGAGGCCCTGCCCGGCACCCGCCCACCCTGCTTCTTCAACCCCAACCATGGCCCCAGTTCGACCGTCGTGGCCTGGACGGCGTCGTCGGGATCGTCGGTGCGCGTACCCAGCTGTGACGCCGACGCCGAGCGCCTGCGGTCCGGGGCGAGCCCCTATTCGCGCACCGTCGCCCGTGATGGCGCGCGGGTGGCCTGGTGGGAGGCCGGCTCGCCGGTGCGGCCGTGGGCCCGGGGCTGGTACCGCACGTGGCTCGACTCCTCCAGCGGGCGCGAGGCCCAGACGGCGTTCCCCAGCCTCGGTGAGTCCGTCACCCCACCCGACGCCGGGCAGCAGGCGTCCTAGACCCGCAACACCTAGACCGTCAGGTCGGCGATCTGGTCGTGGGTGTGCAATTGGCGCGCAGCCTCGGCGATCGAGCCCGACAGCGACGGGTAGACGGTGAAGTCGTGGCTGAACTGGTCAACGGTCAGCCGCTCCCCCACGGCCACGGCGATGGGGTGGATCAGTTCTGAGGCGTGCGGCGCCACCACGACACCGCCGACGATGATGCCCGTCACGGGCAGGCAGAACAGCTTCACAAATCCGTCTCGCAGACCCTGCATCTTGGCGCGGGCATTGGTGAACAGCGGCAGCGTGATCTGGGCGATGCGCAATTCTGACTTGTCACATTCGTCCTGGCTCATGCCGACTGTGGCGATCTCGGGGGTGGTGAACACGTTTGAGCTGACCCGCTTGAGGTCAAGCGGTGCCACCGCGTCGCCGAGTGCGTGCCACATGGCGATGCGCCCCTGCATGGCGGCGACCGAGGCGAGCGCAAACACGCCGGTGCAGTCACCAGCTGCGTAGACGCCGCGCGCGCTGGTGCGCGAGACCCGGTCGGTCACGATGTGCCCGCTCGCGGTCAGCGCGACGCCGGCCTGCTCGAGCCCCATGTCGGCGGTGTTGGGCGTGGCCCCGACCGCCATCAGGCAGTGCGACCCGCGCACCTCGCGGCCGTCCTCAAGCGTGACAACGACCTCGTCACCGTCGCGGGTGGCGGCCACCGCCCGGGAGCGCGACAGGATCTGCATGCCGCGGCGCTCGAAGACGTCCTGCAGCACTTCGGCCGCATCGGCGTCCTCGCCCGGCAGCACCTTGTCGCGCGACGAGACCAGCACCACGTCGACGTCGAGTTCGTCATAGGCGCTGGCGAATTCGGCACCGGTCACACCCGAGCCGACGACGATCAGCTTCTTCGGCAGTTCCGTGAGCCCGTAGACCTGCTTCCAGTTGAGGATGCGTTCGCCGTCGCACTTCGCGGTCGGCAGTTCGCGCGGCGTCGTCCCCGTCGCCACCAGGATGATGTCGGCGTCGATCGACTCGACCGTCCCGTTCGCGTGCTGCACCACTACCCGTTCGGTGCCGTCGAGGCGCCCATTGCCGTTCATGAGGCGGATGCCCTGCGCGGTCAGCTTGGCGGTGATGTCGCGACTCTGCGCGCTCGCGAGGTCCATGACCCGCTGGTTGATGCGGGCCAGGTCCACCTGGATGCTCGAGAGCACCGAATCGTCCCCGTTCGAGACGATGCGCAGGCCGAGTTCGTCGGCGCGTCGCAGGCTGCTCATCACCTCGGCGGTCGCGATCAGCGTCTTGGACGGGACGCAGTCGGTGAGCACGGCCGCACCGCCGAGCCCATCACGTTCAATCAGGGTCACCTGCCCGCCCAGCTGTGCAGCCACCAGTGCTGCCTCGTAGCCGCCGGGTCCACCACCAAGAATCACCACGCTGGTCACGGCCCTCATTCTGTCACAGGACAGCGCCCCCAAAGTGTCTCGCCAGCCTTGTCAGCGCCCTAGAGTGGTGATGTGAACGCCACCGTCGACGACCCCACCTCCCTGGCCCTCGAGGCCGCCGCCCAGATTCGCACCCAAGCAGGCACTGCGTCCGCCGACCTGGCGCTCGTGCTCGGCTCCGGTTGGAAGTCCGGGGCCGACCAGCTCGGCACGCCGGTTGCAGACCTGCCGCTGGGCGACCTGCCCGGTTTCCACATCCCGGCTGTCGCCGGGCACGGTGGACGACTGCTGGTGTTGACCACCCCCACCGGCAAGACCGCCTTGGTCTTCACGGGCCGCACGCATTTCTATGAGGAACGCGGTGTCGACGCGGTCGTCCACGGGGTGCGCACCGCCGCCGAACTGGGCGTCACGACACTGGTGCTCACCAACGGGGCCGGCGGGGTGAACCCCGCATGGGCCCCCGGTCAGCCGGTGATCATCAGCGACCACATCAACCTGACCGGCGCCTCGCCGCTGCACGGCCCCACGTTCATCGACATGAGCACCACTTGGACGCCGGCGCTGGTCGCGCTCGCCCAGCAGGTTGACCCCTCGTTGCCCACCGGCGTCTACGTCCAGTTCCGTGGCCCCCAGTATGAGACCCCCGCCGAGGTGCGCATGGCGCGCGTGCTCGGTGGCGACCTGGTCGGCATGTCGACCGCGCTCGAGGCGATCGCTGCCCGCGAAGCCGGCATGGACGTGCTCGGCATCTCGCTGGTGACCAACGCGGCCGCGGGCGTGACCGACCAACCGCTCGACCATGCCGAGGTGATCGCCGCCGGTGAGGCTGCGGCCCCGCGGCTCGCTGGGTTGGTGCGCGACCTGGTGGGTGTGCTGTGAACGACGCACTCTTCCGCGCCGCGCAGGCGTGGCGCGCGCAAGACCCGGACGAGGCGACCGCGGCCGCACTCGACCAGCTCGTCGACCGCGCGCGGGCAGGCGAGGACGATGCCCTGGCCACGCTGGCCGACTCCTTCGCCGGGCGCCTCACGTTCGGCACCGCCGGGCTGCGGGCAGCGCTCGGCCCCGGCCCGAACCGCATGAACCGGGTGGTGGTGCAGCAGGCGGCAGCCGGGTTCGCGCTGTGGTTGCAGCGGCAGGGCAAGCAGGGTGGCCGGGTGGTGATCGGATATGACGCGCGCTACAACTCCGACATCTTCGCCCGCGACACCGCCGAGATCATGCAGGCTGCCGGCTTCGAGGCCCTGCTGACCGACCAGCCCACCCCGACGCCGGTGGTGGCGTTCGGCATCGGGCTGTTCGACTGCGTCGCGGCTGTCGTGGTCACGGCCTCGCACAACCCGCCTCAGGACAACGGCTACAAGGTCTACCTGGGCGACGGCTCACAGATCGTGCCGCCGGCCGACGCCGAGATCGCCGCCTGCATCGACGAGGTTGCGCAGCGTCCGCTCGACGACATCGATCACGACGAGAACTTCACGCTGCTGGGTGACGAACTGGTCACCGGCTACGTGCAACGCTGCGCCGAGATCGTGCCCGCGGGCGCGCCGCGCGACGTGCGCTGGGTGTACACGGCGATGCACGGCGTCGGGGCGCGGGTGGTGACCCGGGCGGTGGCGGCCGCAGGGTTCGCCCAGGGCATCGCGGTGGCGCAGCAGGATGAGCCCGACCCGGCGTTCCCGACGGTGGCGTTCCCGAACCCCGAAGAGCCGGGGGCCATCGACCTGGCGCTGGCGCTCGCGGCCGAGCACGACGTCGACGTGGTCGTGGCCAACGACCCCGATGCCGACCGGTGTGCGGTGGCGGCCAGGGTCGACGGCGGCTGGCGCATGCTCAGCGGCGACGAGCTGGGTGCGTTGCTGGGCGATGACTTCCTGCGCCGGGGTGTTGAAGGTGTCTACGCCAACTCGGTGGTCTCGTCCACGCTGCTGGGGCGAATGGCCGCTGCCGCCGGACGCGACTTCACCACGACGCTGACCGGTTTCAAGTGGATCGGGCGGGTGCCCGGGCTGGCCTATGGCTACGAAGAGGCCATCGGCTACTGCACCGACCCTGCACGGGTGCCCGACAAGGACGGCATCACGGCGCTGGTCAACGTGCTGCGGCTGGTCGCGGGCCTGCGGGCCGAAGGGCTCACGGTCGCCGACCGGCTCGACGAGATCACGCGCCGGTTCGGGGTTCACGCCACCCGGCCGCTGACGGTGCGGGTGACCGACCTGTCGCTGATCGGTGAGGCGATGGCCCGGCTGCGGGCCAACCCGCCGAGCATGCTGCTGGACGAGCCGGTCGAGGTGGTCGACCTGTCGACGCCGGCGCCGGGCTCGCACCTGCCGCCCACCGACGCGGTCGAGATCTCGGGACGACGGCTGCACCTGGTCGTGCGCCCCTCGGGCACCGAGCCGAAGCTCAAGTGCTACCTCGAGGTGCGCGGCACGGCCCAGGCAGCGCAGGCTGACCTGGCCGCGGCGAGGGCCGAGGTGGACGCCGACCTGACGCGGTTGCGCGGCGAGGTCGCCGCCGTGCTGGGGGTCGAGGCCTGAAGCGGCGGGGCCGCGGCAGGTGCGCAATTCATCCGTGCGGCTGATCCGGGTGCCACGGCTGCGGACTAGCCTTGATGCATGAACGACCTGCGCAGTGCTGTTCGGCGTCTCGTGCTGGGCCTGGCGGCCCTTCTGCTTGCAGTGGGCTGGTCGGTCGCGGCCGTCCCCACCGCCCATGCCGAGGATGACACGCCCTCATCGTGGCGGATCTCGAAGTACCACGTCACCGCGACCCCGTCCAAGGACGGCGGCACCACCACCGTCGAGATCGACATGGACTTCGACTTCGCCAATGACCCCGGCCACGGGCCGTTCATCGTGCTGGTCGAGCGCCAACGACTCGATGACCCCGACGTCTGGCGCATGCTCGACACGAAGATCATCTCGGTCAGCAGCGGCACCGGCGCCAACGTTGCCCAGCAGATCACCCACGAGAACGGCGCGATGCTGCTGCGCCTCGGCACTGAGGGACGTACCTTCCGGGGTGTGCAGAACTACCGCATCACGTACACGGTGCATGGCATCCTCTACCCCGACCACCCGACCTCGAAGATGGACGAGTTCAACTGGAATGCCGTGGGCAACGCGTGGCAGGTGCCGATGTCGAATGTGCAGGTGACGTTGAAGAGCCCGGCCGAGCCACGGCGCACCGCCTGCTGGTGGGGCAGCTCGTACCAGACCGAGTGCGAGGCACCCGCCCCCTCGACGACCATGGTGTGGCAGCGTGACCGGCTGGCCAAGGGCCAGGGCCTGCAGGTGGTCGCCGGATACCCCGTGGGCACGTTCACCAATGCCGAGTTCCGCACCACCAAGCGCTACCACGTCGGCAACATGTTCCCGGTCACCCCGGTGACCCTCGGTGGCGCCGGCGTCGTGGGCGCCGCAGCCATTGGTGGCGTCGGCGTGCTCGTCCGGCGCAGGGGCGCTGACAAGGCGTGGGCGGGGCTGACCCCCGGCACCATGCCGCTCGCTGGGCAGTCGGCGCCTGTCGTCAACCGGCGTAACGAGACCGTGGCGGTGGCGTTCCGCCCGCCGAAGGGGGCCACACCCGGTGAGGTGGGCACCCTGGTCGACGAGAAGGCCGACCTCAAGGATGTCACCGCAACGCTGATCGACCTGGCGGTGCGTGGGCACGTGAAGATCGAGCAGAGCGACCCGAAGAACCAGATCTACCACCGCACGCCCGGGCGTGACCAGCTGAACAGTGTCGAGACGCAGCTGCTGAACGGGCTGTTCAGCGGGGCGCGGGTGGTCACCACGGAACAGTTGAAGAAGGACAAGCGCGGCAAAGTCTTCATGGAGGCCCAGGCGAACCTGTACCGGACCGTCTCGACGGAACCCAAGAAGTGGTTCCGCGAGAACCCGAACACCGCGCGGACAGTGGCGGTGCTGGCGGGCATGCTGCTGGTGCTGGCCGGCGGCGGGTTGATGTTCCTGGGTGGACTGGTGGGCTGGGGCATCGTGCCGCTGGGCGTGGTCGTCGCAGGTGTCGTGTTGATGGTCCTGAGTGGACGCATCCCCTCACGCACGCCGGCAGGCTCGGCGGTGTATGCCGAGGCAAAGGGATTCGAGCTCTACCTGAAGACGGCCGACGCAGAGCAGATCAGGTTCGAAGAGGACATCGATGTCTTCTCGCGCTACCTGCCCTATGCGATCGCCTTCGGGGTGGCCGACCGGTGGGCCAGGATCTTCGAGAAGCTGGCCGCCGAGGGCCGCTACTACGGCGATACCTCGTGGTATGTCGGCAATGCCTACGGGCATGGGTACATGTACGGCATTGCCTCGACCGTGAATTCTGTGACGCAGTCGATGCAGTCGGCCATGCAGTCGTCGGTCAATGCGGCGAACCAGTCGAGTTCTGGATCGGGCTTTGGCGGTGGTGGCGGCGCCGGCGGCGGTGGTGGCGGCGGCTGGTGAGCTGCGGGGCCGGACGGGGTCGGTCCAGGGGTTAGGGCCGGGCGGTTGCCTCGTCCAGCTCTGGGCCGGACACCGGGTGGGGGGTGATGTTGCGGAACTGGCACTGGTGCCAGTTCTGCAGCCGGCGGCGCGGGTTCGGGTTGCGGTGGTGACGCTGGTGTCACGAGTGCAGGTTCCGCCACCTCAGGCAGACCGGGTGGACGAGCCCGTGCTGGTCCACTGGGGGTGCCGGGGTGTGGGGCCGGGACGTGTCAGATGGTCTGTGTAAGTGAGGGTCTCCCTACTTGAAGGAGATTGACTGTGACCATGACCAATCCGAAGAAGGATTCCGGGGTTGAGCCGGAGGCTCGGAAGCTGCGGCGGGAGCTGTTCGACGACGACATGCTCGACAAGTTGATGGCCGCGACGGACGAGCGTGGCGTTGCGCTGACCGGTGAGGGCGGTTTCCTGCCGGAGATGATCAAGGCCGTCCTCGAGCGCGGGATGGACGCCGAGTTGAGCGACCATCTCGGGTACGAGAGGGGCGACCGGGCCGGGCACGGGTCGGGCAACTCGCGCAACGGGACCACGCCCAAGACCGTCGGGTCGGAGATCGGCGACATCGCCCTGGACCAGCCGCGGGACCGCAACTCCACGTTCGCCCCGAAGCTGGTCCCCAAGGGCAGCCGGCGGCTGGGCGGGCTGGAGGACATGATCATCTCCCTGTATGCCGGCGGGATGACGATCCGTGACATCCAGCACCACCTCGAGGCGACGCTGGGCACCGAGCTGTCGCACGAGACGATCAGCAAGGTCACCGACGCCGTGGCCGAGGAGGTCACCGCGTGGCAGACCCGCCCGCTGGAGGGGTTCTACCCGGTGATCTACCTCGACGCGCTGGTGGTCAAGATCCGCGACGGCGCGCACGTGGCCAACCGTGCCGCGCACATCGGCGTCGGTGTCGACATGGACGGGGTCAAGCACGTCCTGGGCATCTGGGTCCAGGCCTCCGAGGGTGCGAGGTTCTGGGCGAGCGTGTGCGCCGAGCTCGCCAACCGCGGCCTCAAGGACGTCCTGATCGTCTGCTGCGACGGACTGACCGGTTTCCCCGAGGCGATCGAGGCGACCTGGTCCGGGGCGCTGGTCCAGACCTGCGTGGTCCACCTGATCCGGGCCTCGATGCGGTTCGTGTCCTACAGCGACCGCAAGGCCGTCGCGGCGATGCTGCGCCCGATCTACACCGCTGCCAACGAGGACGCCGCGCTGATGGCGCTGACCACGTTCGCCGACTCCAACCTGGGCAAGAAGTACCCGGCCGCGGTCCGCTCCTGGGAAGACGCCTGGGACCGGTTCACCCCGTTCCTCGCGTTCGGGCCCGCGCTGCGCAAGGTCATCTACACCACCAACAGCATCGAGTCGCTGAACTACCAGCTACGCAAGATCATCAAGAACCGCGGCCACTTCCCCAACGACGCCGCCGCGATCAAGCTGCTCTGGCTCGCGATCCGCAACATCGAGGACAAGAGGGCCCGGCAACGCGCCAAGGAAGCAGGCCTGCCCCCCACCAAACGCAAGGCCCCAGGCAAGCTCGTCGAAGGCCAACTCGTCACCGGCTGGAAAGCAGCCCTCGGCGAGCTCGCCCTCGTCTACCCCGACCGCATCAACGCCCACCTCTAAACCCAACCCGACCCACAACACTTACACAGACATCTTGACAAGCTC
>NZ_JBNINW010000007.1:0-111806 GCF_050110855.1 Aestuariimicrobium sp. G57 | reverse complement strand
TTTCGGGCCGCGGGGCCCGATCCGGGCGAAGAACTTGTTGTGGCGCGAGTTTCTCTGGTTGGGGCCCCGGACGAAGCATGCGCCGAGCCCCTTCACCAACCCCACGCTCGTCCACGAACCTGCGGAAGTGACACCACCGCCCCGTCCGCACCCCGAGCCAGCCGAATCGGATTCATTGGCGACGCCCGTGCCACTTGTGCAGGTTCGGACGATGCCCGCCCCACCCCCACCGTCACTGCAGCGGCACGTACATCAGCCGGTCGTCCCCGTCACGCGGGTTGGCCCGGCCGTCGGTGTTGCTGGTGCCGAACACGATGCCTTCGCGGTGCGCGATCACCGCCCGGATCCGACCGAACTCATCGGCCCAGTGCGCCTGCGGCGCCGTGACCGACTCTCCCCCGGCCTGCACCGGCACCTGGAACACGCACCTGCCCTGCAGCGCCCCCACCCACAGCTGCCCATGGGCCCAGGCCAGCGCCGAGGGCGAACTCGAGGCCGTCGGCTCCCAGGTGGTCTTCGGCGCCAGGTAGGGCGCACGCTGGCCGTCATTGCCCTCGACCTCGGGCCAGCCGTAGTTGCCGCCGCGCACGATCAGGTTCACCTCGTCGGCCGACTTGTCGCCGAACTCGCACGACCACAGCCGGCCGTCGGGCGCAAACGTGAGGCCCTGCACGTTGCGGTGGCCGAGGCTCCACACCGGGTTGCCGAACGGGTTGTCGGACGGCACGGAGCCGTCGACCGCAATGCGGAGCACCTTGCCAGCCAGCGAATTGCGGTCCTGGGCGCGCTGCCGGTCGGCCGCATCGCCCGTCGCGATGTACAGGTGCCCGTCAGGTCCCAGCGCCAGCTGGCCGCCGTTGTGGTTGCCCGCCGCGGGAATGCCGTCGAGCAGCACCCGCGGGTTGCTGATCGCACCCGTCGTCGCAGCCAGGTCATAGCGCACCACCCGGTTGTCGCTGGCACCGGTCAGGTAGACGAACAGCGCCTTCTGGTCAGCGCTCACCTCAATGCCGAGCAACCCGCCCTCACCGCGGGGCCTCGCATCGGCGACATCACCCACCTGCGTGGCGCGTCCACCCTGCACGAGCTTGATGGCGCCGGTGTCGCGTTCGCTGACGAGCAGGCGGTCGTCGTCCAGCGCACGCAGCCCCCAGGGCGTCGTCAGCCCCGTGACCAATGCGCTGGGGCTGCCGATCTTCAGTGGCCCCGTGGACGGCGCCGCGCTCGAACTGGTCGGGGCTGAGGTCGGGACTGACGACGGGGCAGCTGACGAGGCTGGGGACGGGGCTGACGAAGCAGGTGGTTCCGGCAAGGTGGTCACGGTGCTGGCGCCGACGCTGCCCCCGTCAGAGGTACAGGCGGCGAGTCCCACCACAGCCGGCAGCGCTGACAGGCTGATCAGAACGTTTCGACGAGTAGTCATCACGAGCTCCTCTCGGTGTCACCAACCTATGTGCTGCACCCAAGCCCCCACCACGATCTGCCGCCCACGCCGGGGTCAGCGGCTCAGAGCACGGCCCCCGGACGATAGGCCGCAGCATCCGGGTGCACCTCGACCAGCCCCCGGATGCGTCCGGCAAGGTTGGCGACCTGGCTGGCCGCGGCACCGGACAGTTCCAGCGGCTCGCTGACCAGCGCGTCCAGTTCGTCGCGGGACAGCCCCAGCCGTGAGTCGGCAGCCAGCCGGTCGAACAGGTCGTTGGTGCGGGCACCGGTCTCGCGCATGTCCAGCGCGACGGCGACGGCGTGTTCCTTGATCACCTCGTGGGCGACCTCGCGTCCCACACCCTTGCGCACGGCTGCCATGAGCACCTTCGTGGTGGTCAGGAACGGCAGGTAGCGGGCCAGTTCGGCCTCGATGACGGCCGGGAACGCGCCGAAATCGGTGAGCACCGTGAGGAAGGTCTCGAACAGTCCGTCCAGGGCGAAGAACGCATCGGGCAGTGCCACCCGGCGGACGACCGAGCACGACACGTCGCCCTCGTTCCACTGGTCACCGGCCAATTCACCCACCATCGACACGTAGCCGCGCACGATCACCGACAGTCCGTTGACGCGCTCACACGAGCGGGTGTTCATCTTGTGCGGCATCGCCGACGAGCCCACCTGGCCGGGCTTGAAGCCCTCAGTGACCAACTCATGGCCGGCCATCAGCCGGATCGAGGTCGCGACGTTCGACGGGGCCGCTGCCACCTGGGCGAGCGCTGTGACCACGTCGTAATCGAGTGAGCGCGGGTAGACCTGGCCTGTCGAGGTGAACACATGGTTGAAACCCAGATGGGTGGCGATGCGCTGCTCGAGCACGGCGAGCTTCTGCTCGTCACCGCCGAGCAGGTCGAGCATGTCCTGGCTGGTGCCGACCGGGCCCTTGATGCCACGTGCCGGGTAGCGGTTGATCAGCTCGTCCACGCGCTGGTGGGCGATCAGTAGTTCATCGGTCGCAGTGGCGAAACGCTTGCCGAGCGTGGTGATCTGCGCGGCGACGTTGTGCGATCGTCCGGCAATGGGCTGGTCTGCGTACCGCACGGCCAGGTCTGCCAGCATCGACAGCGCGGCGACGATGCGGTCGCGCACCAGCTTCAGCGAGTTGAGCACCTGCAGCTGTTCGACGTTCTCGGTCAGGTCGCGACTGGTCATGCCCTTGTGCACGTGCTCGTGGCCGGCCAGGGCATTGAACTCCTCAATGCGGGCCTTGACGTCGTGTCGGGTGACGCGCTCGCGGGCGTTGATCGAGTCCAGGTCGACCCTGTCGATCACGGCGCGGTAGTCGGCCAGCACCGCATCGGGGTCGTCGCCGCCGAAGTCGACGCCCAGGTCGCGCTGGGCCTCGATGACCGCCAACCACAGCCGCCGCTCGGCGATGATCTTGTTCTCGGGGCTCCAGACCTCGCGCATCGCGGGCGAGGCATAGCGGTTGGCAAGGACGTTGGGCACGCTCATCGGCTGGCCTCCTGGCTGTCGGCCGACTCGATCTGGGCGATCGCGGCCTGTTCGGCAATGTCGTAGCGGTGGAATCCGCTCGGGAAGTCGATCTTGACGAGGTGCTCATAGGCCGCACCCCGGGCGCTGCGCAAGTCGGCACCGCGGCCCACGACCGCGAGCACGCGGCCTCCGTTGGCGACGAGCTGGTCACCCTGCAGTGCGGTGCCGGCCTGGATGGTCCAGGCGTCCTCGGCATCGGCGGGCAGCGTGATGGCTCCGCCCTTCTCGGGTTCGCCGGGGTAGCCGTCGGCGGCATAGACCACGGTGACCGCGCAGCCGTCGTGCCACTCGATGGGGCCGAAGTCGGCGAGCGTACCGGTGGCTGCGGCGTACAGCAGCTGGCCCATCGGTGAGGCGACCAGGCCCATCAGCGCCTGGGTCTCGGGGTCGCCGAAGCGGGTGTTGAACTCGATGACCCGGACGCCCTTGCTGGTGAGGGCCAGGCCGCAATAGAGCAGACCGGCACCGAAGGGGGTGCCGCGGCGGTTCATCTCGGCGAGCGTGGGCAGCGCCACCTGGTCGAGCACCTGCTGGCCAAGGTCAGCGGGCGCCCAGGGCAGCGGTGAATAGGCACCCATGCCGCCGGTGTTCGGGCCCTCGTCGTCGTCGCCGACGCGCTTGAAGTCCTGGGCCGGCTGCATGGCCAGGGCGGTCGTGCCGTCGGTGATGACGAACAGGCTGACCTCGGGCCCGTCCAGGAATTCCTCGATGACCACCGTGCCGCACGCGTCGGCGTGGGCCTGGGCCTCTTCGATGTCATCGGTGACGACGACACCCTTGCCGGCCGCCAGCCCGTCATCCTTGACGACGTGCGGCGGGCCGAACTCTGCCAGGGCTGCGGCAGCCTCGTCCGGGGTGGTGCAGTAGCGGCTGCGCGCGGTGGGCACGTTGGCGGCGGCCATCACCTGCTTGGCGAAGTGCTTCGACCCCTCGAGCTGTGCAGCCTCGGCGCCCGGCCCGAAACAGGCGATGCCGGCCGCACGCACGGCATCGGCAACGCCCGCGACCAACGGCGCCTCGGGGCCGATGACGACCAGGTTCACGCCCAGTTCGGTGGCGAGCCGGGTGACATCAGCCGGGTCGGTCGCCGTGACGGCGTGGTTGGTGGCGACCTTCGCAGTGCCGGGGTTGCCGGGAGCGACATGCACCGCTTCAACGGCGGAATCGGCGGCGATGGCACGGGCGAGGGCATGCTCGCGTCCGCCATTGCCGATGACGAGGACGCGCAGGGCCTGGGGCTGGGGGTCGGTCACGGGCAGAACTCTAGTCGCCGGGCGCCGACTGTGCGTCAGGGTGCTCAGGGGCGGCCCCCTGAGCGACTCCCCTCAGTCGTCCGTCGGCTTCCTACGTCCCACCGTGAAGTACGCCACCGGCCCGATCGTGTTCACGAACGACCCGAGCACCCATGCCCACTTCGGGCCTTTGACCTGGTCCGCCGGGCGCTTGGCCAGGTCGACCCACATGCACACCTTGGCGGCGAACTCCACCGCCGCGGCGACGCCCAACAGCTTCTTGCTGGTGGGGCTGAGCTGCTTCTTCGAGGTTGACTTCGTTGTCATGCCTCCAGCGTACGCCGGCTGCCTCGCAGCCTGATCAGCAGGTCGGCCACCATGAAACCGAGGTCCCAGACCGTCTTGCCGATCACGATGCCCCACACGATGCCGGGCACCTGCCCAGCCTCGAACTGCCGCAGGAACGTCAGGATCACCAGCAGGTGCAACCCCAGCACCCGCGGTATCGGCGGCGCGGCCAGGTAGAGCGCGTTCGTCACGGCACGCCGCCCGCCCTGGGCGAACCAGAACACCACCAGCGCCACCACGTACCCGGCGACCAGCAGCACCAGGTTGAGGGCCCAGCTCGCGGGTGAGCCGTCCACCCCCACGATGGCCGCGAACACGATCGCCAGGATCGTGCCGACCAGGGTGAAGATGCCCGCGATCATGCCGAACACGAACGCGTACAGCTCCGAGCCGGTCACCCACGCTGCGGGGTGTTCGCTGAACAATGCCATCGGCTCGCGCCCGTGATAGGTCAGCAGCCTGACCACGGCCACCACGATGATCAGCACGTTCTCGAGGGCATAGAACAACACCAGGTCGCTCACGCCCCATGAGCCGTACAGCAGCGTCAGCACCGGCCCGGCGTTGACCACCACCATCACCAGCAGGCTGAGCGTCCAGCCGAGACCCAGCGGCAGCCGCCCGGCGATCCGGGCCAGCGCCTGCAGGCCCAGGTACCTGCCGAGCGTCAGCAGCATCAGCTGAGCAGGTCGTTGATCACAATCGTCTGGTCGCGGCCCGGCCCGACGCCGATGCCCGAGATGCGGCAACCCACGCGCTGCTCCAGGAACGCGACGTACTTCTTGCAGTTCTCGGGCAGTTCATCGAACGTGCGGGCTGCCGAAATGTCCTCGTCCCAGCCGTCGACGTACTCATAGATCGGCTTGGCATGGTGCAGTTCCGACTGCGTCATCGGCATCGTGTCGTGCCGCACGCCGTTGACGTCGTAGGCCACGCAGACCGGGATCTTCTTCCATCCCGACAGGATGTCGAGCTTGGTGAGGAACACATCGGTGAATGCGTTGACCATCACCGCGTGCTCGACGACCACCGCGTCGAACCAGCCGCACCGGCGCTTGCGACCGGTGGTGGCGCCGTACTCGTGACCCTTTTCGCGCAGCGCCTCGCCGTCCTCGTCGAACAACTCGGTCGGGAACGGGCCCTCACCCACACGAGTCGTGTAGGCCTTCGCGATGCCGACGACGCGGTCGATGCGGGTCGGGCCCACACCGGTGCCGGTGCAGGCGCCCGCCGCGCCGGGGTTCGACGAGGTGACATAGGGGTAGGTGCCGTGGTCGACGTCGAGGTGACTGGCCTGCGCACCTTCGAACAGGACGACCTTGCCCTCGTCGAGCGCGGCATTGAGCAGGCGTGCCGAGTCGACGACATGCGGGCGCAACGACTCGGCATGGCTCAGCAGCAGCTCGGTGATCTGGATCGGGTCGATCTCGCGGCGGTTGTACAGCTTGACCAGCACCTGGTTCTTGAAGTCGAGGTTGGCCTCGACCTTCTGGCGCAGGATCGACTCGTCGAACAGGTCCTGCACGCGGATGCCGACACGGTTGACCTTGTCGGCATAGGCCGGGCCGACACCGCGACCGGTCGTGCCGATCTTGCGCTTGCCCAGGAAGCGTTCGGTGACCTTGTCGAGGGTCGTGTGGAAGGGCGTGATGATGTGCGCGTTGGCCGAGACCAGGGGGTGCGGCACCGTGACGCCGCGTTCAGCGAGCGCGTTGAGCTCCTGCCGGAAGACGTCGAGGTCGATGACCACACCGTTGCCGAGCACCGTGGTGGTGCCGGGGTTCAGGATGCCCGAGGGCAGCAGGTGCAGGATGAACGTGTCACCGCCCACCTTGATCGTGTGCCCGGCGTTGTTGCCGCCCGAATAGCGCACGCAGTAGTCAACCCGGTCGCCCAGGTTGTCAGTCGCCTTGCCCTTGCCCTCGTCGCCCCACTGGGCGCCGACAACGACGATTCCTGGCATGAGCCCGTCCTTCCGCTTGGTGAAGTGCCGCTTCACTCTAGTTGCGGACGACGCACTGCGCCTGCAGCGGTCGAGGGCTGGGCGCGGATCGTTATCGCGCCGTCACCCGACAAGCGCCGTCACCCGACAAGCGCCGTCACCCGACAAACGCCGTCACCCGACGAGCCCGTCACTCGCCGTCGGCGTGCTCGCGGCGCAGGTCGTCCTGGCTGAGCTCCTGGTAGGCCTCTTCAGAGGAGTCACGCAGGAACTGGGCACAGCGGTCTGCCTCGTCCACGTCGCCGATGCGTTCAGAGGCGAGGGTCAGCGCCCACAGGCAGCGCAGGAAGCCCTGGTTCGGCTCGTGGTCCCACGGGATCGGCCCGGAACCCTTCCAGCCGGCGCGCCGCAGGGCGTCCAGACCACGGTGGTAGCCGGTGCGGGCATAGGCATAGGCGGCGATGTCGGCGGCCTCGGTGCCCGTCATCAGCGACCCCTCGGCCAGGATGGCCCAGCACAGCGACGACGCGGGGTACTCGCGCACGACGGCATAGAAGTCGGCGCGACCGCGCTCGATGAGCGCGTCGACCGCAGGGTCGTCGGGCAGGCGGGTGGGGATGCCTGCTGACGCCATCAGGTTCGGGTGGGTTTCAGGACCGGCCATGGTCACACACTAGCGACAACCGCAGCTGACAATGCATTCCGCCTTCGGGTGGCGCCCGGGGCGCAGCGCTCAGGGTTGCAGCGCGAGGGTCGAGGTCTTGAGGATCCCGGCGCTCACCAGCGACCGTTCAAGGATCGGTGTCAGCGACTGCACGTAGGTGTTCGACAGGTGGCTGGTCTGTCGGTAGACGAAGACGTTGCCGACCACGACGGAGCAGTTCGCGCCCATGGGCGGGCAGATCCAGTCGTTCAGGTTGAGCCAGGCGGCGTTGGTGAGCCGGTCATGCACCTCGGCCAGCTGGGGTGTGCCCGACCCGTTGTTGCGCTCGAAGTTGCAGTCGGTGACCTGGGCGGCCTTCTCTGCGCACAGGTAGACCGAGGATTCGTTGGGCGGCGCGGGCGTGTCGGCGATGATGACGACCTTCGACCCGCGCGACTGCAGCTGGGCGAGGTAGTCGGCCATGCCCGAAGCCGAGTTCGGCTCGAACATCAGTGAACTGGTGATCACCAGGTCTGGCGGCACCGCCAGCAGCGTGTCGATCAGCGAGGCGTTGTAGCGGTTGCACTGGTGGTACTGGTCGCGTGAGGTGAACGCGCAGCCCGACTTGGACAGGTTCTGCACCCGCCAGCCCTGCCGCTTGCCGATGACATCGAAGGCGGGCTGCCACTGGTCGATCTTGGAGTCGCCGACCAGCGCCACCCGCACCGGCCCGGCCGGGTTGCCAGAGATGCACTCGTCGGGTCCCACGACTTCTTCCTGGGCCCGGGCGCGCTGGCAGCCGTTCGCGTAGCCGGGGGGCAGGTCCTGGTCGGCGACCGCTGGCGAGGGGGTGATGGGCTTGGTGGGCGTGAGCGCGGTGGCGATGTCGGGGCGCAGTTTCGGCATGCCCAGGTCCGAGGCCTCGGCCACCAGGCTCAGCGCGCCGAGGTAGTCACCCTTCACCGGGCCGACGGTGGGACGTGGCGGGGCGGTCGACGCCGTCCCCGACGGGGTGGTCTGTGGCGATATGGACGCCGTGGGCACCACCACGGCCGTCCCCTGGAACTGCGGCGCGCGGCCCCACATCGCCGCACCGATCAGGCCGGGCACGAGCATGGCGATCGCGGCATTGCGGAATGCGAGGCGGCCCCGCCACCACTTCAGCTCGCCGAAGCGGATCGGCGCCTCGAGCACCTGCCCCGACAGCCACGCGAGCGCCACCGAGGCGAGCGCCACACCCAGCTTGTGTTCCCAGGTCAGGTCAACCATGTCCGGCCCGACCCACAACTGGCGGGCGAACACCAGCAGCGGCCAGTGCCACAGATAGATGGCATACGACAACCGGCCGACCAACCGCATCGGTGCGGTGCCGAGCAGCCGGGCGAGCTGGTGGTCGCCGTCAGCAACACCCGAGGCGATCACCAGGCCGGTGCCGGCCACCGGCAGCAGCGCGGCCCACCCGGGCCAGCCCATCGCGGGGTCAACGAGGAACGCGGCCGAGAGCACCATCAGCACGCCCGCCGTGGCGAGGCGCAGGTTGATCTTCTTGCCCCGGGGGGTCTGGGCACGGGTGCGCAGCCACGGCACCGCGAGCGCGAGCAGACCACCGACGCCGATCTGCCAGAACCGTGTGGTCGAGACGAAGTACGCCTCGGCCGGGTGGGTGGTGGTGTAGGTGAGGGACCAGTAGAACGACCCGGCCACCACGGTGACCAGGGCCGCCGCCAGCAACGGCACCACCTTCGTGCGGAACAGCCTGGCGAGGCCCAGGCAGGCGATCACCAGGAGCGGCCAGACCAGGTAGAACTGTTCTTCGACGGCGAGCGACCAGTAGTGCTGCACCGGGCTGGGCAGCGCGTCCTCGGCCAGGTAGTCGACTGACCGCAGCGCCAGCGCCCAGTTGATGACATAGAACGCCGAGGCGAGCAGGTCTGTGCCCAGGTTGCGCCACTGGGACGAAGGCATGATCGCCCAGCCCGCGATGGCGGTGAACAGCAACACCAGGGTGGCGGCCGGCACCAGCCGTCTGATGCGGTTGGCATAGAAGCCGAGCAGGTTCAGGCGACCGGTCCTGCGCACCTCACCGACCAGCTGCTGGGTGATGAGGAACCCGGAGATCACGAAGAACACGTCGACGCCGCTGAAGCCGCCCCGCACCCCGGGCACGCCCAGGTGGTAGAGCAGCACCCAGATCACAGCGATGGCGCGCAGGCCCTCGATGTCGCCGCGCAGCCGGGAGTACTTGGGGGCCGGACCCAGCGCCCGCTTGAGCCGGGTGAACCAGGGGTCGGCTGCCTCGATGCCGCGGCGGTGGCTCGCCGATTCGAGGCTCGCCGGGCTGGGCCCGGGCGCGGTGGTGCGCATGGCAGCACGATGGCGCGCGAGCTGCGCGGGTGGCGGCGGGGGTACCGGCGACTCGGTGACCGGCACCCACACCCGCACGGGCGTTTCGGGTGATGCGGGTTCGGGCTCCGGATCGGGTTCTGGTTCTGGTTCTGGTTCTGGTTCTGGTTCTGGTTCTGGTTCTGGGGCAGGTTCCGGTTCTGGGGCAGGTTCCGGTTCTGGGGCAGGAACCGGTTCGGGCTCCGGTTCGGGCTCCGGGTCAGGCCCCGGGTCAACCGCGACCGGCACCCGCGGCTTCAGGGCCCATGCCCACACCGGCTCGGCTTCGGGTTCAGGTTCAGGTTCGGGATCAATGACCTCCGGGAACACCAGGGCCCGGCGCACCTCGGTCGGCTCGTCATCCTCGAGCACGATGCCCCGCCGCGAACGCCGTGGCACGTCGCCGGCCACGAGGTCGGCTGCGCTGTCCTCGGGCGCAGCATCCTCGGGCTCGTCGTCCTCGGGCTCGTCGTCCTCCGGTTCGTCGTCCTCCGGTTCGTCGTCCTCCGGTTCGTCGTCCTCGGGTTCGTCGTCCTCGGCCATGAACCTCGTGGCCGCCGCCCACCACCCCCGCCGAGGGCTGTCACCAGCCGCGGGCGCGTCAGCGGCGTCCTCGATGGGCCCGGCAGCAAACCTGGCCAGACCGCGTCGGGGTACGTCGTCGTCAGCGACCTCGTCGTCCGGTGCCGCGTGCCCCTCGGACGCGGCCTCGGTCGATGCCACGACACTCGTGAGCAGGGCGCGCATGGCCCCCATTCCGCGACGGGGGCCGGCAGGGCGTGCGGCGACCTGGTCGGCCGACAAATCGGCCCGTGACAAGGTGCCGCGCCTGGCCAACCGCTCGGTCTGCTGTGCTGCCGAGTCCTCGTCCGAGGTGTCGTCGAACCACCCATGGCGAGGTGGGGTCGGCGACATGGATCTCGGCACCCTTTCAGCGATGTCAGGAGGTATTCAGCAGAAGTTCAGCAAGGCTGCACTGGAGTCTAACAAGACCGGGCAGGCGCGAGAACCGTGGTTGGGAGCACAGGTGCACACAGCGTAGACTCACGCCGTCCTTTGACTGAACCCGGGCTCGTGCTAGGCCAGCCCTCCTGCGAAAGCCGAGCTGATGCCCTCACGCCAAGATCTGCGCAACGTCGCCATCGTCGCCCACGTCGACCACGGAAAGACCACCATGGTCGATGCCATGCTGTGGCAGTCGGGAGCCTTCCGTGAAGGCTCCGATGTCAACAACCGGGTGATGGACTCGATGGACCTGGAGCGCGAGAAGGGCATCACCATCCTGGCCAAGAACACGGCCGTCAGGCACGTGATCAACGGCCAGGACGTCACCATCAACATCATCGACACCCCCGGCCACGCCGACTTCGGCGGCGAGGTCGAGCGCGGCCTCGAAATGGTCGACGGCGTCGTGCTGCTGGTGGACGCCTCTGAGGGCCCGCTGCCCCAGACCCGCTTCGTGCTGCGCAAGGCGCTGGCCAAGCAGATGCCGATCATCGTGGTGGTCAACAAGGTCGACCGTCCCGATGCCCGCATCACCGAGGTCATCAACGAGACCTACGAGCTGTTCATGGACCTTGTCGATGACGACAACGCCCAGGCGCTCGACTTCCCGGTCGTGTTCGCCTCGGCGAAGGCCGGGCGGGCCTCGCTGAACCAGCCCGAGAACGGCGCCATGCCCGACTCGCCCAACCTCGAGCCGCTGTTCGAGACGATCATGTCCGCGATCCCGGCCCCCACCTATACCGAGGGTGCGCCGCTGCAGGCACATGTGACCAACCTTGACTCGTCCCCGTACCTGGGGCGCATTGCCCTGTGCCGGGTGATCGAGGGTGAACTGGTGCGCGGCCAGCAAGTGGCGTGGTGCAAGGCCGACGGCACCGTGACGAACGTCAAGTTGTCCGAGCTGATGATGACCGAGGCCCTGGAACGCAAGCCCGCCGAGAAGGCCGGGCCCGGCGACATCGTCGCGATCGCGGGCATCGCCGACATCACCATCGGCGAGACGCTGTGCGACCCCGAGAACCCCAACCCGCTGCCGCTGATCGACGTCGACGAGCCCTCGATGTCGATGACCATCGGCATCAACACCTCGCCGCTGGCCGGCAAGTCGGGCAAGAACCTGACCGCGCGGCTGGTGAAGAACCGTCTTGACCAGGAACTGATCGGCAACGTGTCGATCCGGGTCAACCCGACCGAGCGCCCCGACACCTGGGAGGTGCAGGGCCGCGGCGAGCTGCAGCTGGCCGTGCTCGTCGAGATGATGCGCCGCGAGTCGTTCGAGCTGACCGTGGGCAAGCCCCAGGTCGTCACCCGCATGATCGACGGCAAGCTGCACGAGCCGTTCGAGCGGCTGACCGTCGACGTGCCCGAGGACTACCTGGGTGTGGTGACCCAGCTGATGGGTCTGCGCCGCGGCCGCATGGAACAGATGGTCAACCACGGCACCGGCTGGGTGCGGCTCGAATATGTCGTGCCTGCCCGCGGCCTCATCGGCTTCCGCACGGAGTTCCTGACCGAAACCCGCGGCACCGGCATGATGCACCACGTCTTCGACAGCTACGAACCGTGGGTGGGCGAGATCCGCACCCGTCCGACGGGTTCGCTGGTCGCCGACCGGACGGGGGCGGTGACGGCCTATGCGCTGTTCAACCTGCAGGAGCGTGGCACGCTGTTCGTCTCGCCCGGCGCCGAGGTCTATGAGGGCATGGTCGTGGGCGAGAACGCCCGCGCCGACGACATGGACGTGAACCCCACCAAAGAGAAGAAGCTCACCAACGTGCGCTCGTCGACGGGTGAAGAGCTGGAGCGGCTCATCCCGCCGCGGCTGCTCAACATGGAACAGGCACTGGAGTTCTGCGCCGGTGACGAGTGCCTCGAGGTGACCCCGACCGATGTGCGCATCCGCAAGCTGGCGCTCACAGCCAATGAGCGGGCCAAGCTGCGCAACAAGGCCAAGCAGGGCTGACCTGGCGCTTTCTTGAAGTTCGTCGGAATTTTCCCGGGACGGACGCAACCTGGCTGGGCACTGACACGTATCTGGGTGAGGATGGCAGTAGTCCTCACCAGTGGGCTCGATGACGAAGGATCATGACATGAACAAGCGAATCGTCCGCGTGTTGACTGCTGCGACGGCAGCCCTGGCGATGTCGCTGGGGTCGCTGTTCATCGTCACCGATGCCCAGGCCGAGGTGACCGCGCCTGCAGAGGTGACGGTGTACGCCAAGCCCGGCGACACCGGCACCAAGGTGCAAGAGGTGCAGGCGATGCTGTTCCGCATCGGCCTGCTGCGCCTCAACGAGCGCACCGGCACCTACGACGCGGCGACGACCAACGCAGTCAAGAGCTTCCAGTCGCAGAAGAAGTTCACCGTGACCGGCGTCACCGACTCGACGACATACGAGTACCTGGTGGCGGCCTACCGCGCCACCTCGACGCCCGACCTGCAGAAGAAGACGGTCGTCCGCAAGGTCGCCGCCCCCCTGCCGAAGCCGACCCCGCCTGCAGTTGCCGATGTGGTGAAGTACCAGCTGGATTCGCGCTGTGACGACGAGGCCAAGGTGATCTGCGCCGACCAGTCGCGCCGCAAGGTCTGGTACCTCGAGAACGGCAAGGTCGTCAAGGAGTTCGACGCCCGCTACGGCGCCGCCAGCACCCCCACCCGCAACGGCGCCTGGCGCATCTTCCGCAAGGTCAAGGACGAGTGGAGCTACCTGTACCACGTGCCGATGCCCTATTCGATGTACTTCTCGGGCGGCGAGGCCTTCCACTACTCGGCTGACTTCGCCCAGATCGGCTGGGACAACAGCCGCGGTGGCAGCCACGGGTGTGTGAACATCCGCGACTACGCCGGCATCGCCTGGATGTTCAACCGGGTGCCGATCGGGACGCTGACGATCGTGACGGCCTGAGGTTTCGCCGCCCCGGGTGGCGGTTTGCCCCTGAACGCAACAGTTGCCCTGGTGCTGGCACTAGGGCAACTGTTGCGTTCAGGGGCAATTCTTGGGGGGTGATGGACGGGGGTTATCCACAGGCGGCTGGTGGCCTCGGCCAGTCGCGCCCATGAAGCGCTTGACTGGGGCCATGGACGACCTGATTCCCACAGCGCAGCTCAAACTCCGGGGCCTGGGGTCACGCGAGATCGCCGAGCGCATCGCCAGCGGTGACCTGACCAGGGTCATGCGGGGCCAGTATGTGCAGACGCCCCTCGATGCCCGGGCCCTGCACCTGCAGCGCGCACGCTCATGCGCCGGTCAGGTGCTCGCACTCGAAACCGCGGCGATGGTGCACGGCCTGCCCATCACCCGTCTGCCTGAACTCGTCCAGGTCGTCCAGCAGGGTGCTGGACGATCACGCACCCGCACCATCAAGAGGGTGCTGAGCGCTCCCCTGCCCGCGCAGCACGTCACCGAGGTGGACGGGCTGCTGCTCACGACACTGCCTCGTACAGTCGTCGACCTCGCCCGGGTGCGGGGGCTCGAGCCGGGCATGATCGCATGGGAGGCGGCCCGGTGGCGGGCCCGCGTCGCCGAGGCGCTGACCGCCTTCGACGCCGAGGCGGCCGACGTCATCGAGGCGCTGAGGGGCCGCAAGGGGCTTCGTCATGCCCAGGTGGCACTGGTGCGTGCGTCAGCAATGTCACAGAGCCCCATGGAGACACGCAGCCTGATGCGCATGCGGACCCTCGGCATCCCGGAGCCAGTGCAGCAGTACGAGGTGCTTGATCCGGGCGGCACCAGCCTCGGCTTCACCGACTTCGCCTGGCCCGACCTCGGGGTGCTCGGCGAGTACGACGGCCAGGACAAGTACGACCTGCTCGCTCGTCCCGGTGAGACACCGGCGGCGGTGATGCGGCGCGAGAAGCGCCGTCAGGAACGCATGGAGTCACTCGGCTGGGTTTTTGCCAGATGGGGCAAGGAAGAGGTGGGCCGACCACCAGCCCTGCGTGAACGTATTGACCGCGCGTTCGCCATCGCTGCCCGGCGAAGCGGGCCCGCCATGTATGTGGGCGGGCGGTGAGCACTCGTCCGGCGAGGTTTGCCCCTGAACGCAACAGTTGCCCTGGTGCCAGCACTAGGGCAACTGTTGCGTTCAGGGGCAATCAGCAGGGGGGTGCCGTTCACAGCCCAGCCAGCGCCCCCAGCGCTACTCTGACCTCGCCCACCGGACGCCCGTGGCCCAGCACTGGCCTGGTCAGCAGCGGCGACAGGGCGGCCGGTTCAGCCACGAGCCGGGCCAGCACCGCCGCCGTCAGCGGCAGCACCGCCCGCGCGTTGCCGTCGTCCACCTTCACCACCACACCGCGGCCATCAGGCAGGCCCACGGCCATGCACCCCTCGGCGCCGCCCTTGCACACCACCCCCGGCACCGCCCGGTGCAGCGCGAGGTCGTCGCGGCCATCACCAGAGGCATACTCCGGGAACTCGCGGTAGGCATCGGCCACCAGCTTCGCCGGGCCGACACCCGCCCCCGCAATGCGTCCGAATGCCCTTGCCAGCCCGGTCATCGACGTGGCGAACAGCGGCGCCCCACAGCCGTCGGTGGTGGCAGGCGAGTGACCGCCGCACCACTCGTCCACGGTCGCGGCGACCGCCTGCTGCAGCGGGTGGGCGGGGTCGAGGTAACTGCCCACATCCCAGCCGGCGCGCACACAGGTGCGCAGCATCGCGGCATGTTTGCCCGAACAGTTCTGGGTCAGGGACGACGCATCGCGCCCGGCGCGCAACCAGACCACCCGGGCGGCCTCGTCCAGCGGCAGGTCGGGCGTGTTCTGCAGCGCCTCGGCCCCCAGTCCGGCGCCCGCGAGCAGCTCGCGCACCCCGGTCAGGTGGTAGTCCTGCCCCGAGTGCGATGCCGCCGCCAGGGCCAGCAGCCGTCCTTCGACGTCGAGACCGGACGACAGCATCGCCACCGCCTGCACCGGCTTCAGCGACGAGCGGGCATACATCGGCGAGGCGACATCGCCCAGTGAGAACTGCACCTGGCCGTCGGCGCCGGTGACCACCACCCGCGCCCGATGGATGCATTCGACCAGGTCGCCGCGCACCACCTCGACGAGCACGGGTGAGTCGGGGGTCATGGCTGCAATCGACATGCCCCCGACCCTAGTGGCTGCACAAGCCGCGACCCAGTGGCCACCCTCCGGGGCCCACCCTCATCAGTGCCCTCGGTCGATCCATTCCTGCAGGTGGGGTGCCTCGGTGCCGATGGTGGTCTCGTCCCCGTGGCCGGTCAGCACGCGCGTCTCGGCCGGCAGCGTCAACAGCCTCTGGCTGATCGAGGCGATGATGGCGTCGAAGTCCGAGTACGAGCGCCCCGTGGCACCCGGACCGCCCTGGAACAGCGTGTCGCCCGAGAACAGCACGCCCAGGGCGGGTACGTGCAGCACGCATGAGCCCGGCGAATGCCCCGGGGTGTTGATCACCTCGACATCGACCCCGGCCACCGACAGCCCGGCACCCTCGACCAGCACGCCGGGGGCACGCCCCGGGTGGGTCTGGTCCCACAGCATCCGGTCGCCGGGGTGCAGCAGCACCGGCGCCGAGACCAGCTCGGCCAGGTCGAGAGCCGCCCCGATGTGGTCGTTGTGCCCGTGGGTGCAGACGATGGCGAGCACGGTGCGTGAGCCGACTGCCGCGGCGATGGCCCTGGCATCGTGGGCCGCATCGACGATGATCACCTCGCGGTCATCGCCCAGCAACCAGACGTTGTTGTCGACCTGCCACTCGCCGCCGTCGAGGGCGAAGATGCCCGAGGTGATGACGCGTTCGACCTGCGCGGTGCTCACAGTTCCACCACCGAACGCAGCACCCTGCCCTGCTTCATGCGCTCGAACGCGGCATTGACATCCTCGATGCCGATGCGTTCCGAGACGAACTTCTCGAGCGGCAGGCGTCCCTGCAGGTGCAGGTCGGTCAGCATCGGGAAGTCGCGCTCGGGCAGGCAGTCGCCGTACCAGCTCGACTTCACCGCGCCACCGTGGCTGAAGATGTCGAGCAGCGGCATCTCGAGGCGCATCTCAGGAGTCGGCACGCCCACCAGCACGACGCGACCGGCAAAGTCCCGAATGTAGAACGCCTGGTTGAACGTCACCGGCACACCGACCGCATCGATGGCGACGTCGACGCCGAAGCCGCCATTGATCTCGCGGACGGCCACCGCCAGCGGCAGGTCGTCCCCCGTGCGGCCGTCATCGACCAGCTTCGACGAGTTGATCACATGCGTCGCACCGAGTTCACGGGCCACCTCGAGCTTCTCGTCCGAGACATCGATGGCGATGATGCGCGTCGCACCGGCGAGCCGAGCCCCGGCGATCGCCGCGTCCCCGACACCGCCACAACCGATGACGGCCACCGACTCACCGCGCTTGACGGCACCCGTGTTCATGGCGGCCCCCAGTCCGGCCATCACGCCGCAGCCGAGCAGCCCGGCGACTGCCGGGTCGGCGGCGGGGTCGACCTTGGTGCACTGCAGTTCGTGGACGAGCGTGCGCTCGGCAAACGCACCGATGCCCAGCGCCGGCGCCAGGGGGGTGCCGTCGGCCAGCGTCATCGGCTTCGAGGCGTTGAAGGTCGAGAAGCAGTAGTGCGGTTCGCCGCGGCGACAGGCGCGGCACTGGCCACAGACGGCGCGCCAGTTCAGCACCACGAAGTCACCGGGCTGCACATGGGTGACCTGGTCGCCGACGGACTCGACGATGCCGGCGGCCTCGTGGCCCAACAGGAAGGGGTAGTCGTCGTTGATGCCGCCCTGCAGGTAGGCAAGGTCGGTATGGCAGACGCCGCAGGCCTGCACGGTGACGACGACGTCACGGGGGCCGGGGTCAGGGATGACGATGTCAACGAGTTCAGCGGGCTCGTCACGTGCGAACGAGACGACGCCCTTGACGGTGGTGGGCATGGGTCCTCCTGGTGCTTGGCTTGTGCCCCACCCTAGGGAAGGGGCTTGTGGGGCGGGGGCTCGTCCCACCGTCGGTGACCCCAGCAACGTGCATCGACCGCGCCGATTCAGCCCGTTTCAGCTGATTCTGGCGCGGTCGATGCACACCGCTGGGCCATCGGGTCCGGGCCGCCCAGCCCTGGCGGCCCGTCCGTCAGCCCCGCAGGTTCGCCCTGAAGTGCAATCCCGCCTCGGGGTCGACCAGCGGCTCCTGGCTGGCCGCGATCTCGGTGCCGTCCTGCCCGGTCACGACGACCTCGGCATCAACGTCGAGCCCGCGCTTCACCAGCGCCAGCCCGATCGGGCCGTCCTCGTGGTGGCGTGCCGATGAGCCCATCACGCCGACGGCGCGGCCATCGACCAGCACGTCCGAACCCTGCGTCGGCAACGTGTCGACCGAGCCGTCGAGCAGCAGCCGCACCAGCCGGCGCGGCGGTCGTCCCAGGTTGTGCACCCGCGCCACCGTCTCTTGCCCGCGGTAACAGCCCTTGTCAAGGTGGGTTCCGTAGAGCCCGATCTCGTTGGGGATCGTCTTGTGGTCGGTGTCGACGCCGATGCGCGGCACCCCGGCCTCGATGCGCAGCGCGTCATGGGCCCACACGCCGGCCAGCTCGCCGTCGGGCAGCGCCGCATCCCGGGGCCAGAGCACGTCGCGCCCACCCGCCACCTCGGACGACCACGCCACCACCCGCCCGACCCCCTCGGGGGCCAAAGCCACATCCACGCCCGCGCCGACCCACAGCAGCCGCAAATCCTCGGTCCGGTCGATCGTGTCGACCCGCATCATGAATGTCATCCGGCGCAGGAACTCCGCGAGCCCAGCACCAGCGCCCGGTTCGGTCACCGCCCAGAAGCTCTCACCGTCGTCCACGCCCCGAAAGCCGTGCTCGACGTGCCCCTGCGGCGACAGCACCAGCCCCGCCACCGGCTGCCCAGCACCCAGTCCCTCGGTGAACTGCGTGGTCAGCGCATGCAGCAGCGCCAGCCGGTCGGGCCCGCGCAGCTCGAGCACCTCGTGGTGGCCCCGGTCGACCACGGCCGTGCCCGCCACCATCGCGCGCTGTTCGGCGACCGGGTTGCCGTGGTGCCAGACAGCACCCTCGTCAATGCCTGCCGTGACCTGTACCGCTGCCATGTCAGACCCTCTTCAGGCGCGCCCACAGGTGCGACTGCAGCGGCTGGTCGGTGGTGGCGCGGTCAAAGGTCCACAGCAGGTCGCCCTCGACGCTGCCGTACAGCCGCTGGCCACCGGTGTATTCGACCACGGCGGTCGAGGTGCGCACCACCGCGTCAGTGATCAGCTCGATCTTGGCGCCATCAAGCTTGCCCGCCCACACCTCGGACCAGCCGTCGGGGCTCGACAGCACGACCTCGATGGTGCCGTCGGGCTGCGGGCGCCAGAAGCCCGTCTCCATGGTGATGGGCGACTCGGGCTCACCCTTGTCGTTGGTGGTGTACAGCTGGCTGACGTAGTGCAGGAAGTCGCCGCCGTTCCAGGTGAAGTCAACCTGCTGGCCGTACTCGAAGTCCTCCTGACCGGGCCAGCGGCCGTGGCCATTGCCTTCCCACCGGCCGATCATCCACGCGATGCCCATCAGGTTGCTGGGCAGGTTTTCGGGAATCTCAAAAGCCATGGTGGTCCTTCACGGGGTGATCGGTGGCAGGTCGCAGCGACGCGTCAACGGAACGTGCCGCGTCGCCTCGCCGAGGCAAGCAGCACCAACGTCAGTGCCCCGAGCAGGCCCACCACGAAGATGACTGCGACGGCCACGATGAGCACGAACCATGCGCTGGTCATGGCGACAGTCTAGTCGAACCGGCCTAGGGTGGGCCTCGTGCGAATCGTCCTGCAACGTGCCAGCAGCGCCCGCGTCGTCGTCAGCGGCTCATCCAGCGGCGCCACCGTCGTCGGCGAACTGCCCTCGCCGGGGCTCGTGCTGTTCGTCGGCGTCACCCACGACGACACCCCGGACGACGCCAGCGCGTTGGCCTCGAAGATCTGGGGGCTGCGCGTGCTCGAGGGCGAGCAGTCGGCGAGCGACCTGCAGGCCCCGATGCTGGTCATCAGCCAGTTCACGCTGTATGCCACTGTGCGCAAGGGTCGCCGCCCCAGCTGGTCACAGGCAGCGCCCGGCCCCGTGAGCCAGCCCCTGTTCGAGCTGTTCGTGCAGTGCCTGCGCGACCTGGGGGCACACGTCGAGACGGGGGTCTTCGGCGCCGACATGGCCGTGGAACTCGTCAACGACGGGCCCGTCACGCTCATGGTCGATTCCGCCGACCTGGCCACGCCCCGCGGTTAGTACAGCCAGTCCGCGGCCCGGTCACCCCGCCGTCACGGCCGCGTATAGAACGTCACGGTCGACAACAACACCGCGTTGCGCGAGGTGTCATTGCTGACCCCCGGTGCGCTCGTCTGCTGGATGGTCAACTGCAACGGCCCACTGAGCACCGTCGGCGGAATCCGCAACTGCTGCACCATCTGGGAATTCTCGCTGAGTTGCTGGATGAACCACGACCCGTTGGGCAGGTCCCAGCGCACCGTGACCACGCGTCGGTACTGGTCATAGAGCGAGACCGTCGACGCCTGCTTGGCATAGCCGTTGACGATGCCGACGCCCACCAGTTCAGTGTCGGGGGCGAAGGCGAACACGATGCGCTGGCCGACCCCGTCGCCGTTGCAGCGCCACGCCGAGCCGAGGTTGTTGTCAAGCAGGTTGCCGACACCGTACGTCGTCCAGTCCCCCGAGGCGTCCGGCCCGTCGGGGACCGTGCAGGTGGCGCTCGCCTTCTGCACGGCCAGGGGCCGCGTCGCCCCCGTCCACGGGCTGAGCGCTGTGGCGCCGTTGCTGCTGGCCACCCCCGTGGACGAGGCTGCCGCGGCTCGTGAATCAAGCTGGCGCCTGACCAACGTGCCGCCCGAGAGCCCGGCCCCGAGCGCCAGGGCCACCACCGAGACCAGGACCAGCCACAGCCGCCGTGCCGCCGCCCCACGCCCCGGCGGGGTCGGCTGCCACCCGACGTCCACCTCGCTTGCCCTGTGGGCCGAGGTCACGACCGGCATCGGTTCGTCGACCATCGCGTCGTCCGGTGATGGCGCCGCCTGTTTCTGCGGGATGCCGCGGCGGGGGCCGTCGACCTGGTCTTCCGACCCCGGCTCCGGCGCCACCGGCACCGAGGTCCCCGCGGTGATGGCGGCCACCCCCTGGCCATCACCGTCCAGCAACAGCTCGGGTGAATGCGGTGAGTACGGCGAGGCCCCGGCTGCGGGCAGTGTGGGCGTCGACGCGTCCTCGTCCCCGTTCGTCCCCGACGGCTCGGGACGGAACCAGTCGGGTGGCAACTCCCCGCTCACCTTGGCGAGTGTAGCCAGCGCGGCGCGTGCCGGGCCGGGTCGACGTGCCAGAATGATCGACGGAACACAGGGCAGGAGGGGATATGGCAAGTATTTGTGTGCTCCTGGCGCGCGATGCCGAGGACCTGCCCGATGCCCTGACGATGTTGTCGCACGACCTTGAGCGGCGCACCGAGTTGCCCACCTCGCCGTCGCTGCCCGGCCAGGCCGTGACCGCCGACGTGCTGCTGATCGATGCCCGCGAGGACGCCGCGAGCGGACGCGACCTGTGCCTTCGGGCACGCGCCAACCTCGACCAACCGATCCTGCTGCTGGTGAGCTCGGCATCGCTGCCCGTGGTGCAGCGGTCGTGGGGGGCGGACGATTTCGTGCTCGACCGGGCCACCGCCGCCGAGTTCGACGCCCGGGTGCGCATGCTGATCACCGCCAAGCACGCTGCCGGGGTGCTGAGCCAGGGCGCGATCGTGATCGACGAGGAGGCGTACACGGCCTCGGCGGGCGGCCAGCCGCTGAACCTCACCTATACCGAGTTCGAGCTGCTCAAGCACCTGGTGCTGCACCCCGGTCGGGTGCTCACCCGCGAACACCTGCTCAGCGAGGTGTGGGGCTACGACTACTACGGCGGCACCCGTACCGTCGACGTGCACATCCGGCGACTGCGGGCCAAGCTCGGGCCCGAGCATGACGGCCACATCACCACGGTGCGCAACGTGGGCTACCGGTTCTCACCGGTGCGCGAGGGCTGACGCAGCCGGTGGTTGCGCCGGATGTGCGCCGGCACCCCCGGTGGCCCGTCCGGGCGCAGCCGCTGCACCCCGGCCAACGCCACCCCGGCGAGCGCTGCAAGGGCCCCCACGAAGGCCAACCACCACGCGGCCTCGGCACGCGTCGTCTCAATCATGGTCTGCTGGGCAGACCAGGCCGTGATGCCTGCCGCGATGATGGCCAGCCACCGGCCATTGGCCGACAGGCTGTACCAGGCGTGGGCATGGGCGGGTTCGATGCCCTCCCATTCGCGCACGGCGCGCCGCCACAACATGTTCTGCAGCAGCGCCACCAGTGCGGCCACCACCGCAGCGGCATTGCCGGCCGCCGGCAGCACAGGCGCCACGTCAGTCAGGCGCAGTCGGGTCACTGACGAGCCGACCATCGCGGCGGCACCGACCAGGGCGAACACCACCCCGACCTTGATCATCTGGGCATGTCGGCGGGCGCGGGCTGCGATCGCGGGCTGGGCGACCAGCGGCCCGGGATCGTTGCGGCGCCGGCGCCAGATGCGGCGCACATCGAGCAGTGAGTGCTGGTGCTGCCCCGCCGCGGCACGCACACGCACGACGCGCCCACCACCGTCTTCACCCATGGGGCCCAGACTACGTTGGGCCACGCCCGGGCAGGCTAAGGCCTAGAGTTGCGGTCATGGCCGATGAGTTGCAGACACATCAACCCTCGATCGAAGCCCTCGCGGCAGACGAGCTCTGGCAGGTGCAACTTGTCGACCACTCCCCTGAACTGGCCACCACCATCAAGCTGCTCGCCGAACAGGTGAGCCAGCACGACCACGTCAGCCCACTGAACGAGCAGGCCTTGCGCATCCTGGCCGGGCAACTACCGGGGCAGCACCTGGTGGCAGTGCACGATTCCCCCTCGGGCGCCCAGCAGGTGCTCGGCTACGCCCAGGTCGACACGAGCGACAACTCGGTGCAGTTGTTCGTGCTGCCGCAGGCCCGTCGTCATGGCATCGGCCGGGCGTTGGGCGAACTCGCGGCACGCCAGGTCGACTCCCCCGACTTCTGGTCATTCGGCACACTGCCCGCTGCCCGGCAGCTCGGGGCGACCATGGGCCTGCAGCCCGTGCGTGGGTTGCTGAAGATGGCGCTCGACCCCTCGCAGGTCGAGGTGGCATCCCCCGGCCCGCCCCCCGAGGGCATCACCGTGACCACCTTCACCCCCGCCGACATCGATGACTTCGTCGAGCTGAATGCCCTGGCGTTTGCCCATCACCCCGAGCAGGGTCGCATGTCGCGCCAGGACGTCGAGGACAAGGTCGACGAGGACTGGTTCGACGCGCAGGGCCTGTTCTTCGCCCGGGACGACCAGGGCAGGATGCTGGGCTTCCACTGGACCAAGGTCGTGACCGAGGACAACGATGCGGGGTCGCGGCTGATCGGCGAGGTCTACGTGATCGGGGTGCACCCGTTCGAGCACGGCCGCGGCCTGGGCCGCCACCTGCTCGCGGTCGGGTTGGCCCACCTGCTGGCCAGGGGCAGCCAACTCATCGAGCTGTACGTCGAGGCTGACCAGACACGCGTCGTGCAGATGTACGAGAACGCGGGTTTCACCGAAGCCCTGCGGGACACGCGATGGTCCTGAGACTGGCAGAATCGCACGCTACCCCCCATCCACTGAAAGGCCGTGCATGACCGCGTCCCCGACACCGACGACCACGCGCAGCCAGGGCGTTCTGCCAATTTCGGACGAGCTGGGTGCCCTGATCACCGACCAGGCCGCCCCCGTGGACGCCCATGCCGAGACCCCGATGTATGCCGACCGGGAGCTCTCGTGGCTCGCCTTCAACAACCGGGTGCTCGACCTGGCCCGCGATGCCGAGCGGGTGCCGCTTCTCGAGCGGGCCAACTTCTTGGCCATCTTCAGCTCGAACCTGGACGAGTACTTCATGGTGCGGGTGGCGGGACTGAAGCGCCGCATCGCTGCCGGCGTCGCCGTGCCGTCCGTCACCGGCACGCTGCCGCGCGACCTTCACGACGCGATCCTGGCACGCACCCGCACACTGGTCACAGAGCAGTCCCGCATCTTCCAGAACGAGGTGCGCCCGGCACTGGCCGCCGAGGGGATCTCGATCCTGACGTGGGAAGAGCTCACCGCCGCCGAGAAGGACCGCATGCGGTCGCTGTTCAGTGAGCGCATCTTCCCGGTGCTCACCCCGCTGGCGGTCGACCCCTCGCACCCGTTCCCCTACATCTCGGGCCTGTCGATCAACATGGCGGTGCTGGTGCGCAACCCGATCACGGGCGCGAAGCAGTTCGCCCGCGTCAAGGTGCCCGCGCTGCTCGACCGGTTCATCAAGCTGGACGAGGGCCGCTTCGTGCCCATCGAAGAGATCATCAGGCGTCACCTGGGCCAATTGTTCGCCGGCATGGAGGTGCTGCAGCAGACCACCTTCAGGGTCACCCGCAACGAAGACCTCGAGGTTGAAGAGGACGACGCCGAGAACCTGCTCTATGCCCTCGAGAAAGAGCTGCTGCGCCGCAAGGTCGGTCGTCCCCCGGTGCGCCTCGAGGTGCAGGACGACATCGACCCGAAGATGCTCAAGCTGCTGATGAGCGAACTCGACATCAGCGAGAAAGAGGTCTTCTCGCTGCCGGCCCCGCTCGACCTGACGGGCCTGTTCTCGCTGACCGGCACCGACCGCGACGACCTGAAGTACCCAAAGTTCGTGGCGGCCACCCACCGCGACCTTGCCGAGGTCGAGACCTCGCAGCCTGCCGACATGTTTGCCGCATTGAAGAACCGTGACGTACTGCTGCAGCACCCCTACATCTCGTTCGCCACGTCGGTGCAGCGATTCATCGAGCAGGCCGCGGCCGACCCGCAGGTGCTCACCATCAAGCAGACGCTCTACCGCACCAGCGGCGACTCGCCCATCGTCGATGCCCTGATCGAGGCGGCCCAGGCCGGCAAGCAGGTGCTAGCGGTCGTCGAGATCAAGGCGCGTTTCGACGAGGTCGCCAACATCGCCTGGGCACGCAAGCTCGAGAAGTACGGCGTGCACGTCGTCTACGGCATGGTGGGGCTCAAGACCCACTGCAAGCTGTCGCTCGTGATCCGCGACGAGGGCACCACCTTGCGGCGCTATGCCCACATCGGCACGGGCAACTACAACCCCAAGACCGCCCGGATGTATGAGGACATCGGCCTGCTCACCTCGCACCCGATGATCACCGAGGATGTCGGCAAGGTGTTCAACCACCTGTCGGGGCTGACGGTCGAGACCGACTACCGCCGCCTGCTGGTGGCCCCGCATGGCATCCGGACGGGCCTGTTGGCCGGAATCGACCGCGAGATCGAGCACCAGCGGGCCGGGCGGCAGGGCTACATCCGCATCAAGGTGAACTCCCTGGTCGACGAGCGGCTCATCGACGCGATGTACCGCGCATCGCAGGCGGGGGTGAAGGTCGACCTGTGGGTGCGCGGCATCTGCACCATCCGCCCGGGTGTGCCGGGGCTGAGCGAGAACATCCGGGTGCGTTCCATCCTCGGTCGCTACCTCGAACATTCCCGCATCTTCGCGTTCGCCAATGGTGGTCAACCGGTCGTGGGCATCGGGTCGGCCGACCTGATGCACCGCAACCTTGACCGTCGCGTCGAGACCATCGTCGGCATCAGCCAGAAGCGTCACATCCAGGAGCTCATCGACCTGTTCGAGCTGGCCTTCGACCCCGGGACGGTGTCGTGGCACCTGAACGACACCGTGTGGACCGAGCGGTCGCGGGCCGAGGACGGCAGGTTCCTGCGCGACCTGCAGTCCGAGTTGATCGACCGGCTGCGCAGGCGCCGGGACCAGCACGCCTGAGGGCCGGGGCAGAATCGACGATGGCCGGGAAATCAACGATGGCCAGGAAGCAGCGCCCGATTGAGGCAGCAGGGGTCGTGGTGCTCGATTGGCATGCCGACGGGTCGGGTGGCGAGCCGAAGGTGCTGGTCGTGCACCGGCCCGACTATGACGACTGGTCGTTGCCCAAGGGCAAACTCGAACCCGATGAGGATGTCCAGGTCTGCGCCGTGCGCGAGGTGGCCGAAGAGACCGGTATCACCGTGCGGCTGGGATCGCCGCTGGGCACCATCAGCTACCCCGTCGGCGACCGGACGAAGGTCGTCCACTGGTGGGCGGGCACGCCCACGGGCGGTGACCTGTTGGTGAACGGCACCCCGTCCACCGAATCGGGCGACCAGGAGGTCGACCGCGTCGAGTGGTGGTCGATCAGCAAGGCTGAACACCGGCTCAGCTACAGCGACGAGGCCGAATTGCTGGACCGCGCGGTGGCGGCCGGCCCGACCGGCTCGGTGGTGCTCGTGCGCCACGCGAAGGCGATGAGCCGCAAGCACTGGACCGGGAAGGACTGGCTGCGCCCCCTGATGAGGCGTGGACGACGCCAGTCCGAGCGCCTGGCGCTGCTGCTCGAGGCCTACGGGATCACCCGGGCGGTGACCTCGACGAGCACCCGCTGCGTGCAGACCCTCGAGCCGTTCTCTCGGCGCACTGGCATCGACCTGGTCACGGTGCCCGAACTCAGCGAAGAGGGCTACGAGGACGACCCGAAGGGATCGCGCGAGGTCATGGCCGAACTCGTCGGCAGGGCCCGCGCCGACCTGGACGCACCCATGGTGGTGTGTGGGCACCGTCCGGTGCTGCCGATGATGCGAGAGGCGCTGCAGGTCGCCGACAAGCCGATGCTCGTGGCCGAGGTCCTCGTCGTCCACCACAACCGCGACGGTCACCCGATGGCTCACGAGCGGGTCAAACCGTCGTTCTGAAAGCCCGATGCCGACCGACCCCAGCCAATCTTCAGGGTGCCCGGGGTCACGTTTTCGTAACGCAGATCACGCGTTCGGCGTAGCCACACGGCAGATCCGCCACCTTTTCGCGTGTCGTTAACCTGCTGTTAACCCAAGGATGGACGGCGTGTCACCTGCCTTCACTACTTTCACAGGTGAAGAAGTTGGCATCATGATGCGCCCTTCCGCGCAGCGAACTTCAACACACACAGATCCCCAACGAGATCAAGGAACTCGAGTGAAGATGAACCGCTTCGCCAAGATCGCAGCCGTCGTGGCTGTGGGCGCCCTGACCTTCACCGCCTGTGGCGGCGACACCACCGGCACCACCACCACCTCGGCCGCCACCACCGGTGGCGCCGGCGCTTCGAGCTCGGCCCCCGCCTCGAGCGGCGCCGCCCTCGAGCTGGCCTGCCCCGCCGGCAAGGTGAACGGTGGCGGCTCGTCCGCCCAGGACATCGCCATGCAGGCCCTGACCCAGGCCTACAACACCGCTTGCGGTGGCGCCGGCCAGGTCGTCTACACCAAGTCGGGCTCGGGCGCCGGCATCAAGGACTTCTACAACAAGCAGCTGCAGTGGGCCGGTTCGGACTCGGCGCTGAAGTCGAAGGCCGGCAAGGACGGCGTCGTCGAGACTGAGAAGGTCAAGGAGCGCTGCGCTGGCAACGCCGGCTGGAACCTGCCGCTCATCGTGGGCCCGGTTGCCTTCGCCTACAACCTGCCCGGCGTCAACGACCTGGTGCTGACCCCCTCGGTCATGATGGACATCTTCAACGGCAAGGTCACCTCGTGGGACGCCGCTGAGATCAAGGCCCTGAACCCCTCGGCCACCCTGCCGGCCAAGAAGATCAACGTCTTCTTCCGCGATGACGAGTCGGGCACCACCGAGAACGTCTCGAAGTACCTGAAGGCCGCTGCTCCTGACAAGTTCACCAAGGAGACCTCGAAGAAGTACTTCGGTACCGCCGGCGAGGGCAAGCAGGGCACCCAGGGTGTCGCTGACGCCGTCAAGGCCACCGAGGGTGGCTTCGGCTACATGGAGTGGAAGTACGCCACCGACGCCAAGCTCGGCGTTTCGTCGATCGACAACGGTGACGGCGCTGTCAAGCTGACCGCTGCCAGCGCTGGCGCTGCCATGGACAAGGCCGAGGTCAAGGGCGAGGGCAACGACCTCGTCGTCTCGCTGAAGTACACCGGCCTCGGCAAGGATGTCTACCCCATGGTCATGGTGACCTACGAGATCGTCTGCTCGGCCGGCCTGCCTGCCGCTGAAGGCGCCCTCATGAAGGACTTCCTGACCTATGCTTCTAGCGAGCAGGCCCAGGCAACCCTGGAGGCTCAGGGCTACGCCCCGCTTCCGGCCGCCATGCTGACCAAGGTGCAGACTGCCGTCAAGGCGATGAAGTGACCCTGACCCCCGGGTCGCGTGGTTCAGTGCGCTGAGCCACACCATCAACACCATCGGGATGGCCCCTCTGCGCAGCGGAGGGGCCATCCTTACGTTAGGGAGCTATCAATGACCACCTCTGAGGCACAGGAGGACGAGGTGCGCACTACTGCCGCGCCGAGCGACATCCCCCCGGGGGCAGACATCGACCCGTCGGTCTCCCCCGTCCCCGCCGACCACCATGTCGTCCCCAAAGAGATCAACATCACCAAGGTCGACGTGCCTGAGCCCAGCAAGGCTCCGGACAAGGTGTTCAGCGGAGCGACGCTGTTCACCGGCATCCTGCTCGTGACCCTGGTGGGCGCCATCTTCATCTTCCTGCTGCTCACGGCCATCGGCCCCCTGAGCCGCAACGAGGTCAACTTCCTCACGTCAAACCAGTGGCTGGTCAACGACAACCAGCTGGCCTTCGGCATCGCCGGCATGCTCTGGACCACCGTGATCAGCTCGCTCATCGCCATGGTGCTGGCCGTGCCCGTTGCCATCGGCGTGGCGCTGCTGATCACCCACTACGCCCCGCCCACCCTCGGGCGCATCGTGGGCTTCCTCGTCGACCTGCTGGCGGCCGTCCCCTCGGTGGTCTACGGCCTGTGGGGCATCCGCGTGTTCGCCCCCTGGTTGCAGCCGATCAGCGATGCGATCTCGTCATCGTTCCTCGGCAAGCTGGGCTTCTTCGCCCCCGGCCTGCAGTCGCCCGGCACCGTGTTCGCCGTGTCGCTGGTGCTGGCCATCATGATCCTGCCGATCATCACCTCGCTGTCGCGCGATGTCTTCGAGCAGACCCCGCGTGACAACATCGAGGCCGCCTGGGCCCTCGGTGCGACGAAGTGGGAGATGGTCAAGACCGCCGTCATCCCCTACGGCCGCTCCGGTGTGGTCGCCGCCTCGATGCTCGGCCTGGGCCGTGCACTGGGCGAGACGATCGCGGTCATGCTGATCCTCTCGACCGTCACCGAGTTCAGCTTCTCGATCTTCAGCGGCGGCGAGACGTTCGCCTCGAAGATCGCCCGTGGCGCACCCGAGTTCGACAGCCCGACCAAGACCGGTGCCTTCATCGCCGCTGGCCTGGTGCTGTTCGTCCTCACCTTCGCAGTCAACGCCGTGGCCCGCACCGTGGCTTCGGGCGGAAAGGCCAAGTCATGAGCATCGAGTCGACGACCATCGAATCGGACGAGGCCCTCGACCTCGGACGCCCCTCCGGCAGCCGCCAGGTGAAGGACAACGTGGTGCGGGTGCTGGTGTGGCTGGCTGCGGTCATCGCCATCGTCCCGCTGATCTGGATCCTCTCCACCGTGATCGTGCGCGGCGCCCCCCTGCTGGTCAGCGCAGTGCCCGACTACACCCGGATCTGCGCGGTGCAGGAAACGGCCCCGTCGCAGGACTACCTGAACTACAAGCGGGTGGCCAACGCTGACTGCGACAACGCGGCCAACCAGGCCAAGCCGCTGTGGCTGGTCGGCGGCAAGTACCCCGCCGTCGGCGACTTCGTCGAGTTCAACCCCGCCGCACCGAAGACCACCGACCCGAACGCGGCCAGTGGCATCATCATCCGCGGCAAGCCGGCCGAGGCGCAGAACAACTCCATCGTCACCCCCGACAACGAGGGTGCCGGCACCGTGCGCGTCGCCAATGCGCAGTGGTGGACGAAGGACCTGAGCCAGAACAACGACCTGCTCAAGCCCAACGGCGGCGCCCTGCACGCCATCGTGGGCACCCTGATGCTCGGCCTGATCACCTCGGTGATCGCCGTGCCGATCGCCGTGCTGGGCGCGATCTACCTGGTCGAGTACGCCCGCGGCAAGAAGTTCAGCAAGGTCGTCTCGTTCATGGTCGACATCCTCACCGGTGTGCCATCGATCGTCGCGGCGCTGTTCATCTTCGCCCTGCTGATCACCACGCTGGGGCTCGGACGGTCCACGATCGCGGCGTCGCTGTCGCTGGTGATCCTGATGTTGCCAACGGTGCTGCGCTCCACCGAAGAGATGCTGAAACTGGTGCCGGACAGCCTGCGTGAAGCGTCCTATGCGCTGGGTGTGCCGAAGTGGAAGACGATCCTGTCGGTCGTGCTGCCCACGTCACGCAAGGGCATCCTCAGCGGCATCGTGCTGGGTGTCGCCCGCATCATGGGTGAGACCGCGCCGCTGATCATCCTGTTGAACACCGGCATCGCGCTCAGCTTCAACCCGCTCGACACCAACATGGGCTCGCTGCCCATGATGGTGATGAACGCGGCCAACGTCGCCGAGAGCTACCCCGCAGCCGACCGTGCCTGGGGCGCGGCGCTGACCCTGATCCTGATCGTCATGGGCCTGAACCTGGGCGCCAAATTCTTCGGCTCCACCAAGAGCCGCTGACCACGAGGAAAGAAACAATGGCCAAGCGCATCGAGGTCAAGGACCTCAACATCTACTACGGCAGCTACCACGCCGTGCAGGACGTCTCGCTGACCGTCGAACCTCGTTCGGTGACGGCGTTCATCGGCCCGTCGGGCTGCGGCAAGTCGACGGTGCTGCGCACCCTCAACCGCATGCACGAGGTCATCCCCGGCGCCTACGCCGAGGGCCTGGTCGCCCTCGACGGCGTCGACCTGTACGGCAAGGGCGTCGACCCGGTGGCCGTGCGTCGTCAGGTCGGCATGGTCTTCCAGCGGGCCAACCCGTTCCCGTCGATGTCGATCTATGAGAACGTCGTCGCGGGCCTGCGCCTGAACGGCGTCAACGACAAGAAGACCCTCAACGAGGTGGCCGAGAAGTCGCTGCAGGGCGCGAACCTGTGGAACGAGGTCAAGGACCGCCTCGACAAGCCCGGTGTGGGCCTCTCGGGCGGCCAGCAGCAGCGACTGTGCATCGCACGCGCGATCGCCGTGTCGCCGCAGGTGATCCTGATGGACGAGCCCTGCTCGGCCCTCGACCCGATCTCGACCCTCGCGATCGAAGACCTGATCCAGGAACTCAAGCAGCAGTACACCGTCGTCATCGTGACCCACAACATGCAGCAGGCTGCGCGCGTGTCTGACCGCACCGCGTTCTTCAACCTGTCCGCCCAGGGCAAGCCGGGTGAACTCGTCGAGATCGACGACACCGAGAAGATCTTCTCGAACCCGGCCAAGAAGGCAACCGAGGACTACATCTCGGGCCGCTTCGGCTGAGCCGCAGAGACCCACTCGACGCGCGAGCCCGCCACACTTCGGTGTGGCGGGCTCGTTCGCGTCTGCCGTCATGGGGATGCGGATTACCGGTGATTTGTAGGCTGGGGGCATGACCACCCCTGAGGTTGCCGCGGGCGAGACCCCCACCGTCCATGTCGCGCCCGAGTTGCGCTGTTCGGCGCAATGGTTGCGCGATGACCTGCCGGCCTGGGGCACGGCGAGTCGGGCCGCCTTCTGGGTGGCCCTGGAACAATCAGGTCCCTGGGGCAACAAGGCCCTCACCCAGAGCCACCTCGACCCGCAGCTCGGTGAACTGCTCGAGAACACCTGCAGCGAGGCCGGCGGTCGCGCCGTGTTGATCCGGCGCCCAGGACGACATGTCGACATCAGCGACGCCTCGCGCACGCTGCTGGTCGCCGGTGGCCTCGCCGGCCCCCGGCCGTGGCTGGGCCGCACCACGATTGGTGACCCCGGTGACGCGCTGGCGCTGCTGCAGTTGGGCGAAGACCTGGCCCACGGCCCGCTGCCCGAATGGCTCACCCCGACCGAACCGGTGCTCGCCGTCTGCACGAACGCCAAGCGTGACCAGTGCTGCGCCCTGTCCGGACGAGGGCTGATCCATGACCTCGGCCCCGACCTGGCCCCACGCATCTGGGAGGTCACCCACCTGGGCGGCCACCGCTTCGCCCCCACCGCGCTTGTGCTGCCGTCGGGGCAGACGCTGGGCCGCCTGACACCAGACCTCGCCCGCCAGGCCCTGGCGGCTGCCGATGCCGGCCGGCTCGTCGATGCCGGCCCACTGCACGACCGCGGCCGCAGCCACCTCGAGCCGCTGCAGCAGGTCATCGACGTCTGGGCCCGTGGTCGGGGCCTGGACATCGACCTCGCCCATGCCCCTGTGTCGCCGCTCGGGGGCGACCAGTGGCTCGTCCAGGCGGGCGGTCACCTCGTCCGGGTCGCGAGGCAGACTGGCGACGACGAGTTGCCGTCGTCGTGCGGGGCTTCGCTGGTGCCCGTCGCACGGTGGACGCTTGAGGAGGAGGACCATGGCTGAGGCCGGCTGGTACCCCGACCCCGCGGGCGGCGAGGGCTACCGCTACTGGGACGGCGACCGGTGGTCGGCACAGACGCAACTGCGCCCGGGCGGCACCAGCGCCGCCCCCGGCGCAGGCCATGACCCGTCCACCCCCATCGTCGTGAAGGGGTCGTCCGATGACGACGAGGACGAGCCCAGGGCCGGCCTGTGGTCGCAGGTGAAGGGCCCGGTGGTGATCATCGCCATCGTGCTGGTCACGATCATCGCGCTCATCTGGGCCCTGATGCAGCTCGGTGTGCTCGGCAACCGCGGCCCGGGCCCGTCGAACCCCACCGAGTTCTGCCCCGCGGTCACCGATGGCAACTATTCGGTCGACCCGCACCCGCGCGACGGCCGCGTGTACGGCGGGGAGCTGAGCTACCCACAGCTGGGCGCACCGTGGTCGGCCCCCACCGTGGACGGCCGGGTGCCCTTCGGCCGCGATGTGCAGACCCAGACGATCACCATCGAACAGAACTACCGCCCCGGCCAGAACTGGGTGGCCTCGGTGCTGGTGGGCGAGCTCATCGATGGTGACGGGTTCCAGTCACCCGAAGCCGGCATGGACATGGTGGCCCGCTGCATCGTGGGTGCGTTCTACGGCGATTCCCCAGTGCAGCGTGAAGACGTCACGCGTCGTCCGATGGTGGTCGACGGCCGTGAGGCCTTCATGCTCGAGATGCACCTGAGCTTCGACGTGCGCGGGCTGCAGGCCAAGGGCGAGACGGCGATCATCATCATCGTCAACACGAGCGGGTCGAAGAACTCGATCTATTACGCCTCGATCCCCGACAACGCCCAGCAGTACCTGCCGACCGCGCGTGATCTGGTCAACCAGCTGCGCGTGGGCGGCTGACGCGGCGCCTCAGCCCACGCCCACCGACCGCTTCAGCGCCAGCACCCGGTCGGCCTTGCGGCGCAGCTCGGCCTCGAAGGCCGCATCGGCCCGCGCCGCCTGCAGGATCGCCCCTGCCATCTGGGGCGCCAGGAACGGGTCGGCGGTGATCACCAGGTCGCCGCCTGCGCGCAGGAAGCGCAGGGCCCGTTCCCCCGGCGTCACCTCCTTGACCGCCGCGGCGGCGCCCAGGTCGTCGGCGATCACCACGCCCTCGAAGCCCAGCTGCCCACGCAGCAGCCCCGTGATGACCTTGGACGAGAACACGCCCTGCTGGTCGGGGTCGATGCGCTCATAGATGGCGCTCGAGACCATCACCGACGACGCGCCCGCCGCGATGCCCGCCGCGAACGGGGCCAGGTCGTCGGCCGAGCCCGTGATCGAGTCATCGCGGGCCACACCGAAGTCGGTGTTGACGCTGACCCGGCCGAGGCCCGGGAAGTGCTTGAGGCTGCTGGCCACCTTCGCTGCGGCGAGCCCCTTCACGACCGCCTCGATCGCCGGGATGGCCTGGGCATTCGTGGTGCCGTAGTGGCGCTTGAGCTGGCCGATGGGCGCGTTGCGTGCGACAAGGTCGGCGGGCACCACATCGGCGACGGGGGCCAGGTTGTAGTGCACGCCGACACGGGCCAGTTCCTGCCCCCAGGTGGTCCAGTCCCGCTGCAGCCGGGCCGCGCCCAGCTCGCCCTGGGCCACGGCCGTAGGGATGCGCGAGAAGCCCTGACCATTCAGCCGCTGGATCTGCCCACCCTCCTGGTCGACCGCCACCAGCACCGGCACCTGCACGTCAAGGGCCCCCAGCTGCGCACTGAACGCCGCCAGGTCGCCGCGCCCGCCCAACTGGTTGCCCAGCAGCACCAGCGAACCGAACTGGTGGGTGGTCAGCAGGTCACGGGTGGCCGTGCTGATCGACGGGGTCGTATGCCCCACCATCAGCAGCTGCCCCACGACCGTGACCAGGTCGAGCGCCGTGGACGAGGCACTGGTGGCGGGCATGGTCGAGTCGCCCGGCGAACCGGCGGGGGTCGTCGAACCAGTCGCGGTCGGCGAACCGGCCGCACTGGTCGAACCGGCACCCGACGTCGAACCGGCTGGTGTCGTCGCGCCCACGTCGTCCCGGCCGGCGCACCCGGCCAGCGCGAGACCGGCACCGCCCAGCAGTGCACCGCCCAGTACCGCCCTGCCCAGGATTGCGCGACGGCTGGTGGGGCTCACGAGTCTGCACGCCCCTGGTCGTTGGCCACCCCACCCTGCTGCTTGAGCCAGTCACGGCGCTGCGCCACCAGGCCCAGCAGGCCGTTCTCGATCAGCTCGGGCAGGGCCGGGTGAATCCAGTACTGCTTGGTCGCGACCGATTCGATGTCCTGGTCGAACGACATCATGTGGATCAACTGCTGCACGAGCGTCGCCGCCTGCGGGCCCATCACATGCGCGCCCAGCAGGCGCCCCGTCCGGGGGTCGGCCAGCAGCTTCAGAAAGTGCTCCTGGTCCTCCATGGCCCAGCCATAGGCCACGCTGCCGTACTGCTGCACCTGCACCAGGTAGGGCGTGCCCTGTGCCTCCAGTTCCTGTTCGGTGAGGCCGACGGCGCCGATCTGGGGGTGCGCAAAGACCGCATGCGGCACGTAGCGGTGGTCAGAGGCGACCAGGTCGTGGGGATGCAGCAGGTTGTGCATCACCACGCGCATCTCGTGGTTGGCCACGTGCTTCAGCATCCAGGGTGAGGCGACATCGCCCAGCGCCCAGATGTGCGCCACGGTGGTGCGCTGGTGCTCGTCGACCTTCACGAAGCCCCGCCCGTCGACCTCGACCCCGGCGGCGGGCAGGTTGAGCCGGTCACCGTTCGGCACGCGCCCCACCGCGTTCAGCACCAGGTCGGCCTCGTGGACGACCTCGCGGCCCTCGGCGTCGGTGGTGACCACCCGCACGCCACCATCGGCACCGGCATGGATGCCCTTGACGGGCTGGTTCAGCGCCAGCTTCACCTGGCGGCCGAGCTGTTCGGTGAACTTCGCGCTGATGTCGCGGTCCTCGCGGCGCAGCAGCGCCGGGCCGCGGGTGACGACCGTGACGTCGACGCCGTAGGCCGAGAAGACGTGCCCGAACTCGGCCGCGATGAACCCACCGCCCAGGATCACCATGCGCTTGGGCAGGGCATCAATCCGCATGACGCTGTCAGAGGTGTGCACCAGGTGGGCGATGTCGGCGTCCGGTTCGACGGCCGACCGCGGGCGCGAGCCGGCGGCGAGCACGATCTGGTCGGCGGTGATCCGCTGGCCGGACGGCGAGAGCTCGAGCGTGTGCGCGTCGACGAACGCCGCGGTCTCGCGGTGCACCTCGACATGGGGTTGGCGCCGGCGCCAGTCGAGACCGCCTTCGGCGATGGGGTCGATGCGACCGAAGACCCGGTCTCGGATCGCCGGGAAGTCGACGTGGTCGGTGTGCTGGGTGACGCCCAGCCGGGCCGCCTCGGCAGGTGCGACGGCGTGGTCAGCGGGCAGCACGAACATCTTGGTCGGGATGCAGCCGACGTTCAGGCACGTGCCCCCGTACCAGGGTGCGTCATCGACCATGGCGATGCGCAGGTGGTCCAGACGGGGGTCGATCAGCGAATTCCCAGATCCCGACCCGATGATGATGAGGTCGTACTTCAGCGGCTCCATGTAGTTCATCCTTCCACCTCTACAGTGGAGTCATGCCAGCTTCCACCGACGCCACCACGTCCGAGCGCCCCTGGGCCCTGATCACCGGGGCCACCGGCGGCATCGGCGCCGAGTTCGCCCGCTACCTGGCCCAGCACGGCTCAAACCTGGTGTTGACCGGGCGCAACACCGTCAAGCTGGGTGACATCGCCACCGAGGTGGCGGGTTTCGGTGCCCAGTCGATCCTGTTGCCCGTCGACCTTGTCGACCGGGCTGCCCGCACCCGCATGGTGGACGAGCTCACGGCCGAAGGCGTGCACATCTCGACGCTGGTGAACAATGCCGGCTACGGGCTGGTGAACGACCTGCACGAGACCGACGTCGACGACCTGCTCGACATGGTCGAGGTGAACACTGCGGCCCTGACCCACCTGACCCGGCTGCTGCTGCCCGCGATGCTCGAGGCCAAGCAGGGTTCGATCATCAACGTCGCCAGCACCGCGAGCTACCAGCCGATCCCCAGCATGGGCGCCTATGCGGCATCGAAGGCCTATGTGCGCAGCCTGTCGCTGGCGCTGTGGCACGAGACCCGCGGCACCGGTGTGCGGGTGGTCTGCATCAACCCCGGGCCGACCGAGACCGGGTTCTTCACCCGCGCCGGCAACAACAATGTGCTGCGCCGCCGGCGCAGCCCCGAAGACGTCGTCGAGACGACGTTCAAGGCGCTGAATGCGAACCGGCCCACGGCCATCGACGGCGTGATGAACCAGGCCACGGCCATGGCCAACCGGTTCGTGCCCGAGAGTGTGTCGACGGCGCTGGCGAAGGTGTTCATCCACCACACCTGAGGCACCCGGACGACCCTGGGACCCGACCACCGTGTTTCAGGCAACCGTGAAGTGGCGCACGCGGGGCGTCATCGCTCCCGTCCAGACCTTCAACTCGTAGTCACCGGCAGCCAGCGTGACGTTCACGGCCCACGAGCGCCAACCCTCGATGTTGCCGCTGGCGGGCACCTCGCCCTGCTGCACGGTGCTGCCCGCATGGTCGGCCACCATCCAGCTGACGATGTCGTTCGTCAGCGAGACCTGCTGGTAGCCGCGCAACGTGAGCCTGCCGGCCGGCAGTTGCGAGTCACCCTCTGGCACCTCGATCCAGATCAGCCCCAGGGGGTCGGTGCCGGTGCGCTTGAAGTCGGCGGTGGGCAGGCCCACCACGGGCAGGTTCGGTGACCCGTCCATCAGGATCTGCACCGTGCGCTCGCCGGTCGTGTCACCGACGGCCGCGACAGCGGTGTAGACCACCTGGTTGATGGCGGCATCGGCGACCACCCGGCTGGTGAACGTGGCGAATGCCGAGGCCGAGATGTCGATGACGAGCCGGTTGCCCACAATCGTGGCGGAGTTCACCTGGCCGCCGGCCCACAGCGAGCTGAAGCCGGGGTCGTTCGCGGCGACGTTGAGCACTGCGCCCACCGCGGTGGTCAGCCGGTCGCCCTGGGTTGGCAGGTCGCGGAACTCGCGGTACAGCCGACGGTCGTCGCCGACGTAATAGACGGGCACCGCTCGTTGCAGCGTCGGCAATGAGGCCGGCGGCGCGGACGACCCGATGGTCAGTGCCGTGCCGGGTGTGGCGGGGGGCTGGGTGCGCCCGAACAGCGCGGACCGCGGCCACAGCACGGGCAGCAGCAGCCCGACGACCAGCGCCACGCCCGCGGCCAGCAGCAGCCAGCGCCACCGGCGCCGGGCCGCCCGCAGACCCGGGACTGGCGCGTCGGGGGGCTGCACCTGCCACGCGTTCATGGCCGCCGCTCAGATGCCCGCGTACGAGTGCAGACCGCTCACCAGCAGGTTGACGCCGATGAAGTTGAACCAGAAGGTGGCGATGCCGAGGATCGCGATGATGGCGGCGTTGCGGCCCTTCCAGCCTGCGGTGGCGCGGGCGTGCAGGTAGGCGGCATAGACCACCCAGGTGACCAGCGACCAGGTCTCCTTGGGGTCCCAGCCCCAGAACCGGCCCCAGGCGTATTCGGCCCAGATGGCACCCGCGGCAATCGTGAACGTCCACACCGGGAACGCGAACGCATGCGCACGGTAGGCCAACCGGTCGATGGCGGCGAGCGACGGCACGCGGGCCAGGAAGCCGGTCACGACATTGTCGGTGCCGAGCGCGGGGCGGGTCTTGACCGCGACGGTGCCCGCCCAGTCGCCACCCTCGTCAACAGCCGTGGACGAGGCAGTCGCCGCGCCCTTCTTCGTCGTCGGCTCGGCAGCGGCCCGCTTCTCGGCGTTCAGCACGGCGCGGCGCTTGACCAGGTAGATGATTGAGGCCAGCGCGCCCAGGTTGAACGCGGCCGCCGAGATGCAGGCGGCGACGATGTGGATGACGAACCACACCGAATGCAACGCCGGCACCAGCGGTGCCACGTCAACGTAGAAGACGGTCACGGCCAGGCCGTTGCCCACGGCCAGCAGCAGGGTGATCGGCACGCCGAGCCAGCGCAGGCCCCAGCGCCACACGCCGACCAGGTACAGCACGACGGCGAACAGCAACGCCGAGATCACGAACTCGTACATGTTGCCCCAGGGCATGCGGTTGGCCGCCACGCCGCGCAGCACCACGCCGAGCAGGTGGGCGACGGCACCCAGCGCGGTGAGCATCAGCCCCATCCGGCCGAAGGCATCGCTGCGCACGCGCACGGGGTCCAGGTCGTCACCGCCTGCGGCGTCCGCGTCCTTCTTCAGCGTCACCCCGCGGATGCTGGCCCATTCCGCGCTGTGCGCCAGCAGCGCCAGCAGGTACAGCACGAACGACGCAACGATCCCCAGGCTTGAATACTCGGCCGCGGTCACTGTTTGTCTCCTTCGCGTGGGCTGACACTACTCAACACCTCGGTGACGTCCTCTGCCAGCCCGGTGCGTGAATCGGCCCGGTCAAGACCGCCGACCTCGACGGTGGGTTGGGCATCGTCCGGTGCGTCGTCGTCCGGTTCAACCACCTTCACCCACAGTCGGCGCGGGCGCACGAACAGGCTGAAGCACAGCCCGAGCACGCCCAGCGCGAGGCTGCCGGTGGCCAGCGGCAGGCCGGGGTTGCGGCTGATCTGCAGCTGGGTCCAGCGGGACCAACCGTCGAAGATGATCTCGCCCTGGCCATCGGGCAGCTGGTAGGCCTCGCCCGGCTTGAGCCTGAAGGCGACGGGCTGGCCGTCGCGCTGCAGCTGGGTCAGGCCCGTCTTGTCGAGGGTGTAGACGTTCTCGGGGCGCCCGGTTTCCTGCTTCGGTGGTCCGGCCCAGGCGTTGAGGAACAGCTGCGGGTCGCCGGCATCGGGAAAGATCGAGCGCGGCCCGAGCTGGTCGACCACGCCGGTCGGCAGGAACCAGCCCTCGAAGGCCAGCCGCTGCGGTCGTCCATCGGGTGCCTTGATGACACCGAAGCTGGTGAAGTTGCCGTCCTGGGGCTGGAAGATCACCGGGCCCGAGAAGGCGATGTTGCCGCTGCCGTCACGCACCGTGACGTGGGCGGCATAGCCGTGGCCCAGCAGGTGCACATTGGTGCCGTCGATGTTCAGTGGATGGTTGACCTCGATGTTGGTGTCCTCGGTCTTGCCGTCGTGGGTGGCGGTGACCTCGGCGTTGAACAGGCGCGCGGCGCCGCGCTGCACGGGGCCCTGTTCGAAGGCGGCGTGAAACCGGTTGAGCTTCAGCGAGAAGGGCGGCAGCGAGTTCATGTTGACCCCGGCTCCGGCGTGGAATTCGTCGTACTGGGTGATGACATTGCTGAAGCCGTTGCCCTCGACGACGATGGCGGTGCCCTTGAAGCTGAACAGGTTGTTCCAGGCGACCCCGACGAGCACGAAGACCAGGCTCAGGTGAAAGACCAGGTTGCCCAGCTCACGCAGGTAGCCGCGTTCGGCGCTGAGCCCGTGTTCACCGTTCCCGTTGTCTGACCGGACGACGCGGAAGCGCTTGGCCTTCAGCGCCTGTTCGGCGGCGTCGAGCGCCGCAGCGGTGCTCGTGCCTGCCGGCAGCTTGGCTCGTCCCCATTCGGGAAGCCTGCTCAACCGGGCCGGGACCTTGGGGGGCGGGGTGCGCAGGGCGCGGGCATAGACCTTGATGCGGGGCAGGATGCAGCCGATGAGGCTGACGAACAGCAACAGGTAGATCGCGGCGAACCAGGGCGAGCCATAGACGTCGTAGAGCCCGAGCGCCCGGTAGACCTTGTCGAGTTCGGGGTTGGCCTCGGCGAAGTCGAGCACCCGGATCGGTGAGACGGGCTGCTGCGGGATCAGCGAACCGGGGATGGCGGCCAGCGCCAGCAGGAAGAGCAGCACCAGGGCGGTGCGCATGCTGGTCAGCTGCGTCCAGATCCAGCGCAGGAACTCGATGGTGTTGAGCGACGGAGTCGCCGGTGCCGCGTCGGTGCTGCGCTCTACTTCGTCTGCCATCAGATCGGGGTCCCCCATTGCGACGTGTACACCTGCATCCAGCCGATGATCCAGTTCCAGACGCCGGTCACCATGGCCAGGCCGACCAGCACCATCAGCACCCCGCCGGCGACCTGGACGCCGCGCTGGTGACGCTTGACCCAGTGGATCGCGCGCGAGAAGCGGTTCATCAGCAGCGCCGCCAGCAGGAACGGGATGCCGAGCCCCAGGGCATAGGCGAACGACAGGATGCCGCCCCGGGTCGCCGTGCCCTCGGTGGCGCTGAGCGTGAGCACGACCGAGAGCGCCGGGCCGATGCAGGGAGTCCAGCCGATGCCGAAGACGATGCCGAGCAGCGGCGCGAATGCCACGCCGACCTTGGGTGTGAGGTTGAGCCGTTTGGTCGACGTGCCGAACCTGAACACCCCGCAGAACATCAGGCCGAGCACGATGATCAGCACGCCCATCACGGGGGTGATGATGGTGCGGTAGCGCATCAGGAAGCCGCCGACGGTGCCCGCGAGTGCCCCGGTCGCCACCATCACCAGCGCGAAGCCCAGGATGAACCCGAGCGTGCCGAACAGCAGCTTCCAGCGCTTGCCCTCGCCCGAGGCGACCTCGGCCGCCGAGAGCCCCGTGGCATAGGACAGGTAGCCGGGCAGCAGCGGCAGCACGCAGGGTGAGAAGAACGAGACCAGGCCAGCCAGCATCGCCACCGGGATGGCGATCGGCATCGCACCCCCGACGGCCTGCTTCGACCAGGTGCCGAGGTCGAGCGGGGCCAGGTCGAGCGGGGCCAGGTCGAGCAGCGGCAGCACCAGCGCCACGTCGGTCACGAGTCGGCCGCCACGTCGTCGATGATTCCCGTCAGGGTCGACGCCGAGGTCTCACCAAGGATGCGGGCGGCGACGCGTCCCTGCTTGTCGATCACGAGCGTGCTCGGGATCGCGCTGGGTGGCAGGTCGCGCAACTGCAGCAGCAGTTCGCCGGTGGGGTCATAGAAGTTGGGGTAGTCGATGGCGAACGAGCGGGTGAACGCCGTCGCGGTGCCCGCTGAATTGTCGCGGGTGTTGATGCCGATGAACTGGGCGATGCCCGCCTTCTGCTGGGCGGCCTTGACCAACTCGGGTGCCTCTTTGCGGCAGGGACCGCACCACGACCCCCACACGTTGAGCACGAGCACGAGCCCGGCATAGGTGCTGGTGGTCAGGGGCTTGCCCGCCAGGTCAGTGCCGGTGAGCACCGGCGCGGGCTTGCGCTTGCCGGGTTCGATCATCGTGAACGAGCCGTCGCCCTGGGCGAACCCGATCTCTGAGCTGGCCGATGGGTTGTTCTGGCAGCCGGCAAGCACGGCCAGCGAGCCGAGCCCCAACCCGATGCGCACTACCGCGCGACGGCTGGGCGTCGAATCAGGCACTCGAGCCACCTGCTACCGACAGGTTCATGGTGCGGTCCTTGGGCGGGATCAGGTCGATTGCGGGCTCGGCGTACTCGACCCGGACGACGCGGCCACCGACAAGGTGCAGCGAGGTGACCGACGCCAGCGTGCACCGGCGCCTGCGGGGGTCATGCGGCAACCGGCGGCCCTCGACGTGCAGTCGGGTGATCCAGATCGGCAGCTGGTGGCTGACGATGATGCCCTGCCTGCCGGGCCCGATGGCCTCGGCCGCCTCGTGCACCGCGAGCAGCATGCGCTCGGCCACCTCTTGGTAGGGCTCGCCCCACGACGGCAGCAAGGGGTTGCGCAGCCGCCACCACTTGCGGGGGTCGCGCAGCGCCTTGTTACCGCGCCCGAACACTTCGCCCTCGAAGTCGTTGGCGGCCTCGATGACCAGCGGCTGGATGTCGATCGCCAGGTGCGGGAACTTCGCCGCAATCGGGGCGATGGTCTGGCGGGCCCGTTCGAGCGGGGACGAGGCCAGGTAGGTGATGGGCATGCCGGCGAAGTGGGCCGCCAACCGGTCGGCCATCCGCTCGCCACGCTCGGTCAGCTGGAACCCGGGCAGGCGGCCGTAGAGCACACCCTCGGGGTTGTTGACCTCGCCGTGCCTGACCAGGTGCACCACGGTCTGCTCGGGCACAGTGGTCTGCTCGTGCACAGTGGTCTGCTCGGGCTCAGGGGTCTGCTCGGGCACAGGGGTCTGCGTGCCCGCGGCTGGCTCGTTCACGATTCCTCCTGATGACGACTCTTCGACCCGTGCCCCCACGATACGCGATGTCGAGAGGGCGGCCTGCCGGGTCAGGAGCCGACCGGGCGCCCGCGGCGGCGCTGCAGCGAGGGTCGCACCGTGGGCTTCTTCCTGGCGACCAGGTCGGCGCGGCGCTCGATGGCGAACCGGGCCAGTGCATCGGCCAGTTCGACCACCGACGGGTTCTCGGCCTGGACGTCGACGCGCAGGCCGTGCTCACGGCACGTCTCGGCGGTCTGCGGCCCGATGGCGGCAACGATGGTGACCTTGTGCGGCTTGCCGGCGATGCCGACCAGGTTGCGCACGGTGCTCGACGAGGTGAACACAACGGCGTCGAACTTGCCGGTCTTGATCGCTTCGCGGGTCTCCAGCGGCGGCGGGGCGGCCCGCACGGTGCGGTAGGCCACGACGTCCTCGACCTGCCAGCCCAGGTCGGTGAGCCCGGCCGACAGCGTCTCGGTGGCGATGTCAGCCTTGGGCAACAGCACACCGTCCATTGGGTCGAGCAGGTCGTCATAGGCGGGGAACTCTGCGGCCAGCCCGGCGGCCGACTGCTCACCGATCGGGATCAGGTCGGGCTCGAGACCCCACGCACGACACGTCTCGGCGGTCGCCGCACCCACCACCGCGATCTGCACGCCACCGAGCGCGCGGGCGTCCAGGCCGTACTCGATGAACTTGTCCCGGATGGCACGCACGGCATTGGCGCTGGTGAAGGCGATCCAGCGGTAGCGGCCCTCGACCAGGCCTGTGATGGCGCGGTCGAGCTGCTGCGGGGTGCGCGGCGGTTCGATCGACATGGTCGGCACCACTTCGGGCACGGCACCGTGCGAGGCCAGGCGCGAGGTCAGCGTGCCGGCCTGGTCCTTGGTGCGGGGCACCAGCACGCGCCAGCCGAACAGCGGCTTGGTTTCGTACCAGTTCAGCCGGTTGCGCTGCTCGGGGGCCGACTGGGTGCCGAGCACGACCACCAGTACCGCGTCCTGTGGGGCCCTCAGTTCGTCCAATGCCTTATCGAGTTTGCCGAGCGTCGTCGAGACCGAGACCTGCTCGGGGCTCGCGGCCTGGGCGGTCACCAGCACGGGTTCTGCGGCGGGTCGGCGGGCTTCTTCGGCGAGTTCGGCGACGAGTCCCAGCTGGTCGCCCCGGGCGAGCAGCACGACCGTGCCGGTCGCCGAGATCTCTGGCAGCGACTGGCTCTCGTGGGTTTCGTGGACGAGCGTGAGCAACTGCACTGCGCCACCGGCGAGGGCGACGCCCGCGAACTCCGGCAGCGAGGTGCGCGCCGCGACACCGGGAATGATGTCGACCTCGAGCCCCGCGTCGATGCACTGGGCGGCGACCTCGGCAGCCGCAGAATCGAGCAGCGGGTCGCCCCACACCACGACGGCGACCTGGCGGCCGGCGAGCGTGTCGGGGTTCAGCTCGGCGAGGGGCTGGCGGTGCACATGGCGCAGGTGCAGGCGCGGGTGGCCCAGTTGCAGTTCCTCCGAGGTGATGATGACCTCATCGGCCGCATTCAGCGCGTCCACGGCAGCCAAGGTCAACAGCCACGCAGGGCCGGGGCCACCGCCGACGAATGCCACCCTGGTATGGGTCGGGCTCTCGCTCATCCGACCTCCTTCCATCCGCCAATCATGGTCAAATTCATGTGCTGGTGCCACCTTCAGCTCTTGGTCGAGGCGTCGGCGGTCGCTGCGGGGGGCGAGCGATGGGCCTCGTGGTAGCTCAGGATCAACAACTCCTGGGTGAAGTCGACGCTGCGCACGGTGACCGACTCGGGCACGTGCAGGGTGATGGGGGCCATGTTCAGCAGGCTGTGCACGCCGGCTTCGACCAGGGCGTCGGCCACTTGCTGGGCGGCGCTGGCCGGCGTCGCGATGATGGCGAGTTCGGCGCCGGTCCGGCGCAGCGTGTCGGCGAGGTCGGCCTGGTGCGTCACCGTGACCCCGGCCATGGTGGTGCCCACGACGTCCGGGTTGATGTCGACGATGGCGACGATCGTGAACGTGTCCGCTGACAAGCCGAAATGCCGGACGAGCGCGTGGCCGAGGTTGCCGGCGCCCACGAGCGCCACCTTCCAGAGCTTGTGCGCGCCGACCAGGTGCTGGATCTCTTCGGACAGGGTGGCGACGTTGTAACCCACCCCGCGGATGCCATAGCTGCCGAACTGGGCCAGGTCACGGCGCACGAGCGATGACTGCACACCGGTGGCCGCGGCCAGGGCTTCGGAGCTCACCGTGGTGGTGCCGGCCCGGCTCATGTCGCCCAGCGCACGCAGGTAGATCGGCAGGCGGCCGATGGTGGCGCCCGAGATGGCCTGGTCGCTCACGACGTCGACTCCTTTGGTGTGGCAGGAGTTCGTCCGGGCCGTAACAGCCTGACGAAACTCATGACAAGTACGTGAATGCTCTCACAAATCGGGTGGTGGGGGCCAATGTCCCACCTCGAGTGCCTGCCGTAGTTGGACTTCCGACAACGTCCAATAGGTCAACAGCCGACCGTCGACCCACACGACGGGCACATGCGCGGTGAACATCGCCCGCAGGTCGTCATCGGCGTCGACATCGAGGCTCGTCCACTCGTCGGGGGCGCAGTGCGCGGCGACGGTCGCCATGGCGTCATCGCACAGGTGGCAGCCCTGGCGGGTGGCCACGACGACCCGGCGTTTCGGGTCGGCCGCGAATGCGGACGTGACCTGCTCGGGGACGACGAAAGCCGCATCGCCCCGCTGGGGTGATGCGGTGTCATCGCCAGATGTGGAGTTCCCGCGCCGGAACAACCAGCGCGAGAACGAACCGGGAATCAACTGATTCTCGGTGAGCGTCGATTACTTGCCGGCGCGGCGACGCTGGATGCGCGTCTTCTTGAGCAGCTTGCGGTGCTTCTTCTTAGCCATGCGCTTGCGACGCTTCTTGATGACAGAACCCACGGTAGGCCTTTCGGTGTTGAACAGGGACCCCGAGAACCTCAGCCGGGGCAGCAAGGGACGATCATACCGCCTGATGCCGGTGTCGACCGAATCGGCTGCTCAGGGGCGGGGTGTGGGTGGGGTCGCGTGGGGAGTGGATTGGGTGGGCGTCGGCACCAGAACCTGCACAACTGACACCACCGCCACCAGTGCACCCGCAATCGTCCACACCCCCTGCGGACGAGGCACGCGTGCCAGTTGTGCAAGGTCGGCGGGCTCGATCCAGGCGCCGGCGGCCGAAGATGACCCGCCCCGGCACACCAGAACCTGCAGAGCTGACACCACCGCCACGAGTGCACCCGCCATCGTCCACCCGAGGCGCGGACGAGGCATGCGTGCCACTTCTACAAGATCAGCACGCCCGAGCCACCCCAGAGACCAAGCACGCCCACCAGCCGGGCCACCCCACCCCGATCCGCCGGATCTCACACCTGCACCACTGACAACCTCACACCTGCATTACTGACACCACCGCCACGACTGCGCCTGGTTTCTTCTGGCGGAGGTGCGGACGAGGCATGCGTGCCAGTTGTGCAAGGTCAGCGGCTCGATCCACGCGCCGGCGGGCCGAAGATCACCCGCCCCCGGCACACCAGAACCTGCAGAACTGACACCACCGCCACGACTGCACCCGCAATCGTCCACACCGCGTGCGGACCAGGCATGCGTGCCAGTTGTGCAAGGTCGGCGGGCTCGATCCAGGCACGGCGGGCCAGGGATGACCCGCCCCGGCACACCAGAACCTGCAGAACTGACACCACCGCCACGACTGCACCCGCAATCGTCCACACCGCGTGCGGACGAGGCATGCGTGCCAGTTGTGCAAGGTCGGCAGGCCCGATCCACGCAAGGCGGGCCGAAGATGCCCCGCCCCCGGCACACCAGAACCTGCACAACTGACACCAGCGCCACGACTGCACGGATCTCGTCCAGCCCATACCGTCAACACCGCCCGCTGGCAAGAGCCCCACCCCGGATTGTGGATGACACCCCCGCAGAAACTCCCCCTGTGGATAACCCCCGAACCCCTCGAATCCGGCCCCACCATGGGCACATGCGCATCCTCACGCCAGAGACCGCCGCCGTCGCCGGCATCACCCGGGGCCAGTTGCAGGGTCCGAAGTTCCGCCGTCTCTTCCGCGGTGTCTACGTCGATGTCCACGTCGAGCCCACCCTGCGGGTGCTGGTCGCCGCGGCGCGGGCGCTCGTCCCCGACTCGACCGTCACGGGAATCACCGCCCTGCGACTGCGGGGCGCGAGCATCGGCGCCGACTCCCCCGTGTGGTTGGCGACCGATGCCCGGGTGCGTCGCGACGGCATCATCACCGTGCCGGCGCACCAACCCATGGACGGCAGCGTCGCCTCGATCAGGCGGGCCCTCGACGACGCCGACCTGCGGCTGATCGACGAAGTCATCACCATCGACGAGCTGCGACGCCTGGGTCGGTTGAGGTATTCCGATGAGACTGAGCTGGCCACGTATCGTCCAGAAGCCTGGCACTTGAGCGTGGCGAACTCGGGGTCAGTGCGCGAGTCACGCACCCGCATGATGTTGCACCTGTCCGGACTGCCGGCCCCGCGGGCCCAGTACACGGTGCTGGCCGCCGATGGCAGGTCGCTCGGCACAGTCGATTTCGCGTGGCCCGCGCACAAGGTGGTGCTCGAGTACGAGGGCAAGCAGCACCTGACGGATTCGAACCAGTGGGACAAGGACATCCGCCGCTACGAAGACCTCGAACGTGAAGGCTGGACCGTCATCAGGGTGACGGCGATTGCGCTGTATGACCCCGTTGCCCTGATGCGCCGCGTCGAGGCAGCGCTGCGGGCGCGTGGGTGGCGTGGACGGGCACCGCACCTGGGGGCGGGATGGCTCGCGGACGTGGCCTGAGTGGGGCACCCGGGCCAGTTCCGCAGGTCGCGGCCCCCCACACTCAGCCCAGCGCGCGCGACTTGTCCCGGGCCGCGGTCATTGCCGCCAGGATCGCCGTGCGCAGGCCATGCGCGTCCAACTCCGCCAGCGCCGCCGCCGTCGTTCCCCCGGGGCTGGTCACCTGCTCGCGCAGGATTGTCGGGTGCTCGCCATTGGCCAGCATCGCCGACGCACCCGCAAACGTCTGTCGGACGAGTTCATCAGCCTGCGCCCTCGTCAGGCCGAGCGTCACCCCGCCCTCGATCATCGCCTCGGCCACCAGGAACAGGTAGGCAATGCCCGACCCCGAAGCGGCCACGACCAGGTCCTGCTGCGACTCGGGCACCACCACCGCGCGGCCGACCGTCGAGAGCAGCGCCGTGGCGGTGCCCAGGTCGTCCGCGGTCGCTGAACTGCCGGCCGACAACCCGGCCATGCCCTCACCCACCAGCGCGGCGGTGTTCGGCATCACCCGCACCACGTGGGCCTGCGGCACGGCCGCCTCGAGCGTCGCGATGGTGACCCCAGCCGCGATCGAGACGAGCAGCGCACCGTCCCGAATGGGCAGGCCCGTCAGCACCTCGACCACGTACTGCGGCTTGACCGCCACGAGCACCACGTCGGCACCCTCGACCGCCTCAGCGGCATCGGCGGTGGTCCCGATGCCCAGGTCGGCCTCGAGCGCCTCGCGGCGGGCCGCCGACGGCTCGGCGGCCACCACATCGGACGGGTTGGTGCCCGCCTTGATGAGCCCGTGCAGGATGGCGCCGCCCATGTTGCCGGCGCCGATCACCGCAATCCGACCGAACCCAGCACCAGCCTGCGGCTCACTCATCGTGCCTGCAACTCCTTGGCCACGAGCTCGGCCACCTGGATGGCGTTCAGCGCGGCACCCTTGCGCAGGTTGTCGTTCGAGACGAACAGCACCAGCCCGTGGCCCTCGGGGGCCGACTGGTCAGCGCGGATGCGCCCCACCAGCGACGGGTCGGCGCCGGCCGCCTTGCGCGGTGTGGGCACGTCGACGAGCTCGACGCCGGGGGCATCGGCCAGCAGCGCGCTCGCCTGCTCAGGCGTGATCTCACCCTCGAACTCGGCATGGATCGCCAGCGAGTGACCGGTGAACACCGGCACCCGCACGCACGTGCCCGCGACCAGCAGGTCGGGGATGTGCAGGATCTTGCGCGACTCGTTGCGCAGCTTCTGTTCCTCGTCGGTCTCGAGGCTGCCGTCATCGACGACCGAACCCGCCAGTGGCACCACGTTGTGGGCGATGGGCGCCACATAAGGGGCGGTGTTGCCGTCCTCGAACACGGTGCCGTCATGGGCCAGCCGCTCGGGGTGGTCGGTGTCGTGGATCTGCGCCGCCAGGGCGTCCACACCAGCCAGCCCCGAACCTGACACGGCCTGGTAGGTGGCCACGACAAGGCGCTTCAGGCCTGCGGCCTCGTGCAGCGGACGCAGCACGGGCATGGCGGCCATGGTCGTGCAGTTCGGGTTGGCGATGATGCCCTTGGGCCGGTCGGCGATGTCGTCGGGGTTGACCTCGCTGACGACCAGCGGCACCTCGGGGTCCATGCGCCAGCCCGAGGAGTTGTCGATGACGACCGCTCCCGCCGCGGCCACCTTGGGGGCGTATTCCTTCGACGCACCCTTGCCGGCCGAGAACAGGGCGATGTCCAGCCCGTCGAAGTCGGCGATGGCGACGTCTTCGACCGTGATCGGCTTGCCCTTGAAGTCAATGGTCTTGCCCGCCGAGCGGGAAGATGCGAACAAACGAATCGACGTGATGGGCAGGTCGCGCTCGGCGAGCAGCTTCAACATCACGCCGCCGACCTGGCCGGTGGCCCCAAAAACTCCAACATGCATGCCCTCCAGTCTACGGTGGGCATCGGACGAGGGCGTCAGCTGCTCAAAGCCAGCTCACCCGCGGCGCCAGCAGCGCATACCCGACGAACGCGGCGACATCGATCAGCCCGTGGGCGACCACCAGTGGCCACACCCGCTTCGTCCTCAGGAAGAACGCGCCGAACGCCAGGCCCATCAGCACGTTGCCGGCGAACCCGCCCCAGCCCTGGTACAGGTGGTAGGAGCCCCTGACAAGGGCAGAGACCACCAGCACCGGCCACATCGCCATGCCGGCCTGGGCCCAGCGGGTGAACAGGTAGCCGACCATGACCACCTCTTCCACAAACCCGTTGGCGAAGGCGGCGACGACCAGCACAGGGATGGTCCACCAGGTGTCGGTGAGGTTGGCCGCGGCGACATTGGTGTTGATGCCAAGCGCCCGCGCACCCAGATAGAAGAACAGCCCCGGCACACCGATGGCCGCGGCGATGCCGAAGCCCCAGCCGATGTCGAAGCCCCTGCGACCACCGTCGAGGCCCATGACACGCAGCGCGCCCGAGCCCTCGCCCCGTGGCGGCAGCACCGTGGTGACCAGGAAGATCGCCATCAACCCCGGCACCACCAGGAACACCGCATCCGTCGTTTGGTAGATGAAGTCGAGCCACGGACGATCCGGCGTGGCACTCACGTTCAGCGTCGAGGTCTGCTGGGCCAGCGGCTCGGGGCGGGTCATCCGTTCGGTGATGCGCAGCACGGCATAGACCCCGGACTGGCCCAGGCTCAGGGCCAGCAGCAGGCCGGTCTCCCAGCCGAGGCGGCGTCGCAGCGGCGCGTCCGGCAGGGGGGTGGTGGGCAGCGAGAACCGTGCCGGCAACGCCCGGCTCACCGGCGGTTGACCAGTTGCCTGGCGAACAGGCCGAACGTGCGGGGGTTGTCGAGGGCGCGGTGCACGATGTAGGCATACCAGCGCCGCCCGAAGGGCAGGTAGACGCGCAGGCGGCGTCCGGTGTCGACGAGCCGGCGGTGTTCGAGCGAACGCACGCCCAGCAGCATCTGGAACTCGTAGTCGGCGCGGGTGCGCCGGTTGCGGCGCACGAGTTCGTGGTTGATCGAGACGAGACGGGCGTCGTGGGTGGCCGTCATGGGATAGGCGTCCGACTCGTGCAGGGTGCGCAGCATCCGCACGAAATTGCGGTCGGCCTCGCGCTCGGTGTCAAACGTCTCGGCGTGGCCGACAGGGAAGGCACCCTTGCAGAGCCGCACCCGGCTGCCCGCGTCCAGGAACTGTTCGAGGTCAGAGGCGCTGCGACACAGGCGCGCCTGCAGGGTCACCCCGACATCCGGACGAGCACGACGCAGCTCGACCACGGCGGCCAGCACGTCGTCGACCTCGTCCGGGGGGCCCATTTCGACGGTGGTGGTGCCGCCGGCCGCGTGGGCAGCCTCCGCGATGTCGCGGGCATGGGCCAGCGCCAGCTGCCGACCCCGGCCGCCCAGGGCCAGCCCGAGGCCGTGCAGTGCGATCGAGACGTCGAAGCCGACCAGTCCGGCGCCGTGGGCCGACTGGACCACCTCGAGGTACTCATCAGCCGCCTGCTGCGCGTCCTGCTCGGTGGTGGCGGTGGTGGTGGTGCGGGCGAAGTCGACGTCGAGGCCCTTGGTGGCCAGGTCCATGGCCAGCACGACGGCGGTCGACGGGGTCTCGCCGGCGATGAACTGGTCGAGCAGGTCACCCAGCCCCCGGGAACGCACGAGGTGCTCGAGCTGCGCGCTGGTGGCGAGCCGGGTGGTGAGCGTCCGGGGGGTGCGGTCGTCCTGGGTCATCAGCCATCTCTCCAATCGGGGCCCAGTGCGCCCCTCGGGTCAGGACCGAGGTCTTCGGGTGCCGCGGTCAGCACGAGCTCGAGCGCATCCTCGGTGTGGCGGCGGGTGCCCTCGGCGACGTCCTGGCCCAGCCGGGTGCGGATGTCAATGAGCGCCTGCCCCAGCAGGGCCTCGCGGGCGGCACGGTTGCCGGCCCGGCGCGAATTCACCTCGAGCACGATCTGGCCCTGGTAACCATCGGCGACCAGGTCATCGAGCAGCTCGAAGGCCTCCTGGTCACCCTCACCGGGCATCAGGTGCTCGTCCTTGAATGACCCCGAACCGTCGGTGAAATGCACATGCTGCAGCCGCTTGCCCCAGACCGCGGCGTAGTCACGTGATGAGCGGTGGGCGGTCGAGGCGTGGGACAGGTCGAGGGTGAGGTAGTCGTGGGGCAGGTCGGTGGGTTCCCAATACGGCAGGTAGGCCATGAACTGCCCCACCACCGAGCGCCACGGGTACATGTTCTCGACGCAGAACTTGATGGGGGCGAAGTGCTTGTTGAGCCGCTTGATGCCCTCGACGAAGTCACGGCCGTACTTGCGCTGCCACCGGAACGGCGGGTGCACCACGACAACCTTGGCGCCGAGCCGCTTGGCGGCCTCGCCGGAACGGTGGAGCTTGTGCCATGGGTCGGTGCCCCAGGTCGACTGGGTCACCAGCAGCGTGGGGGCATGGATCGAGAGCACCGGCACCTCGTGGAAATCGCGCAGCGCCTCGACACGGTCGATGTCGCCGGCCACGGGGTCGATGCCGATCATCACTTCAACGCCGTCGTAGCCGAGGCGGGCGGCCAGTTCGAAGCCGCTGGCGGTGGCCTCGGGGTAGACCGAGGATGTCGACAGCACGACGGGGTTGTGTGCGCTCACGGTTCCAAACTAGCGCTGATCCGGGGCGGGCAGGTACGGGCCGGGTGATGCGGATGGGCCGACTGGACATCACGTCTACCGCAGCACCCGGGCGCTGCCGCCGTCGGCCAGTTTCTCGACCTCGCGCCGCGTGGCCCGGCTGACATCGCCCGGGGTCGTCATCGCCAGCGCCCCGTGGGCAGCGCCCAGGTCGACGGCCCGCGCCAACCCCTCACCCGCCAGCAGCCCGTGCACCAGCCCCGAGGCGAACGAGTCACCGCCACCGACCCTGTCGAGGATCTCGATGTCGTCGCGCTGGGTGGCGTGCACCACTCCCGTCCCCGGCGACCACGCCATCGCACCCCAGGAGTTGCGCGACGCCGAGTGCACCTCACGCAGGGTGGTGCCGATCACCGCCAGCTGCGGGTACTCGGCAGCGACCCGGGCGATCATCGCCTCGTAGCCCGACCGGTCAAGCTCGCCGAGCCCGTCGGCATTTCCCTCGACCTCGAACCCGAGGCACGCGGTGAAGTCCTCTTCGTTGCCGAGCATCACGTCGACGTGCCGGGCGATCTCGCGGTTGACCTCTTGCGCGGCCGCCTGCCCCCCGATCCCCTGCCACAGACTGGGCCGGTAGTTGAGGTCGTACGAGACCACCACCCCCGCCTGTTTCGCGCGTCGCACGACGTCGAGGACGAGCTCACCGCTGGCCCTCGACAGACCAGCGCAGATGCCGCCGGTGTGCAGCCACCGCACCCCCTGGTCGAACAGCCCGTCCAGGTCGAGTTCTTCGGGCCGCAGCTGCGACATTGCGGTGTGCCCGCGGTCCGAGACGCCGACTGCCCCACGCACGCCGAAGCCGCGTTCGGTGAAGTTGAGCCCGTTGCGCAGTTCGCGGCCGATGCCGTCGTGCGGCTGCCAGACGACCCGGCTGGTGTCGACGCCACCGGCCAGCATCAGGCCCTCGACCAGGTGGCCCACCTCGTTGTCGACCAGTGCGGTCAACACCCCGGTGCGCCACCCGAATACCCTGCTCAGGCCGCGGATGACGTTGTACTCACCGCCGCCCTCCCAGGCGCTGAACGTGCGCGCCGAGCGAATCCGGTCCTCACCCGGGTCGAGCCGCAACATCACCTCGCCCAGGGCGACGGCGTCGTAGCGGCAGTCGTCGGCGGGTTTGAGCTGCAGGTTCATCACGCCCCCTGCCGGTTGGCGATCCGGACGGCCGCGCGCAGTCGGTCGCTGATCTGGTCGACCTGTCCGCCGGCGACGAGGCTGCGCTCAACCAGCCACGACGCGCCGACCGCCGCGACGCAGGGCAGCGCGAGGTAGTCGGCCATGGTGTCCGCGCTGATACCGCCCGTCGGCACGAACCGGACGTCGGGGAAGGGTCCGGCGAGTGCCTTGAGCATGCCCACCCCACCTGCGACCTGGGCCGGGAAGAATTTGACCACCTCGACGCCCAGGTCGAGCGCGGCCATCACCTCGCTGGGGGTCATCACCCCGGGCAGCACCGGCACCCCGTGCTCGTGGGCCCACTCGATGACCGCCCGCGACAGCCCCGGGCTGACCAGGAACCGCGCGCCGTTGCGGCAGGCCAGCTGCGCCTGGGCCGGCGTGCACACCGTGCCCGCGCCCACCAGCACGTCACCCCGCGCCGCCAGCGCCCTGATCGCGTCCGGTGCCGCAGCCGTGCGGAACGTCACCTCGGCCACCGGCAGCCCGCCGGCGACCAGCGCATCGCCGAGCGGCTGGGCGTCCCCGGCACGGTCGATGACCACCACCGGGACGATGCGCTGGGCCAGCACCTGCGCCAGCACCTCGGTCGCCACCATGTCGTTCATCGCGCCAACCAGCCACCGTCGACCGGGATCACGGCCCCGTGCACATACCGGGCCGCCTCCGAGGCGAGGAACACGGCGGTGGCACCGATGTCGTCGGCCTCGCCCCACCGCCCCGCCGGGATGCGGGCCAGGATGTCGCGCGAACGCACCGGGTCGTCACGTAGCGCCTGCGTGTTGGCGGTGGCGATGTAGCCGGGAGCGATGGCGTTGACGTTGACGTTCGACGCCGCCCATTCGCACGCCAGCGCCTTGGTCAGCCCGGCGATGGCCGACTTCGAGGCGGTGTAGCTCGGCACCCGGATGCCGCCCTGGAACGACAGCATCGAGGCGATGAAGATGATCTTGCCGCTGCCGCGCTCGACCATCCGGCTCCCGACCTCACGGGCCAGCACGAACGGGGCGTTGAGGTTGACCTGCATGACCTGGTGCCACGTCTGGTCGGAATGCCCGACGGCCGGTTCGCGGATGATCATGCCCGCGTTGTTGACGAGCACATCGACACTGCCGAGCTGGTCGGCCAGCGCGGCCACGGCATCGGGGTCGGCCATGTCGCAGGGCAGCCAGGTGAGTGTGCGTCCGGCGGCCTGCACGGCGTCGACGAGTTCGGACGGGGCCTGGCTGCCCCTGGCTGTGCCCACCACGTCGGCACCGGCAACGGCCAGCGCTGCGGCGATGGCTGCACCGATGCCCTGGCTCGCGCCGGTGACGGCGGCCACGCGGCCCTGCAGCGAGAACAGCCCGCTGCCCGCCGACTGTGCCGTGGTCACAGCAGCCCCACGATCGGTTGCTGTTCCACGTCGCCGTAGTCCAGGTTCTCACCGGCCATCGCCCAGACGAACGCGTACGACGCGGTGCCCATGCCTGCGTGGATCGACCACGGCGGCGAGATCACCGCCTGCTCGTTCGCGAGCACCACATGCCGCGTCTCGTGCGGTTCGCCCATCAGGTGCACCACTCGCTGATCGTCGGGCAGGTTGAAGTACAGGTAGATCTCACTACGGCGCTCGTGCACATGGGCGGGCATGGTGTTCCACATCGACCCCTCGGCCAGGAAGGTCACGCCCAGCACCAGCTGGCACGAGGCGGCCCCCTCGGCGTGGATGTACTTGTGGATCACCCGCTCGTTCGAGGTCTTGATGCTGCCCAGCGCCACCGGCATGGCCTCGTCCCTGGTCACCTTGACCGTCGGGTGCTCGGCGTGCGCAGGGGCCGAGACCAGGTAGAAGCGGGCGTCACCGGCGAAGACCACCTGGCGGGTGCCGCGCCCGACATAGAGCACATCAGCCGGCGCCAGCACGTGCTCGACACCATCAGTGGTGACGATGCCGTCGGCGGCACCCACGTTGACCACCCCCAGCTCGCGCCGCTCGCAGAAGTATTCCGAGCGCACCTCGTCGGGCGTGGTCAACGGCACGGACGCACCGCCGGGCACGACGCCGCCGATGACGAGCCGGTCGGCCATCGAATAGCAGAAGCGGCACTCGCCCTCGGCGAACAGGTCGCCGACGACGAACCGGTCGCGAAGGTCGGCGGTGGTGAACTGGGGCAACTGGTCGGGGGCAACGGCGTGACGCACGTCGATGGGCATGTCACTCAACTCCTGATGGCTGGGATTCTGGTCGCGGGTTTGTGGTGGTCAACATCTCGGGCAGGCACTCGAGGGCCGCAGCCAGTGCCTGCAGCACCAGCCCCTGGCCCCACAGCTGCGGGCGGTCGTCACGAATGACCGAATAGCCGAACGGCACCAGCTGCAGCACGGTGCCGGCGCTGGTGTGGGTGAGCACGCCACGCTCGTCCAGATAGGGCAGCAGCCGGCACAGCGCCTCGCGGGCGGTGCCCCGGTTGGCGTCGGTGTCGATGCCCAACACCGACGCCCGCAGCATCGCTGCCACCAGCCCCGCGGCGGCCGACGCCTCGGCGATGCCGCGGGTCTCGGGGTGGGCGTCGATGAGCACGTCCCAGATGCCTTCGTCGGGCAGGGCTGCCCGCACCCCGGCGAGCTGGCGCGACAGGTCGGCGGTGATGCGGGCGCGGGCGTCGTCCGACAGCAGCGGCGACTCGAGCAGTTCGCACGCGGCCAGCGCCAGCCAGGCGTTCGCCCGTCCCCAGTGGCAGGGCGGCACCTCGCCGCGGTGCGAGCCGTGGGCCATCAGCCCGGTGACCGGGTCTTGCAGCACCTCGGCGTGGCGCACCCACTGCTCGGCGGCGTCCGCGACCAGGTCGGGTCGCCCGACCAGGTGCCCGTGGTGCACCAGGAAGGTGCCCAGCATGTAGGCGGTGTCGGCCCACACCCCACCCGGCCAGTGCTCGACAGCACCGTTCTGGGCCAGGGTGACCGAGCCGGGGGCGTCGAGCCAGCCGAGCAGGTGGTCGCCGACGTCGGTGCGGCCGATCATCGCGGCCGCTGCACCGGGGGCGAGTGAGTTGACGTGGTCGACGACGATCGAGCCGACCGGGTGGGCGTCGAAGTAGTCGCTGACGAGGGCAGGTACCGGCTCACCCAGTGCCCGCGCACTGCGCACGAGCCCGATCAGCACCACGCCCTCACCCCAGAACCAGCGCGACCAGTCGAGTCCGCGTGCATGCGCCAGCACCCGGTGGGCGCAGTCGACGAGCAGGTCGCGGTCGAGGGACGACGCTGGCACCGGCTGCGGCGGCGGGTCGGCGAGCGCCGCCGACGTGGGGTCGAGGCCCACGAGGCCGACTGGGCCGACTGGGCCGACTGGGCCGACAGGGCCGGTGCTGGGCGCGGTCACCGGTCGGCCCCCAGGTCGATCTCATGGCGCTGCCCGTCCCAGTCCCACCACAGCACGTCGCCGTCGCGCCCGACACCGGGGCCGGACAGGCCCGGCTCGACATCGGTGGCCGACGCGATGGCACCGTCGAGCAGCAGCGGGCCGTCGAAGTCGACCTCGATGGCGGCCCCCGGACGACCTGCGGCGCCCGGTCGCTGGTAGGCGACCCGCGGCCCGAGGTCACCCGGCGCATAGTCGGGCTCGACCAGCGAGGCGACGAAGTCGGCCAGGCTGCCGTCGCGGCCCACCGACCCGATGACGCACACCCAGGCCGTGCCCGCGCCGCTACGGGGGCGCAGCTCCTGTGCCGCGTCCGCCCCGGCGCGCACCAGCCGGGCACCGCCGTCGCAGGACACCGCGACCAGGCCGTCGCCGACACGTCCGGCCGTCCACGACCCGTGTTGGGTGTGCTCGTCCATGTGGGTCGTCGGGAACCAGGCGTGGGTGAACCCGAGCGCCTCGCCCGGCCCCGGCCGGTACAGCGCGACCAGCATGTCGCCGTGCTGGTGCACGCGGGGCAGGATGCGGTTGCCGGCCCACGCATTCGGCCGCGACGACGGCGAGACCGACGAGTTCGGCACGTGGGTGACGGCCACCTGCACCTCAGCTGACAGGGTGGCGCCCCAGACGTGTTCCTGCAGCCCGGGCAGCCCGGGGCGATACGCCTGCACCGACGACAGCATCGCCTCGGGCGTGCGGTGCACCACCACCCGAGACTGGTAGGGCCGCGAGAGCAGGTCGTGCTCGAAGCGGTACTGCCCGGCATAGACCTGTTCGCGGGTGGTGGTCTGTGTGGACGACGCGAGCGCCCGGGCCACCGGCGGCACCTGGTAGCGCGCTGCGGTGGCGACCACCGAGGCGGGCAGCACGGCGTCGTTCAGCGCTCCCATGCCGAAACAGACCCACTGGATCGGCGCGGTCTCTTCGAGCCGGGAACTGCGCTGGGTCTGCACATAGGAACGGCCGTGCGCCGCGCCGTGGATGCCGCGCCAGGAGTTGGTGGCCAGCGACAGCAGCACCCGGTCGGCCAGTGCACCCGCCCGCCGCGCCAGTGCCTCGTCCGGGCTGAACTCGACGAGCGAGACCGCGGCCAGGCAGTCGATCGCCAGGTAGGCGTTCGAGTCGAACTCGGCGAACCCGCCGGGCAGGCGGACGTCGAGCCATTGACTGGCCAATGCGAGTCCGTGCTCGGCGTGCTGGGCGCCGGTCCAGCCGCTGTTGGTGAACACCCGGTCGGCGAACAGCGAGCCGACAAGGTGTTCTGCGGTGTGCCAGACGAACTGGTGGTTCTCGGTGAAATAGCACATGGCATCCAGGCCGGGCTGGTCGATCCAGTACTTGAAGCCGAGCAGGGCGTCGACCACCCGGTCGCGCACGCCGGGTTGCCAGCGCTGCTCGGGCACCCGGTGCAGCAGGTGCACCAGCCCGACGGCCTCGAAGTCGGCACAGTCGGCGCGATGGCGGATCATCCAGGTCGCCTTGGCGACGTGTTCGTCGGTGACGGCCCAGTCGCCGGGGCCGTCGGCACCCACGCCCTCGCGCAGGGCCCAACCCGCCAGGGCCGCCCCGGTGCCGCCGATGCTGACGGCGTGGGCCAGGAACTCGGTGCGCCACAGTGCCGGGTCACCCTGCGGTTCACCCCGGTAGTGCTCGGGCAGGCGCGCGAAGGGGAAGCGCCGGCTGATCGGGCTGGTCGGGCAGTCGGCGAGGCGCACCTCGATCTCGTCGTACTTGCGGGCCAGCATCGACGCGCCGGTGCCACCCGAGGACAGTTCGGCCTCGTCCTCGCCGGTGCCCTGCACCCGCAGGTCGACCGTCACCGGGGCGTCGTCGAACGTGACCCTGCGGGTGGTGCCGGCGGCGGTGACATCGACGGCCAGCCCCCGTGGGCCCGTCAGCAGCACCTCGGGTTCGACGGCACCCCAGCGGGTCGTCCCCACGCCGTTGAGCGCCCATTCGGCCTGGGCGGCCACGGCCTCGTCCGCGCCCGGTGAGGGCACCACGACGCGGACGGGCAGGCCGAGCACGCGCAGGCAATAGACCTGGCGCACCTCGCGCAGGGCGATCTGCCAGCCGGTCAACGCGATGGTGTGCACGCCGGAAGCGAGCCAGACCTCGACCTCGGTGGGGGTTGGTTCCATGTAGCGGACGGCTTCACTGCCGGCGACCAGTTCGCCGTCGAGCCACAACGCAAACGGGCCGGTCGACTCGACCACGAGCCGGCGGGCATCGGCCTGGTCGACCTCGACCTGGGTGGTGGCGGCCACGAACCGCCACTGCGGGGTGTAGCAGAATTCCGACCAGTCGAGCAGCCCGTCGTCGGCGGTGTGCATGCGGCGCCAGGTGTCGCTGAACTCGTGCGCACCGGTGGCGCTGCTGTCGTCGGTCAACAGGCTGAACGCCCCGCCCTCAAGCGGCGCGCCGACCGGTGGGCGGGTCAGCGCCACGGTGGGCAGCAACCGTTGCTTCAGCGGGGTGACGTCCGGGCCGTTGGTGAGCACCCAGCGGGCATCGACGTGGCTGACGGGGGTGCCGGGTTCTTGACCCCACGGTTGTCCGTCGGCCGGCAGCACACCGGACAGGTCGGCATCGAGTGCGAACGCCGGCGAGACCAGCCAGTCACGGACGGCACCCCGGGCGTCGAGGCTGTGGACTGTGCGGTGGGTGATCATGGTGCGGTCGGTGATCATGGTCCTCACTTGATTCCCGTGTTGGCGATACCGGTGACGATGTAGCGCTGCAGGAACAGGAAGATGATGACCACCGGCAGCATCGTCACCACACTCATCGCGAGGATGTAGTTGAACGAGACGACCTCTTCGGCGCTGAACTGGGCCAGCGCCACCGGCAGCGTGTACTTGCTCGAGTCCTGGCTGATCACCAGCGGCCAGAGGAAGTCGTTCCACCGCCACATGATCGAGAAGATCGTCACGACCGCGATCGGTGCCCCGCACAGCGGCACCACCACGCGCAGGAAGGTCGAGAACTCACCGGCCCCGTCGACGCGGGACGACTCGATGAGCTCGTCGGGGATCGACAGCATGTACTGCCGGATGAGGAACACCCCGGTGGGGGTGGCCGCGGGCGGGATGATCAGGCCCCACAGCGAGTTGACCAGGCCCAGGTTGGCGGCCACCTGGTAGATCGAGATCAGGATCACCTGCAGGGGCACCATGATCATTGCCAGCACCAGCACGAACAGGGCGTCGCGGCCGCGAAAGTTGTACTTCGCCAGGCCATACGCGCACATGGTGTTGATCACGACCGTCAGCACAGTGGCGCCGATGGTGACGATCACCGAGTTCGAGATGTAGGTGGTGAAGTCGAACCGCTGCAGGGCCTCGACATAGTTCGTGGGCGCGAAGCTCTGCGGCAGCAGCTTGGGCGGGCGCTGGGCCAGCTCGGACTGCGTCTTGAAGCTCGACAGCACGGTCCAGACCAGTGGGACCAGCACGCCGATGGCCGCGCTGCCGAGCACGGCATAGCGCAGCACGGTGACCACCGGCGGGGTGTGCCGGCCGCTGGTCGAGGTCCACGTCCTGCGGCGGTCGGTGGTGCGGTGGTCGCTCGTGTGGGTTTGGGACGACCCGGTGGCGGTGCTCATGCTGCCCCCTTGCGACGCCCGTAGGCGAAGTTGATGGTGGTGAGCACGAACACCATGGCGAACAGCACCACTCCGCCGGCGGCGGCCAGGCCGTAGCGGCTGGGGGTGCTGAAGCCCTTCTCATAGATGTACTGCACGATCAGGGTGGTGCTGCCGACCGGGCCACCGCCGGTGAGGGTCCAGATGAAGTCGAACGACTGGAAGCCCGAGATGGTGGACAGGATCACGACCACCAGCGTCGTCGGGGCCAGCAGCGGCCAGGTGATCTTCGTGAACCGCTGCCATGAGGTGGCACCGTCCACCTTGGCGGCCTCGTGCACATTCGGGTCGATGCCCTGCAGGCCGGCGAGCATGATCAAGGTGTAGAAGCCGGTGTGCATCCACAGGCCCACGAAGATGATCACGCCCATGGCCAGGCCGCCGTCCACGAGCCAGCCCGGCTGGGGCAGGCCGAACGCGCCGAACACAGTGTTGATCAGGCCGTTCGACCGGTCGAACATCCAGCCCCACAGCAGGCCGATGACCACCGCCGACAGCAGCGAGGGCAGAAACACGACGGCGCGAAAGAACGTGCGGCCGGGAAAGTTGTCGTTGAGCAGCATCGCGAACAGCGTCGAGAAGACCACGGTCAGCCCCACGAACCCGGTGGTGAAGATGATCGTCTGGCCCAGCACCCGCGCGAACTCGCCGTCGGTGGCGATCTCGGTGAAGTTGCCTGCGCCGACCCAGCGGAACGTGCGCCCGTTGCGGGAGTCGTAGAGCGCCATGTTGAACATGTTCAGCGCGGGGTAGATCGTGAACAGGCCGAAGACGAGCATGTTCGGCAGCACGAACAGGTAGGGGGCGACCTTCTGCTGGGTCAGCCGGAACCGTCGACGGGGCTGCGCGGGCGCGGGGGCGCCCTGGACCGAGGGGAGGTCCAGGGCACCCTCGACCGAGGGGAGCGCAGGGTCAGCCTGCATCCTTGATGGCCCCTTCGACGTCAGTCTTCAGCTTCGCGGCTGCCGCCTCGGGGGTGGTCTTGTCGGCCAGCACCTCGGCGATCGCCGTCACCAGCGCCTTGGCGGAATTGCTGAAGGCCGGCGAGTAGGCGCTCACATAGGTGTCGGCAGGCGTCGTCTCGATTTCGGACACGTACACCTTCATGTCCGCGGGACGCGTCTTGTAGGGGATGTCGGCCTTGAGCAGGTCGGTGCGGGTCGGCAGGAAGTTGGCGTCGGCCACCATCTGCTTCTGGTTGTCGGTCGAGTTCATCCAGGCGATGAACTCGGCGGCGAGGGCTGGGTTCTTGGACTGCTTGAAACCGGCCATGAACTTGCCACCGGGGAATCCGCCGCAGCGCTCTTCGCACGCGTTGGGCAGGGCCCGCCACGTGAACTTGGCGTTCTTGGCGAAGGCACCGATCTGCCAGTTGCCGGACAGGTAGACCGGTGTCTGGCCGGCCAGGAAGATCTCGTTGGCCGCCTTGTACTTCGACCCGGCCTGCAGCACCAGGTCACGCGGCATGGTGCCGTCGGAGTTCCACTTCTTGAGGTCGGTCAGCATTTTGGTGGTCTTGGTCTGGTCGACCGCAGCGCTCTTGCCGTCGGCCGAGATCAGGGTGGTGCCGTACTGGCTGAGCATCGTCGAGAACCGGTGCCCCGAGACGTCGGCGGCGACCGCGTACTCGGTCTTGTTGGCGGCCTTGACCTTGTTGGCGGCATCGACCATCTCCTGCCACGACTTCCAGGCCTTGCCCACCTCGGGGATCGGCACGCCGGCCTTCTTGAACTGGTCCTCGTTGACGAACAGTCCGTTGATGGTCAGGTCGGACGGCACCGCGAGCCGCTTGCCATCGCTGTTGGCTGCCGCGTCGAAGCCCTCGATGAACTTGCCGTCGAGCGCCTCTTTCTGAAACTGGTTGAGGTCGAGCAGGTCGTCCCGGAAGTTGGTGAGGCTGGTCAACCGCGCCACATCGGGTGCGTTGCCGCCGGACAATCGGGCCTGCAGGGTCTGCTCGAGGTTGGCGAAGGGGATGATCTCGAGCTTGACCTTGACGCCCTTCTCTTTCTCGTACTTGGCGATCAGGTCGCGGGTGGCCTGCTCGTCGGGGCCGTCGGTGAAGTAGAGGTAGGTGAGTTCCTGGACCCCTTGGCGCGCGTCGGTATTGCTGGCTGAGGGGCCTGCTTCGGTCTCGCCGGGCGAGCATGCGGACAGCACGAGTGCTGCGGCGCACAGGAAGCCCACCGCGACGTTGCGGATTCTTCTCATGGGACTGCCCTTTCGGTTCAGTTGCGGGGCGCGTGGCCCAGACGTTCAGAGATGGATCGGGCTGTCTGCATCAACAGCGCGACGATGTGGTCCCGGCCCTCGTTGATCCGGTCATAGGGGCCTGCCACCGAGATGGAGCAGACCGGCTGGCCGACGTGGTCGACGACCGCCGCACCGAAGCACATGACGCCTGATTCGTGTTCGGCACGGTCGATGGCCCAGCCCCGCGTGCGCGACTCGAGCAGTTCGCGGCGCAGTTGGTCGGGGTCGGTGATGGTGGTGGGGGTGAACACCTTGAACTCGGCGCGCTGCAGGTAGGAGTCAAGGTCTGCCTCGTCCAGTCGCGACAGGAAGGCCTTGCCCAACGAACTGCAGTACATCGGCCGCCTGCTGCCCAGCAGCCGGCGCACCCCCACGGCGTGGTCGCTGCGGTCCTCGTGGGCGATGTAGACCATCTCGTCGCCGTCGCGCACGGCCATCAGAGCTGCCTCGTCGAGTTGCTGGGCGAGCCTGACCAACTCGACCCGCCCGTGTTCCCACGGGTCGAACGCACGCAGGCCCGCCATGCCCAGGTGCACCGAGCGCACCGAGGGCAGCACCACGCCGTTCAGGGTGGAGTCCCACTCGATGAGTTCGTGTTCGCGCAGCGTCATCAGCACCCGGAAGGCAGCACTCTTGGACAGGTCGAAGCGCTCGATGAGGCTGCCGACGGTCGGCTGTTCGCCGCTCGCCAGCACGCCCAGGATGGCCAGCCCCCGTTGCAGCGTGCCGATCGGGTTCTGCTTGTCAGCATCGATGGAACCGGGATCGATGGAACCGGGATCGATGGAACCGGGATCGATGGAACCGGGATCGATGGAACCGGGATCGATGGAACCGGGGTCGATGAGGCCCGAGTCGGTCCCGGCGTCGTATGGATGGTCCACTGTGCCCCCACTCCTCAGCCGGTCGACGCGTCCCGCTGATCAGTTCGTCGTTCCGCTGAATGAAGCCAACGCTAGGTCTGCACCGTGGTTGTGTCAATGGTTGGTTCGTCGTACTGTTCCTCGGTCTCGCTGGGCGACGGCCCTACGCTGGGCGGCATGAGCCCCTCACCCAGTGACCGCGTGACCGCCTTCATCGCCGACTACGCCGACCAGGTCGCGGCCATCACGCCTGCCTTCGACCGCACCAATCGCCAGGGACCGCCGCCGTTCCAGGACTGGCGCGACCGGCTCGCTGAGGTCGCCTCACGCCACGGAGTGGTGGGCTTCACACTCGACGCCAGCAGCTTCGAGTCACCCGGCGCCCACGACCCGCAGATCGAGTCGGTGGTCGGTGAGCAGGTCTCGGGCGAGGTGGCCATGGTCAGCGCCAGGCGCAACAAGCGCGTCGGGTACCGATTCCTGGAGTACTCGCTGCAGCGCAGCGGCGACGACTGGCGCATCAGTCGTATCCGTGACTACCGGGACGACCCGGATGCCCCCGCAGTGGATCCCGCGAAGGCCGCCGACGCGCTCGCTGCCCCGAGCCTGCAGGCCGAGCTTCGTCCGCTGGGTGAGCAGGACCGCCACGACCCCGGCTCGGCACTTGGCCCGGACGTGGTCGAGGTCGGCCGCTTCAGCCATTCAGGGCTCCTGGCGATCGGGGACTTCGGCGATCGCCTGGCCACGATCGTCCCGCTGGCCAGGCGTGTGGCCCCAGGCATGGCCACCGCCCACATCGTGCTGGTCGATGGACGCTGCGGGGCGCTGCGGGTGAGCCTGGCCGACGCGACCCCGGCCCAGTGGCGGCTGGCTGACGCGGTCGGGCGCGGCTACGTCTACGGCGTCGACGCCGGGAACCTGTCGGTGATCGATGCCGGACGCGCCTATGGCCTGACCGTGCGCGACAAAGAGGTGGCCTGGGAGGCCTTCGGGGACAGGGAGGCAGCCATGCTCGCCGCTGGTGATGAGGACTTCGGCGTGATTGCCCACTCGGGCAACGGCGACGGCGCCTACCCGGCGTACTGGGGTCTGGACGAGGTGGGTGAACCGGTGCAGCTGGTGGTCGACTTCGGCCTGGTTCCGGGGGCGCCCTGGGGCCGGTGAGATCACCGGCGTGGATGATCGGGGCTGGGCGCGCCCTTGGGTCATGTTCGTCGACCGCTGACAGACCGCGACGGGCAGGCAACGTGCACTTGTGGCGCCAGTGTCACGAGTGCAAGCCGGGTGGACGGAATCGCCTGCGAACGTGACGGTGGTGCCAGTTGTGCAAGTTTGGGGGCTGCCCGGACGATGCGGGTGAACGGTGCAGCAGGTGGAAGACTTCGGCCCGGCTCCGGAGGCACCCTGATGGACCACCAACGTGCACTTGTGGCGCCGGTGTCACGAGTGCAAGCGGGATGGACGGAATCGCCTGCGAACGTGGCGGTGGTGCCAGTTGTGCAAGTTTGGGGGCTGCCCGGACGATGCGGGTGAACGGTGCAGCAGGTGGAAGACTTCGGCCCGGCGCCGGAGGCACCCTGGATCTGATGGACCACCAACATGCACTTGTGACACCAGCGCCCCGAGTGCAAGCCGAACGGCCAGAATCGCCTGCGAGCGTGACCGTGGTGCCAGTTGTGCAAGTCTGGGGCCTGCCCGACGGCCTGCCCGACCCCGCCCCCGCCCCAGTGGAACTGCCTCGACCCGCCCCCGCCCCAGTGGAACTGCCTCGACCCGCCCCCGCCCCAGTGGAACTGCCCGACCCCACCCGCCGCCCGCCCCCGGTAGCATCGCCCCCGTGGACGATCAGAGCTGGCGCGAAGTCAGCGGCCTGGCCTGGGGTGATGTGTCGCGCCATTGGGTCGAGTTCGTCGACCCCGCCGACGCTGACCAGCTGATCAGGGCCGACCTGACCTGGCTCACCAGCGATTGGTCCTGCATCTTCGGTCAGGGCTGCCGCGGCATTTCGGCTGACCATCCGGGCGCGGGCTGTTGCACCTTTGGCGCGCATTTCACCGAGCCCGCCGACGAGGCACGCGTGGCCGCCCACGTCGAGCGGCTGACCGACGAGTTGTGGCAGCACCGGGCCGAGGGCCTGGCCCTGGGCTGGGCCGTCGATGCCGAGGACGACGTCCACGCCGATGAACCCGGGCACGACGACGACAACCCCGACGACAACACCCCCGCCACCCCACGCCAGACCCGCCGCCTCGACGTCGCCTGCATCTTTCACAACGACGCCACGTTCGCGGCCGGCAGCGGTTGCGCATTGCACCTGCTGGCGCTGCGACAAGGCATGTCACCGGTCGAGACCAAGCCTGACGTCTGCTGGCAGTTGCCGATCCGGCGCCAGTACAGACATGGCGAGCGGGCCGACGGCTCCCCCACCCTCGAGATCACCATCACCGAATTCACCCGCGGCGGCTGGGGCGCGGGCGGGGCCGACCTCGCCTGGTACTGCACCGGGTCACCGGCCGCCCACGTAGGCAGCGAGCCGGTGTTCCGCACCAGCCGCGACGAACTGGTCGAGCTGATCGGGCAATCGGCCTACGACGTGTTGTCAGTTGAATGTGAAACATTCTTGCGGCGCCGAATGCCCCTTCATCCGGCCACCGTTGCGGCGCGGGGGTCGTCCACGACATAGCGCAGCTTGTGAGGCCATGCACAATTGGACCACCTCGATTTCGCGGTTCGTGAACCCACAGGCCATGATGAACCCATGCATGTGGACCATTTGATCTTCGCTGCGGGGCCCGAGGGTCTGGCGTCCACCGTCGAGCGCCTGGGCGATGCCCTGGGCGCTGAGTTCATCAACGGCGGATTCCACCCTCGCTTCGGCACCCGCAACAACCTGCTGCCCCTCACCGAGGGCCGCTACCTCGAGGTCGTCGAGGTGCTCGACCACCCTGCCGCAGACAAGGCTGTCTTCGGTCAGGCGGTGCGCGCTCGCTCTGAGATGGGCGGTGGCTGGCTCGGCTGGGTCGTCTCGGTCGACGACCTGACCCCCTATGAGCAGCGCCTCGAGCGCCAGGCTGTGCCCGGCTCACGCCACTTTCCGGACGGACGCCTGCTCGAATGGGAGCAGCTGGGCATTCGGGGCCTGATGGCCGACCCGCAGCTGCCCTACTTCTTGAAGTGGATCTCGCCTGCCGAGGTGCAGCCGAGTGCGCTGCAGGGCGAGATCACCCTCGAGGCGATGCAGATCTCGGGCAACCAGCACCGCGTCGAGGAGTGGATCGGCACCGAGATCGACGACCAGCTCGATGGCGTGCGCATGGAGTTCAACAGCGAGAACGGTGCACCCGGCCTTGTCGCAGCGGTGTTCAACGTGCCGGGTCGCGGCGAGGTGCGCATCTGAGCCTGATGGCTCTGCAAGGTTTTGTCGGACCCCACCCCTACTGTGGTGGGCATGGCCAAGGCGAAGACTGACGGGTTCACCTGCACCGAGTGTGGTTGGACGACCGCGAAGTGGGTCGGGCGCTGCGGTGAATGCCAGACCTGGGGCAGCGTCGTCGAGGCGGGTGCCCCCAAGCTGGCGCAGGTTGCCACGTCGGTGCCGCTCACCAAGGCAGTGCCGATCGGCGACGTGCCGCAGGGTCAGGCCGACCGGCGCCTGACCGGCATCGGCGAACTCGACCGGGTGCTCGGCGGCGGCCTGGTGCCCGGTGTCGTGGTGCTGCTGGCCGGCGAACCCGGCGTGGGCAAGTCGACGCTGCTGCTCGAGGTGGCTGCGCGCTGGGCGCGTGGTGCGGCCGACGCCACCACCTTGTACGTGACCGGTGAAGAGTCGGCGGCCCAGGTCAGGCTGCGCGCCGGACGAACAAATGCGCTGGCCGACAACCTGTACCTGGCGGCCGAGAACGACCTGGGCACAGTGTTGGGGCACATTGAAGAGGTCTCGCCCAACCTGCTGGTGGTCGACTCGGTGCAGACAATCGGCACCGCCGAGGCCGACGGGTCACCCGGCGGGGTCACCCAGGTGCGAGAGGTCACCGGCGCACTGGTGCGGGTCGCCAAGCGGCGCGGCATGGCCGTGGTGATCGTGGGCCACGTGACCAAGGACGGCAGCATCGCCGGGCCGCGGATGCTGGAACACCTCGTCGACGTGGTGCTGGCCTTCGAGGGCGACCGGCACTCGGGGTTCCGCATGGTGCGGGCCACCAAGAACCGCTTCGGGCCCGCCGACGAGGTCGGCTGTTTCGAGATGAATGACTCCGGCATCGTCGAGGTGCCCGACCCCACCCACATCTTCACCACCCGGCACGCCGAACCCGTGCCCGGCACGTGCGTGACGGTGACGATGGAAGGTCGCCGCCCGCTGCTGGCCGAACTGCAGGCCCTGGTCGCGCCCTCGCCCTACCAGACCAGTCCGCGGCGCACGACCCACGGCCTCGAGAACTCGCGGGTGGCGCTGGTGCTGGCCGTGCTGGAACGCAAGGCCCGCCTGCCCTTGTCCCAGAAGGATGTCTACGTCTCGACCATCGGCGGTGCGCGGGTGAGCGACCCGACGACCGACCTGGCTGTGGCCATTGCGGTGGCGTCGGCGGCGGTCGACCGCAACTTTCCACAGCGTGTGGTCGCGATGGGCGAGGTGGGCTTGGCCGGCGACCTGCGCCGGGTGCCGGGGTTGGAACGGCGCGTGGCCGAGGCCGCCAGGCTCGGGTTCGAGCTGGCGCTGGTGCCGTCCAACTCGCGCGACGCATCCCAGAAACTGCCCCGCATGCACGGGTTGAAGGTGGTCGAGGTGGCCAGCCTGGCCGAGGCGCTCGGCGTGCTCGACCTGCGCCGGGGCGACTCGTGATGCGCCATGGGCCGGGCCGGCCTGCCTAGAGTGGTGCGCATGACCAGCGAGAACCTGAAGCGCTACCAGGCACTGATCGCCCCGGGCACGCAACTGCGCGACGGGCTGGAGCGGATCGTGCACGGCCGCACCGGCGCGCTGATCGTGCTGGGCAACACCGACGAGGTGCAGCAGGTGACCTCGGGCGGGTTCCACATCGACGTGCCGTTCACCCCGAGTGCACTGCGCGAACTGTCGAAGCTGGACGGCGGGATCATCCTGACCGCAGACCTCAGCCGCATCGTCCGGGCGGGGGTGCACTTTGTGCCCCGCGGCGACCTGCCCACCGACGAGACCGGCACCCGCCACCGCAGCGCCGACCGGGTCGCCCGCCAGACGCGGGTGCCCGTGGTCACGGTGTCGGCCTCGATGTCGACGATTGCGCTGTTCATGGACGGGCAGCGCCACCCGGTGGAATCACCCCAGCTGGTGCTGGCCCGCACGAACCAGGCACTGACGGCGATGTTCAGTCACCGCCAGTTCATCGTGGCGTTGTCGCGCGTGCTGAACGTGCTCGAGGTGCAGGACCAGGCCACGGTCGCCGATGTGGTGCGGCTGGCCCAACGGCTCGAGTTCAGCCGACGACTCGAACAAGAGGTGGTCGATGCGCTGGTCGTGCTCGGGGTCGAGGGCCGGCTGCTCGGCACCCAGCTGGCCGAGGTGCAGCAGGGCCGCGACGCGATGGCTGCCGACCTGCGCCGCGACTACCTGGACCGGCCCTCGGCGCTCGGCATGCAGGCGATCACGGACGCCGACCTGCTCGACCTGAACCGGGCCTCAGAGGCGTTCGGGTTCGGCAGCGCGCACCTGGATGCGCGGGTGCGGGCGCGGGGCTACCGGCAGTTGCACACCATCCCGCGGATGACCGACCAGGTGGCCGAGTCGCTGCTCGACCGGTTCGGGACCCTGCAAGAGGTGCTGGCCGCCACCGCCGCCGAGATCGCGGCCGTCGACGGCATCACGCAGTCACAGGCCAGGGTCGTCCGCGACGGGTTGATGCGACTGAGCGAGGCTGCGTTGAACGACTGACGCCTGCGTACTTGCCTGACGTGGTTACTCCGCCGATTTCGAGGTGCCGAGCACGCCGTTGATGAAGCCACTCACGACGCTGATCACCACCGAACCGGCCAGTGCCCACCAGAAGCCATCGACGTGGAAGCCGAGGTTGAGTTCGCCGGCGATCCACGAGACGAGCATCAACATGGCGGCGTTGATCACAAACAGGAACAACCCCAGCGTGAGGATGATGGCGCAGGTCGAGACGAACTGGGCCAACGGCTTGACCAGCGCATTGACCACGCCGATGATCGCGGCGACGGCAAGCAGGACGAGCGCCTGGTCCTGCCTGCTTGCGCCGGTGATGGCGACACCCGGCAACAGCCAGGCAGCGACGGCAACAGCGGCGGCGGTGGCAAGCACACGGATGATGAACTTCATGCCCCCAGCCTTGCACCAGACCCGGCGCCGGACCATGGGGAGCGACCCGGACTGACCCCCGGTCCGGCCGCGGATTGGGGGTGGGCCCGGCAAGCCTGCGCCGCCCGCGGCCGGTTCGTCCGTAATCTCGGGCCATGGACACGCTGCTGCATCCAGTCGGCCCGGACGGTGAGCGCACGTACTGGATTCGTCGCTCCGCCGCGATTGCCGTGATCGTGCTTGCCATCGCCCTGGTCGTGTGGCTGGCCACGCGGGCGTTCGGCGGCAGCACCGCATCGGGCGATGTGATCACCGCCGTGCCGACCGGTGAACAGCCATCGGACGCGTCCACCCCGGCGGCATCGGTCTCGACGACGCCGTCGGCCACACCCACGCCGTCAACCACCCCGACGCCGAGCACACCTGCTGCTTCGACACCAGCTGCTTCATCCCCGGCTTCGACGCCGGCCGCTTCATCCCCGGCTGCTTCGACCCCGGCCGCCTCGTCAGCCTCGTCCTCGACCGCCGGCAAACCGGCACCCAGCACGAGCGCCCCGCCCAGCAGCCCCAAGCCCACCGGGCCGCTCGCCTGTGACCCGTCGGCCGTCACCGCGTCCATCGAGGGCGCCACCCGGGTGAACACGGGCAACACCGTGAACCTGCGCGTCGGGCTGGCGAGCAAGAGCGCGTGTGTCATCGACCTGACGAAGACCACATTCGAGGTGCGCATCTATTCCGGGGCTGACCGCATCTGGTCGAGCAACGACTGCTCGACCCACAAGGCCGGCGGCACCGCGAGCCTTGGCCCGGGCAAGGCGTGGGGCTACACGATCCCCTGGAACACGAAGCGCTCGCTGGGCGACTGCAAGGTCGACACGGCCATGCTGCTGCCCGGCACCTATGTCGCCACGGCGGTGCTGTCGGGCGGGGCTCCGGTACAGCATGTGATGACGGTGCTGGCCTGAACCTGTGCTGGCCTGAACCTGTGAAGTAATGTGCCTCCACACGGCACAAAACTTCGGGCACCATGGGTGTGGTGACCGCCGACCCGCTGCAGCCCGACCGCGCCCACCCCGAGCGCCCCCGGGCCCGGGTCGTCGCCACCCTGCTCGACTGGTACGACGAGTTCGCCCGCGACCTGCCCTGGCGCCGCGCCGAGGCCACGCCCTGGGGTGTCATGGTCAGCGAGTTCATGCTGCAGCAGACCCCCGTCAACCGGGTGCTCGGGCCCTGGCATGAGTGGCTGGCCCGCTGGCCCACCCCTGCCGCGCTGGCCGCAGACCCTGCCGCCGAGGCCGTCCGCGCCTGGGGACGCCTCGGCTATCCCCGCCGCGCCCAACGCCTGCATGCCGCCGCCACGGCCATCGTCACCGAGCACGCGGGCGTTGTCCCCGACACCGTGGCCCAGCTCAAGGCCCTGCCCGGTGTCGGCGACTACACGGCCGCCGCCATCGCCAGTTTCGGTTTCGGACGACGTGAGCCGGTGGTCGACACCAACGTGCGCCGCGTGCTGCAACGCCTCGAAGACCCCAGCGGTGAGCGTCCGCCCTCGGTGGCCGACCGTGCCCTGGCCCTGGCGTGGCTGCCCGACGACGCCACGACCGCAGCCCGCTGGGCCGCTGCGTCCATGGAATTCGGTGCACTGGTCTGCACCGCCCGTGCCCCGCGCTGCGACGACGGCTGCCCCGTTGCTGCCCAGTGCGCCTGGAACCTCGCCGGTCGCCCCGAACCCGCCGTCGCGCCGCGCCGTCCACAGGACTGGCACGGCACCGACCGCCAGTGCCGCGGGGTGCTGCTCGCCGAACTGCGCCACCACCACGACGGACGCACCCGCGCGCAACTGCTCGCCCGCTGGCATGACGCCACCCAGGCCGAACGCTGCCTGGCGTCACTGCTCGAAGATGGGCTCGCCCGTGAATCGGGCTCGGTCATCACGCTGTAGTCGACAACAGGCGAAGGCCCCCACACAGGGAGGCCTTCGCCGGTCGAGCGGTGATGTGGGGACGGCCAGGATCAGTGGGGCATGCAACCTTCCATCAGCTGGATGCCATGGTCGGTCTGGCGCTTCATCAGCACCGAACCCTTCGAGTCGCAGATGGCGTTGACCAGCAAGGCGTAGCCCTGGCCGTTCTGGAAGTTGCCCTTGCCGCCCGGGGCGATGTCCGGCACCGTGCCCGGCGGCACGAACACCCAGGCCTGGTCCGCGCCCGGAAAGACGCTCGGCAGCCAGAACCAGTTGCCGGTCGAGACGACACCGTCGTTGCAGACTGCGCCGCATGCGGCCGGCGGCCGGCTGACGTTCGTACAGTCCAGGGCATAGGCGGCTGTGGGGATGAGGGTGACTGCTGCGGCCATGGCTGCTGCAGCGAGAGTCTTGCGAAGCACGTGTCCTCCTTGACAAGGAAAAAGTGCGCGTCGTCCCGGGGCACGACAAAACAAGCCGTGCCGATGAGGGTGATGATGGGGGATCTGTGGGCGACGCCTGATGCGGTCGGGCTCGCAGGGCCGAACCGCGCGTGGCGCCACCTGGGAAGCGGCGGCGTCATGGTGGCGAGCAGGCTCCGATGGGAGCCAGGGGGTTGCTCGCGGCTGCCATCCCGATCCACCGATAAGCCGAAGGCCGGGAATTGCGCTCAGGCTAGCATTACCTCACCACGCGGGCAATAGGTCTGTAACAGTGTTACCCAACTTGGCTTGCCAGCACGGCACAACGCCCTATGATGGAAGGAACCACGGGAGTCCGGGAACGGGCTGAGAGGGGGCTGAACCGCCCCGACCGTCGAACCTGATCTGGGTCATGCCAGCGCCAGGGAGCGATCTCTTCTTGCCGAAAGTCGGCATCTACCCGTGCACTTGTGAAAGGTGCACCCATGACCACGCACGACCTGCACAACACCACCAACAACAAGACCTCACCCACCACCGACGACCAGACCACCGCCGTCTCGACCAGGGGCTGGCGCGTCGTCGACATCGTCGTCACCGCCGTGCTCGGTGTCGCCGTGGGCCTGGTCTTCTGGGCCTGGAACACCATCGGCGGCATCTGGTTCGGCGCCATGGACGCCATCACCCCCGGCCTCGGCGGGCTCGCCGTCGGCGTCTGGCTGATCGGCGGCGTGATCGGTGGCCTGGTGATCCGCAAGCCGGGAGCAGCCCTGCTCGTCGAGCTCATCGCCGCCGCCGTCTCGGCCACGCTGGGCAACCAGTGGGGCATCACCACGCTGTATTCCGGCCTGGCACAGGGCATCGGCGCCGAGCTGATCTTCCTGGCCTTCCTGTACCGCCGCTTCAGCATCGAGGTCGCCGTGCTCGCCGGCATCGGTGCGGGCGTCGGTGCCTGGGTCTTCGAGTTCTTCTTCAGCAACCGCGCCAAGGGTGCGCTGTTCAACAGCATCTACCTGGGCAGCCTGGCGCTGTCGGGTGCCGTGCTCGCCGGCCTGCTCGGCTGGGTGCTCGTCAAGGCGCTGGCCGGCACCGGCGCCCTCGACCGTTTCGCCGCCGGACGCGAGGCCCGGACGAGCAAGACCGCGTGAGCAGCATCACCGCCGAGCACTGGGGCTGGCGGCACGCGGGGCGCTCCACCTGGGCCACCCGCGACCTGAGCTTCACCATCAGCCCCGGTGAAAGCGTCCTGCTGCTCGGTGCCAGCGGTGCGGGCAAGTCGACCCTGCTGCACGCCCTCGCCGGGGTCATCTCTGGCGACGAGGGCGAGCAGCAGGGCCGTCTGCTGATCGACGGGCGCCACCCGACCCGCGCGATCGGCCGGGTGGGGCTCGTGCAGCAGGACCCCGAATCGTCTGTCGTGCTCGCCCGCGTGGGCGACGACGTCGCGTTCGGCTGCGAGAACCTGCGTGTGCCCCGCGACGAGATCTGGCCGCGCGTGCGCGATGCGCTCGCGCAGGTCGGGTTGGACGTGCCGCTGCGCCACCCGACCTCTGCCCTGTCGGGCGGCCAGAAGCAACGACTGGCACTGGCCGGCGCGATCGCCATGCGCGCCGACATCCTGCTGCTCGACGAGCCGACCGCCAACCTCGACCCCGACGGCATCCGCCAGGTGGTCGAGGCCGTCGACCGGGTTGTCGCCGACCGCAGCCGCACCCTGGTCGTGGTCGAACACCGCGTTGATACCTGGGTCGACCTGGTCGACCGGGTCATCGTGTTGGACGCCGTCGGCGGGATCATTGCCGACGGCCCTGCCCGCGCCACCATCGAGGCCCACCGCGACGCACTGCTCGCCGCCGGGGTGTGGGTGCCGGGGGTGCCCGCACCAGCCGAGCCCCTGCCTCGTCCTGACCACGCGCCTCGTCCTGACCACGCGCCTCGTCCACAGACGGCCGCAAGCATCATCACCGGGCACGACCTCACCATCGCCCGCTCCCCCGACCGTCCCATCGCCAGCGGGATCGACATCACCCTGCCCGAGGCCACCTCGACCGTGCTCACCGGCCCCAACGGCGCCGGCAAGTCGACCCTGGCGCTCACCCTCGCCGGCCTGCTCGCCCCGCTGAACGGGCGCGTCAGCGCCGCGCCGAAGCTGCAACCACCGCCGCGGCGGCGCACCGACCCGGCCGACCCGGCGACGTGGCATTCGACCGACCTGACCACCCGCATCGGCACGGTGTTCCAGCAGCCCGAGCACCAGTTCGTCGCCGCATCGGTGCGCGACGAACTCACCGCCGGGCTCACCGCACTGAAGTGGCCCCAGGCGCGCATCAGCCAGCGCACCGACGAACTCATCCAGGCCCTCCACCTGGGCCACCTGACCGACGCCAACCCGTTCACCCTGTCGGGCGGCGAGAAGCGCAGGCTGTCGGTGGCCACCGTGCTGGCCACCAGCCCCGCCGTCATCGTGCTCGACGAACCCACCTTCGGGCAGGACCGCAACACCTGGCTCGAGCTCGTGCGACTGATCAGCGACCAGGTCACGAGCTTCGGCACCACCGTGCTGTCGGTCACCCATGACGCGGCGTACATCGAGGCACTCGGACAGGTGCACCTGCACCTCGACCCCGCCCACGGCCTCACCGATCGGGGCGTGCGCACACCATGACCCCAGCGACCACCACGACCCCAGCGACCACCACCAGAACGACCATGATCAACAGGATCAATCCCGTCACCCGCATCGTGCTGGCGATCCTGCTCAGCATCCCGGTGATCATCACCCTCGACTGGCTCTCGGCCACCATCGTCGCCGGGTTCTCGCTGCTGGCGGCACCGCTGGTCGGCTTCGGCACCTGGCGATTCATCAAGCGACTCGCGCCGCTGCTCGTGGTCGCCCCCATCGGCGCGCTGTCGATGGCGCTCTATGGCCTGCCGGGCGGGCCCACGTTCTTCGACTGGGGCCCGATCATGGTCACCGAGCAGTCGCTGTGGCTGGCGCTGGCCGTGTTCATCAGGGTCTTCGCGCTGGGCATGCCCGCGATCCTGCTGTTGACCACCGTCGACCCCACCGACATGGCCGACGGCCTGGCGCAGGTGTTCAGATTCCCCGCCCGGTTCGTGCTGGGCACGCTCGCCGGCATCCGCATGATCGGGTTGTTCCTCGACGACTGGCGCACGCTGGGCCAGGCCCGCCGCGCCCGCGGCCTGGGCGACACCGGCCGCCTGCGGCGCTGGACGACCATGGCGTTCACGCTGATGGTCTTCGCGGTCAGGCGCGGTTCACGGCTGGCCACCGCCATGGAGGCCCGCGGCTTCGGCGGCAGCGAGCGCACCTGGGCCAGGCCGTCACGGCTCAGCGCGGCCGACGGCATCGCCGTGGCCATCGTCCTCGCAGTGGGCGCATTCGCGCTGCTGGCCGCCCAACGGTTCGGCACCCTGTGGATCGTGGGGAGTTGATCATGGTCGACCAGTCCCCCACCCACGTCACCCACCCCGACACCATCACCCGCATTGCGGAGCGCACCCGCGACCTGTCCGCGGGCCACCCGCGGCTGGTGCTGCTGGTCGACGGTGGCTCGGGCGCGGGCAAGACGTCACTGGCCACCGAGCTGGTCGCCCACCTGCGCGCGACCAGCCCCGACACCCAGCTGGTCAGCCTCGACAGCTGCTACCCCGGGTGGCAAGGGCTCGCCGAGGGTGCCGCGATGGTGCCCGACATGCTGCGCGCTGTGAACCCCGGCCACCCCACCTGGGACTGGGCCGCCCACCGCCCCGACGGCTGGGTCGACCTCGACCCGGTGGCCGACATCGTCATCGAGGGCTGCGGCGCGCTGACCCCCGAGAACCGTGCCCTGGCCACCGCCGGCCTGTGGATGGAACTGGACCCCATCACCCGCCGCGAACGGGCGCTCGACCGCGACGGCGAGGGCTACCGGCCCTGGTGGGACCTGTGGGCTGCCCAGGAACTCGTCCACTGGCAACGCCACCACCCGTGGCGACTGGCTGATATGCAGCTGAATGTCGCGCCTCATGTCACGCCGGCTGTGCCCTATCTGCGCTGGTAGATTCGGCAGTATGACCGAAGCCGAGTTCATCCCGTTTGCGCGCCCCGACATCACGGAGGCCGAAATTGAGGCCGTCGTCGAGACGATGCGCAACGGTTGGCTCACGACGGGCCCGAATGCTGCGGCCTTCGAACAGGAATTCGCCGACTTCGTCACCGGCGGCGCGGGTGGCGTGCACGCCGTGGCGGTCAACTCGGCCACCGCCGGGCTGCACCTGTCGTACGAGGCCATGGGCATCGGCCCGGGTGACGAGGTGCTCGTGCCCACATGGACGTTCACCAGCACGGCCGAGGCCGTCCGCTACCTGGGCGCCGACCCCGTCTTCGTCGACGTCGACCCCGACACGCTGTGCATCGACCTGGTCGATGCCGAGAAGCGGCTCACCGATCGCACCAAGGTGATCGCGCCCGTGCACTTTGCGGGCCTCGGTGTGCCCAACCAGGCACTGGCCGACTTCGCCGCCACGCACGGCCTGCGCATCGTCGAGGACGCCGCACACGCGCTGCCCACCATCAACGAGGGCGCCATGATCGGCACCCACGGCCACGACGCGACCGTCTACAGCTTCTATGCCACCAAGACGATGGCCACCGGCGAGGGCGGCATGGTGCTGACCCCGCACGAGGACGTCGCCAAGCGCATGCGCACCATGCGTCTGCACGGCATCGACCGCGACGTCTTCGACCGCTACAGCAGCAAGAAGCCCAGCTGGCACTACGACATCGTCGCCCCCGGCTACAAGGACAACCTGACCGACACCGCCGCCGCCATGGGACGAGTGCAGTTGCGCCGCCTGCCCGAGATGACGGCCCGCCGCGCCGCCATTGCTGCCCGCTACGACGAGGCCTTCGCCGACCTGCCGCTGCAGCTGCCGGCCCATGCGCCCGAGGGTTCGACCCATGCCTGGCACCTGTACGTCGTCCGGCTCACGGCCGAGGCCGGCCTGAACCGTGACGCCTTCATCCAGGAGATGGCGGACGAGGGCGTGGGCACGTCCGTGCACTTCATCCCGATGCACCTGCAGCCGTACTGGCGCGACACCTACCAGCTGACCCCCGAGATGTACCCGGTGGCCAGCGCCGAGTTCGAGCGGGTGGTCAGCCTACCGATCTTCAGTTCCATGACCGACGACCAGGTCGACCGCGTGATCGCCGCCGTGCGCGCGTCGCTCGACTGAGGGGCACCATGGCCACGATCATCCCCGAGAAACTGCGCCGCCCGATCAAGCGGTTCACCGCCAAGCGGGCGCTTGACCTGGCCGCATCGGGTGTCGGCCTGGTCGTGGGCGCCCCGTTGTTCGCGGCCTGCGCGATCGCGATCAAGGTCGACGACCCGGGGCCGGTGTTCTTCCGCCAGCAGCGGGTCGGGCTGGGCGGGCGCACGTTCCGCATCCACAAGTTCCGCTCGATGAAGGTCGACAACGCCGGCGCGCTGGTCACCTCGGCGCACGATTCGCGCATCACCCGCGTGGGGGCGTTGCTGCGCACGTCGAAGCTGGACGAGCTGCCGCAGCTGATCGATGTGTTCGTCGGTGACATGTCGCTGGTCGGCCCCAGGCCCGAGGTGCCGAAGTACGTCGCCATGTGGGGTGACGAGGCGGCCGCCGAGATCTTGTCGGTGCGGCCCGGCATCACCGACCCCGCCTCGATCGTCTATCGGAACGAGCAGGAGGAACTCGCCGAGGCCGACGACCCCGAGGCCCACTATGTCGAGGTGATCCTGCCGCGCAAGGTGGCGTTGTACCGCGAGTACGTGCGCAACAACTCGGTGGCCGGCGACATCGCGTTGATCTGGCAGACGCTGGTCGCCGTGGTGCGGTCGTGACTGGTGCGGTCGTGACTGGTGCGACCGGGGCTTGTCCGGTCAGTGGTCGGTCGGGGGGAACCCCGGGGCGGGTCCGGTCGTCTGAGGGGGGCTTGGCGCACAGCGTGTCTGTCCCTGGCCGACGATCGAAAGTTTCGTGTGTCCCCTCTGTTGCTTGTTGGAATCGTGTTGTTGCTGCTCGGTGGCGCCGCCCGTCTGGTGGGGCGCCGCGGCGAGCGCGACCAATTGTGGGTCGTGGAATTGCTGTTGCTGGGCGGTGGACTGATGGCCGTCGTGCTGAGTTTCTGGTGATCGGGGCGTGGTCGTGACCAACCCGCAGCAGCCCCCGCAGGGGCCGCCACCATGGCAGCAGCCGGGTCGTCCGGGGCAACCGCCCGCTGGACCACAACCCCCGGCCGGGTCGAACGGACGCGGCCCGCTCGGCTGGGGCCCGCCGCCGCATGGCCAGCCGCACCCGCCCGGCGTGCGCTACATCAACGGTGTGCCGTACATGATCCCGGTGCGGCCCGACCCCACGCCGAGCCCGAAGCGCAAGGTGGTGGTGCTGGCGATGCTGGCGGCTGCGGCGCTCGGGTTCATCGGCAGCGTGATCACCCCGATCGTCTACCCCACGGGGCAATCGTGGTCGGGTGGCACGTTCCTGTGGCAGTGGACGCCGCACCTGCTCGGCGGCTCCGAGACCGAGTTCGTGGTGGCATTGTTCGTGGTCTACCTGATCGCCACGCTGGTCTCGAGCATCGGGGCGATGCTTGCCCTGGCCGGTGTGATGGGCCGGGTGCCGAGCCTGATCTGGACGATCGCGGTGATCGCCGATGCCCTGATCTCGGCGTTCATGCTGCTGATCCTGGCGGCCAGCGTCGCGGATGACCGGATCTCGTCAGGACCGGCGGTCTGGTTGAACCTGGCCGGGGTGGGGTTGGCCATCGCATGTTTCGCGACGAAGAAGCACCGGCTGGTGTGGCAGAAGGACAAGCCCTTCTGAGTGCCTGGGGTGCTGGGCGGCTGAGCGGTGCGCTGCTCTTTGAGGTGCGCCGTGGTGTGCGAGCCGCGCTCCCTGTGAGGTGAACGACGCTCCCCCTCAGGTGCGCGACGCTCCTCGAAGGTGCACGGCGCTCCTGTTGCGGCCGGCACCAAGGGGGGCGTCGTCCACGCAAAGGGAGCGTCGTGCGCTTCAAGGGGTGCGTGGTGCGCTTCAAGGGGGCGTGGACGAGGCATGGGCTCGCGTGGTTCTCGGCCCACCCGACGTGGGCAGGACGAGGCATGGGCTCGCGTGGTTCTGTACCGACGACAATCTGGACCCGCCCCGCCCCACCCCCGCCCCGCCCCATCCTCGGCATCATCCTGCAGAAATACAGCCCAATCCCTGTATTTCTGCATGGTGTTGACCCCGGCTGCCCCGACATTGAGTGAAAAGACGTCCGTGGGGACGTCTTTTCACTCAATCTTGCCGCCCGGCATGGCTCGGCCCGCCCGCTCCGGCGCACAATGAACCCATGATCGTCAATGTCGCGGTCGATGCACACGGCGGGCAGGTCGAGACCCGCACCACCGCAGCCGGTGAGCCGCTGTTGGTGATCCAGACCGCGCTCGCCGCCGACGAGCTCACCCCACTGGCGACGTCGTCCGTGCTCACCGGCCGGTGTCGCACCATCGAGCTGCGACGACGCGGCTACAACTCGAGCAGCCCCGCGCGCCGACCAGGTTCTGTCGCCGGGGACGCGGCCGATTGCCTGGCCGTGCTGCGGACCCTCGACGGCGTGCCGGCCCACGTGGTGGGTGTGAGCTACAGCGCCGCGGTCGCACTTGAACTCGCAGCAAGCGCACCCCAAGCGGTGGCCACACTCACCCTGATGGAACCTCCGCCGCTGGTGGGTGTGCCCGATGAAGGGTTCCTCGAGGCCAACCGCCACCTGGTGCACCTGGCGCGGCAGTCCGGCGTCACCGCGGCGCTGGACGAGTTCAGCGCCGCGCTCGGCACGCAGCCCTGGAGCGAGGAACGCCAACAGCTCGACCCCACAGAAGTCGCGGCCATCGAACGTGATGCCGTCACCTTCTTCGAACAAGACCTGCCGGCGCTGTTGGGCTGGCGCTTCGAGGCCATACGCGCGTCCACGATCACGGCACCCGTGCTGTACATCGGTGGCGCACAGAGCCACCCCTGGTTCATCGAGGTGGCACGGGTGGCGCGCGGGCTGTTCCCGGGCGGCGAGCACCACCTGATCACCGGCGCGGGCCACTCGGTCGCCTCGACACACACCACTGAAGTCGCCGAACTCGTCGCGGACTTCATCGCCCGGCACCCGTTCACCCGCGGCGCAACAAGTTAGTTGAACCAGCTAATGATCACTACACTGTGACGCGGCACACACCACCCCCATTGACGCCCGTGCGGTGGGTCTTGTCGTGCCCTGATCAGGAGTGCCATGCACCAGCAAATCCGCCAGGAAGAGCACCTCGGCGACCGCTTCTCACACCGTCGACGCGTCGCCATCATCGTGACGCTCGGCCTGTTGACAGCCCTCGGGCCGTTCACCATCGACATGTACCTGCCGGCCTTCCCCAGTGTGAAGCTCGACCTGTCGATCACCGATGCGCAGGTGCAGGTGACCCTGTCGGCCACCACGCTCGGGTTCGCGCTCGGCCAGTTGATCGTCGGCCCGCTGAGCGACCGATTGGGACGCCGCTGGCCGCTGCTGGTGATGTCAGCGCTGCATGTGGTGTCGTCGCTGCTGGTGGCAGTGGCCCCCACTGTGGAGTTCCTGACCGTGATGCGGGCCTTCCAGGGCATCGGTGCCGCCGGTGGCGCCGTGGTGGCCATGGCGATGGCGCGCGACCTGTTCTCGGGGCGCCGGCTGATCCGGATGATGTCGCAGCTCGCGCTGATCAACGGGCTGGCGCCGATCGTGGCGCCGATCCTGGGGTCGTGGCTGCTCGGCTTCACCGACTGGCGCGGCGTGTTCTGGGTGCTGATGGCGTATGGCCTTGTCATCGTGGCATTGGTGGCGGTGCTCATCGTCGAGACCCGACCCGCTTCTGAACGCACGGTCGGCGGCTTCGACGCGCTGCGGGCGGCCTATGGACGGGTGCTCGGCGACCGGTTGTTCGTCGGCGTCTGGATCGTCGCGGCCATGGCCTTCGGCGGCCTGTTCAGCTATGTCTCGAGCTCGTCGGTGCTGCTGCAAGAGGGCTACGGCCTGTCGGCGCGCGGCTTCGGCATGGTCTTCGCGATCTGTTCGGTGGGTGTGTTCATCGGCGTGCAGATCGGCAGCCGGTTCGCGGCTGTGGTGGGGCCGCAGGTGATCCTGATCATCGGCACGACGACGATGGTGGTTGCGGCGGCGGGGTTGTTGCTGGTGCACCAGGTGAACCCGTCGCTGGCCGTGATCGTGCCGTTCATGTTCATCTACACCACCGGCTTCGGCTCGTGCATGCCCAGCGCGCAGGTGCTGGCGCTGCAGGGCCACCGGGCCGATTCGGGTGTCGCGGCCTCGCTGATGGGCGCGGGCAACATGATCGTGGCCGCGTGCGTGGGGCCGATCATCGGCCAGTTCGACGTGCGTTCGCCGGCGCCGATGGGCACGGCGATGCTGGTACTGGCGGTGGCGTCGAGCCTGGCGTTGTGGGTGATCGTGCGTCCGCGGCAGGTGCGGGTGAGCCTGGACTGAGTTTGCGGTGGCGGCTGGCACACAAGCCCACCCGGGCGGATCAGTCGGAGCCCAACTGCCACAGCGCCGCCGCCGGCAGCCCCCAGAGGCGATCACCAAAGGACGCCGCCGTCGTGGACGTGCCCAGCACGTAGCCTCCGACGAACCGTGGGCCGAGCTTGTCCCTGAGCACCCTCAGTCCGGCGAAGTGCTCGCTCTTGAACGTGGCCCCGGACTTGACCTCGAACCCCATGACCGACCCGTCATAGAACTCCACGATGACGTCAACCTCGAGACCAGCACGATCGCGGTAGTGGAACAGGTCGTACTCGGTGGCACTCCAGCCCCGCTGCTTGAACAACTCGCCCACCACGAACCCTTCCATGGCCGCTCCCATGTGCGGGCTCGCCACGGCAAGCAGCTGCTGCTCGGTGACCCTCGACAGCCGCAGCGACAGCCCGGAATCCACCACGAACGCCTTGGGGCGAGCAACCTCACGGCTGGTGAGGTTGGGCGTCCAGGACGGCAGTCTCGTGGTTAGATACATCGTCTCGAGCAGGTCGAGATAGCCAGTGACCGTGGTCTCGGGGATTGAGGCGTCCCGGGCAATTCTGGATTTCACCAGTTCACCTGCCTGGCCAGCTGCCAGCAGCCGAAGCACGGTCGAGATTCGCCCGGGATCCACCCGTGGTGCGATGTCTGCGAGGTCCCGGTCCATCAACCTTTCCAGATAGCTGTCGAACCACAAGTTGCGCATGCGCTGGTTCAGCCCCCTGACTTCGGGGTAGCCCCCTTGCGCGATGGCCGCCACGTAGTCACTTCTGGTGAAAGTGCAGGGGAAGTCGCCCACGTCTGGCTGGGCGCGCAGGAACGAGACGAGGCCGTCGCGCGACTCGCCGAGTTCACCCCGGGACAGGGGGTTCAGCACGACCGTCACCGCACGGCCCGCCAGACTGTCCGGCGTCCGTGGCAACCGCAACAAATTGCTCGAACCCGTCAGCAGGAATCGTGCGGGCCGACGGTCCCTGTCGATCGATGCCTTGATGGGCAGGACGAGCTCCGGGCAGCGCTGGAGCTCGTCGATGACGAGCGTGCCGCTCTGGAACTGCTCGACGAAGCCTGTCGGATCTGCTCGTGCGGCACTGTGGGCCGACGGGTCGTCCAGGGTGATCAGCCGCGAGGGCTGTCCGTCCACGAGCATCCGCGCAAAAGTGCTCTTGCCGACCTGCCGTGCGCCTTGAATGACGACAGCGGGGAAGGTCGCCAGCGCCTCGCGCGCGGTGGTGTCGAGTGCGCGCCGCAGCAGGGTGGTCATGACTCGAGGATAGCCGGAGGTCGCGGATTCGCAGGGCTCAACTCGTAGAAACGCAGCCTTCAACTCGTAGAAACGCAGAGCCCAACTCGCGGATTCGCACCTACCCGCCCAGTCCCCTCACCCCCTCGTCCGGCGGCAGGTACCCGTGCGCCGTGATGTAGTGCAGCACCAGGTTCGGCGCCACCCACCGGTTGCCGCCGACCGTCACCGCGAGGCTCGCGCTGCCCAGCACCAGGTCGCGGCCGTCCAGCGTGCGGTGCGGGGCGCCCGCGAACGCGGCCGCCCCCTCACAGAACCCGCACGCATGGAACCCCCTGGTGCGGTCGACCGGCTCGAGTCGTTCGAGTGCCGCCACCACAACCACCGGGCACTGCCCCACCCGGTATGGACGACCCGGCTCGAGCCAGCCGAACGCCAGTACGGGGCGCGGCCGCGCCCATGGAAGCCGCCGCCGGTCGCCGTACAAGCTCGGCGACAGCCGCGCGCCGTCGTCCTGATGGGTCATGGCCTCAGCAGACCGAGCGCATCGCCTCGCGCACCTCGGTGTGCTCGAACGTGAACCCGGCGTCGAGCAGCCGCTTGGGCAGCGCCCGCTGGCTGGCCAGCATCGCGTCGTCAACCATCTCGGCGGTGAACAGCAGCTTGGGTGCGAACATCGGCAGCGGCAGGTACGCCGGACGATGCAGGGCCGCGGCGAAGGCCTTGCTGAAGGTGGTGTTGTCGACGGGGTTCGGGGCGGTGAGGTTGACCGGTCCGCTGATCTCGTCATGGGTCAGCAGGAACTCGATGGCCCGCACGTAGTCGTCGACGGCGATCCAGCTGACGACCTGGGTGCCGTCGCCGATGGGTCCGCCGAGGCCGAGACCGAAGTGCAGCCGCTGCTTGCCCAGGATGCCCCCGGTGCGGGTGAGCACGTGGCCGGTGCGCAGCTTGACCACCCGCACGTGCTCGGGGGCGGCGTCGGCGGTGGCCTCCCAGTCCTGGACGAGGTCGGCGAGGAACCCGGTGCCCTTGCTCGAGTACTCGTCGAGCGGCTCGTCGCCCCGGCTGCCGTAGTAGCCGATGGCCGACCCGTTGAGCAGGGTCGTGCATTTCGGCGCGTCCGCGAGGGCGTTGACGATGGTCTGGGTGGTGGCCACCCGGGACGCACGGAGCTTGCGCTTGTAGTCGCTGGTCCAGCGGGTGTCGGCGATGCCGACGCCGGCGAAGTTGATGACGGCGTCCATGTCGGTGAGGCCGGGGTCGGCGATGGTGCGGTTCGGCGGGTCGATGCGGCGCTCGTCCGGACCATAGGGCTCACGGCGGACCAGCCGGATGACGGTGTGCCCGTTCTGGCGCAGGTGCTGGGTGGTGGCAGTTCCGAGGAGGCCGGTGGCACCGGTGATGGCGACGCGCATGGGTCCAGTGTTGCACTGGGTGTGTGGGTGGGGTGGGTGGGCTCGAGGTGCTAGTGAATGCTGATTGTGTACGACGCCCGCTGGACGCGACTCCGTCAGGCAGCAGAACCGACAGCGATAGGAAGATTGAGCACCATTACTCCTAGGACGATTCGTGTCCGTTTTTCTTGTTGGCAAGGCATTCATGCAATCTCATGCCAAGATGATTCCGTGACTGCACCCGACGCCGCTCCCCTGCCTGAAGGCGCGTATGACGCCATCGTGACGAGCGAGGTCGAAACACGGTTGCATCACACACTCATGGACCATCAGACGAGCAAGATCGACGAGGCCCATGTTCCTGAGGTGCTGGCACGACACGTGCAGAGCGCGCTGCAGCAGCACCTGAGCACTCTGAAGGCGGAGCAACGGGTATCCGTCACCAATGAACTTCTCACGAGCATCGGCGCAGTCGGCGACATCGTCTTCGGCGAACCGAGCAAGCTCGTCTCCGTTCGCCCGGCCCCAGGCCCCAACGTCAAGCCGCGCCACGGCGATCACCCGGTGCTGCCCCTCAGTGATGTCGCGCTGCTGACGAACACTGGCAGCGAGCCAAACTTCGGGCATGAGATCCGAGGTGAGATCGCGTCGGCAGACGAGGTCTATCTCATCTGCGCCTTCATCAAGTGGCACGGCATCCGCACCCTCGAAAACCAGCTGCGAGAGCTTGCGGAGAGGGGCGCCACGTTCCGGGTCATCACCTCGACATACCTCGGCTCGACAGAGCGGCGCGCCCTGGACCGCCTGGTCCGCGAGTTCGGAGCGCAGGTCAGGATCAGCTACGAGATCGAGCGAACAAGGTTGCACGCGAAGGCGTGGCTCTTCCATCGAGACAGCCACTTCGACACCGCCTACGTGGGCTCCTCAAACCTGACGAGTACCGCTCTACTGGATGGCGTCGAGTGGAATGTGCGGCTTAGCCGCTCCGTGACTCCGTCACTGCTTAAGAAGTTCGGGGCCACGTTTGACACCTACTGGAACAGCGAGAACTTCGAGGAGTACCTGCCCGATCGAGATGGTGATCGTCTCGACACTGCGCTGGCGGAGGCACGGGGTGGAGGGTCCACGGATCGGGTCACCATTTCTCTCTCTGGCCTTGAAGTGCGGCCGTACCCCCACCAGCGATACATCCTTGAGGCGCTGGAGGTTGAGCGCACGGTTCATGATCACCACCGGAACCTGGTGGTTGCAGCGACTGGGACCGGAAAGACCGTCGTCGCAGCTCTGGACTATCGAGCGATGTGCCTCGACGGGCAGAGACCCTCCCTCCTATTTGTGGCACACCGCAAGGAGATCCTGCAGCAAGCCCTCCGTACCTACCGCGAGGTGCTCAATGACCCTACGTTCGGCGAGCTATACGTGGGAGGCGAGCGACCCTCGGACTGGCAGCACGTATTTGCCTCAGTGCAGTCGCTGTCGTCAGATGTGGTCTCAAGCATGACCCCAGCCGCGTTCGAGGTGGTGGTGATCGACGAGTTCCACCACGCTGCCGCCAGCAGCTACCAGCAGTTGCTCACGCACCTGACTCCGAGAGAACTGCTCGGGCTGACCGCTACGCCCGAACGCACGGACGGGATCGACGTACGCAAGTACTTCGATGGCCGAACTGCCGCAGAGATCCGCTTGTGGGATGCACTCGACGCCGAGCTGCTCGTGCCCTTTCACTACTTCGGCGTCAGCGACGGGACAGATCTCACGCAGATCTCTTGGCGCACCGGCCGATACGACCCCGCAGAGCTCGAGAACCTCTACACCGCAAACACCACACGGCTCCGAATCATCCTCAAGCAGTTGGAGGACAAGGTGCCAGATCTCGGTGCCATGCGAGCGCTGGGGTTCTGCAGCGGCGTCGCCCATGCCAAGTTCATGGCGGACGCCTTTAATCAGGCCGGTATCCCGGCCGCAGCGGTCTCCGGCGACACGCCACCCACTGAGAGGGCGGACGCCCTGCGCGACCTGACAGCTCGCAAGCTCAACATCGTCTTCAGCGCCGACGTCTTCAACGAGGGTCTTGACCTTCCCGACGTCGACACGGTTCTCTTCTTGCGCCCCACTGAATCCGGCACCCTCTTCTTGCAGCAGCTTGGTCGCGGGCTCCGTCGCACGCGAGACAAGGCCGTGCTCACGGTGCTCGACTTCGTCGGCAACCACCGCAAGGAGTACCGCTTCGACGCCCGACTGACTGCGATGACAGGTATCCCGCGAGGGCAGCTGAGGGACCATGTCACACGCGAGTTCCCGGAGCTACCTGCTGGCTCCCAGCTCATCTTGGACCGCCACACCCAGCAACAAGTTCTGAGTTCGCTGAAGCGGCAAATCACCACGCGCTGGGCCGAATCGGTCAGCGCTCTCAGGAACCTGGGCGACGTCTCCCTCACGCGGTTCGTCGAGGCGACCGACACCCCGGTCTCACAGCTGCTCAAGGCCGACAAGAGCTGGACCCGACTGCGTCGGGATGCCGGGTTGTCCGCACCACCCGGCGGTCCCTACGAAGAGGCGCTCATGAAGCGCGTCCGGTTCTTCGCGCACGTCGAGGATCGCGAGCGAGAGGAGAAGTACCGAGCGCTACTCACTGGCACAGAGCCATACAGCCACTTGTCGCCCGTGGACCAGATCTGGGCTCGAATGCTTCTCTTCTCGCTGTGGCCTGGGCTGCCCTTCAGCAACTACGAAGAGCCCCTGCAACACGTCCGAGATGAGCCTGCGGTCGTTTCAGACATCCTCGAAATGATGGCGTTCAGCGTTGCGAACGCCACTCACGCTCCTGAGTCGCTCGGTGGAGCCCTCTCGTGGCGTCCTCTTCGTTCGCACATGCGGTACACACGCGAAGAACTCTGCGCGGCGCTGGACTATGCATCCCTCGAACGCAAGCCGGACAACTTCAGGGAGGGGGTCTTCTACTCGAAGACTCTCAGCACCGATGCGTTCCTGGTAACCATCAACAAGGCCGAAGCGAAGTTCAGCCCTACCACGATGTACGAGGACTACGCCATCAGCCCCACACTGTTCCACTGGGAGACCCAATCACGTACGACTGTTGCCTCACCAACTGGTCAGCGGTACTTGAACCAGCGGCAGAACGGCGGGCAGGTTCTCATCTTCATGCGCGAGCAGGGAACGACTGAGTTCGGCCAGGGAGCCCCATACCTGCTGCTGGGCGAGGCCGACTACGTTCAGCACCAGGGTGATCGCCCTATCGCGATCACTTGGCAACTGCGGCGCCCGATGCCGCAGGATCAGTTCGCGCTCGCAGCCGTGACCAGCGTGTAGCCGGCGTCTGCTGCGACATCTCGTCAGCGGAGGGCGTCTGATCCCCCGCTAGCATCGCCCGGGCCGCCGCCCGAAACTGATCCCTCGCGACGCCGTACTTCTTCCACGCATGCCCCTTCTCGTAGAAGACATCCGAGATCGATTGTTTGAGTGTCCAGGCGGCATCAGCCACAGGTGCGTTGGTGAGTAGCGCGACGCGAGAGAACGCCTGGTCTAGCGCGTCAAATTGGCGGGACTCCCCAAACATCTCCCAAGGACTTGCCTCGTAACGCTCCACGATTGATCGAGTTCCTCGGCCTCTCGCTGCACCAGAGTGTCGAACGCAACGATGGCCTCACTGCGTACCTCATAGTGCCGCTCGCTCGCTTCGAAGACCATTCGATCTCTCGACGAGGCGTTTGCCTTTTCAGCCGCATCCCGAGCCTGGGCCCGGTCCCGCCACCTCACGCACTCCTAGCTTCACCACCACCACACCCCACCGCCGCCCCACCGTATCACCCACCCCCACCCACCCTCCTGCTGGGTATCGGTCCACTCTGCCTGACCGCCCCCAGCCGTTCCACGACCCCATCGGGCCCCTCCTCCGCCGCCACGCCACGCTGCGCCCGTCACCCTCCCCCAGCGCGGCAGCGTCCAAGAAAGAGAGAACCCCCATGCGCTCCCCCATCCGACTCGCCGGCAGCCTGCTGCTGGGCCTGCTCGTCGCCCTCACCCCGCTCACAGCCCAGGCCAAGGTCCTCCCGACCGCCACCGTCTCGATCCCCGACGCCAACTTCCGCGCCTGCCTCAATGCGGCGCTGGGCCAGTCCCCCGGCGCCGCCATCCAGGACACCCAGCTCGCCACCATCACCAACCTCGACTGCAGCTCACGCCCGATTGCGAACCTCACCGGCTGGCACCATCTCGTCAACGTGCAGGTCTTCACCGGCCACCACATGGCCCTCGCCGGCTCCGTCTCGGTCCCGGCGCAGCTGACCAAGCTGATCAACATCAACCTGTCGTTCAACCAGGTCACCGCGGCCAGCTTCCCGGCAGCCCTGTCCCAGGTCGCCGACGTCGACCTGCGCAACAACCGCCTCACCACGTTCGCGCTGCCGAACACGCTGACCAACATCCAGCACGTCTACCTGCAGAACAACCGCCTGCAGCACCTCGGTGGACTGTCCTGGATGCCGAACACCTCCTATGTCAACGCGGCCAGCCAGCAGGTCGTGCTGCCGAATGCCTACATCGGCGTGCCCTACACGCTCACAATGCGTGACCACCGCAACCAGCCCGTCCAGGTCACCCTGCAGCCGGGGGTCACCTACAACGGCACGACCCTGCAGTACGGCTCGCTCGGTTCCCACACCATGAACTTCGCCAACCCCCCGGGCAGCTTCACGTGGGGCCAGTTCAGCGGCACCTTCACCCAGCAGGTCACCCAGCCGCCCGCCACCGGCAAGCTCGGCGACCAGACCGGTGATGGCATCGGCGACCTGTTCGGCATCTTCCCCGACGGCCAGCTGCGCGCGACGATGGGTTCGACGACCAACCCGCCCACCTTCCTCGGCTTCCGCGGCACGGGTTGGGGGACGATGACGTACCTGGTTCAGATCAACGACATCACCGGCGACAACCGCTCCGACCTGATGGCCCGACGTGGCACCGACCAGTCGCTGTGGGTCTACCGCCAGATCGGTGGTGGCTACGTCTCGGGGTGGAAGAAGATGGGCCAGAACTGGGGCGGCATGGACCAGATCGTGCCCGCCTTCAACCTGGCCGGCGGGTCCACGCAGTATGTCGTGGCCCGGCGGGCCAGCGACGGCAAGCTGTTCCGCTACACCCTGACCAGCAACGGGCTCACCGGCATCGTGCAGATCGGCCAGCACTGGAACGGCATGAAGCAGATCCTGTCCGTGGGTGACTTCAACGGCGACGGCCGTTCAGACGTGCTCGCAATCCGCAACGACGGCACCCTGTGGCGCTACCTCGGCACCGCGCAGGGCAGCATCGGGTCGGGCACCCAGGTGGGCCACGGCTGGACGACGTTCCGGCTGGCCTTCTGCGCCGGCGACTGGAGCGGCGACGGCCGCTACGACCTGATGGGCCTGCGCAATGACGGCGCCCTGTTCACCTACCAGAAAAAGATGGGCACGTGGGGTCCGGCCCGACCGCTCGGCACCATCTCGACCACCATCAAGCTGATCGCCTGACCGCCCCTCAGCCCCCGTCGGCCACCCGTTCCCCCTGCGGCAGCTTCACCTTCTTGCCGCGCCCCGGGTTGGACGGCGGGGGCACCACCGGCCCGATGTTGCCGTCGGGGGCCTCGTCCAGATCGACGATCACGGGCGCATGGTCACTCGGCAGCTTGCCCTTGCGCGCGGCCCGGTCGACCCATGCCGCCTGCACACGGCCGGCGACCGGCGCCGAGGCCAGCAGCAGGTCGATGCGCATGCCGAAGTCCTGGTGGAACATGCCGGCCCGGTAGTCCCAGTAACTGAAAATGCGCTTGTCACCCCAGTGGTCGCGGACCACGTCGACCAACCCGAACGCGGCCAGCGCCGCCCGCTCGGGGGCGGTGACATGGGTGTGCCCGACATAGGCCTCCGGGTCGAACACGTCGGCGTCGGTGGGAGCGATGTTCATGTCACCGCAGAGCATCACGTCGGCCGGGCCTTGCGCCACGTCGGCACGCAGCGCCTCGAGCCAGGCGAGCTTGTACTCGTAGTGGTCCGAGCCGACCTCGCGGCCGTTCGGCACATACAGCGAGTGCACCCGCACCCCGCCACAGGTGGCGCTCACCGCGCGGGCCTCGGCGAGGTCGTCGTAGTCGGGCTGTCCCGCAAACCCGGCGCGCACGTCGTCCAACCCCACGCGCGACAGCAGCGCGACGCCGTTCCAGGCACCCTGCCCGTGGTGGGCGTACTGATAGCCCAGTTCGGCCAGCGGCGCCTCGAACAGGTCGGCGAAGGCGTCGTTGCCGAGCTTGGTCTCTTGCAGGCAGACGACGTCGGGCCGCCGCTCGGCCAGCCACGGCAGCATGCGGGGCAGCCGCTGCTTCGCGGAGTTCACATTCCAGGTGGCGATGCGCATGCGCCCAACCTTAGGCGTCACCACCGACATCTTCTGCGCCGGCCGCCTCGCCAGTGGCCCGATCGTGGGTGAGCGCCGTCATGGCAGCGACGGGTTCGCCCACCACCACCCCTTCGACCTCGAGCTGCACCCGGGCCACGTCGGCATGCCCGGCGGGTGAGGCCAGGTGCATCAGCAGCAGCGGTTCGCCGAGCGCCAGCGGAGCCTCTGCTCGTCCAGTCTCAACCGTGCCATCGGCACGGGTGAACCGCCACACGACCGACTCGGCCTCGCCATCGAAGCAGCGGAACCTCGCCGTGTAGTGCAGTTCGTCATCGGGCGCCAACCCCCGGACGACCCCACCGAGCGCCGCGTACGTATCGCGGGTGAACAACGGCTGCGACGCCTCGCCGGCCCGCGCGGCACCGGTCTCGCGCCAGGCGTTGGGGTCCCAACCCTCGGTCTGGTCAATGCTCAACGTCGCTGCTGCCTGCGCCAGGTCAGGCTGTGGGGGTCGGACGAGCCTGAGCACCAGGTCGAGCTCGACCCCGGTGAGGTCCGCGGCCGGGAGCACGCGTGCCACCGGCGCGAAATCATGATCATCCACGCGGGTGAACACGACCTGCTGGTAGCCCTCACGCTCCCACAGCACACCGATGCCACCGCCGGGCAGCTCGACCATGGTCGAATAGCCGGCGCTGCCCTCGTGCACCACGGCCACCTCGGGCCATGTGCGGCCACCGTCGGGGGAACGGTGCACGACCAGGTTGCGACGCAGGTGTTGATCATGGTTGTGCGAGCAGACGAGGGCGCCGGGCGTGCCCGCGGTCCCGTCCAGCTGCAGGATGGCGCCGTTGTCGCTGGGGTCGTCGAGCGCGGGGTCGGGCGCGACGTCGACGTGCACCCCGCCGTCGGACGACCATCCCGTGAGCCGGTGCGGCGCCGCCCGCCCCGAGAAGGCCAGCCGACCGTCGGGCAGGTCGGTGACCGAGGATTCGTTGGCGCCCTCGATGGCCTCGCCGAGCTGCCAGGTCTCGCCGGCGTCGTCGCTGAAGGCCAGTCGCGCCCTGATGGTGGTGCCGGTGCGTTCCACCAGCGGCTGCACGAGTCGTCCGGCGAACGTGCCGTGCCGCACCAGGCAGCCGGCCCCGGACGCTGCGAAGACCGCGTCGGCATCGGGGTGCTTGAGCTGGTCGGTGATGCGCCGGTGGGTCCAGGTGAGGCCGTTGTCGTCCGAGGTGGCCAGGTCGACGTCGGCGACGTCGTCCTCGAAGAAACCACCGGTGGTCGTGGCCTGGTGAAAGACGAGGATGCGGCCGTGGCTGTGGGTGCCGGGCAGCCCGGCGCTGCCGATCGCGGACGGGTCGCCGAAGCCCTCGAGCCCGGTGCCGGTGCGCAGCACGCGCTGGGGCGACCAGGTCAGGCCGCCGTCGTCGCTGTGGCGCACGACCAGGTCGATGGGCGAGGGCAGGTCGTCGACGTCAGGGCGGGCGTCATGGATGGCGAGCACGCGACCGGTGGCGGTGACGGCCATCGCCGGGATGCGGTATTGCCGGTAGCCAACGCCACGTTCGGCGAGCACGGTGTGTTGCATGGGCCCAGTCTGGGACGGCGCTCGTCCGGGGGCAAATGCCGCTCACTGGCGGGCTGCGGCTCGGATCATGCACAAGTGGCACCAGTGCCTCGTCCGCAACCCGATCGGCCAGAACAGGGAGCACACGTGACACCAGCGCCAGTTGTGCAAGTTCGACCGTCCGACGGCACCCAGGCCCGAGCCCCGAAGGGACGTTTGCCGCCCGAAGGGAAGTTTGCCGCCCGGCGGGAAGTTTGCCGTGCGGCGCCGCTAGGCAAAGTTCCCGCCGACAGGCAATCTCCGTGGACCACACGGGCGCGGCACCATCCGGCCACACCACCCCCGTCACAGCGTCAGGTTTTCCTGTGGATCCTCACCGGATTCTTAGCACGACGTATCAAAACAGCGTCATACGAGATCTTCCTCACAGACGCGTCCCAGGCATACGCTCTGGACAGGCCCACACTGCGCGTTTCCCGCCCCTCCAGAAAGTAGGGAAGCCAGATGTTCAAGTTGTTGCGCCGCAGCCTCGCCGTGTTGTTCACGGCAGGCGCGATGATCGCGGTACCCGTGATCGCCATGGCCGACGGGGTCGATCCCGCGACCGTCAATGAATCCAAGGACCCCGGCACGTCGTTCACCGTCACCAAGACCGTCAGCACCCCCGTGATCCCTCCCAAGCCCGACATCGTGCTGGTCGTTGACGCGACCGGCAGCATGGGCGGCCCCATCAACAACGTCAAGACCGAGATGGGCAACATCATCGCGACGGTGCAGGCCAGCCAGCCCGAAGCACAGTTCGCGGTCGTGAGCTACCGTGACGAAGGCGACGGGGCCAGCGTGTACACCAAGCACACCGACCTGACGGCGAGCACCGTGACCGCCCAGGCCGCCGTCAACGCCATCTTTGCCGGTGGCGGCGGCGATGAGCCCGAAGCCCAGCTCAACGCCCTGTGGAAGATCGGCAGCGGCGGCAACGACATCGCCTTCCGCACCGGTTCATCGCGCATCGTGGTCTGGTTCGGCGACGCCCCCGGCCATGACCCGAGCCTGGGCCACACCGAGGCCGATGCCACTGCGTCGCTCACCGGGGTCGGCGCCCAGGTGATCGCCATCAGCGTCGGTGCCAACCGGCTTGACCTGACCGGACAGGCGACGCGCATCACCAACGCCACCGGCGGCAACTTCCAGTCCGGCATCCCTGCTGACGGCCTTTCTGCCGCCATCCTCGCGGGTTTGTCGAACCTGCCCGCCGAGGTCACTGCCAACACCACGTGCGACCCCGGCCTGTCGGTGTCGTTCAACCCCGCCCTGCCGCAGACCGTCATGAGCGGCACTGACCTGGTGCTCGAAGAGACCGTCACGGTCGATGCCAGCGCCACGCAGGGAGCCACCCTGACGTGCACCACGACCTTCCTGGTCAACGGCAATGAGGTCGGCGATGCGTTCGTCCAGACCGTCAATGTCACGGTCAACGACATCACCCCACCGACGGTCTCGTGTGGTCCGGGCGTCAACCCGGACGGCGTCACCCCCGGCGGTTGGAAGAACGCCGGCTTCTTCCAGATGGTCGCCGCCGACAACCTGCCGGGCGTCATGGTGACCATCACCGACAACGTCACGGGCACGACGTTCGGCCCCTATGACCCGGGCACCTACTTCAAGCTGACCCAGGCCCCCGGATCCACCCCTGGCGTCGTCCCCTTCGAGGGAGCGGTCGCCTGGCACTTCACCTTCCCGGGTGATGCCACGCTGACGGCCACCGACGCCGCCGGCAACACTGCCACCGCCACCTGCTCGGTTCCGCCGAAGAAGTGACGCCATTGCCCCGGGCCACACGGCCCGGGGCAATCCACGTGTGGGCCTCACACATCAAACCCGGTCAGGGGTGAACCAACCCAGGTGAGCTGACGCAAGACCTCCCCTCCTGCACGACGGACGGCGCCGAGAGAGATTCCTCCCTCTCGACGCCGTCCGTCATGTGTGTGGGTGGGCCAGCTCATTGGAGCCGACCGAACCTGCACTTGTGGCACCAATGCCTCGTCCGCAACCCGTTCAGCCTGAACCAGCCGCACACGCGCCACCAGCGCCAGTTCTACAAGTTTGGGCGAGCGTGGACGAGGCACGCGCCAGCATCTCAGGACCCGGCCGGGCCCCCACGCCCCGGATCATGCACAAGTGGCACCTGCGCCTCGTCCGCAACCCGTTCGGCCAGCACGAGCCGCATTCGTGGCACCAGCGTCACTTCTACAAGTTCGGGCGAGCGGACGAAGCAGACCGCGGCACCCCTGGAGCACCGGGCACCGAGTTCCCGCCAGCCGCCAGAACCTGCACAACTGGCACCCATGCCTCGTCCGCAACCCGTTCAGCCCGAACCAGCCGCATTCGCGACACCAGCGCCACTTGTGCAACTTCCCCCCGCGACCAAGTCAGCTCGCCAGCCCCACCCCCGGAATCGCCGCCAGCAGCTCCTTCGTGTAATCCTGCTGCGGGTCGTCAAAGATCTGCTCCGGCGTGCCGCTCTCGATGATCCGGCCCCGCTGCATCACGTGCACCTGGTCCGAGATCATCCGCACCACCGCCAGGTCGTGGCTGATGAACAAATAGCTCAGGCCCAACCGCTGCTGCAGTTCATCGAGCAGGTCGAGCACCTGCGCCTGCACCAGCACATCCAGCGCCGAGACCGCCTCGTCGAGCACCACCAGCTCGGGTTCGAGCGCCAACGCCCGGGCGATCGCCACCCGTTGGCACTGCCCGCCCGACAACTCGTGGGGCATGCGGGTGACGTAGTCAGCGGGCAGTGCGACCTGCTCCAGCAATTCCACGACCCGGTCGCGACGCGACCGCGCGTCACCGATGCGGTGCACCACCAGCGGCTCCGCGACCGAGCGCTCGACCGTGTAGCGCGGGTCGAGCGACGCGAACGGGTTCTGGAACACCGGCTGCACCCGGCGCCGGAACGCCATTGCCTCACGGCCGCGCAGCCGGGCCACGTCCTGGCCATCGAACATGATCGAACCGGCCGTGATCGGCTCGAGCCCGAGCACCAGGTTCGCGGTCGTCGACTTGCCCGATCCCGACTCCCCCACGATCGAGACCGTCTGCCCGCGCCCGATCGTGAAACTGACATCGTCCACGGCCCGGAACATGCCGGGCTCACCTTTCTTCGGTGCCCGCAGCGCGAATTCCTTCGTCAGTCCCTGTACGTGGACGAGCGCAGCACCCGCGTCGGTCGTCCGGTCGGCCAGCTCACGAGGACGCTGCGCATTCAGGCTCGGCGCCGCCGCGATCAACCGCTTCGTGTATTCATGCTGCGGGTCACGCAACACCTGCGCCGACGGACCCGACTCGACCACCTGGCCCCGGTGCATCACCAGCACCCGGTCGGCACGCTCGGCAGCCAGACCAAGATCATGGGTGATGAGGCACACGGCAGCGCCCAGGTCGGCGGCCAACTCGGCCAGTTCGTCCAGCACGCGCCGCTGCACGGTGACATCAAGCGCCGACGTCGGTTCATCGGCGATCAACAACCGGGGACGGCACGCCAGCCCCATCGCGATCAGCACCCGCTGGCGCATGCCACCCGAGAACTCGTGCGGGTACTGCCGCGCCCTGCGTTCGGCCTCAGGAATGCCGACCATGGTCAACAACTCCACCGCCCGCCGCCACGCCGCCTCACCGCGGGCCAGGTGGTGCACCTCGAGCGCCTCGGCGATCTGGGCACCCACCCGCATCATCGGGTTCAGGTTCGACATCGGGTCCTGGGGGACGAGGCCAATGCCGGCACCCCGCAACCGCACCAATTGGCGCTCGGGCAGGGTCGTCATCTCACGCCCCTCGAACAGGATGCTGCCCGAGGTGATTGTCGCACTGGCCGGCAGCAGCCGGTTGATGGCGGCCGCCGTCGTCGACTTGCCCGACCCCGACTCGCCCACCACGGCCACCGTCTCGCCGGAGTGCACCTCGAACGAGACATTCCTGACCGCCGCCACCTCGCCGCGGCGACCGCGGAACGTCACCGACAGGTCATCGATGCGCAGCACCGGCGAGGAGCCCTCACGTTCAACCGCGCGCCCCAGCTGCACCTCGGCATGGTCGAAATCGCCCTGCCGCTCGACCCCGGTCGGTGCCCAGCCGTTGCGTGCATAGAACGTGATGGACGAGGCATTGCCCTGCAGCACCCACAACCACAGGCGGTCCGCGCCCGCCTCGGCGAGCTGCTGCTGGGCGTGCTCGAGCAGCACCCGCCCCAGCCCCTGGCCCTGCGCGCGGGGATGCACGTACAGCGAATGCACCGCACCCACCCCCGGCTCGACCAGCTCGTACTTCACGAGCCCCTCGACACGGCCGGCCACCTCGGCGACCACGGTGGTGCCAGCGTCCAGTGCGCGTTGCCACAGCTGGGCCGCGCGCTCATCGGTCATTGCCTCGCGTGCCGATGGGGGCAGAAAGCTCGCATAGCTCTCGCGCCAGCAGGCCAGGAAGACCTCGACGATGGCGTCGCGGTCATCGGCGGTTGCCCGCCGCAGACGTTCGTCCATGATCACTTCACCGCCAGGGTCAACGTCGTCGGCGCCGTGGACAGCGGCTCGGGCAGCCGCAGCGGGCCGGCACCCGGGGTGATCGCCCCGAGAACCCGGGGCTCGCTGGCGCCGGTGCCACCGCGCACCACCCCGGGCAGGCCGTGCAGGGTGCTCCAGCCGATCAGGGCAAAGACGATGGCCTCTTTGGCGTCGGTGGGGGCGCCGAGCACATCGGTGCCGAGCACCTCGACGCCGGGCAGTGCGGCGCGCAGCCCGTCCATGACCACCTGGTTGTGCCAGCCCCCGCCCGAGACGGCGAGCAGCTCGACCCCGGCGGCCCTCACGTCGTCCGCGACCGTGCGGACTGTCACCTCGGCCAGTGTGCGCAGCAGGTCGTGGGGGCCGACCTCGCCGCCCCACCGGTCGATAACCTCGTGCACGTAGTCACCGTGGAAATGCTCCTTGCCGGTGCTCTTCGGCGTCGGCAGCGCGTAGTACGGGTCGGCCAGGAACGCGTCGAGCAGGTCTGGGACGATCCGGCCCCCGGCGGCCAGCGCCCCACCGGGGTCGTAACCGCGGTCATCGAGCCCGTGCTCGACCACCACCGCGTCCGTCAAGGCGTTCGCCGGGCCGATGTCGTGGGCGGCGACACTGCCCTCGCGCACCACGGTCATGTTTGAGATGCCGCCCAGGTTCAGCGCCGCGGACACCCGGGAGCGCCCGCGCAGCAGGTAGTCGTCGAGCAGCGACACCAGCGGGGCACCGTGGCCGCCGGCCGTGATGTCGCGAATGCGCACGTCGGCGACCACCGGCACGCCGGTGCGTTCGGCGATCCAGGCCGGTTGACCGATCTGCAGCGTGCCCAGACAGCGGTCGTCCTCGACCCAGTGATAGACGGTCTGGCCGTGCGAGCACACCGCATCGACACCGCCGACCTGGTCGGCGACGCGTGCGGCGACCTCGGCGAAGACCTGCCCGATGCGGGTGTCGAGCTCGCAGGTCTCGGCCAGGGTGATGCGCGCCGGGGGCAGCGCGCGACGCAACCGGGCCCGCAACTCGTCGGGGTACGGGGTCGTGGAATGGTGCAGCACCACCCCGGCCAGGTCGGTGCCGTCCAGGCTGAATTCGACCACGGCGGCATCGATGCCGTCGTGGGAGGTGCCTGAGATCATGCCCAGCACTCGCATGGTGCTCCTGTCAGTGATTCGAGTCGCGGTCATGGCAAACGGTGCTCATTTCGAACCGCGGTTGCGGGGGTCGAGGGCATCGCGCAGTCCATCGCCGAGCAGGTTCAGCCCGACCACCAGCGCGACCACCACCAGACCGGGGAACAGCATCGTCCACGGGGCAATGCTGACCAGCGTGCGCGCCTCGAAGATCATCGAGCCCAGCGACGGCGCCGGGGGCGGTGAACCCAGCCCCAGGAAGCTCAGCGATGCCTCGGTGAGCACGGCCCACGACAACGACAACGTCACCTGGACGATGACGATGCTGGTGATGTTGGGCAGCACGTGGCGCAACATCACCATGGCCCGGCTCTGGCCCGTGCTGACCGCTGCCCGCACGTACTCGACTTCGCGCAGGCTGAGCACCGGTCCGCGGGTCACCCTGATGAAGATGGGGACGTAGACGATCGCAATGGCGACGGCGATGGTGAACCAGTTGCGGGTGAACACCGAGGCCAGGGCCAGCGCCAGCAGCAGCGGCGGAAAGGCGAACAGCACATTGGTGATGCCGCTGATCACCCCGTCGGGGGCACCGCGGTAGAAACCTGCGACCACACCGGCCAGGGTGCCGACGACGGCGGCGAAGGCCACCGCCACCACGGCGATCAGCATCGAGTTCGCCACGCCCGAGGCGACCCGGCTGAACACGTCACGCCCGAACTGGTCGGTGCCGAAGAGGTGCGCGGACGAGGGCCCCTGCAGGCGCTCGGGCGGGTTCTGGGCCAGCGGGTCGTGGGGCACCAGCCCGAAGGCTGCGGCCAGGCTCAACAGCACCAGCACGGTGATGAGCACCATCCCGACCATGCCCGACGGGCTGCGCAGCAGCAGGCTGAGCCGTTCACGGGTGGCGCCACCCACGGGTGGCGGTGGATTGCCGGTGTGCTGGGCGGCGGCCTGTGGGGTCTGGTCGCCCAGCTGCTGGGTCGTCTCGCTCATTCGGCACGCACCCGGGGGTCGATGACCCGGTACAGCAGGTCGGTGAGCAGGTTGACGATGACGAAGGCCAGGGCGATGACGAGCACCGTCGACTGCACCACGGCGTATTCCTTCTGCTGGATCCCGAGCAGCACCTGTCGTCCGATGCCGGGCAGCGAAAAGATCTGCTCGACCACCACGGCCCCACCCAGCAGGTAGCCGAACTGCAGGCCGGTCATGGTGACGATCGGCACCAGCGCATTGCGCAGCACATGCTTGACCTGCAGGCGCCGCTCGGGCACGCCCTTGGCCCGGGCGGTGCGGATGAAGTCGTTCGACCTGATCTCGAGCACCGCGGTGCGGGTGGTGCGCATGATCGGGGCGGCGATGCCGAAGCCGAGCACCAGCGCCGGCATCAGCATCTGCTGCAGGTTCAGCAGCGGGTCGTCGGTCAGGCGGGCGAAGCCCTGGCCGTTGGGGTTGAAACCCCACTGCTGGGCGGCCAGGGCCAGCATCGTGGTGCCGAGCAGGAACGCCGGGATGGACAGCCCCGCCAGGCCCACCAGCTGGCCGGCGCCGTCCCTGACCGAATCGGGCTTCGACGCCGACAGCATGCCCAGCGGCACCCCGATCAGCAGGGCCAGCACGATGGCCATCACGGCCAGTTCGAGGGTCACCGGCAATGATTCGGCGGTCATCGACAACACGCTCTGCTGCGACCTCGCCGAGAAGCCCAGGTTGCCGGTGAGCACCTCACCCAGCCAGGTGAAGAACTGCACCACCAGCGGCTTGTCGAGCCCGTAATAGGCCTCGAGCGCAGCCTTCTGGGCAGGGGTCAGGGCGGCCGCCTCGATGCCGAGCCCGGCAGTGATCTGGTTGCCGGGGATGGCGCGCAACATCACGAAGACGAACACGGCCACCCCCAGCAGGGTGCCCAGCGCCGACAGCAGGCGTCTGGGCACCGGGTGGGCGATGACTCTGCGCAGCACTGCTCAGTTCACCGTGGTGGTCTTGAGGAACTGCAGTGAGTTGTTGGCCATGGGGGTGAAGCCCTGCACATTCGACGTGGTGGCGGTGTAGGTGTAGCTCGTGAACAGCCAGACCCAGGCGGCATTGTCCTCGAGGTGGCGCGACACCTGGGCGTAGATTTCCTTGCGCTTCGCCTCGTCCTGCGTCGCGCGGCCCTCGGCGAACAGCTTGTCGAGTTCGGGCGAGCTGTAGCCGGCGACCTTGTTCAGATTGCCCTTGCTGGTGAAGTAGCGCCCGTACATGCCCTCGGGATCGGGACGACCGCCGTTGAGCGCCACTGCGGCCTCGAAGTCGGCCGCCACCCAGCGATCGACATAGGCACCCGATTCGAGCACCTCAAGGTTCAGGGTGATCTTGGCCTCGGCCAGCTGCGACTTCAGGTTCTGGGCCTCGTTGACGCTGGTCGAGTATTCGCCCTGCGACACGATGGCCTTGATGGTGACCCCATCGGCCTTGCCGGCCTTCTGCAGGTATTCGGCGGCCTTGCCGAGGTCGCGCTTGGCGCAGGGACGAGCGTTGGGGTCCGACTTGAACAGGGGTGAGGTGATCGGCCCGGTGACTTCGCCCTCGCCCATCGCGGCGGTGTCGAGCACCTGCTGGCGGTCGATCGCGCACTGGATGGCCAGTCGCACGTTGAGGTCGGTCAGGGCACCCTTGCGGGCATTGAGCTGCAGCACGTGGTAGCTGAGCTGCGGGGTCTTGGCGAGCTTGACCCCGCCGGTCTCGGCCGTCTTCGCGACGACCGGGTCATCGAATGTGGCCAGGTGCACATTGCCCGACTGCATGGCCGAGACGATCGACGACTCATCGGGGATCACGCGGAACTCGACAGTGGCGAGCTTGGCCTTCTCGCCCCAGTACTTGTCGTTCTTGGCCAGGGTCAGCGACTGGCTGGCCTTGCGCTCCTTGAACGTGAAGGGGCCGGTGCCGTTGGGAGTGGTGTTGAGCTCGGACTCGGTGTCGTCCGAGCTGAGCATGGCCATGTTCACGCTGGCCAGGTTCGAGGGCAGGGCGGCATCGGGGGCCGACAGGGTGAGCACGACGGTGGTCGCGTCGGGTGCCTCGACCTTGGTCACCGAGGCCAGCGAGGCGCGGGCCACGGCCCCGGTCTGCTCTTTCATGATCGCCTCGAGTGAGAACTTCACGTCGGCGGAATCGAAGGCGCTGCCGTCGGCGAACGTGACGCCGTCGCGCAGCTTGAGGGTGAGGGTCAAGCCGTCATTGCTGGGGGTCCATTCGGTGGCCAGGCCCGGGATGACCTTCAGGTCCTTGTCGAACTCGGTGAGCGTGCCGTACATGTTCTGCAGCACGTTCACGGCCTGGAACTGGGTGGCCTTCCACGGGAACAGGGTGTTGGGGTCACTGGTGACACCGACGACCAGGGCGCCGCCCTCGGCGCCGGTGCCGGCGCCAGTGTCATTGGAAGTGCTCGAACAGCCGCTGACAAGCAGCGCGAGGGCCAGACCACCAGCGATCAGGCGGCGGCGCAGTGACACGACCGGCATGGGGACTCCTTGGGTTGGTCACTGTTGCCCGACGGCGTGGACGAGAACAGCGACGGTCTCGTTTGGCACGAAAGTACACCAGTTCGCACGGACTTGTAACTAACTTCCCTGCAGGTGGTCCACAATGATGTTTCACATCACGCTGATGAGTGGATCGAGGCAGGAGGCTCAGGCCGTGGAGGTCATGGTGAGGATTCGGGCACTGCTGCCCGGCCTGCGTCCCAGCGAACAGCGCATTGCCAGGTTCGTGCTCGACAACCCCGACGCGGCTGTCTCGCTGCCCATCGCCAGGCTCGCCGAGCAGTGCGGCACGTCGACCACGACGGTGGTGCGGTTCTGCAAGCAACTGGGCTATGCCCACCTGCGCGAACTGCGCCGCGACGTGCTGCGGGCCGTGGCGACCCGCGACCTGGAATCGAACGGCGCACCGGTCGTCACCGGCGACATCGGCCGCGACGACACGCTCGACGACGTGATCGCGCATGTGTCGGTATCCGAGACCGCGTCGATCACCGACACTGCCCTGCACCTCGACCGGACGAGCCTGGCGCAGGCAATTGCCGCGGTCTCGGGGGCCGGCCGGGTCGACATCTTCGGCGTCGGTGCCTCTGCATTCGTCGGGCTCGACCTGCAGCAGAAGCTCGTCCGGGTCGGACGCACCGCGCTCAACTGGCCCGACCCGCACGGGGCATGGACGGCAGCGGCCACGCTCGGGCCGGGAGCGGTGGCGATCGCGATCTCGCATTCGGGCGGCACGCTCGACACCGTGGAGTTTCTCGAGCTGGCCCGGGCGCGCGGGGCCACGACGGTGGCGATCACGAACAATGCCGCGTCACCGCTGGCCCAGCGCGCCGATGTGGTGCTGACCACCGTCGCCCGGGAATCGCCGTTCAGGGCCGGGGCGCTGGGCAGCCGGATCGCGCAGCTGATGGTGGTCGACTGCCTGTTCATCGGGGTGGCGCAGCGGAGTTATGACGACTCGATGCGGGCGATCGGGGCCACGTACGCGGCGGTGCATGCGCGCAGGACGGACCGGTGAGGGGCGGGCGGGTCTTGGCTGTGGGAGCGGACAGAACCTGCACTTGTGGCACCCATGCCTCGTCCGCGATCCGATCGGACTGAAGCGGCTGCATTCGTGGAACCAGCGTCAGTTGTGCAGGTTTCGGGCGAGCGTGGACGAAGCAGGCCGCGGCACTGTTGGACCAGCCCGCACCGGGTTGGGTGACCCGAGCCAGCCCCCGCCAGCCGCCAGAACATGCACTTGTGGCACCAGTGCCTCGTCCGCAGCCCATTCAGCTCACACCAGCCGCACTCGCGACACCAGCGCCACTTCTGCAACTTTCAGCTCGCCGAACAGCACCCCTCAGGCCAGGATCGCCTGCGCAATCGGTGTCGACCCGTCGTTGAAGTTGATCCTGCGGCCGATGGTGGCCGGCTCGGCGATGACGGCCTTGATCACCCGCGCGACATTGGCCCGCGATACCTGGCCGCCGTCGTTGCTGACGCCGACCTCGATCATGCCGCTGGCCTCGTCAAGGGTCAGCCGGCTCGGGCCAAGGATCGTCCAGCCAAGACCACTGCCACGCAAGGCCTCGTCAGCGGCCGCTTTCGCCTCGGCATAGGCGAAGAATGAACTGCCGGGGTCAACCCCGTGGTCGACCCCGGCCCCGGCATAGCTGACCATGATGTAGCGGTTGACGCCGGCCTGCAGGGCACCCTGCATCGACGCGATCGCGGCGTCCCGGTCGACGGCATACGTGCGCTCGGGGTTGCCACCGCCGGCACCGGCAGACCACACGATCGCTTGCTGCCCGGCCACGAGCTCGGCGAAGCCGTCGGCATCAAGGGACTCGAGGTCGACGACCCGGGTGATGGCACCGGTGGCCGCGACATCGGCCTCGTGCTCGGGGTTGCGGAAGACGGAGGTGACCTCGTGGCCGGCCTGGACCAGCAGGGGTGCGGCCAGCAGGGCCACCTTGCCGTGTCCGCCGATGATCATGATCTTTGCCATGTCGCCACCCTACGAGGCCGGGGCAAGCGGGCAGACTCCACTCTGCTGACACAGTGTCAGCAGAGTGGAGCGCCCAGGATCACCCCTTCGCCGCCCGACTCGGCGCGCTCTGGTGCCACAACCGGTCATAGCCGGTGACCACATACCAGCCCTGCTCCGGCACCGAGTCCAGAGCAAACTCGACCTGTTGGCGCACGCCCGGCACCGCCCGCACGGTGGTGAGCAGGTTGCGGGCATCCTCGAGCTCGGCAGCGGCATACCCCGGCCCCGAGACCCGCCACACCGCGAAGCTGGTCGCGATCGAGCCCGGCAGGTTGTTCCAGCGCACCTGCAGCACACCACTCTCGAGGCGCTCCGTGCTCACCCCGACCGGCGCCTGCGGTGCCTGCCCACCCAGGTGTTCGATCACCGGCACGATCGCGGGTGACTGGTAATGCTCGGCCGCCATCGTCGTGATCGCGCCGGCGGCGTCGCGGCGCACATCCTTGGCGCTGAAGAACACGTCGCCGTCGACCTGGGGGTAGGCCTTGTTGAACTCCAGGTGGTCGGCCATCTCGCGTGGGTTGGTGAACACCCCGGACGTGTGCTTGTACACCGCCTGGCCGATGTAGAGCGCCACATCGGTGCCCTCGACCACGCTCGCCCACCACGGCACGAGCTTGGCGTAGTCAGCGACGGTCAGCCCGATCTGCCAATAGATCTGCGGGTTGATGTAGTCGACCCAGCCTTCTTTCACCCACGTCCAGGTGTCGGCGCTGATGGCCGAGTACGACTCGGTGCCGCCGGTGTCCGAGCCGCGGGGATCGGTGCGCTTGTTGCGCCAGATGCCGAACGGGCTGATGCCGAACTTCACCCACGGCTTGACCTGCTGAATGCGCTCACGCATCTCACGCACCAGCGCATTGATGTTGGCCCGTCGCCAGTCACCGATCGGCACCCCACCGCCATGGGTGGCATAGGTGTGGGCGTCCGGGTAGTCGAGGCCACCGGACGGGTAGGGGTAGAAGTAGTCATCGAAGTGCACCGCGTCGATGTCGTAGTTGACCACCGCGTGCATCATGGCGTCTTCCACGAAAGCCCGCACCTCGGGAATGCCCGGGTCGTAGTACAGCTTGCCGCCGTAGGCCCACACCCAGTCGGGGTGCTGCTTGGCCGGGTGGGTCGGCAGCAGGTCGGCGCCGTTGGTCTGCATCGAGACGCGGTAGGGGTTGAACCAGGCGTGGTATTCGAGGTTGCGGGCGTGCGCCGCCTCGAGCTGGTAGGCGAGCACGTCATAGCCGGGGTCGCCGCCCTGCGTGCCGGTGAGGTAGCGCGACCACGGCTCGTGGGGTGAGGGCCAGAAGGCGTCCGCGGTCGGACGCACCTGGCAGATGACGGCATTGAGGTTCAGCTGCTGGGCCAGGTCGAGCCACGCCTCGAACTCGGCCCGCTGCGCCTCGGCGCCCAGGCCCGTCCGCGACGGCCAGTCGATGTTGACCACCGAGGCCAGCCACATGGCCCGAAACTGTCGCACTGGACGAGGCGAGTCCGCCCCTGGCGTCGCGGCGGGCACGGCGCCCGCCGCCGAGGTGACGATGCCCGCGGCAAAAGCCGTACCGACCACGGCGCCGCCCGCGGCCAGCTTGAGCATGGCGCGGCGGTCGAGAGGGGTGAATTGGTCTGACATGTGGTGCCTCCTTGCATCACGAGGGGAAAGTCCCACTGTGCGCTGCTGCCGGGCAGGTACACACCCAGAAGCCCCGAACAGCGCAGCCGCGGTGAGCAGAAGCATCATGACCACCACGACGGACGGCGCCGAGAGGATCCCTCTCGACGCCGTCCGTCGTGGTGCTCAGTGGTGTCAGATCAGCACATCACTCGTTGTTGCCCTCAACCGAGGTCACGAGTGCTGCCGGGTCATCGGGCACCTCGCTCTTCTGGGTGCCGATGAACGTGAACGGCGACTCCCCGCCCTCGGGGGCCGCGTCGACGACGACGACCTGGCCCGAGGTGAGCTCGCCGAACAGGATCTTCTCGGCCAGCACGTCCTCGATGTCACGCTGCAGGGCGCGACGCAGGGGACGAGCACCCAGCACCGGGTCGTAGCCGCGCTTGGCGGCCAGGGCCTTGGCGGCCGGGGTCAGCTCGATGCCCATGTCCTTGTCCTTCAGGCGCGACTCGATCTGGCCCACCATCAGGTCGACGATCCGCTCGATGTCTTCCTGGGTCAGCTGGTGGAACACGACGATCTCGTCGACACGGTTCAGGAACTCGGGACGGAAGTGCTGCTTGAGCTCGTCCGAGACCTTCGCCTTCATCTTCTCGTAGCTCGACTCCGCGTCGCCCTGGCGGCTGAAACCCAGGTTGACCGACTTCGAGATGTCACGCGAACCGAGGTTCGTGGTCATCACGATGACGGTGTTCTTGAAGTCGACCACCCGGCCCTGGGCATCGGTCAGGCGACCTTCGTCCAGGATCTGCAGCAGCGAGTTGAAGATGTCGGGGTGGGCCTTCTCGACCTCGTCGAACAGGATCACGCTGAACGGCTTGCGGCGCACCTTCTCGGTGAGCTGGCCGCCCTCTTCGTAACCCACGTAGCCGGGGGGCGAACCGAACATCCGCGAGGCGGTGTGCTTCTCGGAGTACTCGGACATGTCGAGGGTGATCAACGCGTCCTCGTCACCGAACAGGAACTCGGTGAGCGCCTTGGTCAGCTCGGTCTTGCCGACACCCGAGGGGCCGGCGAAGATGAACGAACCCGAGGGGCGCTTGGGGTCCTTCAGCCCCGCACGCGTACGCCGGATCGAACGCGACAGCGCCTTGACGGCATCGCGCTGGCCGATGATGCGCTTGCCCAGCTCGTCCTCCATGCGCAGCAGGCGGGCCGATTCCTCTTCGGTGAGCTTGAAGACCGGGATGCCCGTGGCGCTCGAGAGCACCTCGGCGATCTCCTCTTCGCCCACCTCGGCAGCGGCGCCGGTGTCACCCGCACGCCACTCGGCCTCCTTGCCCGCACGCTCGGCGAGCAGCTTCTGCTCGTCGTCACGCAGGCCCGCGGCACGCTCGAAGTCCTGCGCGTCGATCGCCGCCTCCTTCTCAAGGCGGACGTTGGCGATGCGCTCGTCGAACTCACGAAGGTCCGGCGGCGCGGTCATGCGCTTGATGCGCAGTCGGGCACCGGCCTCGTCGATCAGGTCGATGGCCTTGTCGGGCAGGAACCGGTCCTGGACATAGCGGTCAGCCATGTTCGCGGCCGCGGTCAATGCCTCGTCCGTGATGGTGATGCGGTGGTGCGCCTCGTAGCGGTCACGCAGGCCCTTGAGGATGTCGATCGTCAGCGCGATCGACGGCTCAGCCACCTGGATCGGCTGGAAGCGGCGCTCGAGGGCGGCATCCTTCTCGATGTTCTTGCGGTACTCATCGAGGGTGGTGGCACCAATGGTCTGCAGTTCGCCACGGGCCAGCATCGGCTTCAGGATCGACGCGGCATCGATGGCGCCCTCGGCGGCACCCGCACCCACCAGGGTGTGGATCTCGTCGATGAACAGCATGATGTCGCCGCGCTGCTTGATCTCTTTGAGCACCTTCTTCAGGCGTTCCTCGAAATCACCGCGGTAGCGCGAGCCGGCGACCAGCGCACCCAGGTCAAGGGTGTAGATCTGCTTGTCGCGCAGCGTCTCGGGGACAGTGCCCTTGACGATCGCCTGGGCCAGGCCCTCGACGACCGCGGTCTTGCCGACGCCCGGCTCACCGATCAGCACCGGGTTGTTCTTGGTGCGGCGGCTGAGCACGGTCATCACGCGCTCGATTTCCTTCTCGCGCCCGATCACCGGGTCGAGCTTGCCCTCACGGGCGGCCTGGGTCAGGTTGCGGCCGAACTGGTCGAGCACGGTGCCCGACTGCGGCGCAGCGCTGCCCTCGGGGGCACCGGCCGTCGACGGCTCCTTGCCCTGGTATCCGCTGAGCAGCTGCAGCACCGTGTTGCGCACACGGTTCAGGTCGGCGCCGAGCTTGATCAGCACCGATGCCGCCACGCCCTCGCCTTCACGAATCAGGCCGAGCAGGATGTGCTCGGTGCCAATGTAGGAGTGGTTCATCTGCAGCGCCTCGCGCAGCGAGAGTTCCAGCACCTTCTTGGCGCGCGGGGTGAACGGAATGTGCCCGCTCGGCACCGTCTGGCCGTGGCCGATGACCTCTTCGACCTGCTCACGCACAGCCTCGAGCGAGATGCCCATCTGCTCCAGCGCCTTCGCGGCGACACCCTCACCCTCACTGATCAGACCCAGCAGGATGTGCTCGGTGCCGATGTAGTTGTGGTTGAGCATCTTGGCTTCGTCCTGGGCGAGCACGACAACGCGGCGCGCCCGGTCAGTGAACCGCTCGAACATGTATCTCCTCCATCGGGGGGCAATCACGGATCCTTGATGACCCCGATCGCCAGTGTTACCAGTCTAGTAACGGCGGCAACCCAGAACAGCTTCCGTGAGTTCGCTTCCAGCGGATGGACGGATGCCCCGCTGGGCGACGCCCTCGGACGCCGAACGGCGAACAGTGCCCATCAATCGAAACAGGCCCGCCCGGGGATCCGGACGGGCCTGCCTCTACAGACGGATCATCAGGCGTGAGCGGCCTCGTAGGCCTCAACCACCTCGCGCGACACGCGGCCGCGCTCCGAGACCTTCATGCCCTGGCTGACGGCCCACGCGCGCACATCGGCGCCGTGCGAACGGCGACCACTGCGACGGGTGGCACCGCGATTGCCCTGGCCTGTGCGGACCCGGCCACCGGTGCGGCGAGCATTCGCCACCCACACGGCCAGGCTGTCACGCAGCTTCTTGGCATTGTCCTCGTTGAGGTCGATCTCGTAGGACACTCCGTCCAGCGCAAAGGTGACCGACTCGGTGGCATCGCCACCGTCGACATCATCCTCCAACACCAGGATCGTGCGCTGCACCATGTGCTTCTCCTTGTTTCATCCCGCCCCACGTTGGGTACGGCTGGTCGTGCGTCAACCCGCATGGGTTGCTTCAATTGTCCACACTTCCAACCCGGAAAGATAGTGGACACTCAAACATTGGTCAACCGATCCGGACATTACACCCCGCAGGGTCATTGGCGTGCACCTGCGCCAGAACTAGGGCACTCTGGGTCTGTGACCCGGACTGAAAATTGGTGGATAGGTGCCCTCACGCCGCGTGCGGACGACGCCCACACGATCGACCTGGGACCACAGCACCCAGCACGTGCCGGACTGGTCGGACTGGCCCTCGATATTGACGACGGCGTTATTGCTTCAGCAAATGTTCAACCAGGCTACCTGCACCGCGCGGCAGAAAAGCTCTTCGAAGTAAGGGATTACCGCCAGGTGTTGATGCTCGCCGACCGTCACGACTGGCAGGCGCCGTTCAGCGGTGAACTGGTGGCGGCGCTGGCATGCGAACAACTGCTCGGCCTCGCCGCGCCGCCACGTGCGGTCTGGCTGCGCACCCTGCTCGCCGAGCTCGCCCGCATCACCTCGCACCTGTCATTCCTGACGTGGGTGCCCTTTGCCGCCGGGGACGCGGCGCTTGCGTCGTCCATTCGTGCCGCGCGCGAAGCCGGTCGCGAACTCATGCTTGAACTGAGCGGCAACCGCCTGCACCCGATGCTGAACCGGCTCGGCGGGCTGGCCGGCGACGCCTCGCCGGAATGGTTGCAGCGGGCAGTGAGCCTGGCTGATCGGGCCGCGGCGCTCGAGATCGGTGAAACGCTGGCGTCATTGGCACTTGCCGAAGGCCTTGGACGCATCACGCGTGAACACGTGCATCAATTCGGCATCTCTGGGCCCGCCGCGCGCGCCACCGGCCTGAACTGGGACCTGCGCCGTCGTCCGGGCTACCTGGCGTACAGCGAATTGGGGATGACCGAGCAGCACGGCGGACAGGACGCCGCGAATCCGCCAAACTCGGGCGACGCGAATGCCCGGTTCAGCGAGCTGGTATGCAACATTTCACATTCCGCACTGTTGGTGCGACGGGTCGCCGAACGGCTCGACGACCTCGACGGACCCGTCGCCACCAAACTCACCCGCATCATCAAGCTGCCCGACGCCGAAACCTGGTTGGGCATCGAAGCGCCGCTGGGGGTGGCGGCCATTCACGTGGTCTCGCGCGGGGGCACGACGCCGTGGCGGTTCAAGCTGCGCACCCCGACGTTCGCGCAGGTCAATGTGTTGCAGCAGGCCCTGGTGGGTGTGCCCACTGAAAAGGCCCCCGCGGTGATCGCCTCGTTCGGCTACACCATCGGGGACCTTGACAAGTAGGAAGGCTTCCCTGTTCCCGCGGACGCGGGGGTTCAGGCCTGCTTGCGTTCCTCGAGCTGCTGGGGCAGGTTCAACATGTTCAGGTCGACGACCGTGGGGTGGTTGCCGTCGCTCCAGAGCTCTGCGGCGGTGGGCACGCCACCCTCGATGACAGTGCGGGCGGCCGAGCGGCGCGGCAGGGTGATGATCTCGTCGCTGTCGTCGAACTGGTCGGCGACCTCGAGCAGCTTGGCCTCGAGCGCTTCGATCTCGGCCTGGCGGGCGGCCAGCTGCGCCTCGAGGTCGGTGACGCGCTCGGCGCGGCGGTCGCTCTCGGCAGTGGCTGAGACCAGGTTGCCGCGCAGCGTCGAGAGCTCCTGCTGGCGGGCCGTCAGGTCGGCGCGCAGCGTGGCGAGCTGCTCGCCATGGGCCTTGTAGCGGGCGGTGAACTGCTCGATCATGCCCATCGACTCGGTGTGGTGGGCGTGTGCAGCCAGGGCGGCCGCATCGCGCATCGCCTTGAGCTCGGTGCGGTGCAGCGCCTCGAGGCGGTGGATCTCTCGGAACGCGAACCACAGCGCGGTGGCGGCGCCGGCGAGGCTGACGACCAGCCCGACGCGGACCATCCAGAGCGGGCCGAATGCGCAGACAAGACCGATGACGGTGACCGCAACCATCAGCGCGAGGCTGGTGCGGCGTTCACGGAACGTGGAGCCGGGCAGAGCATGAGAAGCCATGGCGCCATATTATGCGGGCACCTTGGGCGGATCGAGGGCGACAGGCCGTGTTGACAAGCACAAATTCCGAATTCAACCAGTGGCGGTGCTACGGGGCGGTCAGTGAGTCTTCAGCAGTGGGCCGGGGTGGGGTGGGAACCTGCACAAGTGGCACGGGCGCCGCGAATGCGCCCCGTTCCGGTCGAATCGGCTGCGGACGAGGCATGGGTGCCAGTTGTGCAAGATCCGGAGCCGTGGACGTGTCAGATGGTCTGTGTAAGTGAGGGTCTCCCTACTTGAAGGAGATTGACTGTGACCATGACCAATCCGAAGAAGGATTCCGGGGTTGAGCCGGAGGCTCGGAAGCTGCGGCGGGAGCTGTTCGACGACGACATGCTCGACAAGTTGATGGCCGCGACGGACGAGCGTGGCGTTGCGCTGACCGGTGAGGGCGGTTTCCTGCCGGAGATGATCAAGGCCGTCCTCGAGCGCGGGATGGACGCCGAGTTGAGCGACCATCTCGGGTACGAGAGGGGCGACCGGGCCGGGCACGGGTCGGGCAACTCGCGCAACGGGACCACGCCCAAGACCGTCGGGTCGGAGATCGGCGACATCGCCCTGGACCAGCCGCGGGACCGCAACTCCACGTTCGCCCCGAAGCTGGTCCCCAAGGGCAGCCGGCGGCTGGGCGGGCTGGAGGACATGATCATCTCCCTGTATGCCGGCGGGATGACGATCCGTGACATCCAGCACCACCTCGAGGCGACGCTGGGCACCGAGCTGTCGCACGAGACGATCAGCAAGGTCACCGACGCCGTGGCCGAGGAGGTCACCGCGTGGCAGACCCGCCCGCTGGAGGGGTTCTACCCGGTGATCTACCTCGACGCGCTGGTGGTCAAGATCCGCGACGGCGCGCACGTGGCCAACCGTGCCGCGCACATCGGCGTCGGTGTCGACATGGACGGGGTCAAGCACGTCCTGGGCATCTGGGTCCAGGCCTCCGAGGGTGCGAGGTTCTGGGCGAGCGTGTGCGCCGAGCTCGCCAACCGCGGCCTCAAGGACGTCCTGATCGTCTGCTGCGACGGACTGACCGGTTTCCCCGAGGCGATCGAGGCGACCTGGTCCGGGGCGCTGGTCCAGACCTGCGTGGTCCACCTGATCCGGGCCTCGATGCGGTTCGTGTCCTACAGCGACCGCAAGGCCGTCGCGGCGATGCTGCGCCCGATCTACACCGCTGCCAACGAGGACGCCGCGCTGATGGCGCTGACCACGTTCGCCGACTCCAACCTGGGCAAGAAGTACCCGGCCGCGGTCCGCTCCTGGGAAGACGCCTGGGACCGGTTCACCCCGTTCCTCGCGTTCGGGCCCGCGCTGCGCAAGGTCATCTACACCACCAACAGCATCGAGTCGCTGAACTACCAGCTACGCAAGATCATCAAGAACCGCGGCCACTTCCCCAACGACGCCGCCGCGATCAAGCTGCTCTGGCTCGCGATCCGCAACATCGAGGACAAGAGGGCCCGGCAACGCGCCAAGGAAGCAGGCCTGCCCCCCACCAAACGCAAGGCCCCAGGCAAGCTCGTCGAAGGCCAACTCGTCACCGGCTGGAAAGCAGCCCTCGGCGAGCTCGCCCTCGTCTACCCCGACCGCATCAACGCCCACCTCTAAACCCAACCCGACCCACAACACTTACACAGACATCTTGACAAGCTC
>NZ_JBNINW010000006.1:0-150455 GCF_050110855.1 Aestuariimicrobium sp. G57 | reverse complement strand
CTGAACCCGGAAGAGCTCGCACCGACCGACGCCTACCACGTGCCGGCCCGGATGCGGGAATGGGTCCGGCTGCGCAACCCCCGCGAAGCCTTCCCGTTCTCCAAGAAACCCTCACGAGGGCTCGACCTCGACCACACCATCCCCTGGACACCACCCCAACCCGGCCAACAACCCCTGACCAGGCCCGACAACCTCGCCCCACTCTCCCGAAAGGTGCACCGCGCCAAAACCCACGGCGGCTGGCGCCTATCCCAACCCTCCCCAGGCACCTACCTCTGGAAATCACCCCTCGGCTTCGGCTACCTCGTCACCCCCAGCCACACCTGGCTCGTCGAAGACCCCACCGGACAGATCCTGCCCCGCCCCGAACGCGAGGAAGACACCCTGGCCAGCTGAGCGATCCCACCCAGCCGCACCCGCCGCACCCCGGCGGGCCACCGGCATGCCCGCGGGGGCCCTCAGACCTCGACAGTCTCTTCGAGGTCGCCCTCGTCCTCGGCAGAGTTCTCCAGGTCGTCATCGCTGATGATGTGCATCGCGGCCTCTTCGGCCGACGCAGCACCGCCGGCGAACCCGACGTCCTCACCGATCGATTCCTTCTCGAGGTCGACGGAGTCGTACCCATGATCGTGACCGACGAGCCGTCCGGCCCGCTCAGACCCGACCTGGCGCCGCTCCTTCAGCGGGTTCCAGTCCTGCTCGTCGTCGGTGGACACGACCTCGGGCACTTCCTGCTTGATGCGCATCTCGAGGGTCTCGCCCTCACGCATTTCACGCGCAGTGTTGCCGAACCCCTGCGCCGGTGACCAGTCGAACGGGGCGATGATGCCCTCGTCGAGGGCGTCATCCACACCACGATCGATCAGGGTCTCCCCGGGCTGCAGTTGGTCGACGACGATGTCTTCTGCGGCCTCATCTGTTTCGTAGGTGGCTTCCATGACCCGATTCTGCCACCCGTTTGCCCTTGTCCCAAGCAACCCCCCGCCAACTCGACCAGAACAATCAGGCTTGTCAGCGAACCAGCGAAAGGCCGCCCGGGACGACTACAATGCCCCGGTGACCCAGACCGCCGAACGCCCCACCACCACCCCCGCCTATGCCCAGCGTGGCTCGTCCCACTTCGACGTGCTCGTGACCCTGATGGCCGTCGTGATCGTGCTGTCGAACATCGGCGCGTCCAAGGGTGTGCAGCTGGGTCCGATCATCACTGACGGCGGCTTCTTCCTGTTCCCGATCGCCTACATCGTGGGCGACGTGATCAGCGAGGTCTACGGCTTCCGGGCGGCCCGCCGTGCGACCCTGCTCGGCTTCGGCGCCTCGATCCTTGCGGTGCTCACGTTCTGGGTGCTGATCGCGCTGCCCGGCTTCTCGGACGACTATGGCCTGGCCAAGCAGGCGGCCCTTGAAACAGCGCTCGGGCCTGTCTGGCAGATCGTCGCCGCCTCGGTGGCCGGGTTCCTGGCCGGCCAGTTGTCGAACGCCTGGGTGATGAGCCGCATGAAGGCCCGCACCCACGAACGCGCGTTGGTGTTGCGGCTGATGGGTTCGACGGGCGTCGGCGAACTGCTCGACACGCTGCTGTTCTGCACCATCGCCGCCACCGCGATCGGCATCAGCTCGATCACCCAGTGGCTGAACTACGTCTTCTTCGGGTTCTTGTGGAAGACGCTGGTCGAGTTCGCGTTCGTGCCAGTGACCCGGCTGATCATCGGCTGGCTGAAGCAGCGCGAGCCGAGCTACCAGGCCGCGCTGCACCAGCGCTGAGAATGCCTGCCAGGCAGGCTTACCGCATCTGCAGGTACAACCTGTGCTGCTCGGCCCCGGCCCCGACCGGCCCCATGGCCTCGCCATGCACCGTGTCGAAACGGTCCCACCCCGACGGCCGCCGCGCTGCCACCCACCACCGGCGCCATGGCCTGACCCGGCGTGCGGCCCTGGCGATGCGCACTGCGGGCAACGTGATGCTGGTCATGACGAACTCCTTACTGTGACCTTGCTCACCACGCTAGGAGTGGTTCCGGACGAAATCTGGACACAATCCGGGGCAGAATTCAGTCATGTTCCCCGACGCCGGACCCACCGCGCGGGCACTGCTGGCACTCGAGTTGCTGCAGGCACACCCGGGGGTGACCGCGGCCCAGATCGCCGCCCGACTCAACGTCTCTGAACGCGCCGCCCGGCGCAGCATCACCACGCTGCGCGGCATCGGGGTGCCCATCGAATCCGAACGTGGGCCCTACGGCGGCTACCGACTGGGACGAGGCCTGCGCCTGCCTCCACTGCTCTTCACCGCCACCGAGGCCCTGGGCCTGGTGATGGCGGCACTGGACGGCACCCAGGCCGGCTCCAGCCTGTCCGACCCCGTCGAACAGGCGCTGGGCAAGCTGGTGCGTGCCCTGCCCGAGCGGGTGGGCCGCCCCGCGGCGCTGATGATCGAACACGCCGCCACGTCATCGAGTCGTCCACCGATCGCCACCGACCCCGAGGTGATCGCGACCCTGGTGGCGGCGGTGGCCGCCCACACCCGGGTCGAGCTCGACTACACCACCGAGCACCGGCAGTGGCGCGAGGTGGTCGACCCGTGGGCGATCGTGGCGCGCTTCGGCAAGTGGTACCTGCTCTGCCATTCGCACCGCGTCGATGCCGTGCGCACCTACCGCATCGACCGCGTGACCAACCCGGTCGACACCGGCACCGAGGCCGACGTGCCCGAGGGCCTCGATCCCGTCACCGAGTTCGAGCGCAATCTCGCCATGGGCTGGCGCTACCCCGTGAAGGTCACCTTTGACGCCCCACTCGAGCAGGTGCGGCACTGGATCGGCGCGTCCATGGGCCAACTGGTCACCGACCCCGACGACCCCGGACGATGCGTGCTCACCGGCAGCACCAGCACCCCCGACGCGTTCGCCGCGGAATGGCTGGCCGAGATCCCGCACCCGTTCACGATCGACGACGGCCCTGAGCTGCGCCAGGCGATGGCCGACCTGGTCGAACGGCTCGCCGCCACCCTGCAACCGCGTCAGGCCCGCGAGCCGTAGAACCTGCCCAGGAACTCGTCGCGGTAGGCCTCGAAGTCACCCGATTGCATCGCCAGCCGGATGTTGTCGACCAGCCGCACCGTGAACCGCTCGTTGTGGATCGTGGCCAGCGTCGAGGCCAGCATTTCCTTGGCCTTGAACAGGTGGTGCAGGTAGGCCCGGGTGTAGTGCCGGCAGGTGTAGCAGTCGCAGCCGTCCTCGAGCGGGACGAACGCGCGCCGCGAGGCAGCCGTGTTCACGTTGTAGCGCCCGTCGGCGGTGTAGATGGCCGCATTGCGGGCCACCCGCGACGGGTTGACACAGTCGAACGTGTCGGCGCCGGCGGCAATCGCGGCGAAGAAGTCGTCGGGCTCGCTGATGCCCAACAGGTGTCGCGGCTTGTCGAAGGGCAGTTCTTCGGCGACCCAGCCGACGATGGTGCCCAGGTTCTCTTTCTCGAGGGCCCCGCCGATGCCGAAGCCGTCGAAGCGCTGTCCGTCGACGTCCATGCCTCCCAGGTCGCGGGCGGCCTTGCGGCGCAGGTCTTCGTACTGGGCACCCTGCAGTACCCCGAACAGCGCCTGGTAGGGCTTCTCGGCACGCGCAGCCGTCAGCCGGCTGTGTTCAGCCAGGCAGCGCTCGGCCCACAGCCGGGTGCGCTCCAGGGACTCCACCTGGTAGTCGCGGGTGTTCATGAGCGTGGTCAGCTCGTCGAAGGCGAAGATGATGTCGGCGCCCAGCTGGTGTTGCACGCCCATCGAGACCTCCGGGGTGAACCGGTGCTTCGTCCCGTCCAGGTGGCTCTTGAACGTGACCCCGTCGTCGTCGACGTGGGCCATCCGCTGCTTGCCCTCGGCAATCACGTCATCGTCGGTGACCCGCTCGGTGCTCATGGCGAGCACCTTCTTGAACCCCACGCCCAGGCTCATCACCTGGAAGCCGCCCGAGTCGGTGAACGTCGGTCCCGGCCAGTTCATGAACCGGCCGAGCCCGCCGGCCTCGTCCACGATGTCGGCGCCCGGCTGCAGGTACAGGTGGTAGGCATTCGCCAGCACGGCCTGCGCCCCGGTCTGGGCGACCGACTCGGGCAGCACGGCCTTCACCGTGGCCTTGGTGCCCACAGCGATGAAGGCCGGGGTCTGCACCTGGCCGTGCGGGGTCGTGATCGTGCCGGTGCGGCCCAGCCCGTTGTCGAGCACCGCGCCATGCGTGAACCCAAAGGCGTGCTGCTGGTCGCTCACTCGCCCGCCGCCTGCAGGTCGGCGAGCAGCTGCAGTTGCACCAGCGCGACGGCGCCCGCGGTCGAGGCACGCAGCACCCCGTCGGACACGAGCACCGGCTGCGCCCCGGCCTCGACCAGCATCGCCAGCTCGTCGGGGCTGATGCCGCCCTCGGGCCCGACCAGCACGGTCACCGGCCCCGACGGGGGCAGGACGACCTCGCTGATGGGGGTGGTGGCCTCTTCGTGGGCCACCAGCACGAGCCCGCCCTCGCCGGCCCCACCGACAGCGGCCAGGTGCGCGACCAGCGACTTCGTGGTGACCACCTGGTCATGCACCTGCGGCACCCAGCTGCGGCGCGACTGCTTGGCCGCCTCACGGGCGGTCGAGCGCCACTTGGCCAGGCCCCTGTCGGCCTTGTTGTCCCACTTCACGATGGTGCGCTGTGACTGCCACGCGGTCAGGTGGTGCACCCCCACCTCGGTGAGCAGTTCGACCGACAGGTCACTGCGATCGCCCTTCGCCAGCGCCTGGACGACGCGCCAGGTGTGCCTTGGGGCGTCCGCGACGACCACCTCGATGACCTCGCCGGTCACGGTATTGCCTGCCACCTCGGTGACCCGCAGCCGCGCGGCCCGGCCCAGGCCATCGCTGACCAGGATGGTCTCGCCGGCCCGGGTGCGCTTGACGGTGGCAGCGTGGCGGCCCTCGTCACCGTCGAGCGTGAGGGGTTGGCCCACCGCGGCGACCGCGAGCCGGGCAGGGTCGCCGAGGTAGAGGGCGTCACTCATCCGCCGAAGGCTTCCTTGATGCGTCCGAGCACCGACTTGGGGCCCTTGTGCACGCTTGGCGAGACGTTGGTCTCTTCCCGTTCGGTGGCCAGCTGCTCGAGCAGTTCGCGCTGGCGGTCGTTCAGCTTGGTGGGCGTCTGCACCACGAACGTGATGCCGAGCTCGCCGCGGCCACCGCCACGCAGGTGTGGCACACCCCGGTTGGCGACACCGACGCGGGTGCCCGACTGCGTGCCGGCCGGCACCTCGACTGAGATGGTGCGGTCTGCCTCGTCCGAGTCATCGCGTTCAGCCTCGAGGGTGGTCACCTCGATGGTGGTGCCCAGCGCCGCGGCGGTCATCGGGATGCGCAGCGCCATTTCGAGGTTGTCGCCTTCGCGGCTGAACACCTCGTGGTTGGCGACGACGAGTTCGACGTACAGGTCACCGGCGGGGCCGCCGCCGGGGCCGACCTCACCCTGCGATTCCAGGTGGATGCGGTTTCCGGTGTTGACGCCGGCGGGGATCTTCACGCTGATCTGGCGCTTGTGGCGCACGCGTCCTTCACCGGAGCACTCGCCACACGGACGCGGGATCACGGTGCCGTAGCCGCGGCAGACCGGGCAGGGCTGGCTGGTGCGGATGTCACCCAGGAACGAGCGCTGCACGGTGGTCACGTCGCCGCGGCCATGGCAGGTCGCGCAGGTGATGGGCTCCGAACCCTCTTCGGCGCCGCTGCCCGCACACTTCGGGCACAGCACCGCCGTGTCGATCGTCAGCGGCTTGGTCACGCCGAAGGCCGCCTCGGCCAACGTGAGCTGCTGGCGCACCAGCGCGTCCTGACCACGACGCGTGCGCGAGCGCGGACCACGCTGGGCCTGCGCCCCGAACATCGCATCGACCAGGTTGGTGAAGTCGAAGCCTCCCGCCGCACCGCCGAAGCCCGCGCCGCCGAAACCACCGAAGCCGTCGAAGCCAGCCCCCCCGCCGCGGCCGTTGGGGTCTCCCCCACGGTCATAGACGGCACGCTTGTGCTCGTCGTGCAGCACCTCGTAGGCCTCTTGCACCTCTTTGAACTTCTCGGCGGAATCAGGGTCGCTGGCCACGTCGGGATGGACCTTCATGGCCATCTTGCGATAGGCCTTCTTGATCTGTTCCGGGGTGGCGTCCCGGTCAACGCCGAGCACCTCGTAGTAGTCGCGACTCATCAGGGTTGGCTCATCCTTCCGCCAGGTAGCGGCCCAGGTAGCGCGCGACCGCGCGCACCGAGGCAATCGTCGATGGGTAGTCCATCCGGGTGGGGCCGACCACGCCCAAGCTGGCCCAGGTGTGCCCCGGGTCACCGTACGCGCTCGTCACGACCGAGGTGGTCTGCAGGTTCTCGTATGGGTTCTCCTGACCGATGCGCACGGTGACATCACCGCCGCGGGTCTCACCCAGCAGCCGTAGCAGCACCACCTGCTCTTCGAGCGCCTCGAGCACCGGCTGCACGGCCGTCTCGAAGTTCTGGGTGAACCGGGTCAGGTTCGGCACCCCGGCGACCACGATGCGGGCGCTGGGGTCGGTGGCCAGCATCTCGAGCAGCGTCGCGATCACCGTGGCCGCAGCCACCCGGTCGTCGAAGGCGACGTCGTCGAGCACGGTCTGCAGCCGTTCGGCGGCCCTCTGGGGCAACTGGTCGACCGCGGCGGTGTTCAGCCCAACGCGCAACGCGGCCAGCTGTTCCTCGGTGTGGGCGGGCAGGTCGATGACCCGCTGCTCGACGCGTCCGCTCGAGGTGATCAGCACCAGCAGCGCCCGGTCGACCGACAGCGAGACCAGCTCGACGTGGCGCACCACGGCGGTCTGCATGCTGGGGTACTGGACGATCGCGACCTGGCGGGTCAGCTGGGCCAGCAGCCGCACCGTGCGTCCCACGATGTCGTCGAGGTCGACGGCACCGGTCATGAAGGCATTGATGGCCCGCTTCTCGGCCACCGACAGCGGTTTGACCTCGCCAAGCCGGTCGACGAACAGGCGATAGCCCTTGTCAGTGGGGATTCGACCGGCGCTGGTGTGCGGCTGGGTGATGTAGCCCTCTTCTTCGAGCACGGCCATGTCGTTGCGCACGGTCGCGGGCGAGACGTCAAGCTGGTGGCGGTCGACCAGCGCCTTCGACCCGACGGGTTCGCGGCTGTCGACGTAGTCGGTGACGATGGCCCGCAGCACTTCGAGCTTCCTGTCGTCCACGGCACTCACCTCCTACACTCCCCCGGGCATCTTGGCACTCATGGCAAACGAGTGCCAGTCTACTCCGATTCAACGACTCGCTGCAGTCGTGGCAGGCTGGGGCTGTGCAAAACAAGGCTGTGCCAAACAAGTCAGTGGACACCTGGTCGAACGGCAGCTGGACACCCGTCGCCGACGACGTGTGGGTGCTGGCCTGCGAGCCCGACGGTGTCAACGTCGGCCTCGTCGTCGGCACCGAGCATGTGCTGCTCGTCGACACGGGGTCCGTGCCCGAGCAGGGACGCGCGATCGCCGCCTCGGCCGCCGAGCTGGTAGGCCGCCCGGTCGACCGGGTCGTCATCACCCACGCCCACGCAGACCACTTCGGTGGGCTGGCCGGTATCGACCTGTCGGACCCCGACGCCGCGAGCTACGGCCACGAGTCGCTGGTGGGGGCGGCCGCGGCCGTCGAGGGCCAGGCAGCGCCTTCACACCCCTTCTCGCTGGTCAAGGCCATCGACCTGGGCGAGTTGCGCGTCGAGATGCTGCACTTCGGCCCCGCCCACACCCAGGGTGATGTGCTGGTGCACCTGCCGAGCCGCAAGGTGTGGTTCACCGGAGACCTGGTCGAGACCTCCGGCGATGTCCAGACCAGCGATGAATCCTCGATCGAGACCTGGCCGATGGCCCTGGACGGGATCCTGGGCGGTGCCACCGACGAGACGGTCTATGTGCCCGGGCACGGGCCGGCGACGAACCGGGTCGGCATCTTCGAACAGCGGGCCAACATCGGCATGCTCTACGGCTCGGCCGAGGCGTTGGTCAAGCGTGGTGTGCGCCTCGAGCAGGCCATCGAGGCGCTGACGACGCCCACCCTGCCCGACGGCAACCCCCACCCCGGCGCGTCCGAGTGGGAGTGGCCGTTCAGCACCACAACGGTCGCCGCGGCGCTGCCCAAGCTGTATGCCGAACTGGCCGGGCACGGGCAGGTGCCCCGCACCCAGCTGCCGCTGCTGGGCCGGCTCTAGCTCCTGGACGACTCCAGTCAGGCGGCGCCGATGCGCAGGTCGAGCAGGTTCTTGACCGTCGGCAACAGGCTCGGGTGGCCCACCGCCAGCAGGCCCTTCTCGGTGTTGCCGGCGGCGTACGGGCTGCCGGTCCAGCTGTAGACACCGCCGCCCGCCTCGGCCACCAGCAGCGCACCCGGCGCATGGTCCCAGGGCTTGTTGTTCAGGTAGATCAGGAAGTCGTTGGTGCCCTGCGCGATGTCGGGGTAGTCGACCCCGCAGCACCACTTGCTGCCCTCGAAGGTGAGCTGGCCACCGGTGTCGGTCTGCAGCACGCGCGTGCGGCTGGTGCGCCCGCGCGGGGTGCCCTCGACGGGTTCGCGCTTGGCCAGCCGCACACCGTCGCACCACGCGCCGCCACCCAGTTCGGCGACGTAGTCGTGGCCCAGCGCCGGCTGGTGGATCCACGAGCGCGTGGTCACCCCGTGCTTGAGCTCGGCGACCATCACGGCATGCTCGACCTTGCCCTCGGTGAAGTTCTTGGTGCCGTCGATCGGGTCGACCAGGAAGGCATGGGGCGCGCTGGCGACCTTGTCGAGCAGCGTGGGGTCTTCGAAGGTCGCCTCTTCGCCGATGACGACGCAGCCGGGAATGCGGGCGACCAGCTCGCTGGTGATGGCCTGTTCGGCCTCGCGGTCGGCGACGGTGACCAGGTCACCGGGGCCGTCCTTCTCGATGATCTGGTCAGCAGTCAGCGCCCGGAAACGCGGGTTGATCACCTCGTCGGCGACTCGATGGATCAGGTCCAGCACAGCTTCGGTGTCCATGGCCCCAGTCAACCAGTTGGGTGCCCGGACCCACGAATTGCGGCCAGCGCATCGGCGCTGGTCCCCAGGGCGTGGGCGGTGTCCTCGCGGTCCTGGTCTGCGGTGGCCAGGGCCTCGTCGGCGTCCTGCAGCCGTTGGTCGGCCACGTCGAGTTGGTCCTGTGCCCGGTCGAGGGCTGCGCGGGCGGCCTCGAGGTCGGCACGCGCCTGGTCGCGCCGGGCGGCCGCCTCGTCGCGATGTGACTGCGCCTTCGCCTGGGCCTGCACTGCCCGCTCGTGCACCTTCACGGCGCGGTCGTGTGCGCGTCCGGCCTGCCGGTGGGTGCGTTCGGCCTCCGCCTCGGCCTCGTCCGGCAGGTCGGGGACGAGCGTGAGGTGTGACCGGTCGCGCCGGGGTGGCGCGCCCTGCGCCTGGTCGAGGTCCACTGGCCCGAACCCGGCATAGCTGAGCGAACGCGCCAGGCAGCCCGACCGGACCGCCTGCTCAGCCTCGGGGTCGGCGAGCGCAGCGGTGAGCGTCAGGCGCACCTCGTCCAGGCTCGCCGCTGAGGGCTGCACCCCCAGGTCGGCCAGCAGCGCCACCAGCCCCGTGACCACCTGGTCCTCGAGGGCGCGGCGCTGGGCTGCGAACCCGGCGAGCTCGGTCACGCTCAGCGCTGCCTGCGCCTCGCGCATCGGCCCACCCAGGTCGAGAAATTCGAGCAGCGTCGGCAGCGGTGTGCGGACCGCTCGGTTCAGGTAGCTGGCCGCCACGGAGGGGCGCCGCAGCGCCTTGATCTCGTCCGCGGCGTCGCGTCGTTTGATGGTGCGGGCCTGCTTGACCCACGCATCGCGCCGGGCGATGAACTCTGCCGGGTCGCGGGAATACAGGTCGTCGGCGATGACGTGCAGCGGCGGCAGCGTGGGCTGGTCAGACATGGTCGGCGGTGACGAAGTCGATCAGCTTCTCGACCTCGGTCACAAACCTGCCGTCGAGGTCACGATAGGACTTGACCCGCCCCAGCAGGGCACGCCAGAACGTGGCGATGTCCTTCTGGTCGTCGTGCGGCTGCTTCAACGCGGCGAGCGTCCCCTTCTTGAAGTCAACATCGCGGGGCACCTCGGGCCACTTCTTCAGCCCGATGACCGCCGGCTTCACCGCATGCCAGACATCGATGTAGTCGTGCCCCGTCACCATCACCAGGTCGCGGTAGCCGGCCTTCGCCACCTCGGCGGCGATGCGCGATTCCTTCGAACCGGGCACCAGGTGGTCGACCAGCACACCCAACCGGCGCCCGGGAGCGGGGGCGAACTCGTGCACGATCGCGGGCAGGTCATCGATGCCCCCCATGAACTCCACGACCACGCCGACGTGGCGCAGGTCGTCGCCCCAGACCTTCTCGACCAGTTCGGCGTCGTGGCGTCCCTCGACATAGATGCGGCTGGGCAGCGCCACCTTCGGCTGGGCAGGGGTGACGTCGGCCCTCGACCCCGAGGCGGTGTACGTGACCTTGTTGGTGCCCTGCCTCAGCGGGATGCGCAGCGCGACCGGTTTGCCCTCGATCCAGAACCCGGGACCGACGGGGAATGACCGCTTGGTGCCGCGGCGGTCCTCGAGCACGACGATGCCGTTCTCCCAACCGATGACTGCCCCCACGAAGCCGCTGCTGGGATCTTCGACCACCAGTCCCTTCTCGAGGGGCACATCGCGTGAGGTCGGTCGTCCCTCGTTGCGCCAACCCTGCTTGAGCACGTCACCGGAGTATCGATTCACGACAGTCGAGGCTACAGCGTGAGGCCGACGTACTTGGTTTCCAGGTATTCCTCGAGGCCCTCGTGGCTGCCCTCGCGCCCGAGCCCGGACTGCTTGACGCCGCCGAACGGTGCAGCCGGGTTCGAGACCAGCCCGGTGTTCAGGCCGACCATGCCCGATTCGAGTCGTTCGACCACGCGCATGGCGCGTCCGATGTCGCGACCGTAGACGTAGGCCATCAACCCGAACTCGGTGTCATTGGCCAGGGCCACCGCCTCGTCGTCGTCGTCGACCACAACGATCGGGGCGACGGGGCCGAAGATCTCTTCGGTCAGCAGCCGGGCGTCGCGGGGCACATCGCCCAGCACCGTGGGTGCGAAGAAGAACCCCGGACGATCCAGGCGCGCTCCCCCCGTCAACGTGCGGGCCCCCTTGGCCACGGCATCGTCGGTGAGCTCGGCGACCTTGTCGAGCGTCGCCTGGTCGACCAGCGGGCCGAGCGTGGTGCCCTCCTCGATGCCGGGGCCGGGCACGAGTTGTTCGGTGGCGGCGACGAGCTTCCGGGTGAACTGCTCGACGACGTCGCGGTGCACATAGAACCGGTTGGCGGCGGTGCAGGCCTCACCATTGTTGCGGAACTTCGCCACCATCGCGCCCTTCACCGCTGCGTCGACATCGGCGTCGCCGAGCACGAGGAAGGGGGCGTTGCCGCCGAGTTCCATGGACGTGCGCAGCACGTTGTTGCTGGCCTGGACCAGCAGCGAGCGACCGACCTCGGTCGAGCCGGTGAAGGTGAGCTTGCGCAGCCGCGGATCGGCGAGGATGGGCTCGGAGACCTCACGCGACCGTGAGCTGACCACGCAGTTCAGCACCCCGGCGGGCAGCCCGGCGTCGGCGAAGGCCTGCATCAGGTAGAGCATGGTCAGCGGTGTGGCCGAGGCCGGTTTGATCACCACGGTGCAGCCGGCGGCCAGGGCCGGGCCGATCTTGCGGGTGCCCATCGCGAGCGGGAAGTTCCAGGGCGTGATGGCATAGACCGGCCCGACGGGCTGCTTCATGGTGACGATGCGGTTGCCGCCGCTGGGCGCGGTCGACCAGCGGCCCTCGATGCGGCAGGCCTCCTCGCTGAACCAGCGCAGGAACTCCGCGCCGTAGGCGACTTCGCCCAGCGCCTCGGCCAGTGGCTTGCCCATCTCGAGGGTCATCAGGGCCGCGAAGGTGTGCTGGCGTTCGGTGACCAGGTCGAAGACCCGGCGCAGCAGCTCGGCGCGGGTGCGCGGGTCAGTCGCCGCCCAGTCGGGGCCGGCGGCGCAGGCAGCGTCCATGGCGGCGCGGGCCTGGTCGGGGCCCGCGTCGCTGACCTCGGTGAGCACCTCGCCGGTGGCGGGGTTGAGCACGGGGAAGGATCGTCCGGTGGGCACGAACTCGCCGGCAATGAACTGGCCTGACGGGACGGCGGCGAGGACCTGGTCAACGTTGACTTCTGCGGCGATGGTCATGTCCCGACTCTACGTCGCGTTGTCGGGGGGGTCAGCCGGCCAGGACGTCGAGCACGATGCCGTCGGCGAGCAGCCGTCCGGGCAGTGTGAGACGCACCCGGTGGTCGGCGATGACGGCGTGGCCCGAAGAGACCCACGGGTCGAGGCGCGACCGTTCGTCCGGGTCGAGTTCGGCGAGTGGCATGCCGTCGGCGATGCGCAGTTCGAGCAACACCCGTTCTTCGTGGCGCTGTGCGCCAGTGAGCAGTTCGTGTCCGACCGCGGCCGGGGCACCTTCGGCGAGGGCACGGGTGTACTTGGTGGGGTGCTTGTGGTTCCACCAGCGCACGCCGTTGACGTGGCTGTGGGCCCCGGGGCCGAAGCCCCACCAGTCCTGGGAGCGCCAGTAGGCGAGATTGTGCACGCTGCGGTGGGCGCGCCCGGGGCGTGGCCGGGCCCAGTTGCTGACCTCGTAGTTCTCGAACCCGGCGCTGGTGAGCAGTTGCTCGGCGAGCAGGTACGTCTCGGCGTGGTCGTCGTCGGAAGGCATCGGGATCTCACCGCGCCGCACCTTCGCGGCGAAGCGCGTGCCTTCTTCGACGATCAGGGAGTAGACCGAGGTGTGGTCGACACCGGCGCCGATGACGGCCTCGAGGCTGGCGCGGAAGTCGTCGCTGCTCTCGCCGGGGGTGCCCATGATCAGGTCGAGGCTGACGTCGTCGAAGCCCTGTTCGCGAGCCCACTGGACGACCTGCAGCGCGCGGCCGGGCGTGTGCTGGCGCTCGAGCAGGGCGAGCACGTGCTGCTTGGCAGACTGCATGCCGAGGCTCAGCCGGTTGAATCCGCCGGCGCGGAGCCCTTCGAGCCATTCGGGGGTGGTGGATTCGGGGTTGGCCTCTGTGGTGACCTCGGCATCAGCGGCGAGGCCGAACGCTGTGCGCAGGTGGTCGAGCAGGCCGGCCATGTCGTCAGCGGGCACCAGGCTGGGCGTGCCGCCGCCGACGAAGACGGTGCCCAGGGGGCGCTGGTCGCCGAGGGCGTGCAGCTGGGAGGCGGCGGTGTCGATCTCGGAGTGCATACCGTGCAGCCAGCTGGACATGCCGAGCCCGGGGGCGTCCGCCGGTTCGCCGAGTTCGGTGGCGGTGTAGGTGTTGAAGTCGCAGTAGCCGCAGCGGGTGGTGCAGAACGGCACATGCAGGTAGGCACTGAGCGTGGTCGAGGGGTCGACCTGGTGCCCCGGGGGCAGCGGTCCCCCGGGTGGTACGTCGAGTCCGTCCGGCTGAGCTCCCACGAGTGACAAGGGTAGGCGGTGCGTGCAACGTTCGCCCGCAGCGAAGTTCGGCATCGATTGTGTCTCGGAGTGCGCGCCGTGACCCGATCAAGACCCGGCATTCCTAGGATCGGGCCATGACACTGAATCGTCGACACCTGTTCGCCGCCGCTGGCGGCCTCGCTGCTACCGCCACCCTGGCTGCGTGTGGGTCCAACTCTGGTGGCCTGGGGGCGTCGTCATCGGCGCCGACGACCGGCGGCAGCAGCGCATCGAACGTGGCGCTGTCGCAGTGGTACCACGAGTACGGCGAGGCCGGGGTGAAGGAGGCCGTGGAGAAGTACGCGGCCGAATACACCCAGGCGAAGGTCACCGTCAGCTGGAACCCCGGTGAGTACGCCAAGAAGCTGGGTGCGGCGCTGCTGACCAATGATGTGCCCGACGTCTTCGAGTCGGAGCAGGGTGCCAGCCTCGACATGATCAAGCAGGGTCAGGTCGCCGACCTGACCGACATCATGGCCCCGGTCGTCTCGCAGTTCAACCCTGCCGTGATCAAGCGGTTCACGTTCGACGGCAAGTTCTATGCCGTGCCGCAGGTCGTGGACATGCAGCTGTTGTACTACCGCAAGTCGGTGCTCGAGAAGGCCGGTGTGCAGCCGCCCAAGACCTTCGCAGAACTGGTCGACGTCGCCAACAAGGTGGCGACCGGTGACATGGGCGGGTTCTTCGCCGGAAATGACGGCGGCGTGGGCGTGCTCGGCACGATGTTCATCTGGGCTTCCGGCCTTGAACAGTTCGACGAGGGACGGACGAAGGCGACATTCCTGGAGCCGGCGTTCTACGACGCGCTGAAGGCCTACCGGGACTTCTCGAAGACCAAAGGCCTGCTGCAGTCGGCCTCGAAGGAGTGGTACGACGGCTCGGCGTTCGCCAACGGCGAGACGGCGATGCAGTGGGGCGGCCTGTGGTCGATGCCGGACATCCAGAAGGCGGTCGGTGACGACTTCGGTGTGGTGCCGTTCCCGGCGATCGGTGGCAGCGGACGCGCCGCAGTGCCGTTTGGCGCGTTCGGTTCGTGTGTTGCGGCGAAGGGCAAGAACGTGGACGCCGCCAAGGCGTTCGTGAAGTGGCTCTGGATCGACCAGGAGGACAAGCAGGTCGAGTTCGCGGATGCGTTCGGCACCCACATCCCGTCGAAGACGGCGCTCGTGGCCAAGGCATCGAAGCTCAAGGATGGTGCCGGGGCCGATGCAGCGAAGTTCGCGTCAGAGAACGGGTTCACCAACGACATCATGTGGACCGGCCCGCTCGGCGACGCCTACGGCGCGGCCGTGACCAAGGTGATCAAGCAGAATGCCGACCCGGCCGCCGAGTTCAAGTCGGTGGGTGAGCTCGCCGCGACTGAGCTCAAGCGCGTCAAGGGCTGATGTCGGCACGACAGTCGGGGGCCGCCGCCGGGACGATGTCCTGGTGGCGGCGCTTCCGTGGGTACCAGGGGCGCAACCTCTGGTACATCGCGTTCTTCCTGCCGTTCCTGGTGGGGCTCATCACGTTCGTGTACGTGCCAATGGTGTGGAGCGTCGGGTTGTCGTTCTTTGACGCCCGCAACACCATCACGCCGACGAAGTTCGTCGGACTGGCGAACTACCAGTACCTGTTCGGCCAGGAGCTGTTCCGCGATTCTCTGCTGGTCTTCATCGTGTTCGCTGCGTTCATCGTGCCGGTGACGTATGCCTGTTCGCTGGGGCTTGCGCTGCTGTTGCAGGGTGCGCGGTGGGGCCAGGCGTTCTTCCGGTCGGTGTTCTTCATCCCGACGGCGGTGTCGTATGTGATCGCGGCCATGGTGTGGAGGCTGAGCTTCTTCAACGGCGCCCGCTTCGGCCTGGCGAACTCACTGCTGCGCCAGCTCGGGCTCGAGAACATCAACTGGTTGGGTGGCACGAACTACTGGTACTGGTTCGTCGTGGTCTCGCTGCGGTTGTGGTTGCAGGTGGGCTTCTACATGATCCTGCTGATCGCCGGGCTGAACCGCATCCCACAAGAGACGTATGAGGCCGCCGCGATCGACGGGGCCACCGGCTGGCGCAGGTTGCGCTACATCACATTGCCGCAGCTGCGGCCCACGACCATCGCGGTGCTGATGCTGCTGCTGATCGGGGCATTCCAGGCCTTCGACGAGTTCTACAACCTGTTCGGCTCGATCGGCAGCTACCCCCCGTACGCCCGCCCACCGCTGGTACACATGTACCTGATCAGCCTTGGCGGGGCCCAGCAGGACCTTGGTGTGGGCGGTGCGGCCACCGTGGTCATCACGTCGCTGATCGTGGTCTTCGGGTTGGCGCAGAACTGGGTGCTGGGTCGCCCTGATCGGCTCGAGCGCAAGGCACAGAAGGCTGCACTGAAGACGGCCGCGGACCGGGCGGTGACGCGATGAGCATGGTCGGCGGACGCCGCTCGAAGTGGCTCGGTGCCCTGCGGTACCTCGTGCTCGTGGTGCTGGCACTGTTCTTCCTCCTGCCCTTCTACGTCATCGTCCGCAACGCCTTCAGCACCAACCAGACGATCGTCGCGGCCCGCTGGCAATGGATCCCCCAGGAATGGGACTTCAGCGTCATCTCACGCATGTTCGCCGACACCCAGCTCGACCTGACGACCGCGCTGTGGAACTCGGCCGTAGTGGCGGTGCTGCAAACGCTCGCGACAATCGTGGTGTCGCTGCTGGCCGGGTACGCCCTCGCCCGGCTGGACAACTGGGTCGGCAGGCTCTTCAATGCCCTCACGGTCTTCACGCTGATGGTGCCGATGGCCGTGGTGTTCATCCCCATGTTCGTGATGACCGCGCAGTTCGGCTGGATCGACACCTACCGCGGCCTGATCATCCCCGTAATGTTCTCGGCGTTCGCGACGTTCATGTTCCGCTCGACGTTCGTCAGCTTCCCCCGCGAACTCGAGGACGCCGCCCTCATCGACGGCGCCACCCCCTTCTCCACCTTCTGGAGGGTCGTCGTCCCCAACTCCATGGGCATCATCGGCGCGGTGGGCTCCATCACCTTCATCGGCGCCTGGAACGCGTTCCTCTGGCCACTGTTGGTCACCCGCTCAAACACCACCACGGTGCAGCTGGCCCTCAGCCAGTTCATGACGAGCCAGGGGGTGCGCTACCCCGAGTTGTTCGCCGGCGCGCTCGTGGCGATCGTCCCCGTGGTGATCGTGTTCCTGGTGCTGCAGCGATTCCTGGTGCAGGGAGTGGAGACCTCAGGCATCAGGTAACCCACCGCTCCCGCCGGCGAACTCGGGGCGAGCCGCTCGCGGTGTCCCCCCGGGCATGCCCTCCCGGGCACTCCACACTGCTGACACTGTGTCAGCAGTGTGGAGTAGCCGAGAGCCGACGCCCAGGGGGCGTCCGATCAGGTCGATCGCGGTCCGGAACATTTTGTCAGTGCCCTGTGTGAGGCTGCCTGACATCGACGATCCGGGCAGCGATGCAGGAAGGTGGGGACGCACATGTGGCGTGGACTGTGGGGCTATGGCCCGGTGCGGGGACCGGAGCACTATTCGCCTGCAGAACGGACGTCGGCGTCGTCAGAGTTGTCAGAGTCCTCGGAGTCGACTGAATCGTCGGTGGGATCAGGCTTCGACGTGGTCGCGATCATCCTTCGCTGTCGACGTACCGCAGACCTGTCACAGCGGGATCTCGCGGAGCGGTTGGGGGTCTCCGCCAGTCTGGTCGCGCGGTGGGAGACCGGTGAACGCCAGCCCAGCGCCGAGGCGTTGGCAGCGGTCGTGGCCCTGGCCGGCTACCGGTTGGCAGTGCTTGACCACCGCGACGAGCGGGTGCGGGCTGCCCCGGGCGAGCCGCTGCGGGACAGGGGTGGCCGACGGGTTCCGGTGCACCTCGATGTCGTGCTGGACGAGCGCTGGACCTGGCGGTCGAACAGATATGTGCCGGGCGGGTGGGAACAGGTGGCCACCACCGTGCATGCGCCTCGGCGCCGCCGCCGGGACATGGATCGTGCCTTTGAGGCGCACAAGCCGGTCGAGGTGGCGCCGGGCTGCGTCCCGTTCCAGAGCAGGTATGCCGGTGCGCGACGTCTGTGCCGTGACATCCCCACGCTGGACGACCACGCCCATTGGCAAGCGGTGGTGCGAGAACTGCATGAGTCGAGGCGTGCAGCGTTGAGATCACGTCGCCGACCGGCCAACCAATACCCCGGACCCGCACCTGAGCCGTGCCGCTGCGAGCTGGCGTGCCACGAACAGCCGAGCTGCCTACCCGCGTGCCCGTGCCAGTGCGAACCAGAGTTGGACCTGTTGCTTCGCTAGCTGGTGCCGCACCAGCTGACCGTCAGGACTGCTTGTACCGTCAGGACTTCTTGTCCTTGTCCTTACCACCCTCACCCGTCTGCAGCGCAGCAACGAAGGCTTCCTGGGGCACCTCGACGCGGCCGACCATCTTCATGCGCTTCTTGCCCTCCTTCTGCTTCTCGAGCAGCTTGCGCTTGCGGCTGATGTCGCCGCCATAGCACTTGGCAAGCACGTCCTTGCGGATGGCACGAATCGTTTCGCGGGCGATCACCCGCGCCCCGATCGCCGCCTGGATCGGCACTTCGAACTGTTGGCGCGGGATGAGCTCCTTGAGCTTGCCCGCCATCGCCACGCCATATGCGTAGGCCTTGTCCTTGTGGACGATCGAGCTGAACGCGTCCACTGGCTCCCCATGCAGCAGGATGTCGACCTTCACCAGGTCGGCTGCCTCCTCGCCGTCTGCGTCGTAGTCCAGGGACGCATACCCCTTCGTCCGCGACTTCAGCGCGTCGAAGAAGTCGAACACGATCTCGGCCAGCGGCAGGCGGTAACGGATTTCGACGCGGTCCTCCGAGAGGTAGTCGAGACCCAGCTGGACACCACGACGCGTTTGGCACAGCTCCAGGATGGTGCCGATGTATTCCGCCGGAGCCAGGATCGTGGCCCGCACCATCGGCTCGTAGACCTCACTGATCTTACCTTCGGGGTACTCCGAGGGGTTGGTCACCGTGTGCTCTGAACCGTCCTCCATCACCACGCGGTAGACCACGTTGGGGGCCGTCGAGATCAGGTCAAGGTTGAACTCGTTCTCGAGCCGCTCGCGGGTGATCTCCATGTGCAGCAGTCCCAGGAACCCGATGCGGAACCCGAACCCGAGCGCGGCCGACGTCTCCGGCTCATAGGTCAGCGCCGCGTCATTGAGCTGCAGCTTCTCGAGCGCCTCACGCAGTTCACCGAAGTCGTCCCCGTCAATCGGGTACAGCCCCGCGAACACCATGGGGTTCGGGTGTTTGTAGCCACCGAGGCTCTCGGTCGCCGGCCTGGTCGTGAGTGTCACCGTGTCGCCGACGCGCGACTGACGCACATCCTTCACCCCGGTGATGAGGTAACCCACCTCACCCACCCCGAGCGCCTGCGACTTCATCGGCTCGGGTGAAATCACCCCCACCTCGAGCACCTCGTGCGTCGCCTTCGTCGACATCATCAGGATGCGTTCGCGGTGGTTGAGTTCCCCGTCCACCACGCGCACATACGTGACCACGCCGCGGTAGGTGTCATAGACCGAGTCGAAGATCATCGCGCGGGCCGGGGCATCCTTGACCCCCACCGGCGCCGGGATCTGCGCCACGATCTCGTCGAGCAGGTCGGCCACCCCCACGCCCGTCTTGGCCGACACCTTGAGCACGTCGCCGGGGTCACAGCCGATGATGCCCGCCAGTTCGGCCGCGTACTTCTCGGGGTTCGCGCTGGGCAGGTCGATCTTGTTCAGCACGGGGATGATGTGCAGGTCGGCATCCAGCGCCAGGTACAGGTTCGCCAGCGTCTGTGCCTCGATGCCCTGGGCGGCATCCACCAGCAGGATCGCGCCTTCACACGCCGCCAGCGACCGCGACACTTCGTACGTGAAGTCGACGTGCCCCGGTGTGTCGATCATGTTGAGCACGTGGGTGGTGCCGTCGACCTGCCACGGCATCCGCACCGCCTGGCTCTTGATGGTGATGCCGCGTTCGCGCTCGATGTCCATGCGGTCGAGGTACTGTGCCCGGGCCTGGCGCTCGTCCACGACCCCGGTCAGCTGCAGCATCCGGTCGGCAAGGGTCGACTTGCCATGGTCGATGTGGGCGATGATGCAGAAGTTGCGGATCACCTCGGGCGGCGTGGCGCCGGGAGCCGGGACGTTGGCAGAAACGGGCATTCAGCAGATCCAGTCGGGTCGCTCGTCGGACAGGTGTGGGCGACGGTGTGGCCGCCCTGACGCGCCATTCTCTCACGAGCCGCTGCTGGGCAGAACCAGCTCGACCGGTTCGCAGCCCCGCACCGCATTGGCCCGCACCAGCGCTTGCGCCGCCGCGAGGTCGCCGGGTTCCAGCACCCGTTCGTGCCACTGTCCGGATGCCACGAGCCGGGCCCGGGTGGTGCCCGGCAGGCACCCCGAGTCCAGCGTCGGCGTGCACCACTGACCATCGATGAGCGCGGCAATGCTCGCGATCGTCGTCTCGGTCACCTCACCCCGCTCATTGACGAGCACCACATCATCGACCTGCGGGTGTCGCGCGGCCGCGGCTTCATACACCGCCCGCAGTGTCGTCTTGTGCCGCAGGAACGGGTCACGCGAATCCACCGGCACCTCGTCGACCACCACCCGCACTGGTGCAGCATCCGACCCGGCCGGCGGCAGCGCAGCCGTCGTCACCTCGGGCACCCCCTGCTGGTCGACCACGAGCCGCACCCGCCGCGGTCCGGACCCAGGTCCAGGTCCACCCACGGCGACGGCGTCCAGCACCGCATCGCGCACCCGCCCCGCATCGAGGGGTATGTCGAAGTACCGCGCGGCGTCCTGCAACCTCGCGAGATGTGCATCCCACCCCACCACCCCGATCCCGGACTCCCCCGGCTGCCACCGCATCGTCTCGAGCAGCCCGAATGTCGCCGGGGCACGGGTCAGCACCTCGGCCTTGAGCAGCGCCTCGGCATACTCCCCCGCAGCGGTCGAGTCGTAGGTCACGCCCCCGCCCGTGCCGTACCACGCCGTGGACGTCTGCCGGTCGACCAGCACCGTCCGGATGCCCACGTTGAACACCCACCGTGCAGCGCCGGAGGTCGGGGACGGTCCCCCGAACCCGATCGCCCCGCAGTACACACCCCTCGGGGTCGTCTCACGCTCAGCGATGATCCGCATCGTCGACGACCTTGGCGCCCCCGTGATCGACGCACACGGGAACAACGCGTCGAAGACCCCGCCCAGTGTTGTGCCGGGGCGCGTACGCGCCGTCACCGAAGACGTCAACTGCCAGACCGTGTCATAGCGCTCGGCGGTGAACAACTCCTCGACGGCCACCGTGCCCGTCACCGCCACCCGGGCCAGGTCGTTGCGCATCATGTCGACGATCATCAGGTTCTCGGCCCGGTCCTTCGCAGAGTCCAGCAGCCCTGCCCGCGCCAGGGCATCCGAGTCAGCGTCGAACCCGCGCCGCGCCGTGCCCTTCATGGGCCGACACGTCACCCGGTCACCTGCCCAGTCGAAGAACAACTCCGGCGACGCCGAGACCACCGCCCAGCGCCCGGCCTCGATGAGCGCCCCGAACCCGCCTCGCTGGGCATGCGCGAGCCGTCCGTACAGGTCGGCCGGCTCACCCGTGAACGGCGCCGACAACCGGAACGTGTGATTCACCTGGTAGCTGTCGCCCCGCGCAATCCGGGCCCTGATCGCCTCAATGTCCTCACGGTGGCGCGCCTCGTCGATGGATGCCGTCCACTTCCCCGGCTGTGCATCGCCCCCGGGCTGGTCAACCGGCTCCCGTCGCTCGAACACGCCGAACCACGCCAGCGGCAGTTCAGCGAACGGCGTCCCGGCCACCGGACGCACCACGTGCCCCACATCAAAAGCGGGCGCCGCCTCATAGCTGACCCATCCCGCCACCCAGCGTCCCGACGCGACGGCCGCCTCGGCGTGGGCGAGCACCGCGTGCACGTCCCCAACATGCCGCGCCGTGAACTCGTCCACGAGACCGGTCAGCCGGAACGAACGCCGCCGCCCGGGCCGCAGGTCATCGAAACGCGCGCTGCTCATGCAGGGATTGTGACAGCAGCAGATGACCCCCACACCCACCAAACTGGGCCACGCACCCCGAGTCGCCTGTGGAAAGGTCGCCATGTCCTCACCCGAGATGCCCGAGATGTTCGACCGGCTCACCGCCCAGGTGGGTGAGTGGGCGGCCCGCAGCCCTGAGCCGCCGCAGGAGTTCGAACTGTCCAGCGAGCGCGAACTCACCGGCACCGACCCCGATGGCCTGGTCACCGTCACGATGAAGGACTTCAAGGTCGAGCAGATCAGCCTGGACGGCTACTGGTTCGACCAGACCAAGCCCTCTGCGCGTGCGGTCGAGGCCGCCACGGTCGAGGCGGTCAACGACGTGCTCGGCCGGTACCTGCGTGATGAGATCCTCGAGGCCCAGTCGCACGCGCTGCCCATGGACGAGGTCTACGCCGGGCTGAAGGAACTGTCAGCTGACTTCAATGTCGCGTACGCGAACGCCCTGTCGCGACTACCATCCTCGTCCGGTAACGCGGGCGGTGCCTCATGAGCACGGTGCAGTTCAGCCCTGAGGCCTGGGCGCGGGGCGGCGCCGCCTACATCGATGAGGCCAACGCGCTGCGTTCGGCGGTCGCCGCGAATGTCGCCAGCCTCGACGTCGGTGCGCTCGGCTCGGCCAATGGCGGCCACCCGATTGACATCACCCTCGCCGTGATCGTCCCGGTCATCAAGGACGTTTTCCTCGAAGCCTGCGAGAACCTTGCGAGCAACCTCGAAGCCGTCGGGACAGCGCTCCAGGACACCGGGACCACCTACGCCCAGGTCGAGTCCGACATCGCCACTGCGGCCGGCCAGTCGACCACCCTCTAGCGAAACGGATCCCCTCATGGCAATCACGCTTCCCGGGTGGCTGGTCGAGGCCATCCGTTACCTCGGCAAGGAATTCCCCCAGACCAACGAGGACACCCTGTTCCAATGGGCGGGCCAGCTGCGGTCGATGTCGGGCACGTTCGACCAGGCCAACGCCTCACTCGCGGCGGCCGTCAGCCACCTGCAGTCACACAACGAGGGTCCCGGCATCGACGCGTTCGTCGTCCAGGCCAATGGCCAGGACGCCGACATGGCCACCCTCGACCGGTTCGGCGAGGGCTGCGAGGTGGCGGCGCAGGGCTGTGAGATCTGCGCCTATGCGGTGGTGACGCTGAAGGGTGTGGTGCTGTTCCAGCTGGCGTTGCTGGCTCCCGCGCTGGCGGCCGGGCCGGTCAGCTTCCTGCTGAAGCGCGGCGTCGAGTACGCGATTGACAAGGCCGTTGAAGTGGCCATCGCCAAGATCCTGGAGGCCTGACATGGCGACCAAAGTCCCCTCGGGTGCCCTGCGCGGCCCGTTCCGGCGGTTGGCCGAGAAGTTGAAGGTCGTCGAGTTCGATGTGCGCAAGTACAACTCGACCACCAAGGGCGGGCTGGAGCCCAACCAGTACTACAAGACCGGCAAGACTGGTGCAGGCAAGCCGAAGTACGAGTACGTCACCGACGACAAGGGCCGCATCCGCGGCGCCTATGCCGAGAACCTGAAGCTGAAGCCCCAGGGCCAGAAACGCGGCTCGCACAACTCGAAGTCGAAGGGCAAGCAGGCCGGGGACGACGCCGGGCACCTGATCGCCGACCAGTTCGACGGCTCCGGCGGCCTCGACAACATCGTCTCGCAGGCCCGCGACCTCAACCAGGGCGCCTGGCGCAACATGGAGGAGGGCTGGGCCGATGCCCTGCGCGCCGGCAAGAAGGTCGAGGTGTTCACCGAGGTGCACTACGTTGGGGATGCGGCGAGACCATCGGGTTTCACCGTGAGGACCGTCATCGACGGTGTGCCACAACCGGTCACGAAGTTCAGCAACTAGCCCGGCGACCAGCCCACGAGGAGAATCATGTCCGCCGATGCCCGCGAAGCGGTCCAGCAGGCCTACCAGGCCTACATCGAACACACCCTGCAGGCGATGGTGAACTTCGTCGGTGAGGACACCGACGTCGACCGCCTGTGGGTCTACACCGACATGGCGTTCGAGACCATCACGAGCCACCCGTTCTTCCGGCTCAACGACCAGTTCGTCAACCACGGCGAGCTCGAGGCCGCCGACCCCGACCACGAGCACGACGCCTGGGCCCTGGTCGACGAGATCGCCGACACCAGCACCGACCTCGAACTGGTGCAGGCCTGTCGTGACACCGGGTCGGTGCCGCAGCGCATCATCAGCGTCTACGACCCCGAGTCCGGTGAACTGAGCGCCAGCTGGGACTACGAGGACGTGCTGCAGGGCGAGGACGACAACTCGGCAAGGGCCCTGGACCGGTGGATCATCACGATGGGTGGCAAGCCCATCGTGGGTCAGTGACTCGTGGGTCAGTGACTCGTGGGTCAGTGACTCGTGGGTCAGTGACTCGTGGGTCAGTGACAGCTGCGAACTCGCTGAGAACGGCCCACCGCCGCTGCCGGCTTCCGTAGGTTGGACGACGTGACCCCCGCACGCAAGACCCGAGAAGGCATCCGGCTGGCATCCTCCGGCTCCGACGACTCCGCCTGGCGCCGCTGGGGGCCCTACCTGGCCGCACGCCAGTGGGGCACCGTCCGCGAGGACTATTCCGCCGACGGCAACGCCTGGGAATACTTCCCCTTCGAGCACTCCCACCAGCGCGCCTACCGCTGGGGCGAGGACGGCCTTGGCGGGTTGTGTGACCGCCACGGGTTCTTCAACATCGCCATGGCCTGCTGGAACGGGCATGACGACCGGCTCAAGGAACGCCTGTTCGGCCTGACCAACCCGCAGGGCAACCACGGCGAGGACGTCAAGGAGTACTACTGGGCCCTCGACGGCACCCCGACCCATTCGTGGGCCGAATGGCTCTACCGCTACCCACAGGCCGCGTTCGCCTATGACGACCTGGTGCGCACCAACGCCGCACGCGGCCACGACCAGCCCGAATACGAACTCGCCGACACCGGCATCTTCGCCGACAACCGGTTCTTCGACATCACCGTCACCCACGCCAAGGCCACCCCGCACGACGTCTGCCTCGAGTTCCGGGCCACCAACCATGGGCCCGACCCCGCCCCGCTCGACCTGGTGCCGCAGGGGTGGTTCCGCAACACGTGGGCATGGGGACGAGACGCCCGCAAGGCATCGCTGTCGCTGGTGCGCGCCCCCCACACCGAAGGCATGGCCGTCATCGACCTGCACCACGCCTGGCTCGGCCGCTACCGGCTGGCCGCCCAGGGCACGCCCGAGGTGATGTTCTGCGACAACGAGAGCAACGAGGTCGCGCTGTGGGGAACGGACACGAATCCCTCACCCCACCCCAAGGACGCCATCAATGCCGCCATCGTGCGTGGCGACGCGTCCGGGCTGAACCCCGACCTGACCGGCACGAAGGTGGGCTTCAAGTACCACTTCGACGCCATCGCCCCGGGGCAGACGGTGGCGGTGCGGCTGCGGCTGACCCGCTTCGACGAGGATGACCCGGACGATGTGCTGCTGGCGCCGTTCGAGACCTTCGACGACGTGCTGGCCGAGCGCCGCAGCGAGGCCGAGGAGTTCTTCGGCGCGGTCATCCCCGACCATGTCGACGACATCGACCGGCACGTGGCCCGGCGGGCATTCGCCGGCCTGCAGTGGAACAAGCAGCTGTACCGCTACAGCGTGCACGAATGGCTCGAGGGTGACCCGCACGAGCCCGCTCCCCCGCCAGAGCGGCGCCGCGACCAGCCCGAGGGCCGCAACACCCGCTGGGGCAACCTCGACCTGGCCGATGTGCTGGCCATGCCCGACGACTGGGAATACCCCTGGTTCGCGACGTGGGACCACGCCTTCCACTGCGTCGCACTGGCCCACGTCGACCCGCAGTTCGCGAAGAACCAGCTGCTGTTGCTGTGCCGTGAATGGGCCCAGCACCCCGACGGCCAGCTGCCGGCATATGAGTGGAACTTCTCGGACGTGAACCCACCGGTGCACGCGTGGGCCGCGTGGCAGGTCTACCAGGCCGCCGGCGACCACGACACCGAGTTCCTGGTGCGCATCACCACCAAACTGCTGCTCAACTTCGGCTGGTGGGTCAACCGCAAGGACGAAGCGGGCAACAACATCTTCGAGGGCGGGTTCCTCGGCATGGACAACATTTCGCTGTTCGACCGCTCGCAACAGATCCCCGACGGCTGGCGCCTCGAACAGTCCGATGCCACCAGCTGGATCGCCTTCTTCTGCCTTTCGATGCTGCGCATCTCGGAAGAGCTGGCCCGCGACGTGCCCGCCTGGGAAGAGACGGCCACCACCTTCTTCCACCGGTTCCTGTCGATCTGCCAGGCCGTCGAGGCCTTCGGCACCGGCCAGGTGAGCCTGTGGGACGAGGACGATGGCTTCTTCTACGACGAACTCGTCAGCCCCACCGGACAGGTCGAACGGGTCAAGGTGCGCTCGCTGGTCGGGCTGGTGCCCCTGCTGGCGGTCGGCAACTCGCCCGCGTGGATCGAGGACGAGCTGCCCGACCTGCGCCGACGCCGCAATTGGCTCGAGGCGAACCGCCCCGACCTGTTCCGCTACATCACCACCGAACAGAGTGACGACGGCGGCGTGCAGACCCTGTCCCTGGTCGACCGCACCCGGCTGCCGCAGGTGCTCACCCGGCTGTTCGACCCGGGCGAATTCCTGTCCGACCACGGCATCCGGTCACTGTCGGCGGTCTACCGCGAGGGCGCCACGTTCAACCTGCTGGGCCGCGACCTGTCGATCCGCTACACGCCCGGGGTCAGCGAGAATGCCATGTTCGGCGGCAATTCCAACTGGCGTGGGCCGATCTGGTTCCCGCTGAACAGCCTGCTCGTGGACGCCCTCGCGGAGCGCGGCGAAGGGGTGGGCGCGGCGCTGACCTGGGAGTTTCCCACCGGCTCGGGACGCCACCTCACCCTCACCGAGATCTCTGACGAGATCGCCGCACGCCTGGTCGCCCTGTTCCGGCCGGGACCGGACGGCAGCGCACCGGGCACCCCTCGTGACCACCCGCGCCACCCACTGTGGTCGGCCCACCCGACGTTCAGCGAGTACTTCGACGGCGACACCGGTGAGGGCCTGGGCGGCTCGCACCAGACCGGTTGGACGGCCATGGTGGCCCACCTCATCTGCCGCCGCCCGTCCCAGTCCGCAGCCGACTCGAATGCACACGTCCACGAGCCCTCACCCCACCAGACCACACCGCAAGGAGCAGAACATGACCACGTATGACACCTTCGCCTCCATCGCCGGGCACACGTTCATCGTCACCGGCGGCAACACCGGCATCGGTGCAGAGATCTGCCGGTTCGTGGGGCGCAACGAGGGCAACGTCGTGATCGACTGGGTCGACCGCGAGGAGAACAACCAGCCCTTGATCGACGAGATCACCGCCGCCGGTGGCCGGGCCGTCGCGGTGCGGGCCGACGTCACGAAGGTCGATGAGCTGCAGTCGCTGGTCGATGCCGCGGTCGAGCACTTCGGGCGCCTGGACGTCATGGTGAACAATGCGGGCCTCGAGACGCGCAAGTCGCTGCTCGATTCCGATGAGCGCGACTTCGACCTGACGATGAACGTCAACCTCAAGGGCGCCTACTTCGGCACCCAACTGGCGGCGCGGCAGTTCATCAAGCAGGCACAGGCCGGCGGCGTCCCGGGCGGGTTGGTGGTCAACATGAGCTCGGTGCACGAGGACTGGCCCATGCCCGGCAACCACGCCTATTGCGTCAGCAAGGGCGGCATGCGCATGCTGACCCGAAATGCGGCGGTCGAACTGGCGCCGCACCGCATCCGGGTGGTGGGCATCGCACCCGGCGCAGTCGCCACGCCGATGAACACCGAGTCGCTGGGTTGGGAAGAAGCCGAGCGCGCGCTCAAGAAGGAAATCCCCCTTGAGCGCGTCGCCACGCCCGGCGAGATCGCTGCCCTGGTGATGTTCCTGGCCAGCAGCGGCGGCACCTACATCACCGCCACCACGCTGACCGTCGACGGTGGCATCACCCAGGAGTCCAGCGGTCTGTGAACTACAGCCGGCCCGCACCCATTTCGGACAGGATGTGGTCGGCCTGGCGCATGGCCAGGGCGACGATCGTCAGCGTCGGGTTGGCCGAGGCGCCGGTGGTCATCACCGACCCGTCGCTGATGAACAGGTTCTCGACGTCGTGGGTGCGTCCGTAGCTGTTGACCACGCCGTCTTCTGGCCGCGCACTCATGCGGTTGGTGCCGAGGTTGTGCGTCGACGGGTAGGGCGGGGTGCGGAACGTCCACAGGGCCCCGACCGCGGAGTACAGGTCTTCGGCGGTCTTCCAGGCGTGCTCGCGCATGGCGATGTCGTTGGGGTGGTCGTCGAAGTGCACGTTCGGCACCGGCAGGCCGTGCTGGTCGAGCACGTCGGTGTTGAGCGTGACCCGGTTGGTCTCCTGCGGCATGTCCTCGCCGACGATCCACATGCCGGCCAGGTTGTCATAGGCATCCATCTTGCGGGTGAAGTCCGGCCCCCAGTAGCCCGGGTCGAGGAATGCGCCCATGAACGGCACGCCCAGCGACAGGGTCTCCATGTAGTAGCCGCCGACGAACCCACGGTTCGGGTCGTTGATGGCGTTGTCGGCGATGATGCCGGCCATCGTCTCGCCGCGGTACATGTGCACGGGCTTGTCGAACGCGGCGTAGGCCGACGCGGTGAGGTGGCGCATGTAGTTCTTGCCCACCTGGCCCGAGGAGTTCGCCAGGCCGTCGGGGTGCAGCGACGATGCGCTCATCAGCAGCAGGCGCGGTGATTCGATCGAGTTGCCGGCCAGGGCCACCACCCGGGCTGCCTGCTTGTGCAGCGCCCCCGACGCGTCGAGGTATTCGACACCGTCGACCTTGCCCGCCGCATCGTGGGTGATGCGCACCGCCTGGCATTCGGGACGCAGGTCGAGGTTGCCGGTTTCGAGCGCCCGCGGGATCTCGCGGACGGCGGTCGACCACTTCGCCCCGGACTTGTCACCCTGGAAGTTGAAGCCGTCCTGCACCGAGGCCGGGCGCCCGTCATAGGGCTCGGCATTGGTGGCATAGGGGCCGGTGGCGTAGTACTTCAGCCCGATCGCCTCGGCACCCGCCGCGAAGACCTTGTAGTTGTTGTTGGCCGGCAGCGGCGGGCGACCATGCCGGTGGGTCGAGCCCATCGCGACCTCGGCCTTGTCGTACCAAGGGGCCAGGTCGTCGGTGCCGATGGGCCAGTCGAGCAGCGTGGTGCCATCGAGCTTGCCGTAGGTGGTCGCGGCCTTCCACTCATGGTTCATGAACCGCGGGGTCGCACCCGACCAGTGGGTCGTCGACCCGCCGACGGCCTTGACGATCCAGGCGGGCAGGTTCGGAAAGTTCTTCGCCACCCGCCATGAGCCGCTGGTGGTGCGCATGTCGAGCCACGCCATCTGCCCGAAGGCGCGCCACTCGTCGTTCTCGTAGTCGTCGCGGGTCAGGTGCGGGCCTGCCTCGAGGACGACGCACTTCACACCCTTCGTGGTCAGTTCATGGGCCAGCGTGCCGCCACCGGCACCCGAGCCGATGATGACGACAACCGGATCCTTCTCATCAATGGTGGCCATGGGTCAGCTCCGTCCTGCCAGCGGCACGTTCTCGGTGCGCGGCTCGCCGTCGAACTCGGTGATGCGGGGGTCGGGCAGCCAGTCGAGGTCGTTGAACCCGCGGTTGATGTAGCCGCCCTTGTCGTACGAGGCGCCCTCGTAGCCGAGCAGGGCCCAGACCTCGTGGTCGTCGTACAGGGTGTTGATCGCCACTGAATGCACCGCCAGCAGGAACTCGTCGTCGAACCCCAAGCCGGCGATGAGCTCGGCCGCGGCTGCCTCGTCGGCCTCGAGGAACGAACCGCCCGCCTGCCCGTCAAGCGCCCCGAGGCCGACCGCGAGGTCGGTCTGGGCGCCGTCGCGCACCTTTTCGGCGGTGCGCTGGTAGGGCCCGTCCGGGAACTGCGCGTGCGGGTACATCACCCGCAGCAGTCGTGTCAGGGTCGCCAGCTGGGCCTCGTCCAGTGGTTCTGGTTGCGCTGGTTCGACCTGTTCCTGGTCGACCTGCAGTTCGTCAGGTTCAAGTGCTGTTTCGGTCTCGCCACTCACTGCGCTGCTCCTTTGCTGCATTCGGCGGCCCACGCCGGTGTGGGTTGTTGCCACCGTAGGCCAAGGGTTCGCCGGCGCAGGGAGGGTGCTTCTCACCCAGTGATAATCACCGTGACGAATCACACAATTCTTGCCCCGAGAACTGTGGGCCCGTTCAGTTGCCCTGGCGCAGCAGCGCACCCACCCGTGACGAGACGGCGCGCAGCGTTGATTCGAGGACGCGCTCACGCCCGTTCAGCCGTCCGGCCTGTGCCGAGACCGCGACGGCACCCAGCAGGCGGGAGTCTCCCGCCCGCACGGGCACGGCGGCGCAGTCCCAGCCGGGGATGAACTCCCCGAACTCCCAGGCGATGCCGCGCCGTGCCACTGCGGCAAGCTCGGCCCCAAGGGCGCTGCGTTCGGTCAGCGTGCGCGCCGTCAACGCCACCATGGTGTGGCGTTCCAAGTAGTCACCGCGAAAATCGGGGTCGAGGTCGGCCAGCAGCAGCTTGCCGAAGGCGGTGGCATGTGGGGCCTCGTGAAAGCCGAACCGCAGCGGGCTCAGGCGGGGGCAGTCGGGTGAGTCGACGACGTGCACGATCACCATCTCGCCACCGCGCAGGATGGCCAGGTAGGCCGCGAAACCGGTCGCCTCGTGCAGGCGTGCGATCTCGCTGGTGACCGGGCGCGACAGCCCCACCTGGCGGTGCAGCGACATGCCCAGCAGGTGCAGCTTGTGGCCCAGCTCGAACCGGCCGGCCTGCGCATGCAACAGGTACCCGGCCCCGACAAGCTCTTTTGCGATGCGATAGACGGTGGGCAGGGGCAGGTCGAGCGCATCAGCCAGTTCTCGGGCGCTGGCCCCGTTGCGGTCGGCGGCCACCTCGAGAATGCCCAGGGCCCGCTCGACCGGGCCGCTGCGCCCCGTGCGGCCGTCGTCCTCGAAGCGCTCGGCCTCGTCCACGAAACCCGGTGACGACGATGTCATGAGCCGATGTTAGTTGGCCCGCGGCGCCGGGTGCGGGGATTGACGAGTCGTGGAATTCATGGTGACGATGGGCACGCAGAAGGTTCACCCAGCAGGCGGAACCCGCCACGAAAGGACTCACCGCATGTATTCCATCGTCGTCAAGTTCAAGAGCAAGCCCGAGTTCACCGAGAGCTGGCCCGAGATCGTCCGGCCGTTCACCGAGGCGACGCGCGCCGAGCCCGGCAACCTGTTCTTCGAGTGGTCGCGCAGCGTCGAGGAGCCCGACACCTGGGTGCTGATCGAGGCCTTCACCGACGAGGGCGCCGGACCGCACGTGAACTCGGACCACTTCAAGGCAGGTCTCGATGCGATGCGCCCGTGCATCGTCGAGACCCCGAAGATCATCAGCCGCCAGGTCGAGGGCAACGGCTGGGACGAGATGGGCGAACTGAAGATCTGAGCCCGCGGGTTCAGGACACGACTTCAGGACACGACAAAAACCAGCGTTCCGGCCACCCAGAGTGCCGGAACGCTGGTTTGTGTGCTCAACTCAGAGAGCGGCAGCCTTCGAGGCCACGGCCGACTTGCGGTTGGCGGCCTGGTTGGCGTGGATGACGCCCTTCGAAGCAGCCTTGTCGAGGGCCTTGGTGGCGACCTTGGCCAGCTCGGCAGCCTTCTCGTTCTCGCCGGCGGCGACGGCCTCACGGAAGTTGCGGATGTGGGTACGCAGCGCCGACTTCACGGCCTTGTTGCGCTGGCGCGACTTCTCGTTGGTCTTGATGCGCTTCATCTGCGACTTGATGTTTGCCATGGGGCGTTGCTCTCCAAACTCAGGGGTTCTCTGGGTGTTGCGCGCCGCATCACAGTCATGACAGGCGCGACACACGACTTTATCAGTGGGCAGCGGCAGGCCCAAATCCGGCGTGGGATGATGGGCTCATGCTTGAGCAGCCACAGATCACCATCGTCGACGCGCAGCCCACCGCCGTGGTCAAGGACACCGTCGCGATGGCGCAGATCCGGGAATTCTACGACCGTGCCTTCCCGGCAGCGGTCCAGGCGGCCACCCGCCAACAGGTGGGCATCATCGCAGCGTTCGGCCTGTACCTGAGCACGCCCGCCGAGACCGTCGACCTCGAGGTCGGCTTCATCACCGATGGGCAGATCACTGCCGAGGACGACGTCGTGCCCAGTGAACTGCCCGCCGGCGACGTCGTCCGGGCCGTGCATGTCGGCGGCTACGAGGGGTTGGGCGAGAGTTGGCGCGAGCTCTACGCCTGGGTGGTCGAGCAGGGACGACAGGTCGGACCCATGATGTGGGAGGTCTACGAGACCGAGCCGGGCCCCGATGTCGACCCGGCGACGATGCGCACGGTGTTGTACTGGCCGCTGGTCTGAGACCTAGCCGGACGCACGCGCAGCCGCCAGCCGGCCCAGCAACTGCTCGAGGGCGTATTCAGGGTCGTGCTGGGCGCCCTTGACCGCGGCATCGGCGATGGCCGCGGCCCGGATGCCGGCGGCGATCGCCGCGGGGCTCCAGGCGCGTGACTGCTGGGCGATCTGCTTGATCTTGAACGGCGGCACGCCGATCTGGCGGGCGAGTTCCGCCTCGGGCAGCCGGCTGCCGCGCAGGTCGTGGTAGCGGCCCAGCCCACGCAGCGAGTTCGCGATCGCTGAGGTGAGCAGCACCGGGGCGACACCGGTGTCGAGGGCCCAGCGCAGCTTGAGCAGCGCCTCGCCGGTGCGACCGGCCATGATGTCGTCGGCCACGTTGAAGCTCGAGATGGTGTTGCGGCCGGCGAAGTAGCGGTGGATCAGTGGGGTGGTCGCGCGTGGTTCAGGCAGGTCGGCGGCGAGTTGGTCGACGGCAGCCGCCAGCGCACGGGCGTCCTCGCCCACCGCCTCGACCAGCGCCTCGACCGCACCCTGTTCGAACGCCAGGCCGGCGCGCTTGGCCTCGCCCTTGACGAAGTCGGGCAGCTTCCAGGCCTTGATCGCCGCGGCCTCGACGATGGTGACCTTGGCCTTCTTGAGTTTGTCGACCAGTCCCTTGCCCTTCACCCCACCGGGGTGGACGAGCACCAGCGCGAGTGTCTCGGGCGGGTTCTGGGCCGTGGCGGCGACCAGGTCGAACAGCCCCTGGTCGAGGTTCGAGACATCCTCGAGCACCACCACGGATGAGGTCGCGAACAACGAGCCGCCGGTGAGCTCGGTGAAACTGCCGGCATCGAGGGTGGCGGCGTCGACGGTGTTGACCTCGACCTGCGGGTCGTCACGCCGCGCGGCGGCGATGCGCGCCTGCACGGCACGTTCGGCCAGCAGCGACTCCGGGCCCTGGACGAGCAGGGCGGTACCCAACACCTGATTGCTCACGGGGCCAGTCTGCCAGCGGGCACTGACAATTCGCTCCCCCGGCAGACGCAGGGCCCGTCCCGGGCTGAGGATGGGCCCATGACGACCTATTCACGCACCAAGGAGTTCGAGGGCGCTTCCTTCGACCGGGCCAGCTTCCGGGGTGCCACGATCCGCTTCAGTGACGTCAGCGGCGTCACGATGCGTGGCGTCGACCTCGACGGTCTCGACGTCGACAGCCACGACCTGTTCTTCGGCAAGCTGATCGTCAACGGGGTCGATGTGGTGCCGTACGTCGACGCCGAACTGAACCGGATGTTCCCGGGACGCGAACTGCAGAAGGCCGAGACCCCTGAGGGTCTGCGCGAGGGCTGGGTGGCCGTGCAGCAGGCCTGGGCCACGACGGTGGCCGACACCCCAGCGGAGTTGCGCGATGCACACGTGCCCGACGAGTGGTCGCTCGCCCAGACGCTGCGCCACCTCATCCTGGCCACCGACACGTGGCTGCGCGGGGCGATCCGGGGCATCGACCAGCCATTCCACGAGATCGGCCAGATCTTCACCGGCGCCGCCGAGGGCGGTTTCGACATGACGATCTTCCGCGACGACGCACCGGCCTGGGATGAGGTGCTGGCGGTGCGGGCCGAACGACAGGCGATGGTCACCGAGTTCCTGGCGTCGGTCACCCCCGAGCAGTTGGCCGAGGAACGCGAGGACCCGTGGGGCGGTGATTGGAACCCCTCGGTCGGTGACTGCATCCGGGTGATCCTCGAAGAGGAATGGGCGCACCTGCGCTACATCCGGCGTGACCTGGCATTGCTCGCGTCGTCCTGACCCCGGTCTACGACGAACCGACCCGCGCCGACCTGACCTGCAGCCGGTCGCCCTGCACCCAGACGATGAACGACTCCCCCGCATCGGTGCGAAGCACACGCATCGACAACGACTCCGCCAACTTCAGCGCTGCGGGGGCCGGGTGCCCGAATGTGTTGCGTTCACCCGCGGAGGCCACGGCGACCTTCGCCCCCGTCGCCGCCCAGAATTCGCGTTGCTGACGGCTCGACCCATGATGCGGCATCTTGATCACGTCGGCGCGCAGGTCGGGTGAGGTCGACATCACCACCTGTTGTGCGAGGGGCTCGACGTCGCCCGGCAGCAGCACCCGCGTCTTGCCCACCCGGGCCAGCAACACGATCGACGAATCGTTCTCGGCAGAGCTCTCCCCCGCCGCAGTGCCGCCTGACCCAGCCGGGGCCCCGGCGTGGACGACCCGGAGGTGCACGGTGCCGACCTCGACCACGAGGCCCGCGGCTGCCGCACGCATCGGCACCTGCTCTCGAGCTGCCAGCGCCACGACCTGCTGGTGGGCGAACGCCGGTTCGAGCAGCGGGTTGTGCAGGATCATCCCCGCCCGACGGTTGCCCAGCACCCCGGCCAGCCCGCCGATGTGGTCGGCATGGTTGTGGGTCAGCACCACGGCCACCAGCTCACGCACCCCGAGACTCGCCAGGCAGGAGTTCACCGGCCCCGCCTCGGGCCCCACGTCGACCAGCACCGCCCGCCCGCTGCCGGCATTCAGCACCGTCGCATCACCCTGCCCGACCGCGCAGAACGCCACCGCCCAGTCCCCTGGCCAGCCCGCCGGCGGCGGCTGGCGCAGCATCGCCGCCACCATCACCAGCGCCATCGCGACGGCCACCCAGCGGCGTGCCAGCACCCAACCCATCACCAGCCCGGCGACCAGCATCAGCGCCGTCAGCACCACCAGCGCCCAGGGCCCGGGTGGCCAGGTCCAGGTTGCCGCGGGCAGTCCGGCACCGGCGTGGGCCACCAGGATCACCGGTTGCACGCACCAGCCCGCCAGCCAGCCGAACGCCGCCGAGACGACCGGCACCACCAACGACGCCACTGCCGCACACAACCCCAGCACCGTCGTCGGGCCAACGAACGGGCCCACCAGCACGTTCGCCAACAGGCCGCTCGTCGAGATCGTGCCTGACAGCGCCGTCACGAGCGGTTGGGTGGCCAGCTGCGCCGCCAACGGTACGGCGAGCGATTCGGCCAACCAGCCGGGCATCCAGCGGGTCAGCCGCTGGCGCCACGGTGGGCCCCACCACAGGATGCCCGCCGAGGCGCTCGCCGACAGCGCGAACCCCCACGACCTCGCCAGCCAGGGGTCGATGACCACCAGCGCCACGATCGCCACGCACAGGTGCCGCAACCCGCGTCTTCGGTCGGCCCCGGCCCCCACGGCCGCCAACCCGACGACGCCCATGGCCGAGGCTCGCAGCACGCTGGGTTCTGAGCGGCACACCACCCCGAACACCACCACCCCGACCACCGCGATCAGGTGCAGCCAGCGACCCCGCACCCCTATCGCGCGCGAGGCGACGAGCATGGTCGCCAACAGCATTGTCAGGTTGGTGCCGCTGACCGCCGTCAGGTGCGTGAGCCCGGTGGCCTGGAACGCCTCTTTGGTCTGCGGCAGCACCCCGGACGTGTCGCCCACCACCAGCGACGGCACCAGGCCCGCCTGTTCTGCCGGTGACCAGCGCATCGACGCCACCAGCCCCGCTCGCACCCGGTTCACCTGCCGCGACCACCACGACGGGGCCGCCACCACCCGGGGTGCCGTGCTGAGCCGCAGTTCCACCGCTTCGGGGCTTCCGGGGTCAGGTGCGCGCGCCAGGGCCTCAACGCGCAGCGTCGTGCCGGCGGGGACGACCGTGAGCGAGTGCATGAGCCGCTGGCTCGCCGACAGTTGCACCGGTTGGCGCACCCGCCACCGCTGCCCGCGCGACTCGGCCCAGACCGTGTGCGCGGTGACGACCGCGCGCTCCCGGCCCGGTTGCCCGACCACCCGTACGTCGGTGGTGAGCACGACCTCGGCCAGCACGAGCGCGCCGTCGACGCCGGCATGGGCGAGTGGCGAGGCCTGTACGGCGCCGACACGCAACAGGGAGACGCCGAGTACCGTGGCCACAACCAGGCCGAGCGCCGCGAGGTGCCAGTACCGACGGGCCATCGCCAAACCGGCGGCCACGATGGCGCAGCCCATTGCGACCAGCACCCACCGCCCAGACGCGGTCAGCGCCCACCAGCCCGCCAACCATGCGCCGGCCGCCAGCGGCACCAGACGCAGGTCGATGGGTTCTGGTTCAGGCTGCACCGATTCAGACCGTGACATGCGGCTTGAGTCGCTCGAACGTCTTTGTGCCGATGCCGTCAACCTCTTGCAGTTCCTCGATCCGGTTGAACCTACCGTGCTCGTCACGCCAGGCGAGGATCTTCTGCGCGGTGGCCGGACCCACCCCCGGCAGCGTCTCGAGTTGCGCCTGGGTGGCTGTGTTCAGGTTGATCAACCCCTGCCCGCCGCTGCCGGTGGCACCGGGCTGGTCGGCGGGCTGCTCGCCCGACGTCGTTGATGTCGCCCCGGGGCTGTCGGCGACCACCACCTGCATGCCATCGCTGACCGGCGCGGCCAGGTTCAGTGCGCCCAGGTGCGCCTGCGGGGTCAGCCCACCGGCCGCCGCGATCGCGTCATGCACCCGCGCGCCCTGCGGCACCTGCACCACCCCCGGTCGGCGCACCGCGCCCAGCACATGCACCTGCAGCAACGCGGCCGCTGACGGTGCGGGGCTCGCGTCGGCCGATCCCGTCGACCCCGGCCCTGACGACGCGCTGCCCGGGGTGCCGATCGCCGGTTCGAGCGCCAGCGGCACCTCGCTGGGCCTGGCCCGCAGCAGCTGCACGCTGGTGAACACCAGCGCGACCACCACCAGGATCGCGATCGCCTGCAGGTGGGCCCGGGTGAACTGCTGCGCGCGCTGCACCAGCCCGGTGGGTGGGCCAGCATCGGCGTCCTCAGTGGGTTCGGGCCGCTCGGGCGGCTCGGGGGCAGACTCGGCAGACGCCGACGACGCCGACGCAGGCTGCGGGGGCTCGGGCAGCGCCCGCCGTGGACCGTGCCGCGGCAGTGGTTGCCCGGCCAGCACGGTCCGCAGCCGTTCGCCATGCTCGTTCTCGACTCGCATGCCCCGGTTATGCGGGCCTCACGTCGTCCAGCACGAAACGGACAACACCCTGTGGACAACCCCCGGGGATACGCCCGGCCTCACTTCGGGACGATGCTCACCATCTTCGGCAGCCGGCAGATCACCTTGGCGACCTCACGGCCATCCAGCGAGCGCTGCACCCCGGCATCGGCCAGCGCCAGCTCAGTCGCCTGGGCCTCGGAAATGTCCGGCGAGACCTCGAGCTTGGCGCGCACCTTGCCCTGCACCTGCACCACCATCGTCACGTGGTCGACCACCAGCAGCGACGGGTCGGCGTCCGGCCACGCGCTCTGCGCCACCGACGGCGGCAGGCCCAGGGCCTCCCACATCTCTTCGGCGACATAGGGCGCCACCAGCGAGAGTGCCTGCGTGACGAACTCCGCCGCCTCACGCACCGCCGGGTCAGCGCCACCCGCACCCGAATCGATGGTGCGGCGGGTCGCATTGACCAGTTCCATCACGCGGGCGACGACGACGTTGAAGCGCTGCGACTCGACCAGTTCGGTGATCTCGGCGATCGCCCTGTGGGTGGCCTGGCGCAGGGCCCGGTCGCCACCGGCAGCCGGCGTACCGGCAGGGCTCGTCACATCACCGGCCAGCCGGTAGGCCCGCTGCAGGAACTTCAGCGTCGATCCCGGTGAGACGTCGGCCCAGTCGATGTCCTCGTCGGGCGGGCCCGCAAAGATCACCGTCGTGCGCACGGCGTCGACACCGAACTCGTCGATCTGCTGGCCCAGGTCGACCCCATTGCCCAGCGACTTGCTCATCGCCTTGCCCTGGTTGATCACCTGGCCCTGGTTCATCAGCCGCAGCATGGGCTCATCGAAGTCGACCATGCCCATGTCGCGCAGCACCTTGTTGAAGAACCGGGCGTACAGCAGGTGCATGGTGGCATGCTCGACGCCACCGACGTACTGGGCCACTGGCATCCACTTCTTGACGGCTTCGACGTCGAACGGGCCGTCGGTGTACTGCGGCGAGGCGTAGCGGTAGAAGTACCACGACGAGTCGACGAACGTGTCCATGGTGTCGGTGTCCCGCACGGCCGGGCCACCACACTGCGGGCAGTCCACGTTCTTCCAGGCGTCGTTGGCCGCGAGCGGCGAGACGCCCTTGGGGGCCAGCTGCTCACCGCGCATGTCGTCGGGCAGCCGCACCGGCAGCTGGTCGTCGGGCACGGCGACCTCACCGCAGTCCGGGCAGTGGATGATCGGGATCGGGCAGCCCCAGAACCGCTGCCGGCTGATCAGCCAGTCGCGCAGCCGGTAGGTGATGGCCGCCTGGCCGAGCTTGTCGGCCTCGAGCTGGGCGTTGATCCGGTCGATGGCCTCGGCCTTGGTGGCCAACCCGTCGAGCAGTCCCGAGTTCACGTAGTCACCGTCCCCGGCGGTCGCCACCCCGGTCTCGGCCGGGTCGCCCTCGCCGGTGTCGATGACCATGCGCACGGGCAGGTCATAGGTGCGGGCGAAGTCCAGGTCACGCTGGTCGTGCGCGGGCACGGCCATGATCGCACCGGTGCCGTAGTCGGCCAGCACGTAGTCGGCGGCCCATACCGGCACCTGTTCGCCGTTGACCGGGTTGGTCGCGTGCACGCCCAGGAACACGCCGGTCTTGACGTGCTCGGTCGACTGCCGCTCGATTTCGGTCTGCTTCTTGACCTGTTCGAGGTATTCCTCAAAGGCCGGACGCTGCGCATCGCTGACGATTTCGTCAGCAAGAGCGGCGTCCGGGGCCACGACCATGAACGTCGCACCGAACAGCGTGTCGGGGCGGGTGGTGAACACGGTCACCGGCTCGTCGCGGCCCTCGACCTGGAACTTCACGTGCGCGCCCTGGGAGCGGCCGATCCAGTTGCGCTGCATGGCCAGCACACGCTCGGGCCAGCCGCCCTCGAGCTGGTCCATGTCGTCGAGCAGCTGCTGGGCATAGTCGGTGATCTTGAAGTACCACTGGTTCAGCTGGCGCTTGGTCACCACGGTGCCGCACCGCTCGCAGCGGCCGTCCTTGACCTGTTCGTTGGCCAGCACCGTCATGTCCTGGGGGCACCAGTTGACGTAGGAGTCCTTGCGGTAGGCCAGGCCCTTCTCGAAGAAGCGCAGGAACAGCCACTGCGTCCAGCGGTAGTACTCGACGTCAGAGGTGTGCAGGCGGTGTGACCAGTCGAACCCGATGCCGTAGCGGCGGAATGACGCCGCCTGGGTCTCGATGTTCTTGTAGGTCCATTCGGCGGGGTGGGCGTTGTTGCGGATGGCGGCATTCTCGGCGGGCAGCCCGAACGAGTCCCAGCCGACCGGGTGCAGGACGTTGTAGCCCTTCATCTTCCAGTAGCGACCCACGACATCGCCGATGGCCCATGCCTCGGCGTGGCCCATGTGCAGGTCGCCCGAGGGGTAGGCGAACATGTCGAGCAGGTAGCGGCGTTCGCGGGACTCGTCGTCGAGCACCGCGAAGGTGCGGTGCTCGTCCCAGTACTTCGCCCACTTCTGCTGGGCCGCGACAGCGTCGTACCCGCTGCGCTCAGCCTCGTGCTCGGCCACGTGTCCTCATCCTCCGAACGCCCCGGGCGCCGCGCCCGGGATTCCGAGGCCCTACGCTACCGCGCCGCCCTGTGGGCGGACCAATGCTGACGACGCCGCGCCGCGACTCAGCCCGTCATCACCTGCGCCCACAGCTTGGGTTCCACTGCCTCGCGGTGCACCTGCTGCAGCAGGTGCAGCATCGAATAGTCCTTGTCGAGCGACTCGGCACGCGCGAGCGCGCACGCCATCAGCGCGCCGTTGCCATTGAGCCATGCCGCCGCGGCGAGCAGGCACAGCGGGGCCACCGCCAGCCGATCGGGGCAGCGCACCACCACCTGCCGCCACAGTGCGACATGCTCGTGGGCACGCGCCATGCCCATCTCGAGCCATGCCTCGTCGCGCGGTGGCACGTCCTGCACGAGCCAGGCCAGCTCGCACGCCACGTCGACCCCCACTTCGGCATGGTCGAGGTGGTCGCCCAGGATCCCGGCGACCCGACGCACCCGGTCCTCGTCCGACAGCCGTTCGACCCTGCCGGCGGCGTCGGCGTAGACGCCCAGCATCGTGGCCTGCTCCGACAACGACGGGCCCTCGACCGAACGTTCCAGCTCTGCCCGGGACGCAAACGCCGCCGACCCGGCCAGGATCGCCTGGGCCACGACAGACGTGGCCTCGTCGCATGCATTGCCCTCGGGTGGGCAGCAGGGTGCCGAGCAGGCCCGCGACCACCAGCGCTGCCCGTCGGTGTGCACCGAGTCGATGATGTCCTCGGCGTCGAAGCACTGTTCGAGCACCGCCAGTGCCTCGTCGCCCCGGTCGCGGTCGTCACCGAACGTCGCCAGGAACACCCGGGGCCGCTCGTAGCGGGCCGTGATGGCCGCCACGCTCGCATGCACCATCCCCGGTGAGTCGAACATCCAGTAGTCGAAGCGCAGCGAGACCTCGACTGTCTTGGGCGTGCAGATCAGCAGCACCGCAGAATCCCACGGGTGGAAGCCGAACATGTAGGGCACCAGCGAGAGCATCTCGGTGGCGCTGCGGGCGGTGATGCGGGTTGAACCTGTCATGCCCCGGTTATGTGGCGAAATCCACGAATGTGTCGCTTTTCCACAGGACGAATTCTTGCGCGGCTGGCTGTCCACAGGCGGCCCGTTCAGCCCGGGGGCTGGACGGCGCCCCGAGTATCATGGCCACACCATGACTCAGCAACCACCGCCGCAAGGGCCCTGGCGCCCGCCCGCCTCACCGCAGGGCCAGCCGTGGAGCCCGTCCGCGCCCTCGCAGTGGCCCAACGCCGGCCAGCCCCAGCACGGCAATGGCCAGTGGCAGGACCCGCGCTCGACCTGGGCCCCACAGCAGCCCGGCACCCAGCCCCTGCAGCAGGAATACCAGTCCGTCTCGATCAACGACTACCAGTTGCCCAAGTCGAATGCGAAGTGGTGGCTCGCCGGGGTTTCGGCCGTGGTCATTGCCGGTCTCGTGGCCGCAGCCGTCATCACCTCGCGCCCTGAACAACCGCCGATCACGACCTCGTCCACGCCGACCCCCAGCGTGACCCAGGGCCCGTCCGTGCAGGTCACCGGCAACGCCGTGGCATTCGTCTCGAGCTATGACAATGCAGAGGGTTTCTGGGAGATCCTCGACCAGAAATGGACCGACCGGGGCCTGGAGCTGATCCTCAAGATCACCGTCACCAAGGGCAATTTCCGGTACTCGTTGTTCTGCCTCGACAACAAGACCACCGACGATTTCGACCCCGTCGAGATCTCGGATGCGAACGCGCTGCCGTTCTCGACGCTGGGTGCCGGTGAGACCGCGAGCGGGTTGGTCGTCTTCGAGAAGGACCGCGGCGACACGATGGTCTACCTGGCCACCGGATTCGGCCGCCAGATCTCAGCACTGCCGGCGAAGGGCTGAGCCCCCCGCCGGCAGCGGTGCTGGTCGTGACCGAGCGTCACGAACGGTAGACGATGACCTTGTCGCCCTCACGGGTCTGGTCATAAAGCCAGGCGATGCCAGCCTTGTCGCGCACGTTCACGCACCCGTGGGACGCGCCGTTGTAGCCGCGGGCGGCGAAGTCCGCCGAGTAGTGCACTGCCTGTCCACCCGAGAAGAACATCGCCCACGGCATCGGGGTGTTGTAGATCGTCGAGACGTGGTGGCGCGACTTCCAGTACAGCGTGAACGAGCCCTCACGTGTCGGGGTCAGCTCTGACCCGAACCGCACGGCCAGCGTCTGCTTCACCGAGCCGTCGACCACCCAGCGCAGCTGGTTCGTGGACTTGTCGATGCAGATCGCCCGACCGGTCAGGCAGCGCGGGTCGACCTTGCCGGCATTCTGCTTCGGCGGCTTGTTGGTCAGCTCTTCCGCCGTCGGCTTGTGGGTCATGTCATACAGGCGGTCGAGGGTGCGCTGGTCGACCTCACCGGTCACCGGGATGGCCCGCTTGGCCTGGAACCCCTTGACCCCGTCGACCGTGGCCTGGCCATAGGTGCCATCAACCAGCTGGCTGTACCAGTCGATCTGCTTCAGCCGGGCCTGCAGGTCACGCACCTTGTCGCCGGTGCTGCCCTGCTTCATCAGCGCGGGGCCGGGCTTGAGCACGTTGTACATCTGGTCGTGGGTCGGCATCTTCGTCATGCCCACCAGCACGTCCCAGGTCTTCTGGTCAACCTTGCCGGTGCTCGGCAGGCCACGCTTGCCCTGGAACCCCTGGACGGCCGCCTCGGTGGCCTGGCCGTAATCGGGGGTGATCAGCCCGTCGTACCAGTCGAGCTGCGCCAGCCGGTGCTGCAGTTCACGCACCTTGTCACCGGTCGACCCGCGGGCCAGCAGTGGCTTCTCGGTCGCGGACGGCGGTTCGGACGGGGTCGCCGGCGGCGCGTCCGTCGGCGAGGGCGTGTCGGTGGGCTGCGCGGTCGGCTGCCCCGTCGGTTCGCCGGTCGGCTGGTCGCTCGTCGTCGGCGGGGGCTGCGGGGTCTGCTGCACCCGGGTCTGGGTCGGCATGCCAGCGCTCGGTGAGTCGACCACACCGGCGCAGCCGGACAGCGCCAGGGTGATCGACGCGGCGAGTGCGGCCAGTGCGGCACCCTTCCGCATCCGCGAGGGGATGGCGTTGAACATGATTCCTCCAGGGGGAAGTCGCAGGAAACCGATCACAGACTAGGCGCTCGGTGTGTTGTCACTCCATCTACGCCCCCCAACAACGTCTGGTTGCATCCAAATCGTGACGCAACACTCAACCACCGATGCAGAGTCCACCATCGCTGGTCCCCCAACACCGATCCATCCGACCGGGGTCGTGCCGTCCGACCCCGCCGTCACACTGCGGTCGCGTCCGGCGCCACCACAGTCTGCATTCCAGCAGTCGGCGGCGTCCAACAGCCCTGGTGGGGCTCACGATGGTGCACATGGACCAGTCAGCACCCGCACCAGCGCCCCTGCCCCGACCGATCGCCGCCACCGTGGGCCCCCGACCCGGGTTGCGCATCGGGGACGCCGAGCGCGACCACATGTGTGAGGTGCTCGGCGCCCACTACGCCGCCGGACGACTCAGCCTGGCCGAGCTCGGCGAACGCACAGACCTCGCCGTCAAGGCGACCACCGCCGCCGACCTGCACCAGCTCGCCCGCGACCTGCCAGCGCTGGCACCAGCCAGTGCGACCGTCCCCAACGCCATCGTCCCCAACACCATCGTCCCCAACACCATCGTCCCCCACACCATGGTCCACGTGCAGCCCGCCCCCGTGCCCACTGCCCTGTCGGTGGCCGCGCAGTCACTGTTCGGCCTTGTCAGCATCGCCGCAGCCGCCTGCACGATGCTGCTGTTGCTCGGCACCATGAGCATGCGCTACGGCGAGTTCGTCTGGTTGGCGGCGTTCGGCGCGGCGGTGGCGAGCAGCGGGTTCACGTGGTTCGTCAGTGCCCACGCCCACCGCTCGCGCCTGGTCAACCCTGCCCAAGCGCCCGTGCGATGACGTCGAGCAGTCGCCCCCGCAGCACCTCGGCCCTCGCGGCGAACCCGCGCTGCATCGCGACATAGGTCGCCTTGCCCGCCGGGGTTTCGACCGGCACCGGCTCGTAGCCCCACCCGGACAGGTCATAGGCGCTGGCCCGCATGTCGAGCTCGCGCACCTCACGCGCCAGCTCATAGGTGTCGAGCAGCAGCTCCGAGGGGGTCAGCGGCAACAGTTTGCCCGCGAACTTGTACAGGTCCATGTTCACGTGCAGGCAGCCGCCCTGGTCGGTCTCGACCTGGTCGTCGCGGCTGAGTTGCCGCTGGTTCATCGGCGCGGCCTCGTCGGTGAAGAAGCGGAACGCGTCGTAGTGGGTGCACCGCAGACCGTTCGCGTCCACGATCTCGCGGGTGCGTGCGACGCTGAACCGCAGCGGCACCCCGGCGTGGCGGGCCTCGTGCTGGTCGAGCCCGTAGACCATGGCCCACTCGTGCATGCCGAAGCAGCCGAACTGCGCGGGTCTGCGCGTCGTGGCCCCCAGCAGGCGCTGTGTGAAGTCCAGTGTCGTGCCGCGCGCCGCGACGAATGCCTCGGCATCGACACCGACCACGGCGCGTCCGGCCACCTCGGTGCGGGTGTACCAGCGGCGATCGGCAAGGTCATCCGCGTCCTCGAGTTCGACGCCGACACCCGGGTGCCATTCGAGCAACTGCCCCGGTCGCAGCCGGTAGTAGTCGAACATGAAGTCCTCGACCGGGTGCTTGTCACCGTGAGTGCGTCGTTCGATGACGTCGGCCAGCAGCCGCTGCGCCCGCTGTGCGTGCGCGTCGCGCTGCTCGCGCCACTGCTGGCCCGACAGCGTGGACGACGCGGGCCCGGTCACTTGTCCAGCACCGGGACGTCCCAGGTCTCGTGCCGCGACGACAGCACCCCCGACAGGGCAACGATGACCAGGCCGCTGATAGGCAGCACGAGCAGGCCCCAGCGGATGGCTGACGCATCGGCGATGAGTCCGACCAGCGGCGGTGAGGCAAGGAAGCCGATGCGCAGTGTCAGCGAGACCACCGTCAGCGCGGTGCCGGGCTTGAACCCGGGCATCGAGTCGGCGGCCTCGAAGATCGACGGCACGACGGTGGCGACGCCGTAGCCGGCGCACGCGTAGCCGAGGATGGTCGTCCACGGCGAGGGGAACACGATCATGATCGCGGTGCCGAGCACCAGCAGCACCCCACCCAGCCTGGCCATGGTGCGTTGGCCGAGCCGGTTCACCAGCCAGTCGCCGGTGATGCGGCCCAGGAAGTGCGAACCCATCGCCGCGACATAACCCGTGGCGGCCAGACCACCGGTGACGCCGAGTTCGGTCGACATGTACAGGGTGGCCCACGAGCCGGCGTTGTCCTCTTCAATTGCCCCGGCGATGGCCAGGATCGACAGCATCGCCAGCACCAGGTAGGGGTGGCGGACTCGGCCGTTGCCATGGGTGTGGGCCTCGTGCGGCGTGGCCTCGGTGGGTTCGGGCCCGGGCAGCATCAGCCGGTGGCCGACCGTCGTCACCGCCAGGATCAGCACGGCCACGATCGCCAGGTGGGCGACCCGGTGCAGGCCCACGCTGATCGCACCAGCCGCCAGCGCGCCTCCGATCAGTGCGCCGACCGACCACATGGCGTGGTAGCTGTTGATGATGCTGCGACCCATCAGCTTCTGCACGCGCAGGGCATGGTGGTTCTGGGCGACATCAGTGATCGAGTCGGCGCAGCCGGCAAGAAAGATCGCGGCGATGAACAGCGGCAGGCTGTTGGCGGCCGCCGCGGCCAGGATCGCGGCCATCGAGACAACCATGCCGACCCAGGCCAACAGCCTCGACCCGAACTGGCGGATCAGCACACCGGCCGCGGCACCGGCGGCCAGCGCCCCCGCCGGGAACGCCGCGATGGCCAGCCCGAACACGGCATTGGTCATGCCCAGCTCGGCCTTCACCTCGGGCAGCCGCGGCACCAGACTCGCGTAGGCCGCGCCGTTGCTCAGAAAGATCAGGCCCACGCCGAGGCGTGCCAGTTGCAGGCGGCGGATATCGGGCACAGACATGCAGCATTCCCTGGAGTGAGGTGGCGGTCGGCCACGATTCCCGGGCCGCAGCCATTGTGTCACCAGCGACCACGATCGACCCAACCACCTCGGGCCATCGCGCTCGACGGGGTACGGGCCAGCTGGCTCGATGATTCTGACAAGGCTTCGCTGGGGCAGCTGGGTGCAGCAGCGGGCGGCTCAGCTGGCGGTGTGAGCCGGCCGGTTCACCGCCGTGCGCAACATCAGGAACAACAGCACCATGCCGACGGTCACCAGGATGTGGCCCAGCCCGGCGATGCCAGCGATCATGGCGTTCGACTCGCGCCCGAGCACCGTCAGGCTGCCGTGCACGATGAGCATGCCCGAGGTGACGACGACCCCAGCGTTGTAGAGCCAGAAGAACCAGCCGAACAGGTTGCTGTGCGAGAGGGTGAAGACCTTCTCGAGCAGCAGCACGACCAGCAGGACGATGAACCCGAGGGCCAGCAGGTGGGTGTGGGCCAGGCCCAACTGGGTGAACTGGCCCTCGGGCCAGTTGTTCAGTTTGGTGAACTCGCGGTAGAACAGCCCCGAAAGCACCCCGACGACCATGTAGGCGAACGATGCGTACAAGAGTCTCTTCATGCCCACCAGCCTCGCCGCCGGGGCCCTGGGTGGCCAGCGAGTTTTGTCCATCCTTCGGAGGAGCCCCGGCTGCAGCCCGCGCGCCCAGTACCGCCACAATGGAAGCGCGTCTACCAGGGAAGGACTGCGCTGATGCCACAACCACGGGGGGTGACCATCCGTGACGTCGCCCAGCTCGCCGGGGTCTCGAAATCCCTGGTCTCGCTCGTGCTGCGCGGTGACCCCCGGGTCAGCGAGGAGCGTCGCGCGGCCGTCCTGACCGCCATGGCTGAACTCGACTACCGACCCAACCACGCCGCCCGCTCGCTGTCGACCGCACGCTCCGGCGTGGTGGGGATCCTGATTGAAGACCTGCGCAACCCCTGGTTCGTCGACCTGCTCGAGGGGCTCACCTCGACACTGCGGGCCGCCGAACTCACCCCGGTCCTCACCGATGCGACCACTGTCCGGGCGGCCGGCGGCGATGCGGTGGCATCGCTCACTGCACTCGGCGTGGACGGCATCGTCGTGGTCGGCTCCACGGACGAGGAGGAGCCCTTGCGCGCGGCAGCCACAACCACCCCCATCGTGCTCGCCGGCACCCGACGGCCCCACCTGCCGTTCGCCGACATCGCCGCCGACAACGACACAGGCGGCGGCAGGCAGGCCACAGAGCACCTGATCGGCCTGGGCCACCAACGGATCGCCCACCTCATGGGCCCGGGAGAAGTGGGTCAGGCCCGCCTGACCGGCTACCGCGAGGCGCTCGTCGAGGCGGGACTCAGCGACCGGGAGCTCGTGGTGACCAGCGGCGCCAGCGAGGATGGTGGCTACACGGCCACCCGCGAGCTGTTGGCCCTCGCCGACCGGCCGACCGCGATCTTCGCCTACAACGACGCCGCGGCCATCGGCGCGCTGTCGGCCGCCGACGACCTCGGGATTGCAGTGCCCGATGAACTCTCGGTGGTGGGCTTCGACAACACCCGCCTCGCCAGGATCCGGCGCATCTCGCTGACCTCGGTCGACAACGGCAACTATGCAGTCGGGGTGCGGGCCGGGGAGTTCCTCGCCGATCGCATTGCATCCCCACAAGCACAGGCGCGGCAGTTCGAGGGCCCCACGTCCCTGGTGGTCCGTGGGACCAGCGGCCGGGTGCCGCACGTCTAGCCACCCAAGTCAGATCTTTGTTTGACATATGTACAGACATATGCCACGCTTGTTTGGACCGGTCCACTGCATCGCCGAGATGGGCCGCCAGGTCGGCACCAGCCCGACACACGACAAGTTCACAGCACAACACAAGTTCAACGCAGAACAGGCCTGACCCAACGCCGGGTCCCGCCAGCGACCAACGGAGGTCATCGTGAGCGAACAAACCAAGAACAAAGCCAGGCAGGAAGAGCTGCCCCCGCTGGCTGCCGGCCCGCACCAGCGCCGCCTCGACCGCATCGCGACGATCGCGATCCTGGGCGGCCTGCTGTTCGGCTATGACACCGGTGTCATCAACGGTGCCCTGAGCCCCATGAAGGTCGACCTCGGCATTGACGCAGTCGGTGAGGGCATGGTCACCGCATCCCTGCTGCTGGGCGCCGCCTTCGGCTCCATCATCTTCGGGCGCGTAGCCGACCGGATCGGCCGCCGCACCACGATCCAAGGACTCTCGGTGCTCTTCTTCGTGGGCACCCTGGCCTCGGTATTCGCCCCCGACGTCTCCGTCATGGTGATTGCCCGAGTGCTGCTCGGGCTGGCCGTCGGCGGCGCATCGGTCGTGGTGCCCGTGTTCCTGGCCGAACTCGCACCCACCGAGCGACGCGGCACGGTCGCGGGTCGCAACGAGTTCGCGATCGTCGTGGGCCAGTTCCTCGCCTTCGTCATCAACGCCATCATCGGCACCGTGTGGGCCGACCACGGCAGCGTCTGGCGCTACATGCTGGCCGTCGCCGCCCTGCCCGCCATGGCCCTGTTCATCGGCATGCTGAGCGTGCCGGAGTCGCCCCGCTGGCTGATGTCGAAGGGACGTGACGACGAGGCGCTCCGGGTGCTCATGCAGGTGCGCCCCGAAGAGCGCGCCCGTGCCGAACTCGCCCAGTGCCGCGCCACCATGGACGCCGAGAAGCACCTCGAGCGCGGCAGCCTCAAGGACTTGAAGATCCCGTGGATCCGGCGCATCTTCATCGCCGGCGCAGGTGTGGCGATGGCCCAGCAGTTCGCCGGGCACAACTCGATCATGTACTACGGCACCGAGCTGCTGACCATCGCCGGCTTCGACAGCAGCGCCGCCCTGATCGCCAACACCGCCAACGGCCTGCTCGCCGTGCTCGGCACCGGCCTGTGCTTCTTCATCATCGACAAGTTCCCGCGCCGCACCCTGCTGCTGACCGGCTTCGCGATCACCACCACCCTGCACGCGCTGGTGGTCACCAGCTCGATGCTGCTGCCCGACGGCGTCGTCAAGGCCAGCGTGATCCTCGTGCTGGTGGCGCTGTTCATCGGCTGCATGCAGTTGTTCCTGAACATGCCGATGTGGGTGCTGCTGTCCGAACTGTTCCCCCAGCGCATCCGCGGTGTCGCCATGGGGTTCTCGGTCTTCATGCTGTGGATCGTCAACACCATCATCACTTTCGGCTTCCCGATCGTGATCGAGGCCATCGACATCCAGGGCACCTTCTTCATCTTCGTGATCCTCGGCATCATCGCCTGGCTGTTCATCAAGTTCTACGTCCCCGAGACCCGCGGTCGTTCGCTCGAGCAGCTCGAGCTCGACTTCTCTGAAGGCCGCTTCAAGTGAGCGCCGTCCACCAGCCGGCACCCACCGCTTCCGCACCCAACAAGGAGACAGAAATGAACGCACCCATCGGTGTGGCCGTCATCGGAGCCGGCATGGCCGGAAGGGCCCACGCGGCCGCCTACCGCACGGCCACGACCCTGTACGACCCCGTGCTGCCAGAGATCCGCCTGGTCGCGATCGCCGACATCAACCCCGAGTTCGCTGCCTCGGCCGCCAGGCGCTTCGGCTACGAGCGGGCCGAGACCGACTGGCGCGCGATCGCCGCCGCCGAGGACATCCAGGTCGTGAGCGTCGTCGTCGCCAACTCGCTCCACCGCGAGGTGGTCGAGGGATTGCTGGCTGCCGGCAAGCATGTGCTCTGCGAGAAGCCGCTGAGCGACTCGCTCGAGAGCGCCCGTGCCATGGCTGACGCAGCCCGCAACGCCAGCACTGTCGCGCGCATCGGCTTCACCTACCGCCGCATGCCCGCCATCGCCGCGATCCGCAACATGATTCTGGACGGCACGTTGGGCCAGGTGCGGCACTTCTCAGGCCGCTACTGGTGCGACTACTCCTGCGACCCCAAGGCGCCGATGAGCTGGCGCTACGAGGGCGAGCCCGGCACCGGAGCCCTCGGTGACGTCGGCAGCCACCTCAGCTACGTCAGCGAGTTCCTGTGTGGCGACATCCAGTCGGTCAGCGGTGGCCGGTTCGCCACCGCCATCACCCAGCGGCCCCTGCCGCTCGCCGCGGTGCAGGGCCACGACCACGTCGAGGTCAGCGACGATTACCGCGACGTCACCAATGACGATTACGCCGGCTTCATGGCGCAGTTCGAGAACGGCTCGGGAGCGCTCGAGGTCTCGCGTGTCGCTGCCGGGCATCCGAACGGGCTGGCCTTCGAGGTCTTCTGTGAGAACGGCGCCGCCCGCTACTCCCAGGAACGCCCCGGTGAGTTCGAGCTCTACCTCAACGATGCGCCCTATGGCCGCAACGGCTACCGCGTCGTCCACGCCGGCCCGGACCACCCGTACTTCTCGGGCGGCCTGCCCATGGACGCCACCGGTGTTGGCGTCGGCCAGAACGACGCCTTCGTGTTCCAGGCCCGGGCATTCCTGGAAGAGGTGGCCGGCATCCATGAGGACCAGGCCCTGCCCCGCAATGCCTCGTTCGACGAGGGAGTCCGCAACATGGTTCTGCTCGGAGCGGTCGCCGAATCAGCCGCACGCGACGGCGCGGCCGTCACCATCGACAAGGAGGAAACCCGATGAAGCTCGGCGTCTACAACGCGATCCTGCATGATCGCACCCTGCCCGAGGCGCTCAAGGTCATCGCTGACCTCGGCCTGACCGGCATCGAGATCAACTCCGGCGGCTTCCTGCCCGCCAAGCACATCCCTGATTTCGACGCCATCCTGACCAGCGACACCGCCCGCGACGACTACCTGGGCCTGTTCGAGGGCACCGGCGTCGAAATCGCAGGCCTGAACTGCAACGGCAACCCGCTGCACCCCAACCCCGTGATCGGCGACGCGCATGCTGAGGACATCCGCCACTCCATCCGGCTCGCGGAGCGTCTTGGCCAGAACCGGGTCGTGACGATGTCCGGTGTTCCCGGCGGCGAGCCCGGCTCGACCCGTATCAACTGGGTGGTCAACGCCTGGAGCTCGGGTCAGACCGACATCCTGGACTACCAGTGGGATGTGGCGGTGCCGTTCTGGAAGGAGATGGACGCGCTGGCCGGCGACCACGGCGTGAAGGTGGCCCTGGAGCTGCACCCGCAGAACCTGGTCTTCACCCCGCTCGACGTGCAGAAGTTCATCGAGCTGACCGGCGCCACCAACGTCGGCGTCGAGTTGGACGCCTCGCACCTGTTCTGGCAGCAGATGGACCCGATCGAGGCCGTGAAGTTCCTCGGTCCCCTGGTCTTCCACGCCGCTGCCAAGGACACCCGCGTCAACCCGGCCGCCTCGGTGCGCAGCGTGCTCGACAACCACTTCCGCCGGTTGGGCCCGGACGAGGACCGCACCAACATCGGTGGCGACGAATGGTGCAACGAGTGGCCGAAGCATGGCGAGTCCGCCTGGGACTTCGTCGCGGTGGGCCGCGGCCACGACGTCGACTACTGGGCCGACTTCATGCGCGCCCTGCATGACGTCGACCCGGACATGTGGCTCAACATCGAGCACGAGGACACCTCGCTCGGCCGCATCGAAGGCCTGCAGGTCGCTGCCGGCACGCTGCTCGAGGCGAACGCCCGGCTGGCCGCCGAGGGTCGCTCCTGATCCGACAAACAAGTAACCAGCGACCACTTGACGCGCGAAAGTGCGCCTGAGGCGGCCGCTGGTTACTTGTTTCTCAGATTTCCGACCTGGTGGACGAGGCGAGCCCTTCAGCCCCGCGGCGCACCCAACCACGCGAGCGCGCACACGACCATCGCCCGGGTCGCGACGTCCAGCGTCGGCTGCAGCACCGGGGCGAAGAAGGGCGAGTGGTTCACCGGGATGTCCGAGGCAACGGTGCCGGCCTTCTCGGCGGCGGCGTACGTCTCGGGATCGGCCCCACCCACGGCCCAGTACACGTACGGCGCGTTGAAGGCCTTCGGGATGTCGCTGAAGTCCTCGCTCGCGCTCTGCAATGGCAAGTCGCGGGAGTCGGCGCCGAAGAAGTCGTCGAAGGCCTGACGCACCACGGCCGTCGGCTCGTCCTCGTTGAACGTGAGCGGGAACTGGTCGAACATCTCGAACTCGGGCGGCTTGGGTGAACCCGATGCCTCGCACTCGGCGACGACGATGCGCCTGATGGCGTCGAGCACCTGGGTGCGGGTCTGGTCGTTGTAGGTGCGCAGGTTCAATTCGATCACGGCGTGGTCACTGATGACATTGCTCGCCGAGCCTGCATGGATGCTGCCGATCGTCAGCACCGCCGGCTCGGTGGGGGCGAGCTCACGCGAGACCACCGTCTGCAGCCTGATCACGATCATCGCCGCCAGCACCACCGGGTCGACGGCGGCCTGCGGCATCGACCCGTGGGCACCGCGCCCGTGCACGGTGATGCGGAGGCTGTCGGCCGCCGAGAGCACCGCCCCCGCCCGGGTATATGCCGCCCCGGCCGGCATCGCCAGCACATGCTGCGCCAGTGCGATGTCAACCCCGCCCACGACGTCGACGAGCCCGTCCGCGACCATGCTGTCCGCGCCGTCGGCGACCTCTTCAGCTGGTTGGAAGACGATCACCAACGTGCCCTGCCACTGGGCGCGCCCCCGGGACAAGAGAGTCGCGGCGGTCGCCAATGACGCGACATGTACGTCATGGCCGCAGGCATGCATCACCGACACCGGATTGCCGGCCTTGTCAGTGGCGGTGGCGGTGCTGGCGTAGTCGAGTCCGGTGGCCTCTTTCACGGGCAGCGCGTCCATGTCGGCACGCAGCAGCACGCGAGGCCCACTGCCGTTGCGCAGGATGCCCACCACACCCGTACCACCGACACCCTCTGTGACTTCGAAATCAGCCAGCCTCAGCAGGTCGGCAACCTTGGCCGCGGTCTCGACCTCGTGGTGCGAGAGCTCAGGGTTGCGGTGCAGTTCGCGGTACAGGCCCTCGAGGTCCGGTCGAAGGTCGTCGAGGCCGGCCAAGACGGCGCGGGCGGCGGTGGTGGTCATGATGGCTCCTCTGGTGTGACGGGGTGTTCCGGTCTGCCCTGTTCTGGACGATGCCCACGGGGCAGCCGACTCGACACGCCTCGTCCGACGCGGGTGATGACCGCCCGACCGGACCAGGATCCTGCCTCCGGCAGGATCCAACCGCGCCACGCAGCCACCAGGCACAGTCCCGCACCCACCACTGTCGCGGTGACCATGCCCACGGTCGGGTGGCCGAGTCGGGTCAACACCACGAGGACGCCGCTCGCGGCGATGGCGCAGGTCGCATACAGCGTGTTGCCGCCCAGCACGCTCGGCATCTTGCGGGTGACCATGTCGCGGATGGCCCCACCACCGACGGCCGTGATCGTGCCCAGCAGGATCGCCGGCAACCAGCCCAGCCCGGCGGCCAGGCTCTTCGCGGCGCCGGCCGCCGCCCAGGTGCCGAGCGCGACAGCATCAATGACAGGCCAGATTCGCTGCCAGGCGGGACCCGCTGACGTTGAGCAGGTAGCTCAACGCCGCGCCCGCCAGCGCGGTGACCAGGTAGGCATAGTCGAGCAGCGCAGCCGGGGGGCCCTGCCCGAGCAGCACGTCGCGCAGCATGCCGCCGCCCAGCCCCGAGAGCACCGCCAGCGTGGCGAACCCGATGGGGTCGAGCCGCAATTCCCGGGCCACCAGACCACCCAGGATCGCGTTGGCGAACACCCCGACGAGGTCCAGCACCCGGAACAGCTCGGACACGTGGATGGGTTCCACCCAGCGCTCCTCCCCTGCCAGTGGTAGTGACAGCTCACACGATATGCCGGGGCTGCTCCACTCTGCTGACACTGTGTCAGCAGAGTGGAGCGTCGCGACGTTCAGCCCAACGGGGGTGCCATGGAGTCCCGGTCCGCTGCGGCGACAGCTGATTCTCGGGCGGGCGTCCGCAGGTGCGCAGGCCTACGCTCTTTACGCGTTCGGGCCATAGGGAACGCGGAAGATGGATGTGAAGTCATCGAGCAGCGCCGGGTCGCCCTGGATCGCCACCAGTCCCTCGGCAAGCGCAGACCGAGGGGTTAGCGTGCCCGCCAACAGGTCGCGGAACGCCGGACCCGCTTCGATCACGAGGTCGGCATCCGCCGCGGCGCCCGCACCGACCTGCATGGCGCCGTCGACTGCCAGTGCGTGGACCACGATGTCGCCGGCCCTGATCGTGAACGCGAGCGGCTTCGCCGGTGACCTTCCGCCCCCGGCCGCGACGCGCAACGCGGAGATCAGGGAAGCCTCGGTGACGATCTCGCCCTCCCGCGGCTCGCGCATCCCAGCGGCTCCCCAGCGAGAGAGGGCGTCGAGGGCCGGTTGCAGTGCAGCACCGTGCGGGGTCACCCTGTACACGATTGCCCGGTCCGCCCCGGATCGTGCCTCGCGGGTGACCAAGCCGTCCTGTTCCAGCTCCTTCAGTCGGGAGGACAGCAGGTTGGACGGAATGCCCGGCAATCCGGCGGCGAGGTCGGAGTAACGCCGCGGCCCGACCAGCAGGTCACGCAGGATCAGCAGTGTCCACCGCTGCCCCACGATCTCGGCGGCGCGCGCCAACCCACAGAACTGCCCGTACTCCCGACTCGCCATGCACTGACATTACCAGTTGACTTCCGAACGGCAAGTTTGCTTTACTAAATGAAGTTGCGAGGACGATGGATCACGTCGTGCAGCACGTGGTCGAGTACATCACCCCGACGGCTACGACAAAGGAGTCATCATGACCGCCACCTATACCTGGGACATCTTCAGCACCCTCGACGGCTACGGCTCGTACAACGAGCACGGCGACTGGGGCGGGTACTGGGGAAAGCAGGGGCCCGAGTTTCTCGCCCAACGCCTGGCCCAGTACAGCGAAGACGTCCGGCTCGTGCTCGGCGCGAATACCTTCCGGTCCTTCGCGCAGATGCTGGCCACGGGCCCGACCGATTCCGGGGTCCACGACAACTGGGTCACGCGGATGCGGCACCTGCCGACCACCGTGGTGTCGAATACGCTCGTCGGTCCGCTGGATTGGCCCGACGCGACGCTCGTTCCCGGCGACGTCACCGATGCGGTCGCGCGCCTCAAGGCCGATTCCAACACCCCGCTGCGCTCGCACGGCAGTCTCGCGAGCAACCATGCGCTCATGGCCGCGGGACTCGTCGACGCGATCCAGGTGACGATCTTCCCCGTGATCAGCGGCAGCACCGGCACCGAGCCGATTTTCGGCGGAGCCGCCGACTTCGACCTCGAACTGCTCGACAGCCGGACCTTCGACGGGAACATCCAGCAGCTCACCTACCGACCCACCCTGCACCCCTGAAACGGTCGGCGAACACACCGACGAGGTCCAGCACCCTGGGTATCAGCTGATGCCCACCACGCTCACGACCCCATCCGCTCGCGTGACCACCACCCGGTCGGTACCCAACCAACGCGCGCCCAGTGCGTCGTCGAACGCGAGCGCACGACCGGGGATCCGCCGGCGCTGGCCGGCCTTCGCCCCAGTCAGGTTCCAGAGCCGCACGCCACCCTCGGCGCCCGCTGTGACCAACCGGCCGCCCTGCCCGGGACGCCAGTCGAGGTCGACCACCCGGCTGTGCCCGGGCAGCATCAGGGCGTTGCGACCGCCCGGGCCCTGCCCGATGAAGTCCCAGACGGCGACCTCTTCGGCACCGTTGTTGGCCATCCAGCGGCCGGTGTCGTCGAACGCCAGCCGGGTCACCTTCTGCGGAAACCCGGTCATCTGCAGTTCTTCACCGTCCGAGGTGCGCCAGATGTGCACGCTGGCGTCCTGGTTGCCGCTGCAGACCCAGCGCCGGTTCGGGTTGACGGCAACCGCCAGGTGCGACCCCAGGTAGGGGTAGACGCGGACGGGTTCAGCGGCGCGGCCGTCATGGACGTAGACCCCGCCGTAGGCGCTCGCCGCCACCCGGTTGCCCTGCGGGGTCCATGCCACGTCGGTGACGGTGCTGGGGGCCGGGGCCGAGACATACGGCTCCGAGCCCTCGGCATCGGCATGGATCCGCACCGTCCGGCCCACCGCCACCGCCAGGTCACCGCCATGGGCGTAGGCAGCAGCGCTGCCCCAGCCGCGGCCCAGCTGCTGCTCGACGCCATACCCCGGACGCCACACGGCGTACCCACGCGGGCCGGTGAGGGTGACCTCGTCGCGGTGCGGGTGGATGGCGATGCCGGTGGGCAGGTCCACGTCGGTCGCAGTCGAGTACTGCGAGGCATCGACCAGGTCGATCCACCAGCTGGTGCCGTCGGCGGTGCCGAGGGCGACCACGGCGCGGTCGTCCAATGCCCTCACCGCGAAGGTGGTGATCTCGGCGTCGACGTGGTGGGTGGATTCGCGGGCGCTCACTGCCCCGCGCCGACCAGGCAGGCGTTGAACTCTTCGGTGAGTTCGTCGCGGTCGAGGTTTCGTCCGATGAACACCATGCGGTTGAGGCGGGGCTCACCCTCGGCCCAGGGGCGGCCCTCGTCGCCGTCGAACAGCATGTGCACGGCCTGGAAGACGTACTGGTTGTCCATGCCGTTGATGTTCAGGATGCCCTTGGACCGGAAGATGTCCTGGCCGCGCTGCCCCAGCATCTTGCCCAGCCAGTCGTTGAGCTTGTCGACGTCGATGGCGCCCTCGGTTTCGATGCCGACCGAGCCGACGGTCAGGTCGTGCTGGTGGTCGGTCTGGGTGAGGAAGGTCGGGTCGGTCTCGAGCACCCGGTCGAGCGCGAACGCACCGACGTCGAGCACGCCGGCCAGATCGACATCGGCATGCTGTGCAGGAAGGATGTCGGCCATCGCATTGACGCCACGCAGCCGGGTGACGACGGTCTCGAGTTCGTCCCGGTCGACCAGGTCGGTCTTGTTGAGCACCAGCCGGTCGGCGAAGGCCACCTGCTCGACGGCCTCGTTCTCGACGCCCTCGGGCTTGACCTCGTCGAGGTGTTCCAGGATGTGGCGTGCATCGACCATCGTGATGATCGCGTCGAGGCGCAGCTGGGCGCGCAGTTCGTCGTCGACGAAGAACGTCTGGGCCACCGGGGCCGGGTCGGCGAGGCCCGTGGTCTCGATGACGATGCGGTCGAACGGGTCAGGACGCTTCATCAGCGTACCCAGGATGCGGATGAGGTCGCCGCGCACGGTGCAGCAGATGCAGCCGTTGTTCATCTCGAAAATCTCTTCATCGGAGTCGTAGACCAGGGCGTCGTCGATGCCGACCTCGCCGTACTCGTTCTCGATCACGGCGATGCGCTGCCCGTGCTGCTCGGTGAGGATGCGGTTGAGCAGCGTGGTCTTGCCCGACCCGAGAAATCCGGTGAGCACGGTGACGGGCACGCGGGTGTCCGTGGTGGCGGTGGCAGTCATGGAGGCCTTTCAACGTGGGCAGGCCTTCACTCTAATGAGAATCATTCTCATTTGCAAGACGGGGGCGCGGACAACAAAAAAGCCCGGCCTGATGGCCGGGCTTCTTGTGTGTTGTTCGCTGTTTGTGGAGCTAAGGGGATTCGAACCCCTGACCTCTTCCATGCCATGGAAGCGCGCTACCAACTGCGCCATAGCCCCATGCCTTGCGGCGGGCCCCCTCCCTTCGGCCTTGCGGCCCCCGCTTGGGACTAGAAGAGGTTAGCGCACTCTTTGCGACGAACGCAAAACGAGCGTGGACGAGGCCAAACCCCCGGCCCCTCAGACCTCCTGCTGCTCGGCCGACGGGTCTGCCAGCAGCGCCATCACGGCCTGCGCGTTGACGTTGTAGGCCGCCAGCACCCAGCCCGCAGGCACCTGCTGCAGCACCGCCCACGAGCAGTTGTCGAAGTGGCCAAGGTTGGTGCTGTGCTCCCAATCCCAGCCCAGGAATGCCGCGATGCCCTGCTTCAGCGCGATGCCGTGCGAGACGACGACGACCCGCTGGCCGTGGTGCGCCGCCGCGATGTCTCGCAATGCCGCCGCGCTGCGCTCGCCGGTCTCCATGGCGGTCTCGCCCTCGGCCGAGCGGCGCATGTCCTCGCCGGCCCGCAGCCCCTCACGGAAGGCAGGGTCGATCTCGTCGACCTGCTGCCACGACAGGCCCTCCCAGGTGCCGACGTGGATCTCCTTGAGCCGGTCGTCAAAGATCGGGTCAAGTCCGGTGATCCGGGCCAGCGGCTCGGCCGTCTGCCGAGTGCGGCCGAGCGGGGAGCAATAGATCACCTCGGGTCGCATCGTCGCCAGCGCGCGTCCGGCCATCTCGGCCTGACCGATGCCGATGTCGTTCAGCGGCACGTCGTGCTGTCCCTGGAACCGCCCCTCGGCGTTCCAGTCGGTCTGGCCGTGGCGCAGCAGGATCAGGGTGGTCGTCATGGCATCCTCCGGGGTCGCGGTTACGTCGCCCTGACCCTATCGCCCTGGTCAGTCCCGGTGCCCACCCGCGGACGAGACCTGGGCCGGCAATTCAGACGGTGTACTCGGGGCCACCGGCACCGGCCTCGCCCGCAGCATCGTCCGCCGAGTGGTCCGGCAGGTTCAGGGCGATCGCCGGCGCATCGCGCCACAGCCGCTCGAGGGAGTAGATCTCACGCTCTTCGTCATGTTGCACGTGCACCACCACATCGAGGTAGTCGAGCAGCACCCACCGGTTCTCGCGGTCGCCCTCGCGGCGCACCGGCTTCAGTCCGACCGTCAGCAGCTTCTCTTCGATGGCATCGACGATGGCACCCACCGCGCGCTCATTCGAGGCGCTCACGACCAGGAAGATGTCGGTGATGGCCAGGTGCTCCGAGACGTCGAACGCCACGATGCTGCGACCCTGCTTGGCATCGGCGGCCTCGGCCGCCAGCTGGGCGGTGTTCATGGCTTCTTCGGTGGCGGTCATGCGTCTCCCTCGGTGGTGCTGGTGGACGTGCCGATGGGCTCGGGCGAGCCCGGTTCGGTCACGGTGATGTCATTGGTGGGGTCGGCGAACCCTGTCGCGTACAGGCCCCGCTTGGCGATGTACTGCACGATGCCGTCAGGCACCAGGTACCAGATGGGCAGGCCCTCACTGATCCGTTCGCGGCAGGCGGTCGACGAGATCGCCATGGCCGGGATCTCGAGCAACGTCACCTTGTCGGCCGGCAGGTGCGAGATGTCGTCCTGCCCAAGTTCGACCCCCGGACGAGACACGCCCACGAATTTCGCCAGGTCGAACAGTTCATCGGCACCACGCCAGGTCAGGATCTTCGCGAGCGCATCGGCGCCGGTGATGAAGTACAGGTCGGTGTCGGGCCCACGCACCTTGCGCAGGTCTTTGAGCGTGTCGACGGTGTAGGTGTTGCCCGCCCGGTCGATGTCGACGCGTGAGACCGAGAACCGCGGGTTCGATGCCGTCGCGATGACGGTCATCAGGTAGCGGTCCTCGGAATGTGAGACCGCCCGACCAGCCTTCTGCCACGGGATGCCGGTGGGCACGAACACCACCTCGTCGAGGTGGAACCGCGCAGCGGCCTCACTGGCCGCCACCAGGTGGCCGTGGTGGATGGGGTCGAACGTGCCACCCATCACTCCCAGCCGGTGCCGGCGGCTGCCGAGCAGGCCCTCGCGGTGGCCGGGGTTGCCGGTCGCATCCGGCGGCTGGGGTACGTGAACCGAAGACCCGTGTGTCGAAGACCCGTGGCTGGTGGTGGGAACGTGCGTCACGCGCGTGGTCGCGTCACTCGCTCAGCTGTGGCGGCGGCTGTTGCCGTAGCCCATGACGACGGCGAGGCACCCAAGCAGGGCAAAGATCGCGATGCCGGCGATGACGTACGGCCAAAAGTTGGTTTCAAGCAGCAACATGGCGACAGCCTAGCGAAACCCGGCCGTCAGCCGCGTGTCTGACCGCGCCCGAGCACGATGTACTTGGTCGACGTCATCTCGGCCAGCCCCATCGGGCCGCGGGCGTGCAGCTTCTGGGTGCTGATACCGATCTCGGCACCGAACCCGAACTCACCGCCGTCGACGAACCGGCTCGAGGCATTGACCAGCACCGCCGCCGCATCGATGCGGTTGACGAACTCGTCGATGGCCTCGGCGTCCTCACTGACGATCGTCTCGGAATGCCCGGTCGTGTAGCGCTGGATGTGCTCGATCGCCTCATCGATGCCACTGACGACCTTGGCGGACAGGTCAAGCGTGAGCGCCTCACCCTCGAAGTCGTCGTCGGACGCCGCCACGGCCCCGGGGACGTAGGCACGGGTGGGCGCGTCGGCATGCACCGTCACCCCGGCACCGGACAGGGCCTTGTCGGCCAGTGCCCAGAACTGCTCGGCGACATCGGTGTGCACCAGCACCGTCTCGAGCGCATTGCACACGCTCGGGCGCTGGGTCTTCGCGTTCATGGCGATCTCGACGGCCATGTCGAGGTCGGCCGAGGCATCGACGTAGAGGTGGCAGTTGCCGGTGCCGGTCTCGATGACGGGCACCTGCGAACCGGTGACCACGGCATTGATCAGGCCTGCTCCCCCGCGCGGGATCAGCACGTCGACCAGGCCGCGCGCCTGCATCATCTCGGTCGTCACCTCACGGCCACCCTCAACCAGGTTCACGGCGTCCACAGGCAACCCGGCCGCCTCGAGCCCGGCGTGCAGCGCCTTGACCACGGCCCGGTTGGAGTTGATCGTCGACGACGAGCCCCGCAACAGCGACGCATTGCCCGACTTGAGGCAGATGCCGGCAGCGTCGGCGGTGACATTCGGCCGGGCCTCATAGATGATGCCGATCACGCCCATGGGCACCCGCACCTGCGAGATGTTCAACCCCGTGGCGGTGCGCCAGCCCCGCACGACCTCTCCGACCGGGTCGTTGAGCCCGGCCAGGTCGCGCAGGCCCTGGGCCATGCCCTCGATGCGGGCCTTCGTGAGCGTCAGCCGGTCGACCAGGGCGGTGCCTGTGCCCGCCTGCTTGGCGGTCTCGACGTCGATCGCGTTGGCAGCCAGCACCTCGTCGGTGGCGGCGAGCAGCGCATCGGCCATGGCATGCAGACCGGCGTCCTTGCGGTCACGCTGGGTGGTGGCGAGTTCGCGGGCAGCGACGCGGGCGGCACGGGCCTGGGTCTGGAAATCCATGCAGCAAGCCTAGACGGGGACCCCGGGTGGGGTCCGGTGGCCCAGCTGGCGGTCATGTCCGGACTCATCCAAGAACCTGCACAACTGGCACCCACGCCGCGTGTGCACCCCGGATCGGCCGAATCACCTGCAGAACCGGCACCCACGCCCCGTATGCAGGTTTTGTGCGTCGACGAGCATGAGCGCGGGCCGTTCACCAGCCCCGGCTCGTCCAAGAACCTGCACAACTGGCACCCACGCCGCGTATGCACCCCGGATCGGCCGAATCACCTGCAGAACCGGCACCCACGCCCCGTATGCAGGTTTTGTGCGTCGACGAGCATGAGCGCGGGCCGTTCACCAGCCCCGGCTCGTCCAAGAACCTGCACAACTGGCACCCACGCCGCGTATGCACCCCGGATCGGCCGAATCACCTGCAGAACCGGCACCCACGCCGCTTGTGCACGTCGGGGTGCGCGGACGAGCACCAGCCAGGCCCCTCACCAGCCCCCGGCTCGTCCAAGACCGGCGGCATGCTTCGTCCACGTCGACACCCCAACCGGCACGCTGGCGCCGGAGCGGCCACGCCGACACCCTTGGGTGCACCCCGACACCCGTCGACAGGTATCGACGCGTACACAAAGGTGTCAACGTGCACCTGGAGTGCTACCGCTCCCCCCGCGAGCGCACGACCCTCCCAGTGGACTCGCCACGCTCACCCCGGAACCACCCTCGAAGGGAGCGCGGCGACACCACACAGGAGCACCGTGCAACTCAAGGGTTCCGGTCGGCTGCCTACACCGCCGCGTCGACCCCCGGCGTCCCGGCCACCTCGTGGGCGGCGTCCGCAGTGCGTGCCTGCGGCCACAGCGGCGGCGCACCGAGCTGCCGGGCGATGTACCACAGCAGAGTCAGCAGCGCGACAGCCCCGTTGGCGCTCGCCGACACGAACACCGCCATTTCGGGGACGAGATAGCCCCAGGCCCACCACAATCCCTGCACCACCACGGCCGCGACCACGAAGAACGGGCTGATCCCACGGATGTCGACCTCGCGCACCACGTCGACGAACTGCGCGAATGCGCCGATCACCTGCGGCACCGAGGTGGCCACGCCATAGGCCACGGCCCCCCACACCGCGTCGATGGTCACCAGTGCCGCGAGCACGGCTACTGGCACGACCCACACCTTCCATGCCGGCAGCGCACGATCGCGCCCGATGAGCCGGATGATCACGACCGAGCAGCAGGCGACGATGAAGTTGGGCACCCACATGTTGGGTCGGCCCACGACCAGGCCGTGGACGGTCCAGCCGAAGCCGGCCGAGACCAGCAACTGCCACATCAGCAGTGAGAGCCCGGCCGAGACCTTCGACCGGATCAGCCGCACCAGTTGCGGCAACGACAAGGTGGCACCGGCGACCGCGGCGGCCCACCCGAGAACGTCAATCACTGTTCCTCATTCACAACGCGCAGCCCACACAGGCCACGACCAATTCAAGCAGACCCGTTCCGCGAGCCCACCGGCTGGTGCAGCAGCACCAGCACGTCGCGGTGCACCAGCGCGCGTTCGTACTCCGTGCCGAGCGAGTCGGCCAGCTGCTGGCTGCTGCGCCCGACCATCGCCGGCAGGTCATCGGACGAGAACCCGACCAGGCCGCGGGCCACGGCCACCCCGTTCGGCGCCACGATGTCGACGGGGTCACCCGCGACGAAGTCGCCCTCGAAGCCGGTGACACCGACCGCGAGCAGCGACGCCCCGCCCAGGGTGAGGGCCCGCACGGCACCCGCGTCGATGAACAGCCGACCGCGGGTGTTGCTGATGTGGGCCAGCCACAGCAGCCGGCGCGGGCGGCGCTTGTCGATGGGTTCGAACCACGTGCCTACAGGTTCGCCGTCGATGTCGTGACCGTAGAGCCCCTCACGTACATGGGTGGCGCTGGTCAGCAGCACCGGGATGCCGGCGCTGGTGGCGATCTGGGCCGCCTCGAGCTTGGTGACCATGCCTCCGGTGCCGATGGCCGAGCCGGTGCGTGAGGTGTCGACCTCGAGTGCCTCGACGTCGGGCACGTGCCGGATGGCCCTGGAACCGGGCTCGCTGGGGTGGGCGGTGTAGAGCGCATCGACGTCGGTCAGCAGCACCAACGCATCGGCGCGCACCAGCTGGGCCACCAGCGCAGCAAGCCGGTCGTTGTCGCCGAAGCGGATCTCATGGGTGGCGACCGTGTCGTTCTCGTTGACGACCGGCACGGCCTGCATGCGCAGCAGCGCCGTGAGCGTGCGGCCGGCGTTCTTGTACGTCGACTGCCGGGTCAGGTCGTCGACGGTCAGCAGCACCTGGCCGACCTGCAGCCCATGGCGCCCAAAGGCCTCCGTATAGGCCCGCACGAGCAGGCCCTGCCCCACTGAAGCAGCAGCCTGCTGTTCGGCGAGCCCCCGCGGACGGGAGCTCATGCCGAGCGGGGCCAGGCCGGCGGCGATCGCACCGGATGAGATCAGCACGACCTGCTTGCCGCTGGCGCGCACGTCGACGAGGGTCTCGACGAGGGCCTCGAGCCGGGCAGGGTCGAGCCCACCCTCGGCGGTGGTCAGGGACGATGAACCGACCTTGACCACGATCCGCGAGGCCTCGCGCAGGGCCTCGCGTGCGCCCGTGGTGGTCGGCTCAGCGCTCATCGGGGCGGCCCACCCACTCGACCTCGACATCGACCTCGACATCGTCCTCGGCGGCGTCGTCCGCGTCCTGGTCGACGGGCTCGTCATCGAACTGGTCCTCGTCGTCCTGCCAGTCCTCGTCCCACAGCGACTGCGGGTCGGCCGGGGCCCGTTCCTCGTCCTCCAGCCCCGTGACGGCATAGTCGACCGCACGCCAGGATCGTCCTGTGTCGTCGCGGCCCACCACGCCACGCTCGGCGCGGGCGGCACGGTATTCGGCGTCCTCGGCACGACGGCGGGTGGCGGCGGGGCGTTCGTGCTCGAGGCGCTGGTCCTCGCCGCGGCGGGCCAGGATCTCGGCGCCCGATTCAATCTGCGGGGCGAAGTCGAAGATGACCGCGTCCTCGCCGCCGATGGCGACTGCGTCGCCCTGGACGGCGCCGAGCTTGGCCAGCTTCTCTTCGACCCCCAGCCGGTTGAGCCGGTCGGACAGGTAGCCCACGGCCTCGGGGTTGTTGAAGTCGGTCTGGCGCACCCAGCGTTCCGGCTTGGTGCCGCTCACGCGCCACAGGAACCCGCCCTCACCATCGCCCTGGCGCTTGATGGTGAACTCCTCGCGGCCACCGACCGGGGTCGGCGTCAACACAGTCGTCACGGGCTTGGGCGGCGGCAGTGTGGCCCGGCGCGCCTCGACGATCTCGGCCATCGCGAAGGTGAGCGCCTTGAGACCCTCGCCCGACTTCGTCGAGATCGGGAACACCTTCAGCCCCAGCGCCTCAATGTCGGCCTGCACCATTGACGCGATGTCGGCCCCGTCGGGCACGTCGACCTTGTTCAGGGCAACCAGCCGCGGACGGTCCTCGAGCCCGCCGTGGGCGGTGAGCTCGGCCTCGATGGTGCGCAGGTCGCTGAGCGGGTCACGCCCGGGTTCGAACGTCGCGGTGTCGATGACGTGGACGATGGCCTGGCAGCGCTCGATGTGGCGCAGGAAGTCGAAGCCGAGGCCCCGCCCCTCAGAGGCACCCTCGATCAGCCCAGGGACGTCCGCGACAGTGAAGGTCGACTCACCGGCGAGCACGACACCCAGGTTGGGCACCAACGTGGTGAACGGGTAGTCGGCGATCTTGGGCCGGGCACGGCTGATGGCTGCGATCAGGGATGACTTGCCGGCGCTGGGAAAGCCCACCAGACCGACGTCGGCCACGACCTTCAGCTCAAGCTGCAGGGTGCGTTCCTCACCGTCCTCACCGAGCAGCGCGAACCCGGGCGCCTTGCGCGCGGCGGTGGCGAGTGCGGCGTTGCCCAGCCCGCCCTTTCCGCCGTGGGCCACGACCAGGCGCGAACCCGCGCCGGTCAGGTCGGCCAGCAGCTGGCCGGTGTCGGCATCTGTGACCACGGTGCCCTCGGGCACGGGCAGCACGATGTCGGCACCGGTGGCGCCGTTCTGGTGGTCGCCCTTGCCTGGCTGGCCGTTGGTGGCCTTGCGGTGCGACTGGTGGTGGTAGTCGACCAGGGTGGTGACCTGCGGGTCGACCTCAAGGATCACCGAGCCACCGTCACCGCCGTTGCCACCGTCGGGGCCGCCGAGCGGCTTGAACTTTTCGCGGCGCACCGAGGCAACACCGTGCCCGCCGTTGCCAGCGCTGACCTTGAGGGTCACGCGGTCGACGAAGGATGGGATGGCCATGTGTGCTCCAGGATTGGTGGGTGGCGCTCAGTTTCAGCGTCGACTCAGTCTAGTGCCGCAGCGACGTCAGCAGTTCGCGGACGAGCGCAGCGAAGGAAGGGGCAACCGTGGGATCGCCGAGGGCTGCAGCAGACGCAAGCTGGGCGATCTTGCCGTTCGGTGATGATGCGTGTTCCCGATAGGTGGCGAGGGCTCGGCGAGTCGAGGCAGCGGCGTGGGGTTCGGCCTCATGCCGCACTATCCCGGACACCAGCACGTCTGTGTCAATAGCCTGGAAAAGCCGAAAGGCATCCAGCGCATCCTTCTGCTTCAGCCGGTCAGGCTGCCTGTCGGCCAGTTCGAGCCGTTCGCCAATCTTGATGGCCTTTGCGGTGAGCAGTGCCGCGGGCCCCGCGACACGAAGCCCGAACATTCGCTTGTCGCCCGGCGCAAGCGATGAGATCGTGACGCGCTCGTTGTCCACCAGCGCAGGCTCCAAGCCGTCCGTGATCCGTGCCACCGCCTTGTCATGCCGCGCTATTCGCGCCGCACGTGCGCCTGCTTTGGGGGTGCCTGACTGATGTGGCACCACCATCAGATCGACAGCCACCTCGCCGGCGTTCACCCAATGCCCGGGGTGTTGCCCGGCAATGAAGCCTGCGTCCCGAAGCGCTCCCCCGATCTCCGGCACATCCCCAAGCGAACGGGTGTCCACAGCGAGGTCGGCGTCCGTCGTGTAGGGGGCTACGCGTAGATTCTGGCTGCCTGTGTGGTGGTAAACCGCCTGCGCGCCGACCAGTACCAGATTGTCGAGGTGCGGCTCGAGTGCGTCAAGGGCATCGAGCAGCACCCGACGAGCGCTGACATACTCGGGACTGACGTTCATCACGACCCCCAGGCGGCGTCTCCGCGCGCCAGCGCGTCCATCAACTGTTCCGCTTCTGCGTCGCCCCGGCCAGGCAAGGTCATCAGGTCAGCGATGACGAGCGCCGGCGGCGCTATCTCTTTGTTGAGCACATCGACATCCTGCGGGATGCCTACGACAAAATTCGCCGACGCGGGGTCCACCTCGACAAGACCCAATGCGCTCACCAGGGCATCAGGGTCCTGGGCGTAGACGGCCACCAGCTGCATGGGCGCCACGGAAGTGACTCCTTCAGGCAGCAACTGTCGGGCAGCAGCGGAACCCGTAAGGGTTGTGGGCATCGCCAGCCGTTCGAGGCGCTCCAGCGCCCGGTCGAGCCCCCGTGGGTGGATGAACCAACCGACGTCCTGATTCGTCTTCTCGAACGAGTAGTCCCTGACCCATCGCTCGATGAGTGCCCTGCGCCGCACTGCCGTGACGTCGCCGTGCGGGGAACGATCAACCACGCTTTCTGCGACAAGCGTTGGCACGAGTTTCGACACGGACCCGGGCGACACCCCAGCAACCCCGGCGAGCTCACGCACCCCGACCGGGGTGCTCACCTCGCACAACGCCCGGATGATCCGGCCCGTCGCCGGACCGTTGAGCCTGACAAGGGACGAGCCTCTGCCTGCACGTGGAGATTTCGACGCCCCCTGTCCCGTGAGCAGGATGAGCGGCTCATCGGACACGATGCGGACCCACCCTGTGGCATCCGCATAGCTGACTCCCGCCAGGTCGAGGGCATCGCGCAGGGCAGGGCCCAGGTAGTCCGACACGAACAGCAAAGGCCGACCAGCACTGGAACGCGCCAGCAGGGACAGGACGACCCCCACGGGCAGGCCGCCTCTCTTCGCCTGGACGGCGAACTCCGCGGCATCGCCAGTGGGCCCCGCGAGGGTCACCACGCCATCGATGCCCGTAGTAGAGAGGCCATCCTGTTGGAGGTGAAGCCGCCAGGACGCCGGCAGCAGGGACTCGACCCGGCGCAACACTGCCTTGACAAGAGCGCCATAAGGCGATGTTTCTCCAGATATCGTGTTTCGCGTCACGCGAAACAGTTTACTTCTCTAAACACATGGAAGCAACGACGATCATGGCCCCCGCTCAAACAACGGCGGGCCGCTCCACATGGAGCGGCCCGCCGTTTCAGATCTGCTGCAGCTGTGCTGCGTTGGTCAGTGCCTGGTTCAGGCGACCTCGACCGGGTTCACGTTCACCACACGGCGTCCACGGCGGGTGCCGAACTGGACGTTGCCCTCGCGCAGCGCGAACAGGGTGTCGTCGCCGCCGCGGCCGACGCCGTCGCCAGGGTGGAAGTGGGTGCCGCGCTGGCGAACGATGATCTCGCCCGCGTTGACGAGCTCGCCGCCGAAGCGCTTCACGCCAAGGCGCTGCGAGTTCGAGTCACGACCGTTCTTGGACGACGATGCGCCCTTCTTGTGTGCCATGGTTCAGCTCCTCAGCCTTCGATCCCGGTGACCTTGACCTGGGTGTACCGCTGGCGGTGACCCTGGCGCTTCTTGTAGCCGGTCTTGTTCTTGTACTTCAGGATGCGGATCTTGGGACCCTTGGTCTCAGCCAGCACCTCGGCGGTCACGGAGACCTTGTTCAGGTCGTCGGCGGCCGACGTCACCGATTCGCCGTCGACCAGCAGCAGGGGCTGCAGGGTGACGGAGCTGCCGACCTCGCCATCGACCTTGTCGATCTCGAGAACATCGCCGACGGCAACCTTGTGCTGGCGTCCGCCGCTGCGCACGATTGCGTACACGTGACCACTCTTCCTCTGGACAGAAACTCATGATGTCGTGGCCACGTCCCTGACACAGTCACGGGAGAGCCCCTCGTTCCCAACCCACACAGGGGGTGCGGGAACACCGAGGGACAACTCTACGTGTGGGGGCGGGGGTGGGTCAAACCGGGGCAGGCCATGACGCTTGAACCCAGACCAGACGTCAATCGTGCGTGACGTGGCGATATGTTACCGACAGCGGTGGTTCGCTGAGGAGCCACGTTGGAACGGATGGTCACCACATGCGTCATTTTCGTCCCCTGATGGCTGCGATCTGCGCAGTTGCCCTGCTGCTGCCTGCCGCGCCCAGAGCCGCGGCGGCTGCGGTCGACACGTCTGCCCCTGAGCTGCTGTCCTCGTCCATCAGCCCCGCAATCCTCGACCTGACCAGCGGCCCCGGCGAGGTGACTGTCACCGTGCGCACCAGCGACCCCAGCGGTGTGCAGGTGCCGGGCGTCAGGCTCGCCAGCGACACCACCACCCAGACCACGGGCGTTGGCCGCATGACCCTCGCCGGCGGAACCGCCGCCGACGGCACCTGGACCTATACCTTCACCCTGCCGCAGGGCGCGGCCCCCGGCGCATGGACCGCGATCGTGCGCCCGCTGGCCGACGTCCTGGGCAACAGCACCAAGACCGCCCACGCCGTGGGCAGGTTCACCGTGCAGTCCCCAGGCCCCGGCGACTTCAGCGCCCCACAGTTGGTCTCGTCGTCCGTGCAGCCGCAGGCGCTTGACGTGACCAGCGGTCCCGGCACGGTCACCGTCACCGCCCACGTCAGCGACCCCAGCGGGACGGCCCCCACCGTCAGACTGAACCACCCGACCACATTCCAGAGGCTGACGCATGTCAGCAGGACCCTCGTCAGCGGCACCCCCGCCGATGGCGTCTGGCAGGTCGCATTCGCCGTCCCCCAGGGCGCCGCCCCGGGGGAATGGGAGGCCATGATGGACCCGCTCATCGACGGCCTGGGCAACAGCACACGGTTCTACACACTGCTCGCCACACTCACCGTGCGCAGCACCGTCGTGGATTCCACCTCCCCGCGGGTGCACTCCTCATCGGTCAGCCCGACGGCGATCGACCCGGCGGACGGCCCACACGACGTCACGGTCACCATTCGCCTCAGCGACCCCAGCGGCGTCAAGACACCAACGGTGGAACTCAACAACATCGGCTCGAACGTCCGGCAAGTCGGCCTCGGCCCGATGACCCTTGCCAGCGGCACCACCACGGACGGCACGTGGACCCGCACCATCACGATCCCCCAGGGCGCCGCACCCGGCCTCTGGACCGCCAATGTCTGGCAAACCTCGGACACCCTGGGCAATAGTGGCAACTTCATTGAACTCGGCCAGTTCTCGGTCGGCCAGCTCTGGACGACCACCGCCCTCACCGTGAGCTCACCCAGGAGCTTCAGCGCTTCGCCGATCACCCTGACCGGGCGGGTGACACCGCGCCAGGCGACGGGCACCATCACATTCCGGGAGGGAACGACGACGATCGGGTCTTGCACCGTGAGCGACGGCTGGTGCCAGCTCACCACGAGCGCGCTGCCGGTGGGTTCGCGCACGCTCACCGCCAGTTACAGCGGTGACGCTCGCTTCCCCGCTTCGGCCTCGCAAACGGTGACCCACACCGTGGCGCCGAAAGCCAGCAGCAGCGTTGACCTCAAGGTCGGCATCAATCCCGTGCACAAGTACGGCAAGGCGAGCTATATCGCGGTCGTCTCCCCCACCACAGCGACCGGTCGAGTGAGCTTCCTGTCAGGCCCGACAGCGCTGGGCACCTGCGAGCTCACGGGCGGCCGCTGCCAACTGGATGTCACGTGGGTCGGGGCGGGGAACCATCCGGTGACGGCGAGTTACCACGGCAATGCCGCGGTCGCCGGAAGCACATCACCCAAGGTGGTGCAGACCGTCGTCCAGATGCTGCCCGCGGCCCCCTCGACCAACGTGATCGGGGACTCAACCGGCGACCGGGTGGCTGACGTCTACGCCGTGGACCGCTTCGGGGTCACCCAGTTCTTTGCGGGTTCGCCCACCGGCGGGCTGCGCCACGTCGGCCCCCGGGGCACCAACCTGCAGGACATGACCTACATCGCGCAGGTCAAGGACCTCAATGGCGATCGCCAGCCTGACGTGATCGCCAGGGACATCTACGGAAACCTGTTCACGTTCGTCTCCGGGGGCAATGGCTACGTGTCCAAGAGCCACCAGATCGGCTGGAACTGGAACGGCATGGACAAGATCGTTCCCGTGGGCAACCTCGGCGGCGGCACCACCCAGTACCTGCTGGCCCGACGCGCCGCCGATGGCAGCCTGTGGCGGTACGAGTTCACTGCGTCCGGGCTGAAGAATGGCGTGCAGATCGGCCAGCACTGGAACGGCATGGTGCAGCTGATCGGCGTCGGCGACAAGGGAAGCGATGGCTACGCCGACCTGCTTGCCATCCGCCAGGACGGCACGCTGTGGTCCTACCGCGGCGAACCGGGAGGACGCCTCGGCTGGGGCGTCCCTGTCGGACGGGGCTGGTACACCTTCACGGGGGCGTTCTCGGCGGGTGACCTGAACCTGGACGGGCGTGCGGACCTCATCGGTCGCCGTTCCGACGGCACCGTCTGGGCCTACCACAACCTGCCCAATGGCCAGTGGTCGTATGCACGCCGGATCGGCAGCGGGTTCGGGGATTACGGGTTGATGGGGTGAGGGCCGCTAGGATTTGGCGGGACGACAGGTTCGCACTTGTCCCCCGCAATTCCTACGCACCCCTCACCCAGAAATGCCGTTACCAAATGAACGCCGAGACGCGATGATTCCCGCCGCGAAGAGCAAGCACCGGTCGACGCTCCAACTCACCGTCGTACTGCTTGCCCTGACCGGGATCTTCCTGAACCAGTCAGGCGTCATCGGGGGCGTCAACCTGTCCCTCGCGGACCCCCTGATGCTGTTGCTTCTGCTCTCTGCGGCGACAGCCAAGCAACTGCGTGTCCCCACGACACCGCTGCTGTTCTTCCTGCTCGTGAGCAGCACCACGTTGCTCACCACCATCCTGCTGACGCCCATGTGGGCGCCCTCGGGGGTCCCGGCATCGTCAGTCCTGGCCTCGTTCGTGAAGCTATTGACATGCTTCGGGTACTTCATACTCGGGGCCCACCTGGCGCGCACAGGCAATGGCCAACGGATCCTGAGGTACTTCGCGCTCGGCGCCACGCTCGTCTCTGCGGTCGGGGTCGTCTCGCTCATCACCCCCCTGCCCGGAACCGGCAGCATGTACTACGCAGGGGTCAGGTTCCGGGGACTGATGAATGATCCGAACTACTTCGCCATCCTGGCGATCTGCGGCCTTGCCGCCATCGCCCATGACGAGGAAATCAAGACCAGAACCAGACTCGTCGCCTACCCGGTACTGGCCGGCGCCATCCTGTTGTCCGGGTCGAAAACGGGACTGGTCGTCCTGATCCTCTTCGCGATGAGCCGGGCACTGTTCAGGTGGCGCACGCCCCGACAAGGGCGCCGCACGCAACTGTCGGCCCTGGGTCTGATGGCAACCCTGGTCGTCGCCCTGTGCCTGCTCATCGTCGCCTGGAACGGACCATGGGCCCAGAGCCTCGCCCAAACGTTCGAGACCATCCCGGCCCTCAACAGGCTCGTGCCGCTGCTGACTGACTTCGGCTCAGCACTCGAGCAGAGCGGCTCCGACAGGGACGCCTCGTGGCAGGGCGCCCTCACCCTTATTGCGACGTCCCCCCTGGTGGGTGTCGGACTCGGCTCCTACAGCCACGTGCTCGCTGCCCTGACCGGGACCGAAGCGATCGCCCACAACACCTACCTGCAGCTTGCCGCCGAATGGGGGCTCGTCCTCACCGCCATCTTCTTCGCATGGGTGATCTACCTGATGACGAGAAAACCCCGGTCGTCCGCAGCCGGCATCATTGCCCTCGCTGCCACCAGCAAGTCCGTGCTGCTGGTACTGTTCGCCGGTTCACTGGCGATCTCACTCAACAATGCCCGACTCTTCTGGCTCGTGCTCGGGATGCTGGCAGCGCTCCAGGTGCGAGATCTCACCGCTGAACACCAGGCAGCCGTTCCCGCCCCGGATCCGCAGCCCGCTGTCGAAAAGCTGCCGGCCACGGCAGCCTCAAGCTGACACCGGCTGCGACGATTCCGCCCGGCACCGACTGCGGAAGAACCCCACCATTGCACCCAGCCGAATCGCGTTGAGCGCCCCGGTCATCGCGAAAGCAGACATCAGCGGCGGCACCCCGAGTGCCAGCAGCGCACCACCGACGCCAGCCGAACCCACGATGGCCACGGCATAGGCGCGGGACTGCTCGCGATACCTGTTCAGCACCGACAGCGCAGTGCTGAAGACGTAACTCGGCACGACCGCCACCGCGCCGATTGCCAACACCAACAGTTCCCAGCGGCCCACGCGGAACTCGTGGCCGAAGACGAGGCCGAGCACCCACGACCCACATGCCACCACCACAAGGACACCGGCCGCGCCCAGCAGGACACTCCATTTCGAGAGACGCGCAGTCCGGGCAGCCAGGGCCAGCACCCCGTCAGCCTGGGTGAGGGTTCGAAAGTGCGTGACCTGGATGGTCTGGAGTGCGGCACCGAGCAGGTTCACCGCCGTCAACAGGTAACTGGCAGTCGTGAACACCCCCACCGTCTGCCGGCCGGCCACCAGCGAGAGCAGCAGCACGGGCAGGTAGGTGCCCAGCGCCGCGAGTCCTTGCGACATCGTCACCGGCAGCCCCTGCCGCAACAGGTACATCCAGTCCACGCCTGCCGGGGTCGCCGAACGCGCCTGCGCCTGCCCGTCCACACGTCGTCCCCACCACCACGCCGCAGCACACGCAATGGCCGAGGCCAGCGCGGACGCCGCCACCCCCGCGGCCATGGAGCCGGTGGCCACCACGGCCACGGTCGCCAGCACGCAGGTGGCTGCCGCGTTGCCCAACGTCACCAGGCCCAACAGCCCGAGTTCGCCACCGCGCTGGATGCGTCCGTACAACAGGTCAGCGAGCGCGTTGGCCACTTTCAGGATGACCAGCCAGATGCCCACTTCGAGGCTGGCACGGCCGGATGCCATGAACGCGACGATCGCCAGGACTGTGACCGCTGCCAAGCCGGCCCCGGCCAACCTCATGGCCAGGTAGACGCCCCAGGGCACGCGACGCTGCAGTGTCAGGTAAAGGGTTCGCAATCCCCACTGGCCGACGACGAACACCGGCGTGGCAATGGCCAGCAGTGCCGAGTACTCGCCCACCGCCTCGGCCCCGCCCACGGCCCGCGCAAACAGCCACACGAGGTACCACTGAGAGATGGCGACGGCGAACGTCCCGGCGCTGGCGAGCAGCGAACCAAGTCGACCAGCCCCGCAGATGCGCAGCCTCATGCCGTCGCGCTGGTGTAGGCCTGCTGCCCGAACTCGATGTAGTCCTGCGGCGACAGTGCCCACCCTGCCGAGCCCGACAGTGTGCTTCGTCCAGCCGCGACCACGGCGTCGCCGGGGACGAGTTCGCGAATCAGGCGCACCTCGTCAAGACCCACGTCCTGCGCAAAATCGCTGATCTTCGCATGATGCCCGAACGCCAGGAAGGGCACGTGGCACAGGTAGGCCACGATGATCCCATGCAGCCGCTGGGACCACACCGCTGCGGAGCCCGCGATGATGTCGATCGTCTGGTCGACTGACTCGAAGGCCTCGACCGTCATGTCAAGACCGAGACCGGACAGCCCGTCCCTGACGGCGTGCGACAGCGCGAGGTCGCCGCGACGGGGATGCACATTGAGTGCCAGGATCTTCACCGGCACCGCCACCGCCGACAGCATGGGACGAAGCATCGCCACCAACTGCGCCGAGGTCGCACCGGAGTCATTGGACAGGCAGATCGTCAGGTATCGGCGGTGCTCGGCGGGTCGGGATGGCATCGGGTGCAGCGCCGCGAGGTCCGTGCCGAGGATGACACCTGCACCGATTCTGTCCGCCGAGGCACGGTCACGGACCACGACTCGGTCCATCTTGCGGACGTACTCAATGGACCGGGCTCGCGCCTCGTCGGTTCGCCACGGACCGAGGGAGACGCCCAGCGCCTCAATGCTTCGGGACTGGCCGAACAACCGGTCGCGCCACTTCTGGGTCCCCCGCACGTCTTCCAGGACCGAACCCCCACACAGGGCGATGGTGTCACTCCACAGTCCACCTGCCACCATCTCGCCGGTGCGCACCAGCGAGCCGAGCGCGCCCGCACTGGTGCGCAGTGCCTGGCCGGGGGCCACAAAAGAACGAACCGTGGCCTGCCGGCCCCACAGCAGGTCGCTCCTCAGCTGCACTGTCCTTCGGAACAGCTCGTCGCCGAAGTTCCCCCAGCCGTAGTACCCCACGGCCTGCACCCGCTTGGTCATGCTGTCCTTCCCCGACAATCCATCAGCTCGGCAATCCATCAGCTCGGCAATCCATCAGCTCGTCAATCCCTCAGCTCACGCGCGCCCGGCGCAGGCCGAGCCGAGCGAGTCGGATGCCCACACGCACCGTGAGGCTCGCCAGCCCCAGGCCCAGCTCGGCCAGGCTCAACCGGCCTGCTCGGCGCTCTGCCCACAGCGCCCGGTACTCGCCCCGGATCATCTTCCACACTGCGCCAGACAGTCCTGACTCGCCGTAGACGGCCTTGAACTGGATGCAGTAGGGGAATTCCACCCTCAGCATCGGTCGCCCCAGCGCCGCGATCGAGAGCCACAGCTCCCAGTCCTCGCTGTACCGACGCGCGGCAGGGAACCGGTGGGGCAGGTCTCGGGCCACCATCACCGACGACGTCGGCACCTGGTTGCGCAGCAGGAAGCCGCGTTTGGTGAGGCGCGTCGCAGGCGTGCGGTCCGCCAATGAGACCCCAGCCGCGGCCCAGGCCTGGTACCCCAGCCCGCACTGCGACGCAATCAGTACTGGCTTGTCGTCACGCAGTGCGTCAGCCGCCCGCAGCTGTGCCTCGACCTTGCGGGGATGCCACGCGTCGTCGCTGTCCAGGAAGGCGACCCAGTGCCCTTCGGCAGCCTGCCAGCCGGCATTGCGTGCCTCTCCCGGTCCACCGTTCCGGGGCATCGACACCAGCCGCGCGTTGCTCATCCGGGCGACGATGCCTGCCGCAGCACGAGCCTCGGCCTCCGTGGAGCAGTCGTCGACGACGACCACCTCCCGGACGGGCAGGGTCTGGGCAGCAACGGAGTCCAGCGCCCGCGCGAGGGTGGACGATGAGTTGAAGAACGGGATGACCACGCTCACGTCAGCGGTGTGCATGGTCACCGGCTCCTTCCCGCACCACGGGATCGGGCCCACTGCTGCTCGATGTTGTCGAGTTGCAGGTCCCAGATCCGCGACTGTTCGAAGTCGTTCACAGCGCGTTCCCTGGCAGCCTCACCATGCCGTCGGACCTGCTCGGGGTCGTCGATGTACCGCTCGATGGCGTCAGCAAGAGCAGCGGCATCGCGCACGGGGAACACCTGCCCTGTCGCGCCAGCCACCACAGAGTCCACCGCCCCGGTGGCGTCAGAGACGATGGCGGGGACGCCCATGCTGGCTGCCTCCAGCACCACATTCGGGAAGCCCTCGCGCAACGTCGGCAGACACAGCACGTCGGCGGCGGCGATGTAGGGCCGCACATCGGTCGCAGAGCCCACAAGATGCACGAGGTCGCTGACCGCATCAGGCACCAGGCTGCCGACGTCGACATTCTCGACTGGGCCCACGATCAATGCCCGCACCCGGCGTCCACGATCACGACACATCCCCAGCGCCTGCACCAGGGTGTCGATGCCCTTGTCAATCGCCAGGCGCCCGATGAAGACGATCGCCAGGTCATCCGGCTGCAATGCCAGGAAGCGGCGCGTCCGGTCGTCCGGGGGGCCACCGCTCGAGGGGGCGAAGTGCATGACATCCACCCCGTGCGAACTACCCGCCCCGAGCACCCGTACGGGTCGACGCCCCACGAGGCCCTCGCTCGCGAGTTCCTCGGCAAGGCTCGCACTGTTGGCCACCACCTGGGTCGAGGCCATGACGGCCACCCGCTCGAGGGCGGCGAGCACCCGCCTCTTCAGACCGGTCTCCGTCTCGAGCCGCAAGCCCCAGACCTGGTAGATCCGCACCGGCACGCGGGCGATGACCGCCGCGACGGTACCGAGCAGACCCGCCTTGGGCGTCGCAGTGACGACCACGTCGGGCCTGTCCTTCGCCAGCAGGTACAGCGTCTGGGCGAGGGCCTTGACGTCGGCCCAGGGTGCGGGTTCACGTTCGAAGTCCACCGAGCGCCCTCTTGCACCCTCGGCCTCAGCCCAGGGCTCGAGGCGCCCGGTCGACCGCGCGAAGACCTGGACATCCCAGCCATGCAGACCCAGGTGGCGCACGTACCCCTTGAGGAATGTCACCGCGGTGACCTCGGCTGTGACAATCAACGTCACCTTCCTGGGTCTCGCCCCGTTCACCACCGTGCCGGCACCCCCACTGCGATGCTGTCCGCGGGCACTGCCCTGGTGACGCACGCGCAGGCGCCGATGATGCACCGCGGCCCCACGTGCAATTGCTGCAGCACCACCGCGCCCGCACCCACCAGCGTCTGCTCGTCGATGAGGCACTCCCCCGAGATGATTGATCCCGGGTTGAGCGACACGAAGTCGGCGAGTTCGCTGTCGTGGCCGATGGTCACGTTCGGGTTCACGTGCACATGCCGACCGAAACGCACATTCGTCGAGACGGCGGCCCCCGCGCAGACCACGCTGCCCTGACTCGGCTCGCTGCCTGCCCCGAACGTCGCGCTGGGATGCACGGCGGTGAAGGCCTCACGACCTGCCTCGTCCAGCCGCGCCACCAACCGCGCACGCACGGCCGGGCTGCCGATGCCCAGCACATACTGCACGTCGGCCGCGGCCGTCGCGATCCACGTTTCCAGTCCGCCCAGGTGGCGCACACCGCGCCCCGCGAGCCGGTCGAGATTGGTCGCGGACGGCGCGTCGTCCACCACACCGAGAACCTCGAGGTGCGCCCCGGACGAGACCATCGCCTCGAGCACATCAAGGGATTCGCGGCCGAAGCCGGACGCGCCGACCACCACGACCTGCTGCGCACCACTCATCCGAGGAACTCACTCATCGTCGCCTCGCCCTGCTGCGAGATGCCCTCGCGCTTGAGCACTGACCCCACCGTCATGGCGAGGATCTTCAGGTCGAGCGCGAGCGAACGTGCATCGACGTACTCGACGTCCAGGGCGAACTTCTGTTCCCAGCTCAACCCATTGCGCCCAGAGGCCTGCGCCAGCCCGGTGATGCCCGGACGCACCTCGTGGCGGCGGGCCTGCTCGGGGGTGTAGCGGTCGAGGTAGCGCACCAGCAAGGGCCGCGGGCCGACAAGGCTCATGTCGCCCTTGAGCACGTTCACCAGGGTTGGCAGTTCGTCCAGGCTGGTGGCCCGCAGAAACCTGCCGACCCCCGTGAGCCGCTGGGCGTCGGTCTGGTGGGTCGGGTCGGGGTGGCGCATCGTGCGGAACTTCACCAGTTCGAAGATCTCACCGTCACGTCCCGGGCGTTCCTGACGGAAGAGCACCGGGCGACCGTGCGCAGCCAGCACCACTGCGGCCGTGACCAGCTGCACGGGGGCGCTGACGACGAGGCCCACGGCACTCGCAGCGATGTCCAGCAGACGCTTGGGGGTGTCGTAGGGACGGCGTTCACGCATGGACCGACGCCTTGGCAAGGAAACTGTTGACGGCAGCGTCGATCCGGTCGATCTGCGGCTGCTTCAGCACCGATCCGCTGGGCAGTGACAGACCGGTGCGGAACAGCCGCTCGCCGGTGGCATCGACGAAGCTGCGCATCTCGGAGTACACAGGCTGCAGGTGCATCGGCTTCCACAGCGGACGCGATTCAATCTGCTCGGCCAGCAGCGCCAGACGCAGGTCTTCTGAGGTGAAGCCCGCCAACTCGGGGTCGACGAGCACCGAGGTCAACCAGAAGTTGTCCTGGGTGTCTCCCCCATCGGCGCCCGAGGGCTCACCAAAGATGCTGACACCGGGCACACCGGCGAACAGGTCACGGTAGTGCAGGCGCAGCAACCGGCGGCGCTCGATCATCTCGGGCAACCGGGCCAGCTGGGCGCGACCCAGCGCAGCGAGCTGGTTCGACATGCGGTAGTTGTAGCCGATGTCGGTGTGCTCGTAGTGCACCACAGGCTGGCGTGCCTGGCTCGCGAGGTAGCGCACGTGGGTGGCAACGCCCGGGTCGTCGGTGAGCAGGGCACCGCCGCCTGACGTCGTCATGATCTTGTTGCCATTGAACGACACTGCAGCCATCTCACCGAAGGCTGCGGACGACCGGCCATTGCGGATGGCACCCAGCGATTCCGCGGCGTCAGAAATCACCGGCACCCCGTAGGCGTCGGCGATCGCGCCGATGCGCTCGTGGTCGACGACCTTGCCGAGCAGGTCGACGGGCATGACGGCGCTGACTTCACGGCCTTCAGCCGACAGGGTCTTGAAGGCCTGCTCGAGCTGGTCAGGGTCCATGTTCCCGGCATCGTCACTGCCGACGAACACCGGCTCGGCACCGGTGTACATGATCGCGTTGGCCGTCGCCGCGAACGTCATCGTCGAGGTGAGCACCAGGTCACCGGGCTTGATGCCGAGGGTGACCAGACCCATGTGCAGGGCCGCGGTGCCGGACGACAGCGCCACACAGTGCCGGCGTCCGGTGTACTCGGCCAGTTCTGCCTCAAAGGCGTCGAGCTCCGGCCCCAGTGGCGCCACCCATCCGGAGCGGACGGCGCGGACGATCGCGGCCTCCTCGGCCTCGCCCACATCGGGTGAGGACAGGAAGATGCGCTCATTGGGCGGGGCAGCCACGGCGGCTTCGGCAGGTGCGGGGCCGCCACCCATCAGGTCGGCGAGTTCGGCTTCCTGTAGTTCTTCGATCGAGACCCGGCCAGCAGCCAGCTGTTGCAGGGTGGGCATGACGACGGTGTTGATCTGGTGCGCCTCGAACTCGCGGGTGACGCCATCAATGAATGCAGGCGAAGCGCTGGGGATCGCCACGAGTACTGTGTGCACGCCCATCGCGGCGGCCAGTCGCGGTACATCTTCCCGCGCACCCAGGACCCGACCCGCCGCGAGGCGCAGGTTGCGGTTGTCGGGGTCGTCGTCGATGTACCCGACGATGTCATAAGGCGTCTCGGGGTCGAACAGCAGCAACTGCCCGATGTTGCCGCCCGCATTGCCGGCGCCGTAGATGAGCACCCGTTCCTTGCCGCTGGCGACCGAGTGGTGCAGGCGCATGGACTGCTGCCGCTGCAGCACACGGTAGAAGCCCATCAGCGCGAGCGCACCCAGTGGCACCGTGAACGCCACACCCCGTGGGAACAGGGGCACGAAGCCGAGGAAGATCACGGCGCAGACGAAGCCGATCCCAGCCACGACCAGCGCCAGCAACGATGCCTCCTGGAACGACCCGATGCGGGCCCGGCCCCGGTAGAGCCGCAGCCACCACGCAATGCAGACATGCAACACCACGGCCACGACCGGGTAGAAGACCACTCCGGTCCACTGGACAGCACTGAGCTGAAAATCATATCGAGCCGCAGCAAAGAACAAGGTCGCGACGGGCCAGGAGGCAATGTCGAGCAGTGCGAAAAACGCCCTTTTGCGACGCGCGTCAACCTGATACACAATGATCCTTCCAGAAGGAATGAGGGGAAATCACCACTTGGGCGATGGCGCTGAATCGCTACCGTGGACTGCGGCTGACCAGCTTGCTCGGCACGAACATGTGGACGTGTTTCGCTGCTAGGGGTTCACCACCCCGGCGATCGTGTCAACGGCCCCACGGATGAGTCCGTAGCTGTGCTCGAACTGCTGCTGGGACTGCCGGTAGGGATCAGGCACCTCGACGGCGGCATCGTGGCGCGTTCGTCCACGGGCGGCAGTCGCCAGCGGCACGAGGGCTTGAAGCCGATCCACCGGGGTCTGTCGGCCAGCCAGCGCGGAGGGATCGAGTTGGCCCACGATGTCGGCGAACTCCAGCAGGGTGAACGTTCGCCGGACGGTGGCCGGGGCGAGTTCAACGATCGCTGAACGATGGTCAAGGTCCATGGCCAGCACGAGGCCAGCGCCCCTGAGTTCGTCCTCTGCCAGTTGGCGGGCCCGGAACCCGGCATGGTCGAGCTTGTCGGACTGCAGCAGCGATGCCATCTGCGGGTCCACCGCTCGGCCCACCAGCGCTCCGGTGCCGGCACTGCGCACTCGCACGGATGGCCCGAGGGCATCCTGGAGCAGCACCTCACCGGCAGGTGATCGGCAGATGTTGCCGGTGCACACCACCAGGATCTCGAACGGCTCCCCGGCTGCGGTCACCATGACGCCGCCAGATCTGCGCTGCGCATTGCCCGGGCAGGCGTGGCGTCGGGCTGGGGCTCGTCGAGAGCGCGAGTGGGCGCCTCGGGTGCTGCCACATCGCCATAGGCCTCGCCGTAGTAGCGACTGCGCCGGCTGCCGGCATCCTCAGCCTTGAGCTTGTTCAGCACAATGCCCATCACCCGTCCTTCGGCGGTCTGGACGGCGGTGATCGAGTCCTCCAGCTGGGTGACATCGCCTCGTCCGCTTTCGACGACAAGCAGCACGCCGCCGACTGCCGAGGCAAGCACTGCGGTGTCGGCGACCATGCCGACCGGGGCGGTGTCCACAAGAACCCAGTCGTAGTGGTTCAGCCCCTCGGTGATGAGGTCACGCATGGCAGAGGACCCCAACAGCTCGGACGGGTTGGGGGGCACCCGCCCGGCGGCGAGCACGTCGACGCCGTGGACCGGCTGGACCACGTCCTCGAGGTGGGCCCTTCCGACCAGGATGGTGCTCAGCCCGGCGTTGGACTCCAGGTTGAGCCGCGGGGCGACTCGGGGGCGCCGCAGGTCTGCGTCGATGAGCAGCACGCGCTTGCCGGCCTGCGCCAACGCGATCGCGGTGTTGAGCACCGTCGTCGTCTTGCCCTCGGAGTTCAACGATGATGAGAACGCGATGGCCCCGCCGCGGGGCCCGACCCCGAGGAACTGCAGGTTGGTGCGCAGGCGCCGGAACTCCTCAGCATGCAGCGAGTACGGGTCGGTGATGACGGGCAGGGGATGCTTCTTCGTCTCGGGGTCGTACGCCATGGTGGCCACGACCGGCACGTCCGTGACCTTCGCGATGTCCTCGGCGTTTCGCACCTTGGTGTCCAGCACCCGACGCAGGACAGCCTGACCGACGCCCACCAACAGGCCGAGCAACAGTCCGAGGGCCAGGTTCTGTGCGACCCTCGGCGTCGTCCACGATGTCGGGACGGTCGCCGGCGTGATGACCGTGGCGATCACGGTGGCCTGACCCGAAGAACTCTTGGGCGAAAGGTTCGCCACGGTCTTGATCAGCTGGTCGCCGGTCGCCCTGGCGGTTGCCGCCGCTCGGTTGGCGTCCGTGTCAACAACCGAGATGTTGAGGATCGACGTATTGGCGGGCACCTGCACGGTGACCCGACCCGCCAGCTGACCTGCGGAGATGCCAAGTTGCAGTTGGTCCACCACCGGCTGCAGCACAACGGGTGCCTCGATGATCTGGGCGAACGACTTCACCTGGCGTTCGGTGTAGGACGAACCCTGCGAGAGGTCGGCGGCGCTGTCGCCACTCTGCACCGTGAGGTACACCGACACCGACGAGGTGTACGTGGGGGTGGCCAGCAGCGAGGCGATGGCGCCAACGGCGAGCCCCATCAGGGTCACCGCTGTGATGCTGATCCAGAACTTGCGCAGAATCTGCAAGTAGTCCGTCAATCCCATACGTGGGAACCTCTCTGTTGGCTACTTCAGGCCTTCGACAAGTTGGGCAGCGATTCGTTGACTTGATTCATCGGTCAGGTCACCATTGGCATAGGAGCTGGCCGTGGCGACCACCGAACTGGTGTCGATCCAGATGGCATTGCCGTCCGCCGCCACCGTCTTGAGTGTCTCGGCATGGGTGGTGAGCCAGACCGGGTGTGTGGCGCGCGAGCTGATCGGCGTCATGAAGACGATCCTCGCCCGCGGCACCGCCTGCTTCAGCGCATTCAGGGTGGCAGTGGCGTCCGCAGCGAGCGGTACGTCGCCATCGACCTCACCCCCGACAACCACGACGACGGCGGGTTTCGCAGCGGCGACCTTGGCAGCCGAATCCTTGAAAGACGTGCAGGGGGCGACAGGGCAGCTTCCCGGCGCTTTGGTGTACCCCGTGCCGCTTGCGGCCATGTTCACCACGGTCATGCCGAGTGCCTCACCCGCATACTTGGGCCATGACGCGGCGGCCGAGTACCCGTCACCGAGCACCACCAGGGTGCCCTGCGCCTGCGACTGCGCGGGACTGGCCGAGGCTGAGGGACTCGAACCATCCGTCGGCGTGGGAGTGACCGGCACCTCACCAGTGGGCCGCGAGGGCGTCCCGGTGGTGTGGGTGGCCGCGGGTCGGGACAGCGCCAGCCAGGACAAGGCCAACGCAACGACCGCCAGCAGGACGAGCCCCACCACCGCGCTTCGCTTCGGCACTCATCCTCCTCAAAAACTCGCTGTCGCACGCCAAGACCGCAGGAAGTGTATCGACCGGGTCACGATTTCCTGAAATCGGAACGACCGGACGAGAATGCGCGACATGGACCCAAGATAGCCCCATCGCGGCAGCGTCGACGAGCGATCCACGGAAACCCACTGCAACATATTCTGCGACGTTGTTTCAATAACAACGTGATGAAAACGAAAACGACGTCACACAATTCTGGAGGGTGTCCGGCCCGGTCTGCGTACCCCTCCTACTGGACGTCTCCTACTGGACGTCGCAGCACCCTCCCCGGCCCACATCGGGCCTGGGAGGGTGCTTGCCTGTTACCGTCGCCCATGACCATCACCATGAACAACGTCGGCATCGTCGTCGAAGACCTCAGCACGACGATCGACTTCTTCACCGCACTGGGCCTCGAACTCGAGGGTCGCCAGCTGGTCGAGGGCGACTGGGCCGGTCGGGTCACCGGCCTGGGCCACCAACGCGTCGAAATCGCGATGCTGCGCACTCCCGACGGCCACTCGCGCCTGGAGCTGTCCCGCTTCCTCGAACCCGACGTCATCGCCGACAACCGCCGCGCGCCCGTGAACGCGCTGGGTTACCTGCGGGTGATGTTCCAGGTGGACGACCTGGACGCCACACTGACGTCGGCCTTCGAGCATGGCGCACAGCTCGAAGGCACGGTCGAGCGATACCTGGACATCTACCGGCTCTGCTACCTCCGCGGGCCCGAGGGAATCCTTATCGGGCTCGCGGAGGAGCTGGGCTGATCACTCAGCCGCGGCAGTAGCCTCGTCCTGGACAGGTGCCTCGACCGGCTCGGATTCGATGATGACCGGGGTCTCGTCAACCACCGGGGTCTCGTCAACCACGACCGGCTCCGGCTTGCCCGCAGCCCGGCGCGCCCGACGTCGACGCGGCGCGGGCTCCTCAGCAGCCGGCTCGTCCTTCGGCGCTTCCTTGGCCGGCTCATCCTTCACCGGCTCGGTCTTCGCCTTGTGCGCCATCGCCGGCACCGGACCATGCCCTCCCCCGCGACGATGGCGATCGCCACCATCGGCCGGGGCCTGCGAATCCACCGGCTCGGTGAACTTGTGGTAGCCGCGTCCGCCACAGTGCTCACACTGCTCGGTGAACGCCTCGGCCAGCCCCGTGCCGATCTTCTTGCGGGTCATCTGCACCAGGCCGAGGCTCGACACCTCGGCGACCTGGTGCCTCGTCCGGTCACGGGCCAGGCATTCGGTCAGGCGGCGCAGCAGCAGCTCACGGTTGCTGGGCAGCACCATGTCGATGAAGTCGATCACGATGATGCCGCCGATGTCGCGCAGCCGCAGCTGGCGCACGACCTCTTCGGCTGCCTCGAGGTTGTTGCTGGTGACGGTGGCCTCAAGGTTGCCGGCGCTGCCGGTGAACCGGCCGGTGTTGACGTCGATGACCGTCATGGCTTCGGTGCGGTCGATCACCAGCGAACCACCCGAGGGCAGGAACACCTTGCGTTCCAGCGCCTTCGAGATCTGCTCGTCGATGCGGTACTTCGCCCACAGGTCACCATCGCCTGCTTCGTGGCGCTTGACCCGCTCGAGCAGGTGCGGGGCGACGTGTTCGACGTAGTTGATGATCGTGTCGCCGACGTCCTCGGTGCCACCGGCCCCCTCGACGACCAGCTCGTGGAAGTCCTCGGTGAACAGGTCACGCACGATGCGCACGGTCGGCACCGGCTCGGCATACAGCAGCTGCGGGGCCGAACCCTGCTTGACCTTCTTCTCGATGGCCTCCCACTGCGCCTTCAGTCGGGTGACGTCGCGCACCAGTTCGTCCTCCGAGGCGCCCTCGGCGGCCGTGCGCACGATCACCGACGAATCCTCGTCGATCAGGTGGCCGAGAATCTCCTTCAGGCGGTGCCGCTCGGTGTCGGCGAGCTTGCGGCTGATGCCCGACAGCTGGCCACCGGGTGAGTACACGACATAGCGGCCCGGGATCGAGATGTGGCTGGTAAGGCGCGCACCCTTGGCACCGACCGGGTCTTTCGACACCTGGACGAGCACGGTCTGGCCCGACTTGAACACCTGCTCGACCTTGCGCTGGCCGCCCTGGGCGCCGAAGCTGTCCCAGTCAACCTCGCCGGCATAGAGCACGGCATTGCGGCCGCGGCCGATGTCGATGAAGGCCGCCTCCATGCTGGGCAGCACATTCTGCACTCGTCCCAGGTAGACGTTGCCGATCAGCGACTGCGCGGTGGCCCGGTCGACGTAGTGCTCGACCAGGATGTCGTCCTCGAGCACCGCGAGCTGCGTGTAGTCGGCGCGCTGGCGAATGAGCATCGACCGCTTGACCGACTCGCGACGGGCCAGGAACTCGGCCTCGCTCAGGATCGGCGCGCGGCGGCGCCCGGCAGCGCGCCCCTCGCGGCGGCGCTGGCGCTTGGCCTCAAGTCGGGTCGAACCCTCGATGCCGGTGACCTCATCGGCGGCGCTGCGGTGGGCACGCGGCTCGCGCACCCGCACCACGACATCGCTGGGGTCATCATCAGCACCGGACGCGTCTTCGCCGCGACGGCGACGGCGCCTGCGACGACGGCGGCCGGTGTCGGCCTGGTCAACGTTCTCGTCACCCTCGGTGGCCTCAGTGGCGTCGGCGGTCGTCTCGTCGCCCTCGTCGGTCGACGCCTCGGCATCGGTGTCTGCTTCGGCCTCGGCGGAATCAGACCCGCGACGACGGCGGCGCCCACCCCGGCGACGGCGGCGGCGACGGTTGCCCGAGTCACCCTCGTCATCGGAATCCTCGCTGGACTCGTCCTCGGTGGTGGCATCGTCGGTGGCGGCATCGTCGGTGGCGGACTCATCGGTGGACGATTCATCCTCGATGACCGCATCCTGGGCGACGACCTCGGTGGCCTCGGGGGCCTCGGTCGCCGCCTGCTCGTCGGTCTCGGCAGTGGTCTGTTCGGCGGTGGCCTCGACCTCGACCTCGGCCTCATCCTCGGCCTCGTCCTCGGCCACGGGGGCGGCATCAAAGGTCACGACGGGCGCAGCACCGGCAATGGACGCCGCGAGCGACTGCAGCACTGCGGCCGCATCGCCGTCACCGGACGTGGCGAAGGGGTTCGCGACGACTCCGCTGACTTTGCGGCCCGCGCGGCCGGTGCCCTGACGACCGGCCGCGGCCTCGGCGGCGGCACGCAGGCGCTCGCCGAGCTCGTCGGTGGATTCGCTGGCCTCCATGGGCTCATCGGCGCTCGGCGAGGTCACCGGCTCAGCCGCCTTCTTGCGGCGGCGGGTGGTCGTGGGAGCGCCTTCTTCACGCGCGGCGCGCTTGCGCGGCGTGGTCTTGCGGGCCGCGGTCTTGCGCGGGGCTGGCTCAACGACGTCTTCTTCAGCGGTGGTGTCGGCCTCGGCGGCGGCCTCGGGCTGGTCGAGCGGCGCAGGCTCCGGCTCAGGCTGCGGCACGGGTTCAGGCTGCGGCGCGTCAGCGACCGGCTCGGGCGTGGTCACGACGGCCGGCTTCACCGCGGTGCTGGGCGGGCCCGAGGGCCGGGTGGCGGCGCGACGGCGACGCACGGGCCTGGTGGCCTGGGGCTCGTCGACAGGGGTGGAGTTTTCGGTGGTGTTCTCATCGAGCATGGCGGCTCCTGGCACACGAAGGTGCGGTTCGGGGCACGGCGAACCGTGTCCAAAGCAGGCGGGTCGGCAGCTGCCGGCTACCCCCGCGGTCGAGGTTTCGTCGCGGTGTGGCTAGCGGTACTGCTGCCGGTACTGGGCACATCTGGTGCCCGTTCCCTGCCTGCCAGTATGCCACACAGCCCCTCGGTGACGTGATTCTCCGCTACCGCACCGCCACCGGGGTGTCGCTGAAGGGGTCGACGAGCACCCCCTGCGCCGCGGGCACCGGCAGTCGTCCTTGTGCCAGTCGGGTGAGCAGTGCCGGACGAGCGGAGCCCAGCCCGGGCTCGAGCTGGCGCAGCGCCTGGACCACATCATCGGGTCGCACCAGCGGGGCCTCGTGGCGTCCGATGAAGAACAACTGACCGGTGGCCGACTCGACGCGCAACTCGACCAGCGCGGCGCGCACATCGAACTCGCGCATGCCGCTCTTGGTCATGCGCTTCACCGTGACCGACTCGCTGGCGAGCAGTGCGTCGACGGCCCGGGCGAGGGTGGCCTGGTCGACCTCGCCGAGGTCGATCAACCACGCGGAGGCCACGAGCAGGTCGTTGAACGACTCCTTGCCGGCCTCGACAACCTCGAGCACATCAAGGCCCGGGCCGAGCACCTCGTTGAGGGCGGCGGCCACCTTGTCGGGATCACAGACCTCGCTGAGGCCGAGCTCGAGGTATTCCGCCTCGGTGGCGGCTGAGGTGGGCGAGGCATTGGCATACGAGATGCGCGGGTGCGGCGAGAACCCCGATGAATACGCCATCGGGATCTCAGCGCGCCGCAGCGCCCGCTCGAGCGCTCGCCCGACGTCACGGTGGCTGGTGAACCGGGCCGGACCCCGCTTGGCATAGCGCACGCGCAGGCGCTGCACGGGTGGGGCCTGCTGCTCGGGCTGGCGCCGCTTCTTGGGCTCGGGGGCGGTGTTCTCGCTCATCGCCGACCATTGAACCACCTGCGGGCGGGCGCGTGAGCCGCCGTTGGTCATCACCCCAGCGCCCCTGAACCGACAGTGTGTGAAAAGACGTCTCCCAAGACGTCTTTTCACACACTGTTGCCGGGCTCATGACCCGCCGACGCCACAGAATGGGACGCATGCGCCCCCATCAGCTCCCCCCGGCACTGGCTGAGCTCGTCCATGCCCAGCGAGGCGTCATGTCGAATGCGCAGGCTCGGGCACACGGGTTGAGCCGCACGCAAGTGCAAACGCTGCCGGACCATGGCTGGCAGCGGCTGCTGCACGGGGTGTACTCCAGCGCCGGCGCCGACTGGCAGCAGCGGGCCTGGGCTGGCGTGCTGGCAGGGGGGGAACAAGCCGTGCTTGGCGGGTTGGTCGCTGCCAAGCTGCACGAACTGCACAGGGGTGGCGTCGACCTCATCGAGGTCTGGCTGCCCCCGAACGCCAATGCCGTCCGCCAGCAACCCGGTTGGAGGTTTCGCCGTGGCCATCGCGCCGGCCACAGCTCACCTGCGCGGCTCTCGATAGAGCAGACGGTGCTCGATCTCTGCGCAGGCGAATCCATCGACGGCCAGGCAGGTTGGGTGACCCGGGCGGTGGTGGGGCGCCGGACGACCACGTCTCGGCTGCGCGCGACACTCGAGGGCGCCACGCGCTTGAAAGGGCGCGCGTCGGTGGTGCAGCTGCTGGACTGGCTCGACAGCGGCATCGAGAGCCCGCTGGAACTGCGCTACCGCCGCGATGTCGAGAAGGCCCACGCGCTGCCGACGGGTCTGCGGCAGGTTTCGATGAGCAAGCGCACCCGCACCGATGTTGTCTATGCCGACTTCAACACCCTCATCGAACTTGACGGCGAGCTGGGCCATCGTGGGGCCGGTGAAGTGCGCGATGCCTGGCGTGATGCCGAGCACCTCACCATGGGGCTGGTCACGATGAGGTTTGGGTGGATCGACGTGTTCCACCGAGCCTGCGGGGTGGCGGGGCTCGTGGCCCGGGTGCTGCGCCAGCGCGGCTGGCAGGGCTACCCGCAGCCATGTCCCGCATGCGGCCCCTTGTAAGCACCCGCGTGACCACCCGCCGCGGCAGCTCGTCCGACAGTGTGTGAAAAGACGTCTCTGGGCACGTCTTTTCACACACTGTCGCCCCCGCTCTCCCCCAGACCCCACCCCCACCCCGGACGAAACCACACCCACGCCGCGGCCCACGTAGACTCCTGAGCTTGTGAGCCACAACCCCGCACCCACCGCAGCCGCCCCCTGGTGGAGCAAAGGCGCCCTCATGCTCGTCGCCATCCTGGTGATGGCCTACAACCTGCGCCCCGTGGCCACCGAGATCGGCCCCGTCATGAGCAACCTGCAGGCCGACCTCGGCCTGTCCGGCATCACTGCGGGCCTGCTCACCTCGCTGCCGACCATCTGCTTCGCCATCTTCGGCTTCGCCGCCCCGTGGCTGGCCACCCGCATCGGCATGCACCGGCTCATCCTGGTCGCGATGCTGGCCCTGCTCGTGGGCAGCGTGGCCCGCACGTTCACCAGCAACCAGTACGTGTTCCTGGCGCTGTCCGTGCTGGCGCTGGCCGGCATGGCCGTCGGCAATGTGCTGGCCCCGAGCGTGATCCGGCGGCACTTCCCGCACCAGATCGGGTTGGTCACCGCGCTGTACTCGCTGCTGCTCTCGATCGGCGTCACTGTCGCCAGTGCATTCACCGTGCCCATGACCATTGCACTGGGCGGCTGGCGGCAGGCCTACCTGGCCTCTGCCGTCACCGCCCTGCTCGCCGTGATCCCGTGGCTCTTCGCCATCGGCTTCGACAAGGCCAATCCCCAGACCGCCTCAGCCAAACCCGCCTCGCCGATCACGCTCACCAGCGTGGCCCGCACCCCGCTGGGCTGGGCCATCGCCATCTTCTTCGGCATGCAGTCGGCACAGGCCTATTCGCTGTTCGGCTGGATGCCCCTGATCTACACCGACGCCGGCATGAGCCAGACCGACGCCGGCTGGATGCTCGGCATCACCACCGGTGTCGGCGTTCCCCTGGCGTTCCTGTGGCCCGCATACATGCAGCGCAACCCGCGCCCCATCACGCTGCAGGTGATCATCGGGCTGTGCGGCCTCGCGGCCTACACCGGCCTGCTGGTCGCGCCGATGACCATGCCCTGGCTGTGGGCGACGCTGGCCGCCATCGGCACGTCGAGCTTCCCGCTCATCCTGGGCCTGTTCGCCATGAAGGGCCGCACCGGCGCCGGCACCGTCGCCCTCAGCGGGTTCGGCCAGGGCGCCGGTTATGCGATCGCGCTGTTCGGGCCGTTCCTGGTCGGCGTGCTCTACGAGGCCACCGGCGGTTGGACGGCCCCGCTGCTGCTGATGCTGGCCATGTCGTTGGCGATGAGCACCGCAGGTTTCATCACCGTGAGCTGCGGCACCATTGAGGACGAGCTGGGCCTGGCACCCGCCAAGCACTGACAGGCCGCGAAGCCCTAGGCCAGGTCGCGCCCCACCACCGACAACGGCAGCAGTTGGCGACCCGTCGGCCCGATCTGGATTTCGGTCGACATCTGCGGGCACACGCCGCAGTCATAACACGGCGTCCAGCGGCAGTCCTCGACCTCCTGCTCGTCGATGGCGTCCTGCCAGTCCTCCCACAGCCAGTCGCGGTCCAGGCCGGCGTCCAGGTGGTCCCAGGGCAGCACCTCGTCGTAGTCCCGCTCGCGGGTGGTGAACCAGTCCAGGTCGACAGGCTCGCCGGCGAGTGCATCGCGGCTCGCCTCGACCCAGCGGTCATAGCTGAAGTGCTCGCTCCAGCCGTCGAACATGCCGCCGCGGCGCCACACCTCTTCGATGACCCGGCCCACCCGACGGTCGCCGCGTGACAGCAGTCCCTCGATGATCCCGGGTCGTCCATCGTGGTAGCGCATGCCGATGGCTTTGCCGTACTGCTTGTTGGCCTTGATCTTTTCGCGCAGCTTGAACAGCCGGTCGTCGACGACCTCGGCCGACGTCTGCCCGGCCCACTGGAACGGCGTGTGCGGCTTGGGCACGAACCCGCCGATCGAGACGGTGCACCGGATGTCGCGCGTGCCCGAGGCCTGGCGACCGGTCTCGATGACCCGAGCGGCCATGTCGGCGATCGCCAGCACGTCCTCGTCGGTCTCGGTGGGCAGCCCGCACATGAAATACAACTTCACCTGCCGCCAGCCATTGCCGAAAGCCGTCGCGACGGTGTTGATCAGGTCGTCCTCGCTGACCATCTTGTTGATCACCTTGCGCATGCGCTCAGAGCCGCCCTCGGGAGCGAACGTGAGGCCCGAACGGCGGCCGTTGCGCGACAGTTCGTTGGCGAGGTCGATGTTGAACGCGTCCACGCGGGTCGACGGCAGCGACAGTGAGACATTCGTGCCCTCGTAACGGTCGGCCAGCTGCTTGGTGATGTCGCCGATCTCGGAATGGTCGGCACTCGACAGCGACAGCAACCCGACCTCTTCGAGGCCGGTGGCCTTCAGCCCGTCCGCGACCATCTGGCCGACGGTCTCGATGCTGCGCTCGCGCACCGGACGGGTGATCATGCCGGCCTGGCAGAACCGGCAGCCACGGGTGCAGCCACGGAAGATCTCGACTGAATAGCGCTCGTGCACCGTCTCGGCCAGCGGCACGATCGGCTTGCGGGGGTAGGGCCACTCGTCCAGGTTCATCAGGGTGTGCTTGCGCACCTGGAACGGCACCTGCGGCAGCGTCGGCGCCACCCGCTGGATGCGCCCGTCCGGCAGGTAGGTGACCTCGTAGAACTTCGGCACATAGACCGAACCGGTCGACGCGAGCCGCAGCAACAGGCCGTGGCGGCCATCGGGGCGGCCATCGGCCTTCCATTCCTGGATGATTTCGCTGACCAGCAGCGACGCCTCTTCACCATCGCCGATGATGGCGGCGTCGATGAAGTCGGCGATCGGCTCGGGGTTGAACGCGGCGTGCCCCCCGGCCAGCACGATCGGGTCATGCTCGCCGCGGTCGACGGCGTGCAGCGGCAGCTGGGCCAGGTGCAGCGCCTGCAGCATGTTGGTGTAACCCAATTCGGTGGCAAAGCTGAGACCCAGCACGTCGAACGCGCCGACGGGGCGGTGCGTGTCGAGGGTGAACTGCGGGATGCCGTGGGCCTGCATCAGGTCGGCCAGGTCGGGCCACACGGAATAGGTGCGCTCGGCGAGGATCCAGTCGCGCTCGTTGAGGATCTCGTAGAGGATCGCCACACCCTGGTTGGGCTGGCCCACCTCATAGGCGTCGGGGTACATGAGCGCCCAGCGGACGGTCTCGTGGCCGGCATCGGCGCCGCAGTCCCAGGCCTTGCGCACGGAATTGTGCTCGCCACCGACGTACTGGATCGGCTTGCTGACCTGCGCCAGCAGCGGTTCCAGCTTCGGGAAGAGGGTTTCGGGCTCAGTCATGGTGCTCATTGCGACCAAGGATAAGTGATCTTCGCCACGCAACCTACGGGCGCGCACTCACAGCTGCGGGAACCACAACCCGATCTCGCGGGTGGCCGTCGCGGGTGAGTCGGACGCATGCACGACGTTGCGCTGGTAGAAGATCGAGAAATCCCCGCGGATGGTGCCGGGAGCGGCCAGCCCCGCATCGGTCGAGCCGTTCAGCAGCCGCACGATGTCGATGGCCCGCTCACCCTGCAGCACCATCACCACGACGGGCCCCGAGGTGATGAACTGGATCAGCGTCGGGTAGTACGGGCGGCCCTCGTGTTCGGCGTAGTGGGCGGCGGCAAGCTGCTGGTCGACGTGGCGCAGCTCAAGCGCTGCCAGGGTCAACCCCTTGGTCAGGTAGCGGTCGAGGATCTTGCCCGCGAGCCCGCGCGAGACGGCGTCGGGCTTGAGGATCACCAGGGTCTGCGAACCGTCCGCGGGGCTGAAGGTGGCATCAGTCATGCGCCGGAGCCTACTGGTCGCGGGCCGCTGCCTGCGATTCGAGCCGACGGCCCAGGATCACGCACATCAACCAGACCACGGCAAAGATGATGCCGACGGCAAACATCATCGACGTCATCAGGCCCATCGCGATGGCACCGGCCTGCACCACCAGGCCGAGCACCTGGCCCCACGGCCGCTTGACGCGCATGGCGGCCACGACCGCCGCCACGCAGGCGACCACGACGATGGTGATGCTCAGCGCGGTGTCGCGGTGGTCGATCAAGAGCATGCCGGGCAGCGCCAGGATGAAGATGATCACCTCGAACCACAGCGTCATGGCCATGGCGCGCAGCAGCGGGTTGGTCGGCGGAAGGATCACCATGCCTCCTCGGCGTCGTCGAGCCCCAGGTCAGCCCGGGTCGGGCCCACCCGCAGCAGGGCGTCGTTGGCGGCCTCGTGCTGTTCGGCGAGCCGGGCGGGCAGCAGCAGCGCGCGTGCCTCGCCGGCCGCGATGACCGAGCCGAGCACGAGCACACCGGCACCGGCGCCTGCCTCGTCCGCGAGCAGGGTGGCCTTCTCGAGTGCCTGGGCCATCGTGTCGGCACGGTCGACGCGGGCGGCACCGAAGACCCCCTCGGCACGTTCGGCCAGCTCGTCAACCGTCATGCCGCGGTCAGTCGAGCTGACCGTGGTGACCACCACGTGGTCGAGCACCTCGTCGAGCAGGGTGAGCACGTCGTCGACGGCCTTGTCGCGCATCATCGCGAGCACGCCGACCATGGGCTGGAATCCGTAGGCCTCGGCGGCGCCGGCCAGCGTGGCGCGCACGCCGTGCGGGTTGTGGGCGGTGTCGACGACGATCGGCGGTGAGGTGCGCATCAGCTCGAGGCGTGCGGGGGCCTCGACGGCGTTGAATCCGTCGACGATGATGTCGGGCTCGAGCCCCTTGCCGCCCATGAACGCTTCGACGGCGGCCAGTGCGAGTGCCGCATTGGCGGCCATGTGTTCGCCATGCAGCGGCAGGTGCACGTCACCGACGGGGCCCTGGGCACTCTGCAGGCGCAGCAGTTGGCCACCGACCGCACGGTGGCGGTCGAGCAGCCCGAAGCCGGGGCCTTCGAGCACCGGCAGCGCGCCGACCTCGGCGCAGCGTGCGAGCAGCACCGTGGCGGCCTCGGGTTGCTGGGCGGCGATCACGGCGGTGGCGCCGGGCTTGATGATGCCGGCCTTCTCGGCGGCGATCGCTGCGACCGTCTCGCCCAGCAGGTGGGTGTGGTCGAGGTCGATGGGGGTGATCACGGCCACCTGGCCATCGGCGACATTGGTGGCGTCCCAGCGCCCGCCCATGCCGACCTCGAGCACCATGACGTCAACGGGTGCGTCGGCGAAGATGGCGAACGACAGGGCGGTCATCACTTCGAAGAAGGTCATGGGCACGCCGTCGATGCGCTGCTCGTCGACCATCTCGACCAGCGGGGCAATCTGGGCCCAGGCCTCGTCGAAGACCTCGACGCTGACGGGCTCGCCGTCCAGGCAGATGCGTTCGGTGATGTCGATCAGGTGCGGGCTGGCGGTGCGCCCGGTGCGCAGGCCTTGGGCCCGCAGCAGCGCATCGATCATGGCGGCGGTGCTGCCCTTGCCGTTGGTGCCGGTGATGTGGATGACCGGTGCCGACTTCTCGGGGTTGCCGAGCAGGTCGCACAGCGCCTGCACGCGGCCGAGGCTGGGCGCGACGCGATGTTCGGGCCACCGGCTGACGAGGTCAGCGGTGATGGCCCCGTGTGAGGACGGCGCCGGTGAGGTGGGTTCGTGGAATGCCATGGTGGGCCAAGCCTAGCGACCCTGCCCGCTGTGACCGTTCCACCGCTGGGTATGCTCTGCAGCGTGACCGAGGCTCTCCCGAAGCACCAGCCCCAGCGTGATCGTGCGTCCGCTCGTCCGGCGACCCGGCAGTGGTGGGGACGCGACGTGCGCGACTGGGTCGGGCTGGTGGCGCGACTGGTGCTCGGTGGTTCGCTGCTGGTGGCCGGACTGTTGAAGATCGGCAACCTGGAAGACAGCGTCTTGTCGGTGCGCGCCTACCAGCTGCTGCCCTTCGACATGTCCAAGTGGGTCGGCTATGCGTTGCCGCCGTTGGAGATCCTGCTGGGCCTGCTGATCGTGGCCGGCATCGCCACCCGTTGGACGGCCCTGCTGGGATCGCTGGTGATGGTGGCTTTCATGTTCGGCATCGCCTCGGCGTGGGCGCGCGGGCTGAGCATCGACTGCGGCTGTTTCGGCACCGGCGGCCTGGTCAACCCGGAACAGACGAAGTACCCCCAGGAGCTGGCGCGCGATGCGCTGTTCCTGCTGGCGGGCGTGTGGCTGGTGGTGCGACCACGCAGTGTGTTCGCGGTCGATAACCTGCTGTTCCCGGACGACGCGCCGCAATTTCATGAGTTTGCTGATGATGACGAATTGACCAAGGAAGACGGGGAATGAGCACCAAGAAGGCCACCGGCAAGATGGCTGCCGAGACCACCACCCGCCGCGAGCAGCTGCGCGCCCAGCAAGAGGCACAGGCCCGGAAGCAGAAGACGGCACGCCTGGCGATGATCATCGTGACCAGCGTCGTCGCCCTGGCGATCATCGCCGTGGTGGCCACGGTCGTCATCCAGGACCAGCGCCGCAAGAGCCAGCAGGCGGCCAACGAGGCGTCCTCGCAGATCACCCCGCCCAACGCGGTGGGGCAAGAGGCGATCCTGGCGCTGCCCGCCAAGGCCGCCGAGGCGAAGTACACGCTGAACATCTACATGGACTACCAGTGCCCGATCTGCAAGCAGTCCGAGGACATGTACGCCCAGGTCTGGACCGACCTGGCGAATGAGGGCTTCGTCAAGCTGCAGGTGCACCCCATGACGTTCATGGACGGCAACCTGAAGAACGATTCGTCGACGAAGGTGGCCATCGCCGCAGCGTGCGCCGACACCACCGGGCGCTACTGGGAGTTCCACGGTGCGGCGTTCAAGCACCAGCCGGCGAACGAGGGTGCGGGTTACACCGACCAGGACATCACGAAGACGATCCCCGAGCAGGCTGGCATCACCGGGGCCGAGTACGACAAGTGGAAGTCCTGCTATGACTCGAAGGCCACCTCGCAGTTCGTGCGCCTGACCGACGAGAACGCGTTCAAGGCCGGTGTCACCGGCACCCCCACCATCATGGTCAACGGCAAGAACCCGCAGGTGCAGGGCGATGGCCGCATGGTCGACTGGTGGAAGGTGCTCGACCCCACCACCGATGCCTGGAAGAAGGCCATCGAGAGCGCAGCCAACAGCTGACGGATTCGAACCCACGCGGGCGGGTTCACTAGTCTTGGGCGCATGACTGATCTCGCCCAGAACCTGCCCGCCCCCCGTGTGCCCGACAAGCCGGTGCTCGAGGGGCTCGAGGTAGCCTGGGCCGAGAAGTGGAAGCAGCAGGGCACGTTCGCGTTCGTGCGACCCGAATCGCGCGAGCAGGTGTTCTCGATCGACACTCCCCCGCCGACTGTCTCGGGCTCGCTGCACGTGGGCCACGTGTTCAGCTACACCCACACCGACCTGGTGGCGCGCTACCAGCGCATGCGCGGCAAGCACGTCTTCTATCCCATCGGCTGGGACGACAACGGCCTGCCGACCGAGCGGCGGGTGCAGAACTACTACGGCGTGCGCTGCGACCCCAGCATCGCCTACGACCCGGACTTCACCCCGCCGGCCAAGCCCGACCCGAAGAGGCAGGTGCCGATCAGCCGGCGCAACTTCATCGAGCTGTGCCACGAGCTGACGGCCGTCGACGAGCAGGCCTTCGAAGACCTGTGGCGCCGCGTCGGCCTTTCCGTCGACTGGGATTCGGTCTACACCACCATCTCTGAGGAGGCGCAGCGCATCGCCCAGCTGGCGTTCGTGCGCAACCACGACCGCGGCGAGGCGTACATGTCCGAGGCACCGACGATGTGGGACGTGACGTTCCAGACCGCGGTGGCCCAGGCCGAGCTCGAGGCCCGCGAATACCCGGGTGCCTACCACCGCGTGGCCTTCCACCGACCTGACGGTGAGCCGGTCCACATCGAGACGACCCGTCCCGAACTGCTGCCGAGCGTGGTCGCGCTGATCGCCCATCCCGACGACGAGCGCTACCAGCCGCTGTTCGGCACCACCGTGACCTCGCCCATCTTCGGTGTCGAGATCCCCGTGGTGGCGCACCCGGCCGCCGAGCCCGACAAGGGCGCCGGCATCGCGATGTGCTGCACGTTCGGCGACCTGACCGACGTGGTCTGGTGGCGCGAGCTCAACCTGCCCACCCGCACCGTGATCAACCGCGACGGGCGCCTGCAGGCCGAGGCCCCCGAGTGGCTGGTCAACGCGGACTTCTATGCCGAGATGGCCGGCAAGACCACGTTCAGCGCCCGCGAGGCGATCGTGGCGAAGCTGCGCGAGACCGGTGACCTGGACGGCGAGCCGAAGCCGACGCAGCGCATGGCGAACTTCTATGAGAAGGGTGACAAGCCGCTCGAGATCGTCTCGACCCGCCAGTGGTACATCGCCAACGGCGGCCGCGACGAGGCGCTGAAGCAGACCCTGCTGCAGCGCGGCAGTGAGATCGCGTGGACCCCCGAACACATGCGCCACCGCTACGACAACTGGGTCGGCGGCCTCAACGGCGACTGGCTGATCAGCCGCCAGCGGTTCTTCGGCGTGCCGTTCCCGGTCTGGTACCCGCTCGACGCCGATGGGGAGCCCGACTACAGCGCACCCATCGTCGCGGACGTCGCAGAGCTGCCCGTTGACCCGCAGTCGTCCGTCCCGGCAGGCTATGCCGAATCGCAGCGTGGGCAGGCCGGTGGCTTCATCGGCGACCCCGACGTGATGGACACCTGGGCGACGTCGTCGCTGACCCCCCAGATTGCCTGCGGGTGGCAGCGTGATGACGAGCTGTTCGGGCTGACGTTCCCCATGGACATGGCGCCGCAAGCCCACGACATCATTCGCACCTGGCTGTTCAGCCGCGTCGTCCGGGCCAACTTCGAGTTCGGCGAGGTGCCGTGGAAGCGGGCCACCATCTCAGGCTTCGTGGTCGACCCCGACCGCAAGAAGATGAGCAAGTCCAAGGGCAACGTGGTGGTGCCGACCGAGATCCTCGACAAGTACGGCGCCGATGCGGTGCGTTGGCGTGCGGCGATGGCGCGTCCGGGCATGGACTCGCCGTTCGACGAAACCCAGATGAAGGTCGGACGACGCCTCGCCATGAAGGTGCTGAACGCCTCGAAGTTCGTGCTCGGCGACATCACGGCCAAGGTGGGCGGCACCACCGCTGCTGATGTGGTCGAACCCGTCGACCTGGCCCTGCTGGCGTCGCTGGCGCAGACCGTGACGAAGGCGACCGACGCCTTCGAGGCGTTCGATTACACCAGCGCGCTCGAGGCCGCCGAGGCCACGTTCTGGGCGTTCTGCGACGACTACCTCGAACTGGTCAAGGAGCGTGCCTACGGTGCCCGCGGCGAAGCCCCGGCCAAGTCGGCGGTGGCGACGCTCACGCTGGCACTGGACGTGATGCTGCGGCTGCTGGCACCGTTCCTGCCGTTCGTGACCGAAGAAGTGTGGTCGTGGGGCCACGAGGGTTCGGTGCACCACGAGGCATGGCCGACCGTCGACGAACTGCCGGGCGGCGGCGAGATCGCGGTGCTGGACGACGTGGCTGCGGCGCTCATCGGCATCCGCGGCGCGAAGTCGACGGCGAAGGTCTCAATGAAGACCGAGGTCACGCGCGCCGTGTTCAGCGGCGAGTCCGGCTCGCTGGCGCGGCTGCGGCTCGTCGAGGACGACCTGCGGGCCGTCGGCCGGATCACCGGTGAGGTGGCCTGGGTCGAGGCTGAGGGTCCGGTGAGCGTCGAGGTCGAGCTGGCTGTCACGGAGTGATCGCGGCCGTACCCTGAGTGGTATGGCCAGGAAGCTCCCCGACAAGAACCAGATTGCGGCGGCGAGCACGCTCATCGTCGTCGGCGCCGAGGCGGCCCACAAGGCCTGGGAGGCACTGAACAAGGACGACCGCGTCAGCGATGCCCTGCGCGGGCTGGGCGCGAAGTTGAAGGCGAGCGCGAGCGTGCGCTCGCCCGAGGCGCGGCTGCTGAAGCAGCTCGACCTGATCGATGAGTACGCCCTGAAACTGGGTGCCCACCCGGCGGGCGCCGACCGTGCGACGGCATGGCTGCAGGAATCGTCGTCCATCAGGGCGAAACTGCCGCTGGTGCAGGCGCAGCCGGGCCGTCAGGGCAAGGTGAACCTCAAGCAGCTGCGGGCGCGGGCGTCCGGCCTGTTGACCGAGATCATCACCTCGGACCTGGCGCCGGACGACCCGCTGGGCTGAGCCCTACTTGCGGCCCTTGGCGTACAGCTCCTCGATCACCGGGGCCATTGCCTCGATGAACTTCGGGCGCTTCAGCTTCATGGTCGCGGTGGTGTAGCCCGCGTCCTCGCTGACATCGGCCACGATCACGGCGTAGTCGTCGATGCGCTCGGCATGGTTGCCGCCCTTGTTCGCGTCGTTGACAATCGTCTGCACGGCGGCCAGCAGCTGCTCGTCCGTAACCCGCTCGCCGGGCACCGGCGGGGCCACCTGCCACTTGTTCTCGAGGTCGGCGCGGTTGTTGGTCTTGGCCCATTCCTTCACCGCGGCCAGGTCGAGCACCAGCAGCGCGACCGGGTGCGGGCGCTTGTCGCCGACGACGACGGCATTCGCGACCAGACCGCCGCGCTCGACAACGCCCTGCCAGCGCTGGGGCGAGATGTTCTTGCCCGAGTCGGTGATGATCATGTCTTTGGCGCGGCCCGTGATGAACAACCGGCCGTCGGCATCGAGCCGGCCCAGGTCACCAGTCGGGAAGAACCCGTCCTCGGTGAACTCACGCCCGTCGTAGTTGTGGTAGCCGGCGAACACGCCCAGCCCCTTGACCTCGATCTCGCCGTCGTTCGAAATGCGCGCGGTCGAACCGGGCAGCGGCGTGCCGACCGAACCGAGCAGGGCATGGTTCGGGAAGTTCAGGGTGAAGGGCGCGGTCGTCTCGGTCAGGCCGTAGCCCTCGAGCACCTGAATGCCGGCGCCATGGAAGAACTCGCCCAGGTGCTTGTCGAGCGGGGCAGCACCGCTCACCATGAACTGCAGTCGGCCGCCGAGGGTCTCGCGGATGCGCGAATAGAACAGCTTGTCGAACACCTTGTACTGGGCCTTCAGTGCCAGCGAGGCCTTGTCGTCCTGGCCCGCATCGAGCTTCTGGATGTGCTGTGCCCACTCGATGGCGACCTTCTCGGCCTGGTCGAAGACCTTGCCCATCTTCTTGCCCTCAGCGGTCTTGCGCACCCCGGCGAGCACCTTGGCCATGACGCGCGGCACCACCACCATGAAGGTGGGCTTCGCCTCAGACAGTGTGGCGACGACGCGGCTGGCGTCGCGCACGTGGGTGATGGCCGTGCCACCCCAGAACGCCGCCAGCTGCACGAACCGGGCGAGGATGTGTGCCAGCGGCAGCATCAACACCGTCGATGCCTCATCGTGCAGGATCTGGGGAAGCGCGTCGACAGCGTTCACCGCCAGGTGGGCCAGGTTGGCGTGGGTGATCTCGGCGCCACGGGGGTCGGACATGGTGCCCGAGGTGTAGACAAGGCTGGCGATGGTTTGCGGGGTCGCGAGCGCCTCGCGCTCGGCCAGCTGCTCATCGGTGACATCGGCACCGAGGGCCCGGAACTGTTCGAAGGTGTTCTCGTTGCCGTCGATGATGCGCCACACCGGCGCCTGCCGCCCGTTGGCGGCGAGCGCGTCACCCAGCAGCTTCACGTGGCGCCCGGTCTCACCGAAGGCAAGCTTGACGTCGGCATCGCTCAGGATGAACGCTGCCTGCTCGACAGAACTCGTCTCATAGATCGGCACGACGACACCACCGGCGAACAGCACGGCGAAGTCGATGACGGTCCACTCATAGCGGGTGGCTGACGTGATGGCAACATGCTCGCCCGGCTGGATGCCCGCGGCGATCACAGCCTTGGCGGTCCGGGTGATGTCATCGAGGAACTGCGCGGCGGTGACGTCGTGGTAGGCGCGGTCACGCAGCACGCGGAACGAAACTCGCTCCGGGCTCATCTGCACGCGGCGGCGCACCAGCTGCTGCACGCTGCGCACATCGTCGACGTTCACGGCCAGCGGGACGGTCTTCTCCACGGTGATTCCCTCCAGGTTGCACGGCCCACATCGCACGGCCGGGTTCCGCACCAGCCTACCGATGCCATGTCCCGTGACGCCGATGTTTCGCCCGCGATTGTGCCCAGAGGTTTGTGAGAAGTCCACAACCTGCGCGGTGTCAGTCCATGGGGATTGCGGCGCGTGCGGCCGGTACCCGGTCAAGGTCCAGGTCCGCGACCATCAGGTCGTCGTTCGCCCCCAGCTTCGCCACCACCTCGCCCAGTGGGCCGGCGACCAGCGAATAGCCGACGCCGAGCGGTGCCCGCGACTTGGGGTTGTCGTCGGGGTTCGGGTCGCCCGCCTGGTCAGCCCCGAGGACGAAGGCCTGGGCGTCCATGGCCCGGGCCCTGACGAGGAGTTGCCACTGGTCGACCTTCTGCGGACCGGGGGCCCAACTGGTGGGCAGGCAGACCACCTCGGCACCGGCCCGACGCAGGTTGATGAACTGTTCGGCGAAGCGCACGTCGTAGCAGGTTGCCAGGCCGATGCGGGTGCCGAGGGCCTCGAACGTGACCAGGTCCGTGCCCGCCTTGACCGTCTTCGACTCCTGCGAGCCGAAGGAGTCATAGAGGTGCTGCTTGCGGTAGTGGTGCACCCGGTCGCCGTCGGTGGCGATGACCGTGTTGTGCACGCGTCCGTCGTCCGCGGGTTCGAACATGCCCGCGACCACCCAGACGCCGTGGGCCGCAGCCACCTCGCGGGCGCGGGTGACGAACGGGCCGTCGAGGGTCTGGGCGAGCGGTGCGAGCTTCACCGTGAAGTTGGCCATCATGGCCTCGGGGAACACCACCAGTTGGGCGCCCGCGTCAGCCGCCCGCGCCGCCCACTCGGCGACGAGGCCGGCGTTGATGCCCGGGTCGGGCGTACTGCGCAGTTGGGCGGCAGCAACCCGCATGGTGGCCATCGTCAGCCAGCCATCACTCAGGCCGACATCTCACGGCGCTGCGCGAGTTTGGCGCGCGGCAGCAGCGTCGGCTTCTCGGTGCCCTCGATCACACCGGGGGTGATCAGCACACCGGCCACACCGGTCTGGCTGGGCACCTCGAACATCACATCCAGCAGCGCCTCTTCGAGGATGGCACGCAGCCCGCGGGCGCCGGTGCCACGGTGCAGCGCCTTCTCGGCGACCGCATCGATGGCCTCGGGCGTGAATTCCAGGTGCACCCCGTCGAGTTCGAACAGCTTGCGGTACTGCTTGACCAACGCATTGCGCGGCTCTTCGAGGATCCTGGTGAGCGAGTCCTTGTCGAGCGGGGTCACCGTCGAGATGATCGGCAACCGGCCGATGAATTCGGGGATCAGGCCGAACTGGTGCAGGTCTTCGGGCGTGACCTGCGACATCAGGTCGTCGTCAGAGACCTTGCGCACGGCGTCCTGGTTGCTGAAGCCGAGCGGGCGCTTGCCGACCCGCTGGCCGATGATGTGGTCGAGCCCCGAGAACGCGCCACCGACCACGAACAGGATGTTCGAGGTGTCGATCTGCAGGAACTCCTGGTGCGGGTGCTTGCGGCCGCCCTGCGGCGGCACCGAGGCGACCGTGCCCTCGATGATCTTCAGCAGCGCCTGCTGCACGCCCTCACCGGACACGTCCCGCGTGATCGACGGGTTCTCGGCCTTGCGGGCGACCTTGTCGATCTCGTCGATGTAGATGATGCCCGTCTCGGCCTTCTTGATGTCGAAGTCTGCGGCCTGGATGAGCTTGAGCAGGATGTTCTCGACGTCCTCGCCGACATAGCCCGCCTCGGTGAGCGCGGTCGCATCGGCCATGGCGAACGGCACGTTGAGCTTCTTGGCGAGCGTCTGGGCCAGGTAGGTCTTGCCGCAGCCCGTCGGGCCAATCAGCAGCACATTCGACTTGCCCAGTTCGACACCGTCGTCCTCGGCACGGCGCGGGGTGCCGGACGACTGGGCCTGGACACGCTTGTAGTGGTTGTACACCGCGACGGCCAGTGCGCGCTTGGCAGCATCCTGACCGATGACGTACTCGTCCAGGAAGTCCCGGATCTCGACAGGGCGCGGCAGTTCTTCGAGCAGGCCGACGTCAGCGGCCTCCGAGAACTCCTCCTCGATGATCTCGAGGCACAACTCGATGCACTCGTCGCAGATGTAGACGCTCGGACCGGCGATCAGGCGCTTGACCTGCTTCTGACTCTTGCCGCAGAACGAACACTTGAACAGGTCGCTGGTCTCCCCCACGCGAGCCATGACGTCCACCTCCTCTTCGGTGACATTCATTCGATGACGAGTTGATCATGATGATCACTCGGTACCCCCACCCTAGCTGTTGGTGGGCGTGTGACTGGGCAGCGGCTGACGCTGAGTCCCCATCGTGACCTGGTGGCGGCGGTGCGCCGCCACCAGAACACGTTGTCTCTGTGGCCCTGGGGCTCAGAGGTCCTTCAGCGAGGTCAGGATGTCGTCGATGATGCCGTACTCGACTGCCTCTTCGGCGGTCAGGTACTTGTCACGTTCGATGTCCTTGCTGACCTTCTCGACCGGCTGGCCGGTGTCGGTGGCCAGCATGTTTTCCATCAGTGCACGGATGCGCAGGATCTCGCGGGCCTGGATCTCGAGGTCGGAGCTCTGGCCGTAGCCACCCTCAGTCGCCGGCTGGTGGATCAGGATGCGCGAGTTCGGCAGGGCCAGGCGCTTGCCCTTGGTGCCGGACGCGAGCAGCACGGCGGCGGCCGAGGCGGCCTGGCCGAGGCACACGGTCTGCACATCGGGCTTGATGTAGCGGATCGTGTCGTAGATCGCGGTCAGCGCGGTGAACGATCCGCCGGGCGAGTTGATGTAGATCGAGATCTGGCGGTCGGCGTCCATCGACTGCAGGCACAGCAGCTGGGCCATGACCGCATTGGCGATGTCATCGGTGATCGGGGTGCCGAGGAAGATGATGCGGTCCTCGAACAGCTTGGTGTAGGGGTCGACGCGGCGCACGCCGTAGCTGGTGCGCTCTTCCCACTGCGGGATGTAGTAGTCCATCGACGGGCCCTGGGGGGCCATGCCGCCGGGCAGCTGGGAAGCGTTCATGAGAGGCAGAGTCATCGTTGCTTCCTTACTGGTTCGGGGAGTCGGTCTTGATCTGGCTGGCCCGCTCGTAGACGTGGTCGATGAACCCGTATTCGAGTGCCTGCTCAGCGGTGAACCAGCGGTCGCGGTCGGAATCGGCCTCGATCTGTTCGAGCGTCTGGCCGGTGTGCTGGGCGATCAGCTGAGCCATCGTCGACTTGATGTGCAGCGACTGCTCGGCCTGGATGCGGATGTCAGAGGCGGTGCCGCCGAGTCCGCCCGAGGGCTGGTGCATCATGATGCGGCTGTGCGGCAGCGCGAAGCGCTTGCCGGGGGTGCCCGCCGACAGCAGGAACTGGCCCATCGATGCGGCCAGGCCCATGGCCACCGTGGCCACGTCATTGCTGATCCACTGCATGGTGTCGAAGATCGCCATGCCGGAGTCGACCGAACCGCCGGGCGAGTTGATGTAGAGGTAGATGTCCTTCTCGGGGTCCTCGGCATTGAGCAGGAGCATCTGGGCGCAGATGGCGTTCGCGTTCTCGTCCTTGACCTCAGAGCCCAGGAAGATGATGCGGTTGGCCAGCAGCGACTGGTAGACGTTGTCGGTCATCCCGAGGCCGCCGCCACCGGCGGCGGCCTTGATGGTCTTTTCTGGAATGTTCACGTCTAAGAACCTACCCGGTGGCTCTGACAAAACCCGCGCACATGACGGGTGTTCGCCAGAGGCGTTCAGGTCACAGGTCAGTCGCGGGCCCGGGTGTACGTCGGCTCGTCGACCGGCTCCGGGTCGATCGCGTCCTCGGGGCGCGACGAGATCAGCGCATTGACCCAGCGCGACCCCGGGTGGGGGTCGATGAGCAGTGCCTTGACCAGCAGCGACATCGGCAGGGCGAGCAGGGCCCCGAGCGGTCCGAGCACTGCTGTCCACAACAGCAGCGAGATGAACGACAGCGTCGGGGTCAGGCCCACCGCGTTGCCCGCGAACTTCGGCTGGATGATCGACTGCACCACAAAGTTCAGCACCGAATAGGCGATGACGACCGCGAGCGCCGTCTTGGGGCCTGAGTCGAACAGGGCCAGTAGCGCCGGCGGCACCAGACCAATGACGAAGCCGATGTTGGGGATGTAGTTGGTGAGGAAGCTGAAGATGGCCCACACGAGCGCCAACGGCACGCCCAGGCCGAGCAGCACGGCGCCGTCGAGCACCGCGACGATGAGGCCGAAAACGGTCGTGATGACCCAGTACTTGCGGATTCCCGCCGAGAAGTTGCCGAGCGCGTCGATGAACCGGCCATGGCTGCGGCCCGCCAGTGCCAGCCGGTCCTGCACCTGCGAGGTGTCCATCACCATGAAGATCAGTGCCGTCACCATCACGACGATGGTCGAACCGACGCTGCCGACGTCAGACAGCAGGCCGGTCGCGAAACCCGCGATCGATTTCGGGTCGATGCTCATGATCTGGTCCTTGAGCATCTCTTCCGACAGCCCCAGCCCTTCGAGGAAGGTGATGGTCTGGGCGTACATCGTGTTGAACTGCTCCTGGTATTCGGGCAGCTTCGTCACCATGGCCGCCACCGACCAGTACAGGCCGAACAGGAACGCCAACAGGATCGCGATCACCAGCAGGCCTGAGACCATGCTGGCCACCACGCTGGGCACCTTGCGCCCCACCAGCCAGCGATAGACCGGGTAGACCGTGATCATCAGGTTCAGCGTGAAGAAGATGGGCGCAAGCAGGCCGTTGTAGGTCGTCATCAGCCACAACGACAGGCCGATTGCCGCGAGCACGATGGCGACATTGACGAACGGCGGTCCCTGCTTGCGAGCGGCCTTGTCGACGGGCTGCTCCCCCGGGTCGGCAGTCGCGGTCGGCGCCGTCGGTGCAGGTGGCGTGCGCTCGGCCACGGCGTCCGTGGCAGTCGGCGTGGGCGTGGGCGGCGTCGGGGGTGGCGTGGGCGGCGTGGACGACGTCGACGCGGCGGGCGTGGCGGCCGGTTCGGCGGCAGAAGGAGCCTTCGCCCCGAACACGCCCTTTGCCCAACGTCCGAGCTGGTTCATGCAACCCCCATCGTTCTTCGCGCGAACGCGCGTGTGCGGTCCCCATCTTGGCAGATGGCAGAAGCACTGCGCGGATACGACAACTGCCGCCCCCCTGGGGGAGCGGCAGTTGTGGCGGGTCTGATCAGGCCTCGTCAGCCTCGGCCTTCTTGGCAGGCTTCACGGCGGTGGTGCCGGTGGGTGCGCTCGCAGCAGCCGACGCCTTCTTGGTGGCCTTCTTGGCCGGCTTGGCCTCTTCGGCCTGCTCGGCGGGCTCGTCCTCGACAACCTCGGTGTCCTCGACCAGGCTGCCGTCCTGCTGCAGGCGGGTCAGGTCGACGACCTCGCCGTTGGCGTCCTTGATGGTGGCGGCGTTGACGATCTCGGTCAGGGCCTTGTTGCGGCGCACCTCGAGCATCCACTCCTGGGTGTGGTTGTGCTCCATCATGTGCTGCATCTCCTGCTCGGGAGTGCTGCCGTTCTGGGCTGCCTTGGCGAAGATCAGCTGGGTCAGCTCTTCCTGGCCCACCCCGATCTCGGTCTCGTCAGCCAGCTTGTCGAGCACGACCTGGGCACGCAGGGCGTCGAGCGAGCGCTTCTGGATGGTGGTCCAGAACTCCTCGGCGGTGTCGGCCTCTTCGTCCGATTCGGCCAGGTAGCGCTCGAGGGTGAGACCCGCCTGGGCCAGCTGGGAGTTGATCTGCTGCTGGCGCGCCTCGAAGTCGCCGGTCACCAGCGCCTCGGGCAGCTCGAAGTCGGTCTTGGCGAGCACGGCCTCGAGCACCTTGTCGCGGGCCTGGGTGGCCTGCTCGAGGCGGGCCTGGCGCACGATGGCGTCAGACAGGTCGGCCTTCATCTCGTCGACGGTGTCGAACTGGCTGACCATCTGGGCGAAGTCGTCGTCGAGCTCGGGCAGTTCCTGCTCGGCGACCTTGGTCACGGTCAGCTCGATCTCGGCCTGCTCGTCCTTGTGGGCGCCGCCGACCAGGGTCGAGGTGAAGGTGGCGGTCTCACCGGCCTTCAGACCGGTCGCGGCCTCGTCGAGGCCGTCGAGCATGCCGCCCGAGCCCAGCTTGTAGTTGACGCCGGTGGCCGATGCCTCGTCGAGGGGCTCACCGTTCTGCGAACCGGCCAGGTCGAGGGTGACGACGTCGCCCTCGGCGGCAGCGCGGTCGACCTCGGTGTTTGTGGCGAAGCGCGAGCGCAACATCTCGATGCGCTCGGCCAACTGCTCGTCGCCGACCTCGAGCACGTCGACCTCGGCGGTGATGCCGCTGAAGTCGGGCAGGTCGAACTCGGGGCGCACGTCGACCTCGGCGGTGAACTCGACCAGGTCACCGTCCTCGAGCTTGGTCACGTCAACATCGGGCTGGCCCAGCGGCACCAGCTCGTGCTCGGCCACGGCTGCGGCGTAGGCATCGGGCAATGCCGAGTTGATGGCCTGCTCGAGCACGGCACCACGGCCGAAGCGCTGGTCGATGACGCGCGCGGGCACCTTACCCTTGCGGAAGCCGGGGACGGTCACCTGCGAGCCGATCTCGGCGTAGGCCTTGTCGAGGGCCGGCTTGAGTTCGCTGAAGGGCAACTCGATGGTGAGCTTCACCCGGTTCGGGCTGAGCTGCTCAAGGGTGCTGGGCACGTGTTCTCCTGGATGGGTGTTCATGGGAGCCCGACAGGGCTGACCCGCCAAGCTTAGCGATGTAGCCCCGAGGCCGACCAATCACGCCGGGTGGAGCGGATGACGGGAATCGAACCCGCGTAGCTAGTTTGGAAGACTAGGGCTCTACCATTGAGCTACATCCGCGCGCTGCACCCGCACCGGCGGATTCAGCGCGCCCAGTATGCCACGGCTCAGGCCTGATACGTAAACGGGAACCCGTCGCGCCACGTCACCTGCAGCACCAACTTCTGCGCCGACGTCTTCGGGTAGGCGAGCTTGAACGTGCGTTCGGCCCCGGCGGCCAGCATGCCGGTGGGCAGCCCCACCCCCTGCGCGGGATCCGTCACCGACTCGACCGGATTGCCGTCGAGGGTGGCCGCGAAGTACCAGAACTCGAGCGGCTGCGCCGCCGGTGCCCCGTTGTGGACGGTCACGGTCAGCACCACGTACTGCCCGCCACCGCCAGTGCTCGGCGTGAACGGCACCGGCTGCGAAATCCGGATGGCTGTCTTGTCAGCCCAGGTCGTGACCTGGCCGAAGTCCTTGGTGCGTGGCCCGGTCGTGGGGTCGACAGGTCGTCCACGCAGGCCACCGGTGTCAGCGGTCGTGGTGGACGACTTCGACGGTGCGGCCGTGGTGGTTCGCGGGGCCGAAGAAGTCGGCGCAGCGCTGGTGGACGTAGTGCTCGCGGGCGCAGCCGAGCTCGGCACCGCCTGCGAGGCCGGCGCGCTCTGGCTGGTCGGCTGCTGGGTCGCAACGACCGGTGTCGCGTCGACCTTGTCCTGCGAGGTGCAGCCTGCGAGGACGAGCGCAGCGGCCAGCACTGCGGCTGCGAGGTGGGACGACGTCATGCGGCCAGAGTACTCAGCCCCGGACGTAGCCCTCGAGCTGGTCGCGTTCAACCTGCAGTTCGTCCAGCCGGTTCTTGACGACGTCACCGATCGAGACGATCGCGACCATCACGCCGGCGTCGACCACGGGCAGGTGGCGCACCCGCCGGTCGGTCATGGTGCGGGCGATGACCTCGAGTTCGTCCTGCAGCCCGCAGGTGAACACTTCGCGCGTCATGACGTCTGACACCGGACGTGCCGACGCGCCTTCCTGGCGCACCAGCGGCACCAGGTCGCGTTCAGAGACGATGCCGTCAACGCGGCCATCGCCGTCCGACACCACGACGGCGCCGATGTGGTGCTTCTCGAGCAGATCCAACAGTTCCCCGACGGTGGCATCGGAGCGGATCGTGACAACCTCGCGTCCCTTGCGGCGGACCACCTCGTCGATACGCATGTCTGATCGTAGAACGGTGGGGGCGGGGTGCGGGTGCGTGCTGGGCAAGTCTTTCGGGGAAACTTGGGTTTCGGGGCCCATTTACCGCTCAGAGGTTCAGGTGCATCCGCAGTGCATCGTCCACCTGCACCATGACGGCCGTCGGCACCCGTCCCACGACCGCGCCCACCCGCGTGACGGCGACCGATCGAACCTGTTCGGCCTGGGCCTTGGAGTCACGCGACAGGCCGGTGTCATCCGCAAGCAACAGCACCTGGAACGGATGGATTCGTTCCACATTGCTGGTGATCGGCACGATGGTGACAACACCACGGCCCAACCGTTCGGACACCTGATTGGCGCTGTCATTGCTCACGATCACTGCCGGTCTGCGCTTGTTGGCCTCACCTGGCCGCGCCGGGTCCAGGTCAACGAGCCGGATCTCACCGCGGTGCAACACTCAGCCCGTCCGATGCCGTCGAGTCCCAGACTGACCCTTCGCCTGACTCTTCCCACTCCTGGAAGGCTTCTTCGTAGTCGGTGTCCAGGTCCGCGTCGCCCAGCAGTTTGATGGCGTGCTGGATGCCCGCCGACCGCGACGGCAGACCAGCTGCTTGCACGTACTTGTCCAGGGCGGCCAACTCATCATCGGAGAGGCTCACGCTCAGTTTGATCGCACCCATGGGCCGAGTTTACTACTGCGGTGCTACCGACGCGTTGATGTGATTGGTCGGGGCGACAGGACTCGAACCTGCGGTCTCCTGCTCCCAAAGCAGGCGCGCTAGCCACTACGCTACGCCCCGAATTGCCGACGCCTCGCGTTGACAACGTCGTCCAGAGTACTGGACACCGGGAGCTCGTGACCAACCGCGCACTTGCCAGGCCCCGGGTCATCCAGGACCAGAAGCTGCACAACTGGCACCACCGCCACGACCGCAACCGCGACGGGCGGTTTCGCGTGCACAACTGGCACCACCGCCAGTTCCGCAACATCGGCCCCCGCCCGGACGAGGCATCGGCCCGGCCCTGCACAACTGGCACCACCACCAGTCCAGCCCGTCCCGGACGAGGCCGACAGGCCCAACCGTGACCTGCCCCCAGCCCGATCACACCCGATGTGACATTTGCCACGACTGCCAGCAGCACGCCCCCACACGGGCAAGGATGGTCAAATCCCTCATCCTGCTCACCGAGGAGCGCCCCACCATGACCCATTCCACCGCCTCACGTCGTACCGTGCTCGCTGCTGCGGCAGCGTCCGCCGCAGTCGCCGCCGCCGGCCTGCCCACCACTGCCCATGCCGATTCCCACCCGGTGCCCGAGCCCCTGAAGGTGCCCGAGGCGATTGGTGCGGGCGGCGCTGTCTCGTCCGTCGACCCCTATGCCAGTGCCATCGGCCTGGCCGTGCTCAGGGACGGCGGCAATGCCGTCGACGCGGCGATCGCCACGGCCGCTGCCCTTGGCCTGACCGAACCGTTCTCGTCGGGCATCGGCGGCGGCGGCTTCTTCGTCTACCGCGAGGCCCGATCCGGCAAGGTCCACACGATCAATGGCCGCGAGACCGCGCCGCAGACGTTCCACGAGCAGACGTTCACCGATGGTGCGGGCAATGCCCTGAACTTCAACGAGGTCGTCACCTCGGGCCTGTCAATCGGCACCCCCGGCACGCTGGCGACCTGGGCCGTGGCCGCGAAGCGGTTCGGCACCCGCAAACTCGGCGACCTGCTCGCGCCGGCCGAAGAACTTGCCCGTCGCGGGTTCATCGTCGACGCCAACTTTCGCAGCCACACCCTGTCGAACGCTTCGCGGCTGGCGAAGTTCACTGCCTCGGCGCAGCTGTTCCTGCCCGGCGGGGCGGCCCCGGCCATCGGCGACGTCTTCACCAACACCGACCTGGCCGACACCTACCGGCTGATCGCCCGCAAGGGCGCCCAGGAGTTCTACACCGGCGGGCTGGCCCGTGAGATCGCCGCCGAGGCCGCCAACCCCAGCACCGTTGCCGGTGTGACGGTCTACCCCGGCCAGCTGCGCGTCAACGACCTGCAGCGCTATTCGGCCCGGGTGCTCAAACCAGTCGAGAGCCAGTTCACCACCGGCGGCCGCACGCTGACCGTCAACGGCATGGGTGTGCCCAGCTCGGGCGGCATCGCGGTCGGCGAGATCCTCAACCTGATCACCGCCTATGCCGAGCGCACCGGCGTCGGGCTGTCGGCGCTGTCAGAGGTCGACTACCTGCACCGGTTCGCCGAGGCCAGCTCGACCGCGTTCGCCGACCGCAACCGCTGGGTGGGCGACGTCAAGGGTGTGCCCGTGGACGAACTGCTCAGCATGGGCTTCGCCCGTGAGCGGGCCCTGCTGTTCGACCCGACCCGGGCCCAGGCCCGGCCGATCCCGTTCGGTTCGCCCGACGGCGACTACACCATCGCCCCGCCGCTGGGCGTGGCGCAGGGTGAGCCCTACGAGGGACCGCACACCACCCACTTCAACGTGGTCGACCAGTGGGGCAATGCGGTGGCCTACACGCTGACCATCGAGGCCACGGCCGGTTCGGCGATCACGGTGCCGGGCCGCGGCTTCCTGCTCAACAACGAGCTGACCGACTTCAACTTCGTGCCGCTGACCGCCGGTGTGCCCGACCCGAACCTTCCGGGACCGGGCAAGTACCCCCGTTCGTCGATGAGCCCGACGATCATCTCGGACGCCTCGGGCCCCGTGCTGCTCGCCGGCACCCCGGGTGGCGCGACGATCATCACCACCGTGGCCCAGATCATCCTGGGCCACCTCGAACGCGGTCTGCCGCTCGTGGCCGCGGTCGCTGCCCCGCGCATCAGTTCCCGCAACGGTGCGTCGTCCGGCACCGACGGCGGGCTGTCGACGTCGGCCACCGGCGATGGGCTGCGCGCACTCGGCCACAACCTGACCAACAGCGGCACCATCGGCAACGCCTCGGGCATCGCCGTCAACGGCGACCATCTGACGGCAGCGGCCGAGACCACCCGCGGTGGCGGTGGCGCCGCCCGGGTCGTGACCCCTGCCTGACCTGCCACGAGGTCAGACGCCTGCCAACAGCCAGCCGAACGCCTCACACGCGTCCGGCTGGCTGCCGGCAGCGGCCAGCGCGCTGGCGACCAGCTTGTGCTGCACCACCTCGCGCGCTTCTGCCAGCGAGGTGGGCCAGCGGCGGGTGAAGTCCCAGTGCTCTGGGTACAGCGCCGTCAGGGTATACACCTGTGCGAGTCGCACCAGACCGACGGTCTCGCCGGGCAGCCCGGCCCCGAGCAGGCCCGCCACGCGCCACGCGAGTTCGTCCGGTTCGTCGGCGGGGTGCAGCAGGCCCGCCTCGACCTGGCACATCGCGTCCTCGACCCGGCTGAGCCCCCGCGCCGGTGCCCGCCGCGACCGCAGCGATGTGCTTGCCCGGCGGTGCTGCATCGCCAACAACCGCGCGTGGACGAGCGCGAGTTGGCTGCCGGGTTGCGTCGGCATCCGCGCCACCAGGTCGTCGAGCTCATCCCAGACGTCGGCCTCGCCGGGCTTGTCGGCGAGCCAGGCGCAGACGGCCATGACGTCCAGTGGGTGCACCGGGCCTGAGCGGGCGCAGCGTTCCTCGACGGCGGTGCGCAGGTAGTCGTCCACCTCTGCCGACCCCAGCAGTGCGGCCGAGCGGGTGACGATCCAGGCCTCCCACGGCTCGCACGTGCGCGGGTCGGTGACCTCGACGATCCGGGCAGACTCACGCTGCTGGGCCCGTTCGATGCCCTCACCCCACCAGAGCACCATGTCGGTGGTGCCCAGCCGGTTGTGCACCTGCACGAGTCGTTTGCCGGGTGGCCCGGCGATCCAGGTGTCCTCGTCCTGCTGGGTCAGCGTCACCCCCGCCGAGGTGGTCAGTGCGGCATCGGGCAGGCTGAGCACGACCTCCTGGCCCTCGGCCAGCCCCACCCGATCGGGCCACCAGGCCGGCAGCACCCGGGCGGCGTGCACGTGGTCAGCCAGCCATGCGCCGCGCCACGACACCTGGAACTGCCCCGGCCCACCGGTCGCGGACTGCGCGGGCAGCACCAGCGGGTCGGGGGTCAGCACCACCTGCCCGTCGACCACGTGCGCCTGGCCCTGCAGCTGGGTCAGCACCAACTGTTCGGCGCGCCCGGGATCGATACCGATCGAGGCCTCTCCCCCGGCGATCCAGCGGCGAGTGGGCCACGGTGCCTGGAACCGCAGCCGCGGCGCCGGCACCCGTGCTTCGGCGTCAGTGCGGTTCACCAGCGTCAGCCTGATCGTCCACGTCTCGTCGAAGACGTGGCGCAGCACGGCGGTCGCACCGCTGGGGTGCGCCCACGACAGTTCCACCTCGGCAGCCAGCACGTCGGCGTCTCCGGGCTGCCACGGTTCGGCCATCTCGATGCGCAGGTGCGCCAACAACACCTCGCCCGAGACCTGGTCGGTGACACTCTCGATGTCGCCCCGCGGGCCGGTCGCCACCTCGAGGTTCTGCCAGCTGATCACCTGCGGCGCTGGCATGTCGAGCACCAGTACAGGTTGCGGGATTCGACAATGGCCGACTTCACCGGGGTGCCACAGACATGGCACGGCTGGCCGGTGCGGCGATAGACGTAGACCTCGCCGCCGTGCACGTCATCGCGCGGCGCCCGGCCCATCGCCTCGGGCAGGTGTTCATCACGCACGGTGTCGATGCTGCCGACCTCGACCGCCCGGCGCATCAGCTGCGACAGGTCGGCATACATCGATGCCCATTCCTTGGCGCTGATGCGATTGCCGGGCGTCATGGGGTTGCGGCGGTGGCGAAACAGCACTTCGGCACGAAAAATGTTGCCGACACCGGCGGCCACCTTCTGGTCCATGAGCAGCGCGGCGATCGACTTGCCCGAGCGGCGCACCCGGGCGTAGCCCCCATCGGGGTCGGCGTCGTCCCGGATCGGATCGGGGCCGAGCGCGGCGACCACCTCGTCGCATCGTGCCGCGCTGACCAGCGCACACGTCTGTGGCCCGCGCAGGTCGGCGGCGGTCTGCCCATCGCTGATCCGCAACCGGACGATGCCCTGCGGGGGCGCGGCCGGGGCCAGGTTGAACTTGCCGATCAGGCCAAGATGAATGTGCAGGAATGTCTCGGGCAGCCCCGTGCGAAACTCGACGAACAGGTTCTTGCCGAACGATTCCGCACCGGCCAGCACGTGCCCGTCCAAAAGGGCGGCCGACTCGGCGAAACGGCCCTGCGGCGAACTGACCCCGACCTCGTGCTGGCCGAAGGTGCCGGTGAGGGCACGCGCCAAGCGGTGCGTCACATGTCCTTCCGGCACGGCCACCTCCTGGATCCCACCCGAACGCAACGGTCCGGCCAGTATTCCACGCGTAGTCTTGCGCCCATGACTGGACGCGCAGGCGCAGGCCGCACCGAGAATGGCGGCCCCCGCCGGGCAGAGGCCGGGGACCGGCGCGAATTCGGGCGCGACGGCATCACGGGCCTGGTCGAGGGCGACCGGGCGCTGCGTGCCCGCGAGGTCAGTCGCCCGACGACAGCCGACCTGGCCGCCGCCGAGTTGGTGGTCGACGACCTGGTCGCCCGGGCGCGTGGCCGACGGCGTCAGTGAGCCTCAGAGGTTGCCGGTCTCTTCGTACTTCTTGAGCATGTTGACCCGGCGGGCGTGGCGTTCCTCGTTCGTCCACGGGGTCTCGAGAAAGGCCAGCACGATCTCGAGCGACTGTTCCAGCGGCTGCATGCGCCCGCCCAGGGCGACGCAGTTGGCGTTGTTGTGCTGGCGGCCCAGGCGGGCCAGTTCGGCGTTGTAGGCCAGGGCGGCGCGCACGCCCTTCACCTTGTTGGCGGCAATCTGTTCGCCGTTGCCCGAGCCACCCAGCACGATGCCGAGCGCACCGGGCTCGGCGGCAACGGCCTCGGCGCACGGAATGACAAAGACCGGGTAGTCATCGAGGGCGTCGTACTCGGCGGCACCGTGGTCGACGACGTCATAGTCCCGGGCCTGGAGTTCCTTGACCAGGTACTCCTTCAGTTCGAACGCGGCATGGTCGGTCGCAATGTGAACACGCATGCCGCCATCTTGTCAGGTTCTGCCCGCTGCAGTCACCCCGCTACAGTCATGCAGTGACCAGCTACGACCTGCACCTGATCGACTCGTCCACCCGCACGCCCGAGACAGATGCCTGGACCCGCGCCGTGTTGCTGGGGTTCCTCGATGCAGACCCGGTCGACGCCGTGCTCGCCACGTTCGCCGAGTCCCGGGCCGCCGACGATGCCCGGTTGCGCGCCGTGCGCCCCACGGACGACCGCGACACCCTGCCGGGCCAGGTCGCGGCGCCGCTGGCGACGTTCCGCTCGTGGGACAACACCATCAACACCGGCCATGGACACCTGGAGCCGGCCAACTTCATCACCGACGTCACGGTGCGCCAGACCGAGCGGCGCCGCGGCATGCTGCGCACGATGATGATGACCGACCTGCACGAGGCCCGCGACCGCGGGCAGAGCCTGGCGGCGCTGACCGTCACCGAGGCCACCATCTATTCCCGGTTCGGGTTCGGCGTCGCCACGGCCATCCATGAACTGGCGCTCGACATCCGCCACGGCTTCGGACTGCGCCACGAGCCGGCCGGGCGGGTCGTGCACCTCGACCCCGCTGCCGAGGGCACCGCCCAGACCTGGACCCGCGTCTTCGACCAGTTCCACGCACAGACGTTCGGCTCTGCCGGTGCCAGCGCCCACCACCTTGCCGCCCTGACCGGGCGGTTCAACTGGACCGACGGCAGCGTCGACCGGGCCGTGCGCACCGTCGCCCACGTCGACGAATCGGGCGCGGTCGACGGGGTGCTCAGTTACAAGATCAACAACGGCGACGAACTGCAGGTGATTGACCTGGTGCCGCTCAACCCCGAGGCCGAGTTGGGGTTGTGGGCCTTCATCGGCCACCACGACCTGCTCGAGCGGGCGGTGTGGCGCCGCGGCAACCCCGACGGGCCGCTGCGCTGGGCGCTGACCGACTCGCGCCGGCTCAAGGTCACTGGCGTGATGGACGGCATCTGGCTGCGGGTGCTCGACATCGCCGCCGCCCTGCGGGTGCGCCACTTCGAGCGCGACGGCCGGCTGCTGGCCGGCGAGGTCGTGCTCGGCATTGACGACCCCACCGGCATCACCCCGGGCATCTGGCGGCTGGTCGTGCGCGACGGCATCGCCGAGGCCGAGCCGACCACGCACGACCCCGACGTGACGATGGGCGTCGACACGTTCGCCTCGCTGTACCTGGGTGGGGTCAGCGCCCAGGTGCTGGCTGCGGCCGGGCGGCTGCACGGTGGCCCCGCGGCTGTCGCGGCGCTCGCCGACCTGTTCGGGGTCAGCGTCGCGCCGCGCAGCCTGCGCTACTTCTGAGTCTGCGACCGGCGCTCAGACCGCCGCCGGGCCACCCTCGAGCAGCCGTACGAACCCGGCTTCGTCCAGGATCGGTCGCCCGAGCTCTTCGGCCTTCGCCGCCTTCGAGCCCGCATTGGCGCCGATCACCACGAAGTCGGTGTTCTTGCTCACCGAGCCCGAGGCCTTGCCGCCGCGGCTGATGATGGCCTCTTTCGCCCCGTCGCGACTGAACCCCTCGAGCGAACCGGTGACCACCACCGTGAGCCCCTCGAGGGTGCGCTCGATCGATGCGTCGCGCTCGTCGGCCATCCGCACGCCGTCGCGGGCCCACGCCTCGACGATCTCGACATGCCAGTCGACGTCAAACCATTCGCGGATCGACTCGGCGATCACGCCGCCGACGCCGTCGGTGGCCGCCAGCCGTTCCACGCCCGCCTGCCTGATCTCGTCCAGTGACCCGAACTCGGTGGCCAGCGCCCTGGCCGCCGTCGGCCCGACGTGGCGGATCGACAGCGCCACCAGCACCCGCCACAGCGGTTGGTGCTTGGCGTTCTCGAGGTTGGTCAGCAGCTTCGCACCGTTGGCGCTGAGCACCTGCCCGTCGACGATGCCGGGGGCGGGCACCGTATCGGGGTTGGCCAACTCGGCCTTCTTCGCCGTCCGGGTGAAGAACGGCACCTTCACCAGGTCGTCGCCGGTCAGCGAGAACAGCTCCGCCTCGTTGACCAGCGTGTGCGATGACAGCAACGCGGTCGCGGCCTCCCAACCCAGTGCCTCGATGTCGAGGGCGCCGCGTGACGACAACCCGAACAGCCGCTCGCGCAGCTGCGACGGGCACGAGCGCGCATTCGGACAGCGAATGTCTTTGTCGCCCTCTTTCTCGGGGCGCAGTTCGGCACCGCACGACGGGCAATGAGTCGGCATCACGAACTCACGTTCGGTGCCGTCGCGCAGTTCGACGACCGGCCCCAGGATCTCGGGGATGACATCACCGGCCTTGCGCAGCACCACCGTGTCACCGATCAGCACACCCTTGCGCTTCACTTCGTGTGCGTTGTGCAGGGTGGCCATGCCCACTGTCGAACCAGCGACGACCACGGGTTCCATGACGCCGAACGGTGTGACCCGGCCGGTGCGCCCGACGTTCACCTCGATGTTCAACAACTTGGTGTTCACCTCGACGGGCGGGTACTTGTAGGCAATGGCCCAGCGCGGTGCCCGGCTGGTGAAGCCGAGTTCGGCCTGCAGCGCCAACTCGTCAACCTTGACCACTGCCCCGTCGATCTCGTGCTCGACCGATTCGCGGTGTTCGCCGTAATGGGCGATGAACCCACGCACCTCGTCGGTGCTGTGCACCACCTTGTAGTGCGTCGTCGTCGGCAACCCCCAGCCCCGCAACCGCTCGTAGGCCTGCGACTGCGACGTGATCTCGAACCCCTCACGCGCACCGATTCCATGGACGAGCATGCGCAGCGGCCGGGTGGCCGTGACGGCCGGGTCCTTCTGGCGCAGCGACCCGGCGGCGGCGTTGCGGGGGTTGGCGAACGGCGCCTTGCCCGCCTCGACCAGCGAGGCGTTCAGGTCGGTGAAGCCGCCAAGGGGAAAGAAGATCTCGCCGCGCACCTCGACCAGTGCGGGGATGTCGTCGCCCGCGAGCCGGTGCGGCACCCCCCTGATCGTGCGCACGTTGCCCGTGACGTCCTCGCCGACACGCCCGTCACCGCGGGTGGCCGCGGTGACGAGGCGACCGTCGACATAGGTCAGGTTGATGGCCAGACCGTCAATCTTCGGCTCGCAGAGCCACGCCACCGCCCCGCCGTCGCCCGCACCGACATTCCCACCGACACCGCGCAGCACGCGGGCGAACCAGTCATCGAGCTCGTCTGCCGAGAAGACATTGTCGAGGCTCGTCATCTGGCGCCGGTGCGTGACCGGTGCGAAGTCGGTGGGACGGTGGGCGGCCCCGACCTGCTGGGTCGGGCTGTCAGGGGTGCGCAGTTCGGGGTGCTGGTCCTCCAGCACCACGAGCTCACGCATCCACCCGTCATACTCGGCGTCGCTGACAGTCGGCGCGTCGTGGCCATAGTAGGCCTCTTGCGCGTCGGTGATCAGCGCGACCAGGTCGGTCCAGCGGTGCCGCAGTTGCGGGTCCGGCCCCTGCACCTCAGTCGAAGATCGGGTCGACGGTGCGGGTGCGCTTGGCCTCGAAGAAGCCCGGGTAGGCGGCAAGCTTCTCGAACCCGTCGAACAGCTCGCCCGCTGCCTCACCCTTCGGCGCCGGCGAGATGACCGGGCCGAACAGCGCCGTGTCGTGCACCTTCACGATCGGGGTGCCGACGTCGCCGCCGACCAGCTTGATGCCCGACTCGTACGACTCGCGCACACGGTCGTCCCACTCGCCCTCGAGGGCACGGTCGACGATGGTCTGGTCCCAACCCTTGTCCGTGAAGACCGCGCGCAGCGTCTCTTCATTCTTCGGCTCACCACCGGGGTGGTAGCGGGTGCCCAGTGCGGTGTAGAACTCGCGCAGGCCGTCCTGCCCGTAGGCGTCGAGCACGCCGATGGCCGCACGGGTGGCCGGGCGGCCGGCGTCCACGCCCGCGCGGTAGTCGTCGGGAATGTCGTGGTTCTCGTTCAGCATCGACAGGCTGAAGATGTGGAAGGTCGTGTGCACGTCGCGCACCTTCTCGACCTCGAGCATCCACCGCGAGGTCATCCAGGCCCAGGGGCACAGGGGGTCGAACCAGAAATCAACGTCAACAGTCATGGCGCCAGCCTAACCGGGGGTACCGACAAGAAAGTCGTCGTCGAGGTGGCCGGGCAGCCCCGTTCGCCCAGAACGAACCGGCGACGTGCCAAACAGTGGGGTTGCTGACGATTCGGCAACGTTCGGCGGGGTGGACGCGGTTCAGCCCTGACACTGCACTAGCCTGCTGCGGACACCGCGAAAGGACTTCGATGACGAACATCACCAGGGACGAGGCACTGCGGCGCTCGACCATCGTGCGCAGCCACAGCTACCACGTCACCCTCGACCTGAGCGGTCTCGGACTTGAGGACGCGGAGCATTTCGTCTCGTCCACGACAGCGCGGTTCACCACCTCGACCGGCGAGCCGACCCACATCGACCTGATCGCCGACGAGGTGCGCGAGGTCGTGCTCGACGGCACCCCACTCGACCCCACTGCGTTCACGGGCACCCGCTACCCCTTCACCGCCGAGCCCGGTGACCACGAACTCACCATCACGGCCGTGACCCGCTACAGCCACACCGGCGAGGGCCTGCACCGCTTCGTCGACCCCGCCGACGACCGGGTCTACCTGTACACGCAGTTCGAGCCGGCCGATGCCCGCCGCGTGTTCGCCAACTTCGACCAGCCCAACCAGAAGGCCCAGTTCGCGCTGCGGGTGATCGCGCCGAAGCACTGGGTGGTCGTGTCCAACTCTGCGGCGGTCGAGCCCGAACCCTTCGGCAACGAGGCCGACAACCTGGGCCGCTGGACCTTCGCCCCCACGCCGCCGATCTCGACGTACATCACCGCCGTGGTCGCCGGTGAGTACCACGTGGTGCAGCACACCATCAACGGCACCGAAGGCCCCGTGCCCGCCTCGGTGCTGTGCCGCCAGTCGGTCAAGCAGCACCTGGACGACGAGCGCATCATCACCACCACCCAGCGCGGTTTCGACGTGTTCGAGGCCGACTTCGGCATGGCCTACCCGTTCGGCACCTATGACCAGGCGTTCGTGCCCGAGTACAACGCCGGCGCCATGGAGAATGCCGGGCTCGTCACCATCCGCGACGAGTACCTGTTCCGCTCGCGGGTGACCGCCGCCGCCTACGAGGGCCGCGACAACACGATCCTGCACGAACTGGCCCACATGTGGTTCGGTGACCTGGTCACCATGAAGTGGTGGGACGACCTGTGGCTGAACGAGTCGTTCGCCGAATGGGCCAGCCACTATGCCCAGAGCCGCATCGTCGCCCAGTACGGCGGCGTCGACCCGTGGGTCAGCTTCGCCAACGCACGCAAGGGCTGGGCCTATGCCCAGGACCAGCTGCCCACCACCCACCCGATCGTGGCCGACATGGTCGACCTGCGCGCGGTCGAACAGAACTTCGACGGCATCACCTATGCCAAGGGCGCCTCGGCGCTGAAGCAACTGGTCAGCATCGTCGGGCAGGACACCTTCCTCGAGGGCGTGCGCGCCTACTTCCGGGACCACGCCTGGGGCAACACCGAGCTGTCCGACCTGCTCGGTGCACTCGAGAAGGCGTCCGGACGAGACCTGAGCTGGTTCTCGGGCGAATGGCTCGAGAAGGCCGGTGTCAACACCCTGCGCGCCGACTTCGACGTCGACGGGGCCGGCAACTTCACCCGCTTCGACGTCGTCCAGACTGCCCACCCCGACTGGCCCACGCTGCGCACCCACACGCTCGCGGTCGGCCTGTTCGACCTTGTCGAGGGCACGTTGACCCGTCGGGAATCGCTGCCGGTCGAGATCTCGGGCGAGCGCACCCCGATCGCGGTGCTGGTCGGCCAGCCGCGCGCCGACCTGGTGCTGCTCAACGACCAGGACCTGTCGTATGCGAAGGTGCGCCTGGACGAGCACTCGCTGACCACCGCGGTCTCGTCCATCGACACCCTGGACGACGCACTGGCCCGTGCCCTGCTGTGGGGTGCGGCGTGGGACATGACCCGCGATGCCGAGATGACGTCGTCCGACTACGTCAACCTGGTCGTGCGCGGGGTCGGCGCCGAGACCGACCTGACCGCAGTGCAGACGCTGACCCGGCAGGCCAACCTCGCCGCGAGCGCCTATACCGACCCGAGCCTGCGCGAGCAGGTGCGCGCCGACCTGGTGCCAGGGCTGGCGCTGCAGCTGAAGAACGCCGAACCCGGCTCGGACCACCAGCTCGCGTTCGCGAATGCGCTGATCGCTGCGGTCAGCTCACCCGCAGGCGTCGACCTGTTGAGGGCCCTGCTGAGCGGCGATGAGGTGCCCGAGGGTCTGGACGTCGACACAGACATGCGCTGGCGCATCCTGGTGGCGCTCGCCCGACAGGGTGCCACGACCACCGACGAGATCGCCGCAGAGGCCGAGCGCGACAAGACCATCAGCGGCGCCGAACAGGCCGCCGGGGTGCGGGCGGCGCTCAAGGATGCCGACACAAAGGCCGAGGCGTGGCGGCTGGCCACCGCCGACCCCGCCGTGCCGAACGGCACCCACCGGGCGGTGTGCGCGAACTTCCTGCAGTTCGACCAGGTCGACCTGCTGGCCCCGTACCAACAGCGCTACCTCGAGGTGGCCGAGGCGATCTCGGACGGCCGCGACGGCTGGGCAGATCGCGGGCATGCGGCGGTTGACGCCGTGCTGACGCTGCTCTACCCCATCGACGCTGACCAGGCCTGGGTCGAGCGCACCGACGAGTGGCTGGCGGCCGGCGAACGTTCCGACCAGGTGCGCCGCACGATCACCGAGCGCCGCGATGCGCTGGTGCGGGCGCTGAAGTGCCAGCAGGCCAGCCTGGCCTGAGAAACTGTGCCTGACAGCAAACAGCCCGGGCCCGCAGCAGTGCGGGCCCGGGCTGTTTGTCGTTGTCAGCGGCGATGGATCAGACGGCGATGGATCAGACGGCGATGGATCAGGCGTCCAGCGCGGCGCGGCGCGCCGCACTGCCGTCGAGCTCACCAGCCTCAATCGCGACACCCTCGGCGCGAGCCTCGGCCCGGCCACGGTGCATCAGGCGCGGCGTCCACGCCACAATGCTGATCACAGCCAACAGGGCCAGGGGGCCCACCACGGTGAGCAGCACGAGGAACAGAGGCGAGAAGGGCTCGGGTTCGGGCCAACCCGGCAGCACCTCGAGAACAAGCGCAGCGATCATGTGCACAGACTAGCCGAAACGCGCCACCGATCGGGGCATGCGACCACGTGCTAGTTTGCTGGGGCCAGCCCCGCAGATCGGAGACCCAAGCCGTGAGCACCGCCTCAGCCCCACTGCCCCAGTTCGGCCCCGGACGCCACCTGCTCAGCGTCAGCCAGTTCAACCGGGAGGGGCTCGAGGCCCTGTTCGCGCTGGCCGACCTCGTCGAACCCATCGCGCAGCGCCGCAGCGTCTGCACCGTACTCGACGGCGCGGTGCTCGGCTCGCTGTTCTTCGAGCCGTCGACGCGCACGCGGTTGAGCTTCGAGTCGGCCTTCCTGCGCCTGGGTGGCGAGGTGACCACCACCACCGGCGTCACGTTCTCGTCGATGGCCAAGGGCGAGTCGATCGAGGACACTTCACGGGTCATCAGCGGGTATTCCGACGTGATGGTGGTGCGACACCCCGACGAAGGCTCGGTGGCCCAGTTCGCCTCGGCCTCCACGGTCCCGGTGCTCAACGCAGGTGACGGCGCCGGCGAACACCCCAGCCAGGCGCTGCTGGACACCTACACGCTGATCCGTGAGCTGGGAGCCCGCGGCCGCGACCTCGACGGCGCGACCATCGCCGTGGTCGGCGACCTGCGCTTCGGGCGCACGGTGCACTCGCTGATCAAGCTGCTCTCGATCCACGACGGCATCACCTTCCGGCTGTACAGCCCGCCGAGCCTGCACCTGCCCGATGCCATCGCCGAGCACGCACGCGCACACGGCAACACGATCATCGTGTGTGATTCGGTCGTCGAGGCCCTCGAAGGAGCCGACGTCGTCTATGCCACCCGCGTGCAACGTGAACGCATGACCGAAGAGCTGCACTCGAGCGTGCGTGGCAGCCTGCTCGACCGCGAGCGCCTCGAACAGGCCGGGGTCGACCAGCACATCATCATCATGCACCCGCTGCCGCGCGACTCCCGCCACGACGCGTTCGACCTGTCGAACGACGTGGACGACCTGCCGGGGCTCTCGATCTTCAAGCAGACCGACAACGGCCTGCTGGTGCGGATGGCGCTGTTCCTGACGGCGCTGGGCTGCTCGGCCGATTCGGTGCGGGCGACGCTGAAGCAGCGCCCGTGGAAGGCCGAGCTCGACTGGGAGCTGGGCTGACGTGTCGGACACCCGCAGGCTGACTCGACCGACGCGACACTGATTCGTCCCCGGCTGCCGTTGGCGCGGCCGGGGACGAACTGTCACTGCCGACGGGGTCAGTGCTTGGTGTACTTCAGCGGGCGCGGGTAGATGCCCTGGATCGCCCACACCTTGGTGCGGCGCATCTCGACGCGCAGCGCGTAGAAGGCGTTCGGGTTCAGGCTGCTGAGGGAGGATCCGCGCCAGGAGATGTCCAGCCAGCCATCACCCCGCTCACTCACGCGCGACTTGGACAACTCGAAGCCGGGCTGGACGACCGTGCCGCCGACATTGCGCAGTTCGCACCTCAGGTCACCGCCGGGCTCGATGTCGGCCAGGATCTGCAGGATGCCCTCGGAGAAGTTCAGCCCCTGGGTGGTCAGCACCGTCGTCCGGTTGCCCCTGCGTGGAACGTAGGCGGCGTACCTGTCCTTCTCGATCCAGCCACGGCCGAGCGCCGACTCACGCCAGTTCGTGTGGCCGCCCTTGCCGCCCATGTAGTAGAACCACAGCTTGTCGTCCTCCTCGATCGGCACGGCCGAGAAGACCACATTGCTGTCGAACTCCCCGTTGGGGTAGCCGCCGCGCTTGTTTCCGTGCGGAATGAAGGTGGCGTCCTCTGGGTCAACAGCCACCGGCTGCCACTCAGCGGTGTTCGAGGACCAGTGCAGTTCCAGGTCGACACTGTCGTAGTCGTCGCGGGTGTCGTCGCCGTCGTGGAACATGGAGGCCAGCCCAAGGTAAACGCCGTGCTTTTCGAAGACGGGCATGGAGTAGATCTGGCTCTCGAAGCCGGTGCCGCGATGGATCTCGACCGGCTTCGACCAGTTGATGAAATCGGTGCTGCGTGACATCGCCGACACCCGGATGTTGTTGTCCCACAAGCGGGTGATCAGCACGTACTCGTTGGTGCGCGGGTCGATGAACACCTGGTTGTGGCAGTCACCGCCGGGGACGGGGCTGCCGCTGGCTGCGGGCCACGGCTGCAGGTCGGAGAAGTGGATACCGTCGGCGGAGAAGGCGACGCACAGCGACGTGCCGCCCTTCTCCTTCAGCGTCAGCAGCTTGAAACGGCGCGCGGGGTTGGGGTCCTTCGCGTCGTAGAGCACTGAGGTGCCCTGAATGTCGGTGAACAGCAGGTTGTTCGCGGTGCTGCCCTCGAAGTCGACGATGCCGAGCTGGGGCTTGGTCCAGCGGACACCGTCCTTCGACTCGGCGTAGGCGCAGCCGGTCTGACGCCCGGAGATGACGTAGGGCTTGCGGGCCCGATCGGCCGGCCGGGTGTCCTTCGAGGTCGGGTCCTTGATGAACAGGGTGTAGTAACAGCGGTAGAGCTTGGCGACCGGGTCCCAGATGACGTTGGGGTAACCGTTGTCGAAGCGAGGCTCCCAGGGCAGGTAGGGATCCTCGAAGATTCCCTCACGAAACAGGGGGTTGTTGCGGGTGTCCTTGTGGAACTGGCCCGTGACCACCTTGCAGTTGCTCATCAGGTGGCCGTTCCACAGGCCGGAGTCGAAGGCGAAGAACTTGCGCTGCTGTGAGGGGTCGGGAAGGGCAAGGGGCAGAACGGGGGTGGCGGCTGGAGCTGCGGTGGCCGGCTGGGCACTGGTGGCTGCGGCTGCGGCGGCGCTGACCGCGGCCACTCCCCCGAAGAAGCCTCGGCGACCGAGCCGGGAAAGGGGATTGGTTCCCATGACATCATCTCCTCTGAATACGTCACGCCAGACATCTGTTGTCTGACGTCTGATGAACGTACTCAGCATCGGGGTAATCGGGGAGGGTTCCCCAGAATTCGCACAACGGGGGTGAGCGCGACCACCCGGCTGCTTCGTCCAGTCGTGACCCCTAGGATGGCGGGGTGAGCCAACCCACCACCTGGACCATCACCGGAGCGACCCTGCCCGACGGCACGCGGGCCGACCTGCACATCGCCGACGGCCTGCTGGTGGAGGCCGCGCGCGCAGGGGCGACCCGGGTCGACGCCGATGGACTGGTGGCGCTGCCCGGGCTGGTCGACCTGCACACCCACCTGCGCGAGCCCGGCCAGGAGGCGGCCGAGACCATCGCCACCGGCACCGCTGCGGCTGCCCGCGGTGGCTTCACCGCGACCTTCGCGATGGCCAACACCGCCCCGACCACCGACACCGGCGCCCGCGCCGACGGGGTGCGGCGGCTGGCTGCACGCGGCGCGTCGACCGAGGTGGTCCCGATCGGCTCGGTCACCAAGGGCTTGGCCGGCCAGGAACTGTCGGACATCGCCGGCCTGCACGCGGCCGGGGTCACCGTCTTCAGCGATGACGGCTTCTCGGTGCCGACTGCTGGCCTCGTCCGGGCGGCGATGGAGCAGCTCAAGCCTTTCGACGGCGTGCTCGCCGAGCACTGCCAGGACGCGACACTCGCGGGGCCGTCGGCGTGCTGCCACGAGGGGCCCGTGTCGGACGAACTCGGGCTGGTCGGCTGGCCCACGATCGCCGAATCGGTGATCATCGCCCGGGATGTGCAGATCGCGGGCTACCTGGGCACGCGGTTGCATGTCTGCCACGTCTCGACAGCCGAGGGCGTCGAGGTGCTGCGCTGGGCCAGGGCGCGCGGCGTCCGGGTGACCGCCGAGGTGATGCCGCACCACCTGCTGCTCACCGCCGACGAACTGCGGTCCGGCGACACGACGTACAAGGTCAATCCGCCGCTGCGGTCGGCCGAGGACGTCGAGGCCGTGCGCGAGGCCCTGGCCGACGGCACCATCGACGTCGTCGCCACCGACCACGCCCCGCACCGCGCGGTCGACAAGGCCAAGCCGTTCCCCGAGGCCAAGCCGGGAATGATCGCCATCGAGCAGGCGCTGGCCGCCGTCGTCGAGACCATGGTCAACCCCGGACGACTCAGCTGGGCACAGGTGGCCGACCGGATGAGCCACACCCCGGCACGGATCGGCTCACTGCCCCACCAGGGGCGTCCGGTGGCGGTGGGCGAACCGGCGAACCTCGTGCTGGTCGACCCGACCAGGCGCAGCGTCATCGACCGCGAGCAGTCGCTGTCGAAGGGCCGCAACAACCCCTACCACGGTCGCGACCTGGCCGACCCGGTGCTGGCGACGTGGTGGGCGGGGCGCCGGACGTGGGTGGCGCGCTGAGCCTCAGGTCGCGCTGAGCACCTGCGGCGCCAGCACCGCCACGCCCACCACGAGGCAGGCGAGGGTGATGAGCAGGAAGTACAGGTTCCACATCGTCGCCGGCACCCTGGTGATGCGGGCGAGTTGGGCGGCGTCCGACGTCGAAGATGGACGACGTATCACCTCGACGGCGGGCCGCGGCGCCGACAACAGCAGCAACCAGGTGAGCAGGTAGGCCAGCCACGACTGCGACAACGGGTCGAGGTACCACGTCGCGGCCCCGATCAGCCCCCCGACGACCACCATCACCAGCAGCCCGTAGAAGTTGCGGATGAACAGCAGCATCACCGCCAGCGCCGCGACCCAGGCCCACAGCAGCCCCACCGCATGCCCGGAGGCCAGCACCAGCGCGGCGGCCAGGCCGACGATGCCGGGAGCGGTGTAGCCGGCGGTCAGGGTGGCGACCATGCCGGGGCCGGTGGGGCGGCCGCGGGTGACGGTCAGCCCCGAGGTGTCCGAATGCAGTCGGATGCCGCTGAGCGATCGTCCGGTCAGGGTGGCCACGAGTGCATGGCCCGCCTCGTGCACGATGGTGACGAGCATGCGCACCACGGGCCAGGCGAACACCACGAGCAGCAGCGCTCCCCCGCCGAGCAACGCCACGACCTGGGGCTCGGGCACGGGTTGGCGGGTGGTGATGCGGGTCCAGATCTCGTCCACGGTGTTGAGGGTACCGAGCGTTGCTGTGTGCGCCGAAAGGCCACAATCTGCAGTTCCCGGGCTCGGGATCTGCAGATTGTGACCTTTCGATGCGAACCACGTCGGGACGCCCGCGTCCCGGTTCAGTCGCTCAGCGCTTGACGCGCGCGTTGCCCTTCCAGATGCTCCAGACCTGGTCCTCGTCGGCCGGTGCGCCGTAGTCGGTCAGCGACGTGGCGGCCAGCGCACCGGTCGCCCAACCGAACTGCATGCACTTCTCGGCATCCCAGTCCTTGATCAGGCCGTACAACAGGCCACCGACGAAGCCGTCGCCGCCGCCGACACGGTCGATCACGCCGATCTCGCGGGGCTCGGCGACGTGGAACTCGCCGCCCGACCACACCACGGCACCCCACAGGTGGCGGTTGACGGTCTCAACCTCACGCAGGGTGGTGGCGATGAACTTCGCGTTCGGGTAGGCCTGCGTGATGCGGCCGATCATCTCCTTGAACGCGTCCAGCTTGCTGCCGAGCGCGGCGCCGCCGGCCTCGGGGCCCTCGATGCCGAGCGCCAGCTGGAAGTCCTCTTCGTTGCCGATCAGGATGTCGGCGGCCGAGGCGATCTCGTGGAAGGCGGCGCGCAGTTCCTCTTCACGGCCCTTCCAGAACGAGGCGCGGAAGTTCAGGTCGAACGCGATGGCGGTGCCATGCTGCTTGGCCTTGCGGGCCACCTCGAGGCAGAACTTGCTGGTCTCGGGCGACAGTGCGGCGATCAGGCCCGACAGGTGCAGGATCTTGACACCTTCGGTGTTGAACAGCTTCTCGAGGTCGAAGTCGTCGACATTGAGGGCCAGGCCGACCTCACCGGCGCGGTCGTTCCACACGCGGGGGCCGCGCAGGCCGTAGCCCGAGTCGGCGATGTTGAACTGGTGGCGGTAGCCCCAGGCACCGCCCTGCGGCAGGTCGGGACCCTCGTAGCTCATGCCGCGGGCGCGCAGGTCAGCCTTGATGAAGGCCGAGATGGGGCTGCCCTCGACAAAGTTCGTCAGCACCTTGGTGGGCTCACCCAGGTGTGAGGCGACCGAGGCGACGTTCGACTCGGCCGAGGTGGCGTGCATGAAGTACCGGTCCGAGGTGTGCACGGGCTGGAAGTTCTCGGGGGTGATACGAATACCGATCGAGGTGGCGACGACCATCGACCACTGTGCGTCCTGACGCAACTCCATGTCTTTCCTCCAGGGGTGTCGGGGTACGCCCGGACTCCTCCGCTGGTCCAGGGCTGCATTGCCAGTCTCTCAACATTCCCCCGGCGGCGTCCCCGGTTGCCACCTGTTACCGGAATCGTCGTCTGACAGGTGCAAACTCGGCTGACTCCGGGCAGGATTACCAGTGTTGGCCGCACTGTCGGCGGCCCCCGAACCAAGGAGAGCATTGATGAGCGAACAGACCGCCGCCGCCGAGGGCTCGGCGCAGATCGGCGTCATCGGCATGGCCGTGATGGGTTCGAACCTGGCCCGCAACTTCGCCAACCACGGCTACCGGACCGCGATCTACAACCGCACCTTCGCCAAGACCCAGTCCGTGCTCGACGAGCACGCCGAGGCCAACTTCATCGCATCCGAAGAGCTCGAGGACTTCGTCAACTCGCTCGAGAAGCCGCGCCGCGTGATCATCATGGTCAAGGCTGGCACCGGCACCGACGCGGTCATCGACTCGCTCATCCCGCTCATGGAGCCCGGCGACATCGTCATCGACGGCGGCAATGCCTTCTTCCAGGACACCCGTCGCCGCGAGCAGAAGCTGCGCGAGCACGACCTGCACTTCGTCGGCGCCGGCATTTCGGGCGGCGAGACCGGCGCGCTCGAGGGCCCCTCGATCATGCCCGGCGGTTCGCCCCACAGCTACCAGTACGTCGGCAAGATGCTCGAGGACATCTCGGCCAAGGTCGACGGCGAGCCCTGCTGCACCTACATCGGCACCGACGGCGCCGGCCACTTCGTCAAGATGGTGCACAACGGCATCGAGTACGCCGACATGCAGTTCATCGGCGAGGCCTACGAACTGCTCAAGGGTGCCGGTTTCAGCGCCGCCGAGTCGGCCGAGATCTTCAAGACCTGGAACACCGGCGACCTCGACTCGTACCTGATCGAGATCACCGCCGAGGTGCTCGCCCAGGTCGACGCCCGCACGGGCCAGCCGCTGGTCGACGTCATCAAGGACGCCGCCGGCATGAAGGGCACCGGCACCTGGACCGTGCAGGAGGCCCTGAACCTGGGCGTGCCCGCGGCCTCGATCGCCGAGTCCGTCTTCGCCCGCGCGGTCTCGTCCCACGCCGACCTGCGCGCCGCCGGCCAGGCCGCCCTGCAGGGCCCCGACGGCACGCTGACCGTGGACGACCGCGACGCCTTCGTCGACGACATCCGCCAGGCGCTGTGGGCTTCGAAGGTGATCGCCTACGCCCAGGGCCTGCACGAGATCAAGGTCGCCGCGGCCGAGTACGGCTGGGACATCGACGTGGCCGCCGTGGCCCGCATCTGGCGCGCCGGCTGCATCATCCGCGCCAAGCTGCTCGACCGCATCGCCAACGAGTACGCCGCCGCAAACCTGGTCACCCTGCTCGAGGCCCCCTCGATCAAGGCCGGCCTGGCCGACTCGCAGGATGCCTGGCGCCGGGTCGTGGCCCGCGCCACCCAGGCGGGCGTGCCGATCCCCGGCTTCTCGTCGGCGCTGTCGTACTACGACATGGTGCGCGCCCCCCGCCTGAACGCCGCGCTGACCCAGGGCCTCCGCGACTTCTTCGGCTCGCACACCTACCGCCGCATCGACGCCGAGGGAACGTTCCACACGGTGTGGTCGGGCGACCGCTCCGAAATCGAAGCCACCGACACGCACTGAGTACCTTGCGGGGGATGACCCCCTGCACCCCCACGGGCTGCGCCCTCCGTCCTTCCGGCGGAGGGCGCTTGCGTTTCGTCCTCAGACCCTAGAGTGGGTTCTCGTGACCACCCTGCACCCGTCCCTCGCCCATCACGACTGGTGGCGCAGCGCCGTCGTCTACCAGATCTATCCCCGCAGCTTCGCCGATGCGAACAACGACGGCACCGGCGACATCGCCGGCATGATCGCCCACCTCGACCACCTGGCCGGCCTCGGCGTCGACGCCGTCTGGGTCTCACCCTGGTACCCCTCACCGCTGCACGACGGCGGCTATGACGTGGCCGACTATTGCGACATCAAGCCCGAATTCGGCACCCTCGCACAGGCGGACGAGTTCATCGCCCGTGCCCACGAACTCGGCATCCGGGTGGTGATCGACCTGGTGCCCAACCACTGTTCCATCGACCACCCGCTGTTCCAGGCAGCGCTGGCCGCGGGTCCCGGCTCGCCCGAACGCGACCTTTTCATCTTCCGCGAGGGCAGGGGCCCGGACGGCTCCCAGCCCCCGACCAACTGGGGCGCCCACTTCGGCGGACCGGCCTGGCACCGGGTCACCGAGGCCGACGGCACGCCCGGCCAGTGGTACCTGCACCTGTTCGCCCCCGAACAGCCCGACTTCAACTGGGAGAACCCGGCCGTCACCGACTTCTTCGACGATGTGCTGCGGTTCTGGTTCGACCGCGGTGTTGACGGCTTCCGCATTGACGTGGCCGACTCGATGTTCAAGGACCAGACCTTCCCCGACATCCCGCTCGACCCGAAGACGGGGCTGGGCACGCTCGAGAAGTACGAGGGCTCCCCGTTCTGGGACCGTCCCGCGATGGCCGACCACCAGCGCCACTGGCGCGCGGTCGCCGACGAGTACGCCGACACCGACCTGGGCCCGCGCGTCTTCGTGTCCGAGGCCTACCTGCCCGGCCCGCGCCGCAAGCACTACGTCGCCGAGGGCCGGTTGCACACGTCGTTCAACTTCGAATTCCTCGAAAGTGCGTGGACGGCGCCCAGCCTGCGCACGGTGATCACCCAGAGCATCGCCGAACATGACGAGGTCGGCGCCCCCACCACGTGGGTGCTCAACAACCACGACAACTACCGCTCCCCCAGCCGGTTCGGGCGCCACCCCTCGGGCATGGACTTCTCGGTGACACCCGACGAAGACCTCGAACCCGGCCAGGCCCCGCACTGGGCCGATGCGATGGTCGCCGCCCCGCTCGACCTCGACCTGGGGCTGCGCCGGGCCCGTGCTGCCGCGCTGCTGATGCTGGCGCTGCCGGGCGGGGCCTATGTCTACCAGGGCGAAGAGCTGGGCCTGGAAGAGGTCGAGGACCTGCCCGAGCACCTGCTGCAGGACCCGATCTGGGAGCGCTCGGGCCACACCGAGCGGGGCCGCGACGGCTGCCGGGTGCCGATCCCGTGGTCGGGGACGCACCAGCCGTTCGGGTTCGGCCAGAGTGCCGAGCCGTGGTTGCCGCAGCCCGCGCACTGGGCGGGGCTGAGTGTCGAGGCACAGACCGGCCGCGACGGTTCGATGCTCGAGCTCTACCGCAGCCTGCTGGCCGAGCGACGCGCCAACCCCGCGCTGGGTGCGGGCTCAATCACGTGGGACGAGTCATCTGCTGACGTGCTGTCGTTCACCCGCGACCCCGGGTTCCGGTGCGTGGTGAACTTCGGCGCCGAGCCGGTGGCGGTCGAGGGTGAGCCGATCATCGCCAGCCAGCCGCTGGTTGACGGGCTGCTGCCCAGTGACGCCGCCGTCTGGCTGCGTACCGCCTGACCCCTGCCCCGGGCTCAGGCCTCGACCACGAACCGCTGCAGGTTGGCCCGCAGCGTGTCCGAGATCGGTGTCGGCCGCAGGGCATCATCCGCGCACACCAGCACATGTTGTGCGCGGGTGATGACCGTGCCATCGTCCGGGTCGACGATCTCGGCGGCAAGCCCCAACGACGTGGTGCCGATGCGGGTGACAGCGGTGAACAGTCGATAGGGCACGCGCCGCAGGGTCATCTGGCGCAGGTACTCGACGTCCTGGCGCACCAGCAACCACAGCGAGCGCCCCTGGGCCGAGCCGCTGGTGCCGCTGCGGGCTGCCAGGGGGTCGGCCGCGGTGGTCATGGCGATGCGGCCCTCCTGGAAGTAGTCGAGCACCCGCACGTTGTTCACGTGGTCCTGCCGGTCGACGTCCGAGAACCTGGTCAGGATGCCCATCTCGTGCCCCCGACCCTGCAGGGGCGGGTTCGGCAGTTCGCGAAACACCCGCTGCACCTGCCACGTGTACCGGTCGAGCAGGTCGACCTCGTCCGGGTTCAACCGGCGCATCTTCTGGCCCGCAAGGTCGAACGGCACCATCGTGGACGAGGCCACTGCGCACAGGCGGCCCTGGTGAATGATCAGGTAGCCCAGCCGGAACTTCACCGCGCGGCGCTCGAGCACCACCATTTGCACCGTCACCGGTTCGGGTGAGAACTGGATGGGGGCGCGGTACTCGATCTTGTGCTCGACCGCCAGCACCCCCTCGAGCATGTCGGTGACGCCGTTCTGCAGCAGGTAGTCCCAGCGGGCGTCCTGCAGGTAGTCCAGGTGCACGCCATTGTTGACGTGGCCCTGGGCGTCCATGTCACCCCACCGCACGGGCAACCGCACTTCGAACAATTCGCCCCGTCCCTCGACGTGCAGCCCCGCGACCTCAAACCAATCCACCACATCTGCCTCCTGCTGCGCAGCCTAACGGCACCCCGTTCCCGGAACGCGGCCCGACAACCGATAACATCAATTCATGGCAGCCGAACCCAGCGAGGCCGCACCGGCCCCCGATGGCCTGTGGCTCACCGACGACCAGCAGCAGGTCTGGCGGTCCTACCTGCTCGGGGTTGCCCGCATCGAGGACCACCTCGACAAGGCACTGCGGCCGCTGGGTCTCGATGTCGGTGACTACGAGATCCTCGTCAGCCTGTCCGAGGCGCCCAACCGCGAACTGCGGATGTCGCAGCTGGCCGCCCAGGTGCACCAGTCCCGGTCGCGCCTCACCCACGGCATCGCCCGCATGGAACGCGATGGGCTCGTCTCTCGCACCCCCGCCGCCGACGACGGCCGCGGCGTGGTGGCCATTCTCACCGATGAGGGCTTCGCGCTGCTGGTCGCCGCCGCACCGACCCACGTGCAGTCGGTGCGCGACATCTTCGTCGACGTGGTGGCCCCTGATGACTACGCCGCACTGGGTCGCGCCATGGCTGCCGTGCTTGCTGCTGACCCGGGCGAACCAGCCGTGCCGGTGCCCGCAACCATTCGTCGTCCACGTCGATAGACTCACCGGGTGAGCGCGCACGACACCATCCGCAACACCCCCTCAGCCCCCGCCAGCCTGGCCGATTTCGAGGTCGACCGTTCGACGCTGACCCGGGGGCTGTACTCGTCGGATGCGTCGATCTATCGGGTCGTGCCCGAGGGGGTGGCCTTTCCGCGTGACCGTGACGAACTCGTGGCGATCGCCCGCGCGGCGCTGGCGTCGGGGGTGCCGGTCACAATGCGCGGGGCGGGCACCAGTTGTGGTGGCAATGCCATTGGCACGGGTCTGGTCATCGACGTCGCCCGCCACCTGAACCGGATCATCGACATCGACCCCGTCGCCCGCACCGCGACCGTCGAACCCGGCGTCGTCCAGGACGTGCTGCAGCAGGCCGTCGCGCCCCACGGGCTGCGCTTCGGCCCCGACCCGTCGAGCTCGTCGCGCTGCACCATCGGCGGCATGATCGCCAACGACGCCTGCGGGCCCCGGGCCATGGGCTATGGCCGCACCAGCGACAACATCATCGAGCTCGAGGTGTTGACCGGCACCGGCGAGCTGGTGACGCTGCGCTCACCGAATGCCGATGCCACGGCCCGTGATGCCGAGCCACCGACCCAGCTCGCACCGCTGAAAGACCTTGTCGCGGGCAACCTGGGCATCATTCGCACCGAGCTGGGCACGTTCTCGCGCATGGGTTCGGGCTATGCGCTCAGCTGGCTGCTGCCAGAGAAGAAGTTCGACCTTGCCCGGTTCATCGCCAGCTCCGAGGGCACCCTGGGCATCATCACCCGCGCCACGGTGCGGCTGGTGGCCGACGCCCCCGTCAAGCAGATGGTCGCCCTGGGCTACGCCTCGATGGCCGACGCCGCCGATGCGATGCCGACGGTCGCGACGTTCTCACCGACCGCAGCCGAGGGCATGGACCGCCGGATCGTCGACGTCGTCGTCCGCAGCAAGGGCGCCGATGCGGTGCCGCCGCTGCCCGCCGGCGACGGCTGGGTGTTCGTCGAACTGGTCGGCGACGACGCCGCCGAGGTGCGTGGACGCGCCGAGGCGATGGTGGCCGCGGCTGGTGCCATGGAGGCCTGGTTGGTCGATGACCCGGCCACGGTCAGGGCGCTGTGGAAGATCCGGTCCGACGGCGCCGGCCTGGCTGGGGTCAGCCTGGACCGCCCGGCCTTTCCCGGCTGGGAGGACGCATCGGTGCCCGTCGAGAACCTGGGCGCCTACCTGCGCCGCTTCGACGAGCTGCTCGAGCGCCACGGGCTGCACGGCCTGCCGTACGGCCACTTCGGCGACGGCTGTGTGCACTGCCGCATCGATTTCCCCTTCGACCGTGAGGGCGGCGACGATGCCTACCGTCGGTTCGTCGAAGAGGCGGCAGACCTGGTCGCCGGGCTGGGTGGGTCGATGTCGGGCGAACATGGCGACGGCCGGGCCCGCTCGGCGCTGTTGCCGCGCATGTTCAGCCCCGAGGTGATCGGGCTGTTCGAGCAGGTCAAGCATGTGTTCGACCCCAAGGGCCTGCTGAACCCCGGGGTGCTGGTCGACCCCCGTCCGGTGGCCGCGGACGTGCGCGTCTCGGCGACGGTCACCTCGCCGCTGCGGCTGAGCCACCCCGAGTTCGTCGAGGCGGTGCACCAGTGCTCTGGCGTGGGCAAATGCCTCGCCGACGGCATGGCCGGCGGCCAGGTGATGTGCCCGTCGTTCCAGGCCACCCGCAACGAGAAGGACTCGACCCGCGGCCGCTCGCGCATTCTGCAAGAGATGGTGAACGGCTCGCTGGTCTCACAGCAGTGGCGCTCGCCCGAGGTGCACGAGGCGCTCGACCTGTGCCTGAGCTGCAAGGGCTGCGCCCGAGACTGCCCCACCGGCATCGACATGGCCGCGTACAAGTCTCGCGTGCTGCACGAGTCGTACACCGGACGGCTGCGCCCCCGCACGCACTACGCGATGGGCTGGCTGCCCCGGTGGGGCCGCCTGATGGGACGCCTGCCGGGGCTCGGCGCCATCGCGAACCTGGCGCTGAAGCTGCCCGGCACCAGCCACCTGGCCAAATGGGTGGCCGGGGTCGACCAGCGCCGCCCGCTGCCGGTGTTCCGACCCGGGCGGGCTGCGCGCCACGACTTCGCCTCGCGTGACCAGGGCTCGGGCAAGCCCGTGGTGATCTGGGTCGACTCGTTCGACGACGCGTTCGCGGGGCCGCAGCTGGCGAGCCTGGTGCAGACGCTCGAGTCGGCCGGCTATGCGCCGCAGGTGCTGCAGCAGAACGCCTGCTGCGGCCTCACTTGGATCACCACCGGCCAGCTCGACGGCGCCCGCAAGCAACTGCTCACTGCGCTCGAGGTGCTCGGCCCTGTGGCCGCGAGCGGCGTCCCGATCGTCGGCATGGAACCTTCGTGCCTGGCCGTGTGGCGCAGCGACGCCCTGGAACTGCTGCCCGATGACGAGCGGGTGCCGGTGGTCTCGAAGGCGATCGTGACGCTGGCCGAACTGTTGACCCGCGACGCGTCGTTCACGGCGCCTGACCTGTCAGGGCACACCATCATCGCCCAGCCGCACTGCCACCACGCGTCGATCCTGGGCTGGCAGGCCGACGCGAAGCTGCTGGCCGCCACCGGCGCCGAGGTGATCACGCTCGGCGGGTGCTGTGGTCTGGCCGGCAACTGGGGCGTCGAGCGCGGCCACTACGAGACGTCTGTGGCGGTCGCCGAGACCTCGCTGCTGCCGGCGCTGCGGGCGCATCCCGACGCGATCGTGCTGGCTGACGGGTTCAGCTGCCGCAAGCAGGTCAGCGACCTCGAGCAGCGCGACTCGATGACGCTGGCGCAACTGCTCGCCACGCATCTTGTACCAACTGCTTGACACAAATAGGCAGGTGACCCCATTCTTGTATCAACTATTGGATACAAGAAGGACGGGGGGACACCATGGGCGGTCCTGGAGTGTCAATGCCGGTGCTGCTGGTGCTGGGCGTCGGCGCGTTCCTGGCGGTGGTGCTGAGGCGCCGGCAGGTCGTCAACGCCGACCCGCAGACCCATCCGCACCTGATGCGGTTGGCGCGACGCAGTGCGCGGGCCAAGGCGTTCGGTCTGGGGGTTGGTGCGGCGGTGGCGCTGCTCGTGGCTGTCTTCGTGGGTGACTACGGCCGGGGGCTGCTGCTGGCCCCCACGGTGCTGGCGCTCGGCCTGGCAGTGAGCCTGTTCGTGGGTGAGGTGCTGGTCTGGCGTGAGGCGCGCACCCCCGGGGTCGCGGCGCTCGAGACCCGGCGACCGAGCGCGCACCTGCCCCGGGTGCTGTTGGGCACGACGATCGTGGCGGTTCTGGTGTTGGCAGGGCTGTTGGGGTGGGCACGCGACCACCAGGACAATGACCCGGCCTCGATGACCCGCGGCCGCGGCTACCTGCAGGTGTTCCCCAGCGGATGGACGATCAGCAGCCCCTTCCCCGGCGACTACTACTCGATGCCACTCGTGTGGCTGGGCCTGGCGGCGCTGCTGGTGGCCGGCGTGACGCTGGTGGTCATCGCATTGCGGCCGCGCAACGGCTCCGACCCGCAGGTGGTCGCCGTCGACGACGTGGTGCGCCGGCGCAATGCCGAGGCCACCATCGCGACGGTGTTGTTGGGGGCCTGCGGCAGCCTCGTCCCCGTCGCGCTGCTGATGGCCATCGCCGTGGGACGATTCAACCCGACCGCCGGCTGGCTGCTGGTGCTGGTGGCAGCCCTGGGCATCGTCGGGGTCGGCTGGGCGGCGGCGGTGCTGCTGGTGCCCGACGGCGGACGACGCGACTGATGGGACTGACCGTGAGGGTCGTCGCCGCCGACCCGACCCCGCCCTATGAGCAATTGCGCCGCCAGTTGGCCGATGCGGTCGCGACCGGTGAACTGACCCCGGGTGACCGCCTGCCGCCTGTGCGCCAGCTCGCCCGCGACCTGGGCGTGGCCACCGGGACCGTGGCCCGCGCCTACCGCTTGCTCGAGGAGTCGGGCCAGCTGGTCACCGCCCGCGGCGCCGGCACGAGGGTCGCCGCGAACCGGGGCACGTCGTCCACGCCCACCGCCCCCGACGGGCAACTGCAGCGGTTGGCGGCCGACTTCGTGGCGCAGACACGCGCGCTCGGGGCCCCCGACGAGGTCATCGAAGCCGCCGTGCGCCGGGCGCTGCAGCGCTGACCTGGCCGCGGCTCAGGCCCGGATGACCAGCGCCACCCCACCGAAGGCCGGCAACTCAAGGCTGAACCCGCCCAGCTCGTCGACCACGGCCACCCGGCGGCGGGTCGACAGGTCGAACACCCGCCCCACCGGCAGCTTCTCGGACTGGATGCGGGTCTCGATCTTCTCGCCCGAGAAGTTGAGCACCGTGATCTGGGTCGAACCGGTCTCGAGCTCGTTGACCATCGCCATCACCGACTTGTGACCCACGACGGGCACATCGACGAGCGTGGCTGAATCAATCCGCGACTTCTTGCGCACGCGGATGACCTCGGCCAACCGGGACGCGAACGAGGTGTCGCGGGTCAGCTGCTCGGGCACGGGACCGTACAGGCTGCGCGCCCTGGGCAGGCCTGCGGCCGACTTTTTCGCCGTGGGGGCGGTGCCCAACAGGTCGTAGGCGCCGCGCTCGATCCAGCGGGTGTCGCCGCCGGAGATGAGGGCCCTGACCTCTTCGCGTGGCAGCGGCAACGCACCCACCAGGTCCCAGCCCGACAGGGCAAAGACACCGGGCTGCCAGGCGTTGAACTTGCACAGCAACAGGTGGGCTGCCTGGATCTTGCGGGCCGTCGCGTCGGTGATGTCGTCCAGGTTGGTGATGCCGATGCTCGCCGCCACGATCGAGGCGGTGGTGCTGGCGATGCCGTTCGTGGTGAACACCGCGTTGTAGGGCGCTGATTCGCCGGTCAGCCGGTCGCGCATCACCTCACGGATGTGCTCGGCCAGCGCGATGCCCGTGTATTCGACGCCGCCGAGTTCGTAGACATCGTCGCGGTGGGCGGCCGCGAAGTGGACGAGTTCATAGGTGAGCTCGTCATGGTTCTGCAGCGCATGCACGAGCGCGGCCTGGTCGATGCCGATGTCCATGGCCTCGCGCATGACCAGCCGCAGGAACTCGGTGTCACCGGTGCACATTGCCACCTGCGCGGCGGGACGGGTGATGAAGTCGTAGGACAGGTCGGGACCGACGGCGCCCGTGCGCTGGATGTCGTCGATGGCGAGGTTGAGTTCCTGGAACGTGAACCCCCCGACCTTGCGCACGAGCGAACCGATCAGCTGGTTGGCGGCCAGCGACAGCGGGTGCCCCTCGGACCACGCGGGTGCCTCGAAGCTGCGCTCCACCCCGAGGAACCCGTTGGCATCGAGCCGCAGCCCGCCGGTGCCGAGGTCGAGCAGCGAGTGCAGCGCATCACCCATCACCACCCGCATCCCGGCGCAGGTCGGGTCGAGCCAGTTGATGGTGGGCTGGCCCTCTTTGAAGTAGTGCAGGTAGACCCAGCGGCGCAGCGTGCCCTTGTAGTCACGGATCGGCGGGGTGACCGACCAGTTCGTCTCTTTGACGCCGGGCTCGTAGAAGATGACCCGCTGCAGCGCCCCGATGATGTAGCCGCCGTCGGCGAGCGCCTGCTCGGCCTCGGGCGACAGGTTCATGGCATCGCGTCCCTCGGGCACGTCCGGCAGCAGGTGCCAGGCCTCTTCGGGAATGTCGATCATGTGGTAGATGCCCGGGTAGTCCCGGTAGTTCAGTTCTGCCAGGCGAAAGTCGGGGCCTTTGCCGGTGTGCCCGGGCACGATGTCGTCGATGACGGCGCCACCGTAGCGGGCGGCCGTCTCCGTCATGGCCCGGAACTCGTCCTCAGTGCCGAACAGCGGGTCGATCGTCATCGAGATGCGGTCGAAATGGCCGTCGACGCTGGGCGTCAGGTTCCAGCCGTCGATGCCGCCGGCGAACTTCACAGGGCCGGTGTGGATGGCATCGATGCCAATGCTTTTGAACGCGTCCCACAGCGCGGGCGATCCGATCGAGGCCAGGAACGACTCGCCCGACCGGGTGATGTGCGACAGCGGGTAGGCGGTGTACCAGACCGAGGCACGCGACAGCGCCGCGCGCGGGTCGGGGAAGGCATAGGGGTTCGCCCACATCGTGTGCTTGCCTGCCAGCTGGCGGCTGATCAGCTCGGCGTCATGCAGCATCGACTGGTCTTCGAGCCATTCAATGTAGGCATGGTTCGAGCCGCTCGCCTCGAACGGTGGCACCGCCATGCCCGTCGCACCGCTCTTGCGGCGCAGTGATGATGGACGAAGCCGGGCCGGCCTCGCCGCGAAGAACTGCTCGTCGAAACTGATCTCAGGCAGCTCTTCGGTCGGCGGGTCGATCAGGGACATGTCGATGGGCTCGGGCTGGGCCGGGTTGGTGGGAACCGTCACCCGGCCCACGCTAGCAACCCGCACCCGACCCCGTGCTCAGTCGCGCGTCAGGCGGCGGTGCTTCGAGGCATGCGGACGTGCGGCCTCGGCACCCAGTCGCTCGACCTTGTTGGCTTCGTAGTCCTGGAAGTTGCCCTCGAACCAGAACCACTTGGCCTCCGACTCGTCGTCGCCCTCCCACGCGAGGATGTGGGTGGCGGTGCGGTCGAGGAACCAGCGGTCGTGAGAGATCACGACGGCACAGCCGGGGAACTCGAGCAGGGCATCCTCGAGCGACGACAGCGTCTCGACGTCGAGGTCGTTGGTGGGCTCGTCGAGCAGCAGCACGTTGCCGCCCATCTTCAGCGTGAGCGCCAGGTTCAGGCGGTTGCGTTCACCGCCCGAGAGCACCCCGGACTTCTTCTGCTGGTCGGGGCCCTTGAAGCCGAAGCTGGCGACATAGGCGCGTGACGGCATCTCGAAGTTGCCGACCTTGATGTAGTCCAGGCCGTCCGAAACGACCTCCCAGACGTTCTTCTCGGGGTCGAGGCCCGAGCGGCTCTGGTCGACATAGCTGAACGAGACGGTCTGGCCGACCTTGAGCTCGCCCTTGTCAGGCTGCTGCTCGCCGACGATCATCTTGAACAGCGTCGACTTGCCCACGCCGTTCGGGCCGATGATGCCGACGATGCCGGCACGGGGCAGGGTGAACGACAGGCCGTCGATCAGTACGCGGTCGCCAAAGCCCTTGACGAGGTGCGAGGCCTCGAGCACGTCGGCGCCCAAGCGCGGGCCCGCCGGGATGTTGATCTCGGCCGTGTCGATCTTGCGGTTGCGTTCGGCCTCGGCCGCCAGCTCTTCGTACTTGGCCAGACGGGCCTTGCTCTTGGCCTGGCGGGCCTTGGGGCTCGAGCGCACCCACTCAAGTTCGCGCTCGAGGATCTTGGCACGCTTGGCGTCCTTCTGGCCCTCGATCTGCAGGCGCTTGCGCTTGGTCTCGAGGTAGGTCGAGTAGTTGCCCTCGTAGGGGTGCAGGCGACCGCGGTCGACCTCGCAGATCCACGACGCAACATTGTCGAGGAAGTAGCGGTCGTGGGTGACGGCCAGCACGGCGCCCGGGTAGTTCTTCAGGTGGCCCTCGAGCCAGTTCACCGACTCGGCGTCCAGGTGGTTGGTGGGCTCGTCGAGCAGCAGCAGGTCGGGGGCCTGCAGCAGCAGCTTGCACAGCGCCACGCGGCGGCGCTCACCACCTGAGAGCACGTTGACGGGGGTGTCGCCGGGCGGGCAGCGCAGTGCATCCATGGCCTGCTGCAGCTGGGCATCGACGTCCCAGGCATTGCGCACGTCGAGTTCGGTCTGCAGCGTGCCCATCTCGGCCATCAGGGCGTCGAAGTCGGCATCGGGGTCACCGAAGCTCTCAGAGATCTCGTTGAACCGGGCCAGCATTTGCTTGGTCTCGGCGACTGCCTCTTCAACATTCTCCCAGACGGTCTTGTCCTCGGTCAGCGGCGGTTCCTGCAGCAGGATGCCGACGGTGGCGCCCTTGGCCAGCTGTGCCTCACCGTTGTTCGGCTTGTCGAGGCCGGCCATGAGCTTCAGCAGCGTCGACTTGCCGGCACCGTTGGGACCCACCACGCCGATCTTGGCGCCGGGCAGGAACGACAGCGTCACGTTGTCGAGGATCACCTTGTCACCGACCGTCTTGCGGACGTTGTGCATGGTGTAAATGAACTCAGCCATCGAGAAAGTCAATCCTTCGTGGGACGGGGTTGGGCCGTGGCCCAGTATGCCAGTCAGGCGCTGCGCCGTGCCCCACCCCGCCCCGTGGACCACCCGGCTCAGGCGGCCTGCTCCCCCACCTGCCGGTCCTCCGGCGGCGGTCCCTCGCCCGGGGGCGCCTCGGTCGGCGGTTCTTCGGGACGCCGCTGCTCGTTGCGGTGGAACGTGCTGGTGCCGCGGCTCATGTCATGGCCGATGCTGGTCGCCTCGACCAGCAGCCGTTCGAGGCGCACGCCCTCGGCGTTGGTCCAGGCCTGGGTGCGCAGCTTGCCGACGACGACCACCGGGTCGCCCTTGCGGATGGAGTTCTTCACGTTGACGGCGGTGCGGTTCGACGCGCGCACCGTGATCCAGGTGGTCTCGCCGTCGACCCATTCGCCGTTGCGAATGAACCGCGGGGTGCAGGCCAGGCGGAACCTGGCATAGCACCAGTCGTCCCCCTCGAAGACTTCGACATCACTGCCGGCGTTGCCGGTGAGGCTGATCAGGGCATCCATGGGGTGTCCTTCCATGTTGGTGTGCTGGGTTGACACCCCGACCATGCGGACGAGGGCGCAGTCCCTTCTGGACGGACAACACCTTGTGGAAAACCCCTGACAACCCCCGCCCCACTACTTCGCCAGCAGCACCTTTTGCCTGGCGTTGCGGTGGCGTCCCAGCTCGGCATTGACAGGGGCGAGCACCTGCGCGTCGGCCACGCGCCCGACGGCCCTCTGCAACACCCCGAGCGCGCGGCGTCCCTTCGACCGGGCCGTGATCTCGACCAACAGCCGACTGACCAGCCCCAACACCAGCCCTGACCCGACGCCGCCGATGATCAGCCAGGTCTGCACCGGCACGTCACGCCACCGCCGCGTGGGCAGCGGCGGCAGCTGGAAGTAGGCCAGCACGAAGTCGACGAGCAGCCAGCCCAGCCCCAGGATCACCGCGGTCATCAGCACCCACTGCACCGCCTGGATCACGCGCCAGTAGCCGAAGCCCGAGTCCATGCCGAGGTCAGCGGTGGCCACCGCGCGGTCGAGGTCGTCGGGCAGCGCCGCGGCGCCCTGTTGGGATGCCACCCGCACCGCCTGCGCCCAGCCGTGCGGCAACCCTTGCGACGCCTCGTCCGAGACCACCCGCACCGCCGAATCGACCCGCGCCTTCAACGCACCCTCACCCCTGGGGATGTTGGTGCGCTGCACCCGAGCCGGTTCGAGCTCATGCTTCTTGTCCGCCTTGGGCAACGCGCCCAGCCGCAGCCGGCGCAACGGGTCGGGACGCAGTGATGCCAGCCACGACAATGCCGGCCACCCCGTGATCACCGACCCACGCCGACGGGTGGCACCCACGACCGCCTCGGTCACCACCCCCACCCCGGCAGCGGCCGACAACGATTTGACCAACTGCTTCGCCGAGCCGGCGGTGACCTCACCGGCCGTGGTCTGCCCCAGCGACTCGTCCAACCGCGCCGCTGCCTCACCGACATCGCTGCCGAAACGTGCCGCCGAGGCGGTCTTGCCCTTGACGACCTTCGCCAGCATCGACTTGATGTCTGCCACGCCCTGCCCCGTCACGGCTGACGCCGCGCGCACCTGCACATCGCCCAGGCCCTCGGCCCCCAGCAGGCGACGCAGGTCGGCCAGGCATTCCTCGAGCTGCACCGGGGTCAGCCGGTCGGCCTGGTTGAGCACCACGACCGTGTTGGCGGCCTGGCGGGCCAGCGGCTTCAGATAGCGGTCGTGCAGCGCGGCGTCGGCGTACTTCTGCGGGTCGACCACCCAGATCAGCATGTCGACGAGTTCGACCAGGCGGTCGACCTCGATGCGGTGCGCGCTCGCCGTCGAGTCGTGGTCGGGCAGGTCGACCAGTACCAGGCCCTCGAGGTCTGCGGGGGCGTTGGGCACGACGTGGCGGCGCGGCACATCCATCCAGTCGAGCAGCGACGAGCTCGGTTCGGGGCCGAAGGTGCCCGCCATGGCCTTCGAGGTGGTGGGCCGCTTCACCCCGGGCTCAGCGAGCTTCACCCCCGCGATGGCGTTGAACAGCGACGACTTGCCCGAGCCGGTGGCACCGGCCAGCGCGACCACCGTGTGCCCGCCGCTGAAGGCGAGCCGCTCGTCGGCACGCGCCACCAGGGCTTCAACCTCGTCGACGAGTGCGTCGTCCGAGCGCCCACGCGACAGCGCCCCCGCCTCGCGCAACGCGACAATGCGTTCGGGCAGCGCACGCCCCTTGGTCCTCGCCATCACCGGTCCCCCTGCTCATGCGGCAGCAGTTCGGCCTGCACCGTCTCGGCCTCGTCGTGGTCGGTGCCCGCACCCAGCTGGTTGAACGTGATGGTTTGCGGCTGTTCGCCGGTTTCGAGCTGCGGACGAGCTGAGCCCTCGGTGTCCGCGCCGGTGGTCAGCGCGCGGTCGTCGCTGCGGGCGGCGGTGATGTCGGCGACGGCCTGGCGCAGCTCGTCACCCAGGTGTTCGGTCGCACTGACCCTGCTGAGCACATCTTCGTAGCGGGCGTATTCGCCGGCCATCAGCGCCTGCACCCGCGTGTCGAGGTCGGCCTTGGCCTGGGTCGCCAGTTTGCGCACCGCGTCGTCGCCGATGAGAGCCTCGAGCAGCCGCTGGGCGACCACCGACGTGCCGCCGGCGATGCCGATCTCGGCGCCGGTGACGCCACCGGTCTGGGCGAAGATCACCACCATCAGCGCCACCGAGGCGCCGTTGATGCCGAACGCAAGCAGCCGCGCCCGGGAGCGCTTGCTCATGCCCTCGCCCGAGACCAGTTCGATGACATCGCCCTGCCAGTCGCGCACCATGCGCGCGACCGCGGACGGGAACTGTGCCGAGGCCCGGGACAGGTCTTCGCCACCAGCGGCATGATGCCGTTCGAGCAGCGCCCTGCCTGCGGGGTTGGCGCGCCATGCGGCGTCGGCCCGTTCGGCGGCGGCGGTGCCCTCTTCGCGCACCAGCGCCTCGAGCCCGTTCTCGACGGCGACCTGCATCTTGTCGACCTCGGGTGGTTTGCCGGCGATGGCGCCCCAGACCCGGTCACGCAGCCAGCTGATCTTCTGCTCGACGGCGCGCATGAACTCACCGGTGCCGACGAACTCGTGCCAACGGGCCAACACCTCGCCGCGCAGCAGCGTGCCGTCAGCGGTCTGCACCGCGACCGCCCGGCTCGCCTCGCCGTACTGCGCGAGCGCGTCCTGGCGCAGTTGTTCGAGCGCCTCGCCCTGGTCGTCGGCGGCGGACGCGAGCGCGGGCACCTGGTCAGTGAGGCTGGTGATGGCGCCCTGCAGCGTCTGCATGACCACCGCGGCCTTGGTGTTCTGGTCAGCGGCGAGCGTGGCCAGCCATGTGCGGATCGGCGACACCGCAGAGTCGGGCAGCATGCCTTCGTCGTCCGTGGTGGTCTCGGGCACCGCGAACAGGGCCGAATCACCCAACCCGCGTTCGGTCATCATCTGGCCCAGGTGCGGCGGCACCTCGACCATCGCTGCCGGTGGCACCCGGTTCAGTACGACCGCGACGGCGGCCTTGCGCTCGACGGCCCGGCGCAGGTAGTCCCACGGCACAGCGTCGGCATAGCGGGCGGCCGAAGTGACGAACAGCCACAGGTCGGCGGCCTGCAGCAGTTGCGCAGCCAGGGCACGGTTCTGGTCGACCACGGAGTCGACATCGGGGGCATCGATGAGCGCCAGGCCTTTCGGCAGCGACGGTTCTGCCACCAGCTGCAGCGAGCGCGCATCCTGCGACGACACCGTCGCCCGGATGAGACCCGGCAGCACCCGCTCGTCATCGAACCAGCGCGCGTCGTCCGGGTGGTGCACCAGGACGGGGCTGCGGGTCGTGGGGCGGATCACGCCGGGCTGGGTGACGCGGCGGCCCAGCAGGGAGTTGACCAGCGTCGACTTGCCCGCACCAGTCGACCCGCCGACAACGCACAGCAGGGGCGCATCGATGCTCTCGAGGCGTGGCAGCACGTAGTCGTCCAGTTGTTCGCGCATCGCGCGGGCCTGGCGTTGTTGCTCGTCGGCACCGGGCAGGGGCAGCGGCAACTGCACTGCGGCGAGGTGTTCACGCAATGCGCGCAGCGACTGGGCAAGCTCGTTGGTCGGCACCCCCACACTGTGGCACGGCCACGCGCCGGTGGGCGAGCTCTCGTGACGGAAACCTGCCGGCCGTGCGGCAGACCCTTCAGCGCTGGTTCAGGTGTGACCCTGCGGTGACCGGTACAGGCACCGGCTGGCCGACGCCTACACGGCGCGGCAGCTTGAGCTTCGGCCAGATGATCCGCTCGCCCGCGCTCGAGGTCACGGCGATGAGGCGCCGCTGCTCGATGCGTTCCAGCAGGCCACGCGCTCGTCCATAGCCGGCCTCGTCGACCAGGCCGCGGGTGATGGAGTCACGCAGGTAGGCCAGTTCGGTCATCATCCGCATGACCTCGAGGGTGGCCGGCAGCCGGCGGGGCTGGAAGACCGCGACGGTGATCATCGCCACCCGGCTGCGCCACCGCGAATACATGAAGGGATCGGATTCCTCGAGCCAACCGCTGCGCACGAAGTCGGTGAGCCGGGCGCGGATGCGTCGTCCTTCGGTGATGGTCTGGCCCACCAGGGCGATGACCACCATCAGCACCAGACCGAGCGCCATGAACCAATAGATGCGCAGCTGCTCGCCGGGCACGACCGAGCTGATGCCGTTGAAGATCATGTGTCCCAGGCACGACAGCGCAAAGCCGGCGAGTGGCGCACAGATGCGCACAATCTTGGAGCGGTGCCGCAACGCGACCGCGATGCCGAAGCCCGTCATCGCGGTGAACAGCGGGTGCCCGAACGAGGTGTAGACGCCGCGCAGCATCACCAGTTCGAGCATGGCGGCCTCGGGGTCGACAATCTCTGGGGTCAGCGTCGCGAAGTTGTGCGCGCGGGCGTAATAGACGATGTTCTCGACGAATGCGAAGCCGATGCCGGCGATGCCGGCCATGCTGACGGTCTGCAGCGTGCTGACCAAGCGGTAGCGCAGCAGGATCGCCAGCAGGAAGATGATGGCCGTCTTCGCGATCTCTTCGACGAACGGCGCCGAGAACACCGCCGACCGGGCACCGGCGCTCGGGTCTGCCCCGCTGACACCGAGCTTCTCGCCCATCCAGGTGTTGACGTAGATGCTGAACCACGTCGACATGGCCCCGCCCCACAGGAACACCAGCAGGTACATCCATACGTTCTGGCGCCGGAACCGGTCGAGCAGCACGAACAACGCCACCCACACTGCGGCTGTCGGCCAGGCGTATTTCGCGGCCAGGATGAAGGACTGGTTCGTGATGCCGGGGATGATGCCGCCGGGCACTTCGACGTCGGGGTGCATCATCGCGTACATGTCCCAGAGTCCGACGAAGCTGACCAGGGCCAGCACCAGCGTCGACCACACCCAGGGGTTGCGCAGCAACCGCTGCGCGGGGCTTCGTCCCGGCACAGGGTCGCGCGGAATGCCGTTGAGCACACGGGCGCGCCGCTCGAGCTTGTGTGTCTGGGCCATGTGCTCCAGAGTAGCGCCCGCAGTTCCGGCGATATGCTGGTGCAGCCAGCCCCAGTAGCTCAGCGGATAGAGCAACAGCCTTCTAATCTGTCGTGCGCAGGTTCGATTCCTGCCTGGGGCGCCACATGATCCGCCCAGCCGCATCATCCACGAAGGAGCCGCCCCCGTTGAGTGCCACCAGCGAGACCCTGGTCTGGGTCGACTGCGAAATGACCGGTCTCGACATCGGGGCGGACGCGCTCATCGAGGTGGCGGCGCTGGTCACCGACTCCGACCTCAATGTGCTCGGTGAGGGCGTCGACGTCATCATCAAGCCCAGCGACCAGGCGCTGGAGCAGATGGGCGACTTCGTGCGCGAGATGCACACCACGTCGGGCCTGCTCGATGAACTGCCCCAGGGGCTGACGATGCGCGAGGCCGAAGAGCTGGTGCTCGACTACATCCGCGAGCATGTGCCGGTGGCCCGCAAGTCACCATTGGCCGGCAACTCCATCGGCACTGACCGGGCGTTCCTGGCCCGCGACATGGCCGAGCTCGAGGGCTGGGTGCACTACCGCAACGTCGACGTGAGTTCCATCAAAGAACTGAGCCGGCGCTGGTTCCCCAAGGCCTATTACCACTCCCCTGCGAAGTCGGGGAACCACCGCGCCCTGGCCGACATCCAGGAGTCGATCGAGGAACTGCGCTACTACCGCGAAGCCGTCTTCGTCCCTGCCCCGGGGCCCTCGACGCAGGATGCCCGGGCCATTTCGCGACGTGTGCAGGGTTCGCTCACCGGCGTTGGCACCGCGGACGAGGCGACGGCGCCGATCGGCGAGCAGGACGTGGAGTAGGCCCCGATTTGCCGGGCCGGAGGCTCGACCGGTATATTCATGCGAGCCGGTTTACCGGCGTGATGTGTGGACATGGTGGGTATAGCTCAGCTGGTAGAGCGCCGCGTTGTGGTCGCGGATGTCGCGGGTTCAAGTCCCGTTACTCACCCCACACTCCCAAACACCGCCCAGAGGATCGTTGCGGCGATGGCCGCGTCGAGCACCGTGCATAATTCCGCGTACTTGGGGCCAAGACCTGGCGGGCCGAACCCGCGCGGACCCTCAAGCCTGCTGCAACAGGTCCACCAGGCTGATCGGCGGCCTGCCGGTCAGCCGTTCGACGGTGTCGGTCACGAGGTCCAGTTCACCGGACGCGATCGCGGTGTAGGTCGAGACCCAGGCGTCGACCTGCCAGTCAGGGGCGCCGTAGCCCGCACGCGAGGCATACGCCTCTTCGATGGTCTCTTCGTGGTAGCTGGTCGCCCGCCCGGTGATCTCTGTCGTGAGGCGAGCGACCTCGGCCAGGCTGAGCGCCTGCGGCCCGGTCAGCTCGAGGATGCTGCCCGCGTGCCGCGCAGGGTCAGCCAGCACGGCGGCGGCGCTGCGGGCGACATCGGCCCGCGCCACGGCGCCCACCCGGCCCTCCCCTGCTGGACCGCGAATGACCCCATCCGGCCCGGCAAGTTCGGGCAGGAAATCCAGGTACATGGAGTCCCGCAGGAACGTCCAGGCCATCCCGGAGGCACGCAGGTGCTCCTCGGTGATGAAGTGGTCGCGGCCGAGCGTGAAGGTCGCATCGGGGGCTGCCCCCAGGAAGGACGTGTAGACCACATGGCCCACGCCGGCCTCGGCGGCGGCATCGATGAAGGTTCGATGCTGCGCCAACCGGTCAGCGCTCTCTGCGGCCGAGACCATGAACAGCACATCGACGCCACGCAGCGCCGCCGTTGCGGCCTCCCCGTCGCCATAGCCGGCCACGGCAACGTCTTCGGCCCCGGACGGCGCTCGGCTCGGGTCACGCACCAGCAGGCGCAGCCGGGCACCCTCATCGGCAAGCTGGGCGCTGACCGCCCTGCCGATGTTTCCGGTGGCACCGCTGAGCGCGATCAATGGCTTGGCATTCATGGGCTCGTCCTCCTGTGCTCGACCTGGATCACGACACGGTCAGTATCCACCACATCACCCTGCCCTGACGGTCGCGAGGCTGGACTGCTGCTGCCGAGCAGTGGACCCCCTACTCACAGCGCAGTCCCACCCACCACAACCCGTGTCACAATGGTCGCCATGGCACGACCGAGACTTCGTTTCAGCCGCCCCCGCCCGGGCCTGTTGGCACGCCTGCACCTTGATGCCGCCGCACTGGCCGGCAGCGGCGCAGCCCTGGCCTCACGGGTGACCGGCCGCGGCTCCGGAGCCTCGATCCGCGGCAAGGTGCTGTTGAAGGTCGACCCGAAGGCACTCGGCAAGCTGCTGGCCGGCCGCCGCGTGGCCGCCGTGTCGGGCACCAACGGCAAGACCACCACCACCCACCTGCTCGCCGCTGCCGTCGAGGCCTCGCTGGCTGACCCCACCGAGGTCGTCACCAACGCCGACGGCGCGAACCTGCATCACGGCATCGCCTCGGCGCTGGCCACCCACCCGCATGCCTCGATCGCCGTGCTCGAGACCGACGAGCGCGTCGTGCCCGCCGTCGTTGAACTCGGCGCCCCCGAGGTGCTCGTGCTGCTGAACTTCAGCCGTGACCAACTCGACCGCCACCACGAGATCAATGCCCTGGGCCGCGGCTGGCGCAAGGCCCTGGCCGCTGCGGGCGATGTCGGCCCCGTCGTGGTCGCCAATGCCTGCGACCCCCTGATCGTCTGGTCTGCGCAGCCCGCCCGCCGCGTCATCTGGGTCGACACCGCCGACCCGTGGACCCAGGATGCGTCGCTATGTCCCGAGTGCGGCTCAGTGCTCGGACGCGAGGACGGGCGCTGGGCCTGTCCCACCGGCGACCTCGTCCAGCCCACTGCTGACTACGTGCTCGACGGCGACACGATCACTGACCCGAACGGCCAGGCCTGGACACTGCAGTTGCAGGTGCCGGGCCGGTTCAACCTCGCCAATGCGGCCTGTGCCCTCGCCGCCGCCCGGGTGATGGGGGTCTCGGCCGAGGACGCCCTGCGCGGCATGGCGGGGGTCACGTCCCCGGCCGGACGCTACGCGACCGGCACCTTCGGCGCGGCACAGGGGCGCCTGCTGCTGGCGAAGAACCCGGCCGGGTGGGCCGAGTCGCTGCCTCTGGCCACCAGCGAGCCGGTCGTCCTCGCCATCGACGCCGCCGCAGCCGACGGCCGCGACGTGTCCTGGCTGTGGGACGTCGAGTACGAGCAGTTGGCCGGCCGCACCGTGATCGCCACCGGTCCCCGTGCCCAGGACCTGGCTGTGCGACTCGACTATGCCGGCGTTGACCACCTCGTGATCAAAGACCTGGCCGAGGCCTTCCGCGACCCCCGGGTGCTGGCCCACGACGGCCCCGTCGACGTGGTCGCGACCTACACCCCGTTCCAGAAGCTGCGCAAGCTGGGAGGCCTCGCATGACCACCCCCACCCGGATCGTCCTCGTCTACCAGTCGCTGCTGGGCATCTATGGCGACCGCGGCAACTCGACGGTGCTGGTGCAGCGGCTGCGCCGCCGCGGTCTCGAGGCCGAACTGGTCGTCGTCGAACCCGGGGACGAGGTGCCCGCAGACGGCGATGTCTACCTGCTCGGCGGCGGCGAGGACCTGGCGCAGGTCTCGGCCGTCAAGGCCCTGCGGGCCGACGGCAACCTCTTCCGCGGCCTCGAGGGGGGCGGCGTGCTGTTCGCCGTGTGCGCCGGCTACCAGATCTGTGGCCACAGCTTCACGGTGGGTGCCCAGGACACCGTGCACGAGGGCCTCGGCCTTCTTGACGTGACCACCACCCGTGGCGCCACGCGGGCCGTCGGCGAGATCCTGACCCGCTGGCAGCGCCCCGACGGCAGCACCAGCCTGATCACCGGCTTCGAGAACCACGGTGGCTACACCAGGTTGGGCCCGGCGGCGACCCCGCTCGCCACCGTCGAGAAGGGCATCGGCAACGACGGCGGCGGCACCGAGGGTGCGGTGCAGGGCAATGTCATCGGCACCTATCCCCATGGCCCGGTGCTGGCGCGCAACCCCGACCTGGCCGACCACCTGCTCGAGCTGGCGCTGGGCCGCGCACTGGAACCCCTTGTCATGCCCTCGATCGAGGTGCTGCGCGCCGAGCGGGTGGCCGCCGTCAGGGGGCGCTGAGGGGCCGCCCTCACCCCCGATTTCACCTTTGGGGCCAGACCGTCTATAGTTATTTCTCGCGCGCGCTGCTAGCTCAATTGGCAGAGCAGCTGACTCTTAATCAGCGGGTTCCGGGTTCGAGTCCCGGGCGGCGTACGGTGGCATCGG
>NZ_JBNINW010000005.1:161958-234089 GCF_050110855.1 Aestuariimicrobium sp. G57 | reverse complement strand
TTCCCGCATCCGGGCCGGCACGTGGTAGGCGTCGGTCGGTGCGAGCTCTTCCGGGTTCAGCACCGGCCGGACGCTGATGCGGGTGTTGCCGGTGAGGTGTTTGACCCAGCCGGCGAGCAGGGAGCCGGCCTTCTCGACCTTCACCAGCCCTTCACCGGTGTGCAGGGTGCTGTCGGTCAGATGCACGACCAGTTCCGTGCGGGGCAGTAGCTGGTCGGGGTCAACAGTGATGGTGCCGCAGGTGTGACCGCGCTGGCCCTGTGCGGGGCAGTCCGGGTTGAACCCGTCAGCCTCGCCGGGCAGCTCATCGGTGAGGGCGGCCTGCAGCAGCTGCAACGCCCGCGCTGGGGTGGCGAGCAGGCCGAGCGCTTGGGCCCGGCGGACCTGCTGGGACTCGCGGTTGCCACCCATCGCGAGGATTTCGGCGAGCCGGTTCAGTTGGGCGTCGAGGAAGATCGCATCCGCCGTATCGATCGTCGCGGAGACGTCGGCGACGCCGGCCCCGGAGCCGTCGACGCCGCGGGTGTTGATGTCCACCCGCCGTCTCGCCAGGGTCTCGTCCGGTGGTGGCTGGTTGGGGTCGTGCAGCAGCTCTTTGACGCACGCTTTGATGAACTCGAGCACCCGGCCGAACGCCATCGTGGCCAGCCAGTGGGGCAGGTCCCGGTCCAGCTCGACCGCCTGCTCATACGACAAGTCCCAGGTGGCGCTGGCGAGTTCGGTGGCCTGCCAGACCCGGAGCCGGCCGTCCATGAGCACGGCCCACGTGTTCGGCAACCGGTGCCGCACCGCCAACGCGTGGGCGATGTGGATCCTGACGGCTTCTTCGGACTGCTTCAGCGCCGCTGCCAGTTCGAGGGTGCAGAACTCCGCGACCCCCGGGGTGCCGTCGCCGCCCCACTGCACCAACCGCTCCGTACCAGCCAGCACCGGCGACTCCTCGGGGATGTAGCTGTATTGGTCGGCGAACTCGGCATAGAGCCGGAACTCCTCAGCCTCCGCGCGGCACTTGGCCAGGAACGCATCATTCAGCGCCACGAGCTTCGCCCTGGCTCCTTCAGCACTGATCTCGGTCTTCGCGAACCGCTGCTCGGAGGGCCGCCGGTCAATCGGCGGCCGCGGCTTCGACTTCCGCCTCGGCATGGCCACCGCTGGCGCCGGCCTGGTTGGTGCAGGTGTTGCAGGTGTTGCGGCGTTGGATCCCATCCGGACCACCTCGCCCCTTCATCTCGAGGGAATGAGCACAGCCCGACACCACCTTGTGTTCGAACTGTTGTTCTATTCTCTCAAACCCTGGGGTCAGACACAACCCCCACGCAGCACCTTTTCACGACAATTTTCTGTCGCCTGCCGCGGCCGGCGTGGTGGATGCCGCACCCCCTGGATTGCGCCGCGCCCCCCTTTTGGCGCACGCCGACACCCTCGTGCGCACCCGGACACCCACATACCGGTGTCGACGTGTACCGCAAGGTGTCGACGTGCGCCGGGTCGTGATTCAACACCGTGCCGAAACCTCGCCCCAGACTGAGGTCCTGCTCAACCAGCCGCCCCGGCAGCATCCTTCCGCCCGACCGCGTACCTCCAGAACGCCGGAGCCGCCAGCACCGCCACGATCGTCAACACCACCACCGCCACACCGCCCCACGCCGCCGTGGGCCCGGCACCGATCACCCCGGCCGGGGGACCGTGCACGACGTCCGCCAGCCGCGGGCCACCCACCACCACGACGAAGAACACGCCCTGGATTCGTCCACGCACCTCGGGGGTCGCTGCCTGCAACAGCATGGTCTGGCGCATCGTGGCCGAGACCATGTCGGCGACTCCGCCAAGCATGAAGAACAGCAGCGCGCCCACCAACCACGGCAGCACCCGCCCATCAGCCAGCGACACCGACACACCGAATCCGAGCATCGTCAGGCCCCACGCGATGATCGCGATCACCGTCACCCGGCCCTGCCGTACCACTCGACTTGCCCAGCCGCTGAACACCCCACCCAGGAACGCCCCGGCAGGCATCGCCGCATAGAGCAGGGCCATCCGCCAGTCACCATCCAGCGGCCCGCCGAAGTCGACATTGGCAATCTGCGGAATGAGGATCCGCGGCATGCCGAAGATCATCGCGATCAGGTCGACGACGAAGCTCATCAGGATGATCTTGTTCAGCCACGTGTAGTGCAGCCCGTCGATGATCGACCTGAGCCCGGCGGTACGCGTGACCCCACCAGCCGGCGGCATCGGGCGCAGCTTCACCACCGCATACAGCGTGGCCAGCAGAAAGATCGCGTCGACAAGGTAGAGCAGGTCGAAACCCAGCACCGGGATCAGTGAGCCACCGATCAGCGGCCCCGCGATGCCGCCGAACGTCAGCACCGTGGTGTTCAGCGCATTCGCGGCCGTCAGCTCTGATGCGTCCACCAGGTCGGGGACGATGGCCACGCGCGCGGGGGAGTTGAGCCCGAAGAAGGCCTGCTGCACGGCGAACAACCCCAGGATCAACCAGACATTGTTGAGGTTCAGCCACGACTGCACGAAGAACCCGAACGACGTGATGATCAACCCCACCGTTGAGACCATCAGCACCGTGCGCCGGTCGAACGCGTCGGCGATCGCCCCACCCCACAAGCCGAAGATGATCAGCGGCACCAGGCCGAAGATGCCCGTCAGGCCCACCACCCCGGAGTTCTCGGTGATCGACCACAGCTGGGCCGGCACGCTGACGACCGTCAGCTGCGCGCCGATGGTCGTGATGATGTAGGCGGTCCACAGCCGACGGAAATCCGGGTGGCTGAGGGGACGGGTGTCAGCAAGGATGGAACGCAGTCTCAGGGCCACCCGCGAAGGCTACCCCTAAGATGGAACCCAACTCGACGACGGAGGACACCCTGACCAGCAATCCCGACGACCGACGCGCCCAGCGCGGCGCGTCGCTGCACCCTGTGGCGAGCATCAGCACCCTGCCCGGTTCGCGGCAGTTCCAGGTGCCCGCGTCCATCCCCATGGTGAACGTGCTCGGCCCCCGTGATGAGTTCCTCAAGCTGCTCGAGCGTGAACTCGACGCCGACATCCACGTGCGCGGCAACCAGGTCACGCTGACCGGCACCGGCGAGCAGGTCAGCTTTGCCGTGGATGTGCTCACCGAGATGGTGACCATCCTGCGCACCGGCCAGGGCCTGACGTCCGAGACCGTCGAGCGCATCATCTCGATCACCGATTCACCCGACGACATGACCCCGGCCGAGGTGCTCACGCAGAACATCCTGTCGAGCCGTGGCAAGACCATTCGTCCCAAGACGCTCAACCAGAAGCGTTATGTCGATGCCATTGACGCCCACACCGTCGTCTTCGGCATCGGCCCCGCCGGCACCGGCAAGACCTACCTGGCCATGGCCAAGGCCGTGCAGGCGCTGCAGGCAAAGCAGGTCAACCGCATCATCCTGACCCGCCCCGCGATCGAGGCCGGTGAGAAGCTCGGCTTTCTGCCCGGCACGCTCAACGACAAGATCGACCCCTACCTGCGCCCGCTCTATGACGCGCTGCACGACATGGTCGACCCCGAGTCGGTGCCCAAGCTGCTGACCAGCGGGACGATCGAGGTCGCCCCGCTCGCCTACATGCGTGGACGCACACTGAATGACGCCTTCATCATTCTCGACGAGGCCCAGAACACCTCGATGGAGCAGATGAAGATGTTCCTCACGCGCCTGGGGTTCGGCTCGAAGATGGTCGTCACCGGCGACATCACCCAGATCGACCTGCCCGGCGGCCAGACCAGCGGCCTGCGGGCGGTGCAGAACATCCTCGACGGTGTCGACGACATCATGTTCTGCCAGTTGACCAACCACGACGTGGTGCGCCACAAGCTGGTGGGGCGCATCGTCGCCGCCTATGACCAGTTCGAGTTCAACCAGTCGGCCGAGCAGCAGTACGCCCGCCCGCGCCGAGCGCATGACAAGGCCCCACATGACAAGGCCCCACACGACAAGACCAAGCACGAACGGGGCGAGCGATGATCGACATCAACAACGAGTCGGGCGAAGTCGCCGACGAACAGGGCCTCGTCGCGCTGGCCACGTTCGCGATGGAACAACTACGCATCCACCCGCAGGCCGACCTCAACATCGTGCTGGTCGACGAGCAGACCATGGCGAACTACCACGAGCGGTACATGGACCTGCCCGGCCCGACCGACGTGATGAGCTTTCCCATGGACGAACTGCGTGCCCCCGACGACGACCAGGACCCGCCGCTGGGCATCCTCGGCGACATCGTGCTGTGCCCCCAGGTGACCAGCCGCCAGGCTGCCGAGAACGGCCGGCGTCCCGATGAAGAGGCCGAGTACCTGCTCATCCATGGGCTGCTGCACCTGCTCGGCCATGACCATGCCGAACCCGACGAGAAGGCCGTCATGTTCGGCCTCAACGACAAGATCATCGCGGCCTGGCAACGCCGCAGGCTGGGAGCCTGACACACAATGACATCCTCTGACTGGATGCTGCTTGCCATTGCCGCCCTCAGTGCCGTGCTGGCGAGCGTGTTGATCGCCGCCGACGCGGCACTGCAGTCGATGTCGCGCTCGCGCGCCGACCGGCTGGTCGACGAGGGCCACCGCGGCGCCGAGCGGGTGCGCCGCATCGCCGAGGACCCGGCGCCGTATGTCAACGCCACGATGTTCGTGCGCACGATCCTCGAGATCTCGAGCGTCGTGCTCGTCTCGTTGGTCACGTTCCGCCACATCGACCACCTGGGCTGGCAGTTGCTGACCGCCATCGGGTCGATGGTGGTCGTCTCGTTCATCCTGTGGGGTGTGGCACCGCGCACCCTCGGCCGTCAGCGCGCCGACAGCTTCGCGCTGAAGCTGGCAGGGCTGGTCTCGGCGCTCGAGACCGTGCTGGGTCCGATCCCGCAATTGATGATCCTGCTGGGCAATGCGTTGACGCCGGGGCGTGGGTTCGCCGACGGCCCGTTCTCGTCCGAGGCCGAACTGCGTGAACTCGTCGACATCGCCGAGGCCACCGACCTGATCGAGGCCGGCGAGCGGCGCATGATCCATTCGGTCATCGATCTCGGTGACACCATCCTGCGCGAGGTGATGGTGCCCCGCACCGACGTGGTCTTCATCGATGCCGACAAGACCCTGCGGCAGGCGCAGTCGTTGGCGCTGCGCTCGGGCTTCAGCCGCATCCCGGTGGTGGGCGAGGGCGGTTTGGACCAGGTGCTCGGCATCATCTACCTCAAGGACGTCACCCGCCGCATCTACGACCACCCCGATGCTGCCCAGAACGAGACCGCCGACACTCTCGTGCGCCCGGTGTTCTTCGCCCCCGACTCCAAGCCGGTCGACGAGGTGTTGCGCGAGATGCAGCGCGACCACAACCACATCGTGCTGGTCATCGACGAGTTCGGTGGCACCGCCGGCCTCGCCACGATCGAGGACATCCTCGAAGAGATCGTCGGTGAGATCGTCGACGAGTACGACGCCGAGCCCACCCACACCGAAGACCTGGGCGATGGCACCTATCGCATCTCGGCCCGCATGCCCGTCGACGACATGGCTGAACTGTTCGGCATCGATGCCGACGACGACGAGGTCGAGACCGTGGGTGGCCTGATGGCCAAGCTGCTCAATGTTGTCCCGATCCCCGGCACCCGCGTGGTCTGGCAGGGCCTCGAAATCACGGCCGAACGGTCCGTGGGCCGCCGCCACCAGATCGACACCTGCCTGGTGCGCAAGGCACCCGAACCGACTGACACCGATGAAGAACAGGCCGACGATGAGTGATTTTGACTTCGACGCGCTCGAGCGTGCCGAGGACGAGGCTGCCGCAGCCTCGCCGACGAGCGATCTCGGCACAGGTGTGGGCCACCGGGGTGCCGACTTCCGGTCCGGCTTCGCCTGCTTCGTGGGACGCCCGAACGCTGGCAAGTCGACGCTGACGAACGCGCTGGTCGGCGAAAAGATCGCCATCGCGTCGTCCAAACCGCAGACCACCCGGCACGCGGTGCGTGGTGTGGTCAACCGCCCCGACGCGCAGCTGGTCGTCATCGACACCCCAGGCCTGCACAAGCCCCGCACGCTGCTGGGCGAGCGGCTCAACGACCTGGTGCGTTCGACCTGGACCGAGGTCGACATCATCGGCGTCTGCCTGCCCAGCGACCAGCGCATCGGCCCCGGTGACAAATACCTGGTGGGTGAGATCGCCAAGCTCACCCGCCGCCCCAAACTGGTCGCCATCGCCACGAAGTCCGACCTGGTCGGCCCCGAACGACTGCGTGACCACCTGATGTCAATCCAGGCCCTTGAAGAAGAGCTCGGCATCCGCTGGGAACACATCGTGCCCTGTTCGTCGGTCACCGGCGCCCAGGTCGATGACGTCGAAGACGTGCTGGTCAGCCTGCTCGCACCCGGCCCGGCGTTCTACCCCGACGGGCATGTCACCGACGAGCCGACCGAGACCCTGGTGGCCGAACTCATCCGTGAGGCGGCACTCGAGGGCGTGCGCGACGAACTGCCGCACTCGATCATGGTCGTCGTCGAAGAGATGGGCCTGCGTGAAGGCCGCCCCGACGACAAGCCGCTGCTCGACATTTTCGCCACCCTCGTGGTCGAACGGGATTCGCAGAAGGGCATCATCATCGGCCACCAGGGCAGCCGCCTGAAAGACCTCGGCATGCGTTCGCGCCACCAGATCACCGCACTGCTGGGCACGCCCGTGCACCTCGACCTGAAGGTCAAGGTCATGAAGGAATGGCAGCGCGACCCGAAGTTCTTGAACCGGCTGGGGTTCTGAGTGCTGCTGCTGCGGGGCCGGGTGGGTGATGACCCGGCCCTCGAGATGGCGGCCTCGAGCGCGCTGCTGCAGCGGGCGAGGGTCGGCGAGCTCGACGCTGCGCTGCGCATCTTCCGTCCCACCCGCATGGTCGCCTTCGGACGCCGCGACGCGAACCGTCCCGGGTTCGGTGCCGCGGTCGCGGCCTGTCGCCGGGCCGAGTACGTGCCGGTGGTGCGCCCCACCGGCGGACGTGCAGTGGCCACCACCACCTCGGCTCTGGTCATCGACCATGTGCAGCGCGGTGCGGGCGACATGGCGCACCGGTTCACGGATTTCGGGGTGATGCTGGCCCAGGTGCTCGCCGACTTCGGCATCGATGCGCGCGTCGGCGAGGTGCCCGGTGAGTTCTGCCCCGGCGCGCACTCGGTGAACGCCCGCGGCGTCGCCAAGCTGGTCGGCACCGCCCAGCGGGTGGTGCGCGAGGCGTGGTTCTTCAGCTCGGTGGTGATCATTGACGATTCGGCCGTGATCAAGCCGCTGCTCGTCGAGGTCTACGACGCGCTTGAGCTGGCGTTCGACCCGGCCTCGGTGGGCGCGGTGCGCGACGAGGCCCCACAGGTCAGTATCGATGTGCTCGAGCAGGCCTTCATCGGCGCCTATGACGACCGCTTCGGGCTCACCGAAGCCCCCGTGGACGAGCGCCTGCGCGACGAAGCGGCGCGGCTCGTCGGCGACCACCGCGTGGGCTGAGGCTATTCGAGCTCGTCCACCACGATGTCGGGTGCCTCGAGCGCCGCGACATCGGGACGAAGCCGCCGCAGCACGGGCTGGCGCAATTGTCCGGCGTCGGGCGCAGTCGTGGCTGCGCCCTTGCTGAACGCGCCCGGCTGGCCGAGGTAGCGCACCTGCACGCACAGGATCGGCTCGACCCAGTGTGCCCGGCGCGCATCCGGGCCCCACAGCGGTGGCACGAATGGCTGGTGGTCGGTCTCGATCGAGCGCAGCACGGCCAGCAGGTCGTCGCGCTCGGCATGTGAGAGCCCTGAACCTGCGCGGGTGATGGGGTAGAGCAGGCCGTCGGTGTCGAACGTCTGCTCGTCATGCGGGTGGCCGATCCACAGCGACCCGAGTCGGCGCGGGTTTTCGGTTTCGGGCACCCAGCCGCCGATCACCCCGACGAACTCGGTGCGGTGGGGCACCTTGACCCAGTCGGACGAGCGCACGCCCGGTTCGTAGGCAGACCCCAGGCGCTTGCTGATGATGCCCTCCAGGCCCTGGTCGAGGGTGGCCTGGGCCAGCAGGGGACCGTCCTCGTACTGGGGCGGCACCTGCCAGCCCGGGCCGATGCTGGGCAGGTCGAGAGATTCGAGCAGCTCGCGTCGCTGTTCGAGCGGCAGGTTGGTCAGGGTGGCGCCGTCCAGTCGCAGGATGTCGAAGACCATGAACCTCGCGGGCACCGCGGCGGCGAGCTGGGCCACCTTGCGGGGGTCGCGCTGGTGCATGCGTGGGGCCAGCGCCTGCAGGTTGGCGACGCCGTGGCGGTTGACGGCCACCACCTCGCCGTCGAGCAGCACGTCATGGGGCAGGTGCGTGTGCTTGGCAGGGGAGTGCAGTTCGGGATAGGTCACGGTGACGTCGATGCCCCGCCGGTTGCGCAGGGTCAGCCGGTCGTCGACCACATCGGCCAGCAGCCGGATGCCGTCCCACTTGACCTCGTGCACCCAGTCGGGCCCCTCGGGCACACGGCCGGTGGGCGAATGGGTGGCGAGCATGGGCTGCATGGGTTCATTGTGACGCGCGGCGGATGGCCCTGCAGAACTCGGACGGGAGTACCGACCCGTGTGCTCGACGCCGTGCTGCAGCGCGCCCTGGCCGCTTCGGCAGCCGTCGTGATCGAGGGGGCTCGCGCCTGCGGCAAGACCATGACGGCACTGCATGCGTCGTCGTCGTACGTGCTGCTCGATGAGCCCGAGGCCCACGACCTGCTCGCGGTGTCACCACGCTCGTTGCTCGAGGGCAGCGCGCCACGGCTGCTCGACGAGTGGCAACTGGCACCCGAGCTGTGGAACCTTGTCCGTCGCGCGGTTGACGCCTCCCCGCAGGCCGGGCTTTCCCGCGATGACCGAGTTGACGCGGCCCCAGTCAGCTGCTCGGTTGCGCGCGTACGTCGACGACGTGGCCCGCACTGACATCCGCCGTCTGGCGGACATCAGGCATGAGCCGAGGGTGGTCAAGCAACTCATTGCTGCGCTGGCCCGGTCTGTCGCCTCCGAGGTCACCTACAAGACGTTGGCCGCGGACGTTCGTGCGGTGGCCCCCGCGATCGATGAAGAGACCATCAGCAACTACGTGCGCTTGCTGCAACGCCTGTTCGTCGTCGAGGAACAACCACCATGGACGCCGGCCCTGCGGTCGAGGGCACGGGTGCGCACGACACCAAAGCTTCACCTGGTGGATCCGGCGATGGCCGCGGCGGCGCTGGGTGCCGGGGCGGATCACTTGCGGGCGGACCTCACCACGCTGGGGGTGCTCTTCGAGAGTGCCGTGGTGCATGACCTCGCCGTGCTGGTGTCGGCGATCGACGGCGAAGTCAGCCACTACCGCGACTCCAACGGCCACGAGATCGATGCGGTGCTCACCCTGCCGGATGGCCGCTGGGCCGCCGTGCAGGTCAAGCTCGGGGCGCGGCAGCTGGCGAGCGGGGCCGGGTCGCTGGCGCGAGTCATCGAGCATGTGGACGCCGCCGTTGTCGGCGAGCCGGCGTTCAGGCTCGTGGTGACAGGAACCGGCCCCATCCTGGTGACGGATGACGGCACCGTCACCGCACCACTCGCAGCCCTCGCCCCCTGAGCCCACCTATCGCTTGCGCAGCTCGGCCAGCATCCTCGGGAACACATCCGCGTACGCGTACTTGCCGATGAACAGGTCGGTGTGGCTGTAGCCCTTCAGCAGGTGCAGCGTGTCCTTGCCGGGGCGGTGCTTCTGCAGCCACGAGTGGCTCATCCGCTGGCTCTCGGGCAGGAAGGACCGGTTCGACAATCCGCCGAACAGGGCCAACCGCGCCGTCGTTCGGGGTGCCTGGTCGGCCATCCGCGTCGGCAGGTCAGCCTGCCCGGTGACTGTCACCAGCTGGTGGGCCCGCTCCGAGACCGCGAGCTGGTGGTAGAAGCTCATCGGGATCCTGCCGAACTCGTGCGCGAGCCACGCATGCGTGGCCTGGTTGAGGTTCTCGTGCAGCCACGACGACGGCCGCCCCGACCCCAGAGCGAAGCTCGCCATGTTGCATGTCGGATTGTCGCATTCCGTGTGCCACCAGCGCACCGCCGTGCGGGTGATCGTCGGCACCAGCCGCTCCGGCCCGTCACCCCAGGCCGCGTCGATGTAGGGCTCATGGCCCGAGAGCCATGGCCGCAGCGTGTGCAGTTTCAGCCTGGCGAAGCGGGCCATCACCGGGTGCAACGTCACTCCCGAGGTGACCAGCACCGACACCTCTGGCACCAGCCCGGCCACGACCGCCACCGACGCTGCCATGGCCCCCGCGCAGTGCGCCACCACCGCCACGTGCCCAGCCCCGGTCTGGTCGAGCACATGGCGCACCACCACCGGCACGTCATGCAGCGCAACGTCGTCCACGGTCCAGGGCAGCGGGTCCAGGTCGAGCGAGCCGCGCCAGTTCACCAGCCAGACGTCCCAGCCGTCGTCCAGCAGCGCGCCGACGAACGTGTGCGGCATCGGCGGGCGGAACATCTCGGCCCGCATACCCGCCCCGTGCAGCAGCAGCACCGGCCCGCGGTGCGCCTCGACGGCACCCCGCACCCTGACCAGGGTCAGCGCGACCCCGTCGTCCGCGTGCAGGAAATGCACCTCGTCGTGCGTCGTGCTCACGGCTGCCGACCCTTTGACAGGTACACATCCTTCAGTGAGTTCAGGAAGAAGCCGATGAACCCCGTCAGGGCCGTGAGCGGCTTCTTTCCCGACCCCCTGAAGGTGGTCAGCTGTTTCGCGAAGTCCTGCGGCAGGATCCGCAGGATGCCGGCACCGACGACCTCACCCTCGGCGCCCGGGGGCACATGTCCCTGCAGCAGGGTGATGTAGAGCGTGGACGTGTCGCTCCACAGGTCAAGGCCCTCGTCATCGCGCACGTCCTTGTAGCCGTACATCGTGATGGGGGTGCCCCCCAGGTCGGTGAACCACAACCGGTAGCGCATTTCGCGGGCACCGGGGCGCTCGACACCCACGAACAGGTTGAACCAGCCGCGGCTGACCGGCAGCTCACCGCCCAGCAGGTCGCAGCGCACGAACCCGGCACAGCTGCCCTCGTGCGCGGCCGACTCGACGAACGTGGCCATGTTCGGGGCGGTGATGGTCAGCTCGAACATGAACTGCTGCGACAACTGGCGCCCCAGTTCCCAGCCACGCCGCGAGTCGGTCTCGCCCAGGGTGATGTGGCCCTTCATCTGCTCGGTGAACTCGACCGTGTCGACCACCTCGTCGGTGCGGGCGACCTCGGACGAGGCCTGCCATGTGGCTGCCGCGGCCCGTCGTGAGCGTGGCGGCTGTTCCAGGAAGTGCTCGGCGGCCCGGTCGGCGATCGCCGCGATCGTCAGCGACGGGTTCGGCCCGACGGGGCCGGGCAGCGCAGAACCGTCGACGACGTACAGGCCGGGCGCGCCGAAGGCCTCGCACCACTGGTCGACCACGCCCTCGTGCACGTGGCGACCCATCGGCACACCGCCGATGGGGTGAACCGTGACGTCGCGCTTGGTCCACCACAGCGGGTAGTCGCGAAAGTTCGCGCCCAGGGTGTCGGCGATGTCTCGCATGCTTCGGCGCATCTGGTCGAAATAGTCCTTGCTGGTGGCGCTGGTCCATTCCACGGCGAGTTCGCCGTCCTTCAAGGTGATCCGCCCGTCGGGGGTGTCGCGACCCATGCCCAACAGCGGCAGCGAACTCGCACCGAGCCGCCCCTGTCCGACGAGCTTGGCCACCTCGGCCGAGATGGTCGACTCGTTGCGCCGGCGCAGCTTGACCGCCAGCAGCTGGCGGGCCACCGCGGCCCCGCGCTTCATCGACGAGGTGACCTGGGTGGTCTCGACGAGCCAATTGACGAAGTCGGGAAAGCCCGCCTCTTCGATGTAGTAGCCGCGCCCGACACCGTCCTCGTCCAGCCCGTCGGGGTGCCGGATCGCCGTGGTGATCACGGGCCCGTACGAGCCGTCGATCAGTCGCATGTCGCCGGTGGCGGTCTGGGCCCTGGCGCCCATCAGGAACGTGAGCAGGTCGCCGTTGCCCGAGAACCGGGTGCCGAGCGCACGGCCCAGTGCGGGCAGGCTCACCCGGTTCTTCAACAGCAGCCCGGTGCTGCCGAACGTGCCCGCGCCGACCCACAACGTGTCGCACGTGATGGTCAGGTGGGTGCGGGGCACCAGCCCGTCCTCGGCGGGCCCGTCGCCGTAGCGCACATAACGCACCTCGAACCCGCCGCCGGGGATCGGGGTGATGCCATGCACCTCGCACAGGGTGCGCAGGTCGGCGCCCTGGAACTGCGCTTTCGACAGGTAGGTGTGGTCGAGGGTGTTCTTGGCGCCCTCGTTGCAGCCGATGTCGCATTCGCCGCACAGTCGGCAGGTCAGCCGCGTCGCGCCGTGGATGTTGCCGTAGTCAGGGGTGGGCACGACCTGCTTCGGCGCGGCCTGCCCATCGGGGGTGGGCGCGAACGAGACCGCCAGCGGCGGCGCGAATGATTGCAGTCGCAGTTCGGCCGCGGCCTCGCGCAACGCCTTGGCCTTGGGCAGGTCGGGGTAGGGGTTGGGACGCGGGGTCAGCATCGCCTCGACGGCGTCATAGTGCCGGTCCAGGTCGGCCCGGCCGATGGGCCAGTTCTCGTAGCCGCCACCGGGCAGCGGGGAGTTGTGCACGAACCACTTCTCGTCCTTGCGCAGCAGCACGTTGGCATAGATCAGCGACCCGCCGCCGAGACCGGCCGAGACCAGCGCCTCGAGCTTGCGGAACGAGCGGATGTCGATGAGCCCGAACAGTTCATCCTTCGGTTCCCAGAAGGCATGGCTCATCTCGTACGGGTTGCGTGGGAAGGTGCCCGGTGCGTAGGCCTTGCCCCGTTCGAGGACGACGACAGACCTGCCGGCACCTGCCAATCGCTCGGCAGCGACGGATGCGCCGAAGCCCGACCCGACCACGACGGCGTCCACATGTTCGGTCGTGCCCATCACACGCCGACCCGGTCAGCGGCCATGCGGGTCATGAAGTCGACCATCTGGGGAAAGCAGTCGCGGGCGACGTCCTTGCCCATGAACACGTCCTGGTGGCCGTAACCGGGATAGACGACCAGTTCGTGCTGGTCGCAGCCCTCGTCGCGCAGCCGGGCGTGGTTGACGATGTTCGAGTCGGTGAAGACCCGGTTGTTGGCGCCGGTGGTGAACAGCACCGGGGTGGCAATGTCGCGCACACCGGCCCAGTAGTCATCGGGCAGGGACGAGAGGTCTGGCCGCCGCGGGTCGTACTTCAACGGGTGGCCATCGGCCTCGACCATCTTGCGCACGTGCCGGTAGTAGTTCATGCTCGTCGCGCCGTACAGGTCGCCGCCGCGGCGGTGGGTGACGTCAGCCAGGTTCTCGTGCTCGTACAGCGCCGGCCAGCCCGTGCCCCACATCATTGACAGCATGTGGCAGGCGGGCACGTCGCACTCTCGGTGGAACAACGAGACGCCCCGCGAGAACAGCTCGCCGGGGGTGAAGCCCGGGTCCTGAGACCAGCGCGGGTTCAGGTTGGGGAAGCCCAGCACGTACTCGACCAGTGCCGGGGCCACCTTGAGCTTGAGCCGGGACCACGACGGCACCCGCGGGGTGAGGCCCACACTGTTGGCGACCACCGAGGTGATGCCGGTGACAGCCTTGCCGAACAGCGCCAGCAGGAACGAGACAGAGCCCAGGCAGTGCGCGATCACGTGGATGCGCCGATCGGGCCCGACCAGGTCACGCACGAGCGCGAGGGCAGGCGGGTAGTCGTACAGGGCGACGTCGTCCATCGAATAGCGGTGCGGGAACAGGTTGTAGGAATGCCGGTTGCTCATGCGCATGTCGAGCGTGAACACGTCGGGGAAACCGCCCTCGAGCAGGTGGGTCACCAGGTTGCGGTGCTCGGGCATGATGAACATGTCGCTCGAGGTGGTCAGCCCGTGGATGATGACCACGACATCGCGGGCCTCGTCGAGCGGGTCGCGGTTGAACCGGATCATCGACAGGCCCAGCCCGTCGGTGGTGGTGAACGGGTGGTGGGTGACGCGCGCGTCACGCACCCCTTCGAGGGTGTACAGGGCAATCTCGCGGTGCATGACGTCCTCCGGCTCAGGGAGTGGTGGCGAGCCTGGCCAGGTGGCGCAGGTTGGGGTCGATCAGGGCGCGCCGGGCATCATCGGCGACGGTGCGGGTGTGCATGTAGCGGTAGGCATCGTGGGCGATGACCAGGGTGTCGAACTGCTCGACCAGGGCCGCCAGCAGGGTTTCGGTCAGCGCACCACGGCGGATGCCCAGCAGGAAGGTCACCTCGCTGAACTGCCGCTCGCCGCCGCGGGCCAGGTAGTCCGAGGTGATGCCCTTGACGTAGCAGGCCAGGAAGGTGAAGCACGCGTGGCGCTGCCGGTAGCGGGTGAGCAGCTGCCACAGCTGCGGCACCAGCGCCGGGTAGACGTCGAGCGGCACCAGCGCGATCAACATGCGGGTCGGGTCGCCCACCGTCGAATCGATGAGCTTGTCGCTGAAGAACTCGACATTCTTCATGCTGGCGAACGGTGGGGCATACATCGTCGCCGCGGTGCCGAGCAGCTTGAGGGCCTTGTCGATGCCCGCGGGCACGGTGCCGGCCGCCAACCCGATGCGGTGCAGCACCTCGTGGCTGGCCTTGTCGGCAAGGGCCTTGCCGGTGCTTGCCGGCGTGGCGTGGTAGCTCGAGAACTGGCCCAGCCCCCTGCCCCTTCCCAGGTCGAGCCACATGCCGCGGGCGGCCCAGGCATCGCCGGGGTCGCGCAACTTCTGCGTGGTGGCGGCCAGGTAGGCCTCGAAGCTGCGGTAGTGGGTCTGGTCGTTAGCCAGCACCGTGCGGTACTTGTCAATGGGCACGACCTGCAGCGTGGCCTGCGTGATGATGCCGCCACGACCCAGCCCGCCCGCGAGTTGCCAGTAGAGCTCCGGACGATCCTGCGGCCCGCAGCGCTGCATGACACCCTCGGCGTCCACGAACTCGACCTCGACGACCCGCTCGACGAACAGGCCGTTGCGGTGCGAGGTGGGGCTGATGCCGCCCACCGACAAGAACCCGCCGACGGTGATGTCGCGGTGGTCGCCCACCACCGGTAGCCCCAGACCGCGTTCGGCCAGCAGGTCGTCGAGCGCGGCATTCGCCACCCCGACCTGCACGGTCGCGGTGCCCGCGTCGGCGTCGATGGCCAGCACCTGGTCCATCACCTGGGTCAACAGCACGGCGGTGCCGGGGCCGTGCGGGGTCACCAGGTGGTTGCTGGAATGCCCCTTGCTGCGCACCACCAGCCGCTGGCCCAACTGGCGGGTCTCGATCACGGCGGCAGCGACGTCCTCAGCCGTGCGGGGCAGGTACACCTTCGCCGGGTACTGGGGCGACTCATCGGGGTCGGCGACCCGCGACCAGTCGTGACCCAGGTTGGCGATCGAGTCGTGCGAGATGTGCTGGTGGCTGTCGATGCGCGACCGCCACGTCGTTGAGGCCGTTCTGGGACGCGCCATCGTTACCCCCACCTTGATCGTGCTCACGGGTGAGGAACTTCCCGTTGGTCCAGTGATACAGGAACAAGTCCGACCCCGCTGGCGTTGTGCTTGGTTGAATATGAAAGGATTCATTCATGAGTTTGCGCGTTGACATCTGGTCCGACATTGCCTGCCCCTGGTGCTACGTGGGGCAGTCCCGATTTGCCAAGGGTGCCGAGGCGTTCGGTGAGGACGTGGAGGTCGTCTGGCACAGCTACCAGCTCGACCCGTCGCTTCCCGAGACCTACGAGGGCACCGAGACCGACTACCTTGCCGAGCGCAAGGGCATTCCCCGCGAGCAGGTGAAGCAGCTGCACGCCGGTGTCGAGCAGGCCGCGGCCGGCGAGGGCCTGCCGATGGACACTGCCTCCGTGCGTCCGGCGAACTCGCTCAAGGCACATCACCTGCTCAAGACGATCGGTCGCCACGGCGGTGACGTCAATGCCGCCGAGCACAAACTGTTCTCCGCCCACTTCGCCGACGGCGAGGTGATCAGCGATGTCGACGTGCTGACGCGCATCGGCCTCGAATCGGGTCTGACCGCCGAGCAGGTGGCCGAAGGCCTTGCTGATCCGAGCATCCACGCCGAGGTGCAGGAAGACTTCGACGTCGCCCGCCAGATCGGCGTGACCGGTGTGCCGTTCTTCGTGTTCGGCGAGAAGTACGCCGTCTCGGGTGCCCAGCCGCCGGAGCTGTTCGAGCAGGCGCTGCGCCAGACCTGGGAGGAACTGAAGCCCCAGCAGAAGCCCTCGCTGATCAACGTGGACGGTGGCGCCGGCGAGGCCTGCGGGCCCGAGGGCTGTTGAGTGGCTGCTGCTGATCAGCGCTGATGCGTGATGCGTCCGGCCACCATCGTGAGGTTGGGACGCAGCGCATGCACCTGGTCATCGGCCAGCTCGAACGGGTTCACCGGCAGCACCAAAAGGTCAGCCGGTGCCCCCACCACCAGCTGGTGCACGCCGCGGGTTGAGGCCCGCAGCGCCTGCGAGAGCGTGAGCGCCTGTTCGGGGTGCCATGACTCGTGGGTTCCGGACGAGCGCCGCACCGCAGACTCGATGGCGAGCCACGGGTTGAGCGGGGCGACGGGCGCGTCGGACCCCAGGGCAAGTTCGACACCGGACGAGGCCAGCCCCACGAACGGGTAGGCGTTGCGGGCCTGCCCGGGCCACAAGGTGTCGATGGCCTGCCAGTCATCGAGCACATGTGCCGGCTGCACGCTGGCGCGCACCCCCAATGCGGCCATGCGGGGCATGTCTGCCGGGTCGACCAGTTGGGCGTGCTCGATGCTGCCGCGCGCCTCGGTCTCGGCGAAGGCAGCCAGCGCCTGTGCCACGGCGCGGTCACCGATCGCATGCACGGCGCATTCCATGCCCAGCGCGTTGGCCCGCATCATCAGTGCCACCAGATCGTCGAGGGGCACGTTGCAGGTGCCGTACTCGAACCCCGGTGCGGGGTCACCGATGCCGGTGATGGCGTAGGGGTGGTGGCACCATGCGGTGCGTGCCGTCAGCGAGCCGTCGGTGATGACCTTGAGCGGGCCGAGGGTCAGCAGGCCGTGGTCGTCCAGCACCTGGCCACCGCGCAGGCCGCGCGTGGCGACGGACTCGAGGTGTTGCGGGTAGACCCCGGCCCGCACCCGCAGCGTGTCGAAGCCGTGGCTGAAGCGGCGCTGCCACGAGGTGATGTTCTCGTCCATGGTCAGGTCGACGAACCCGACGACGCCGAGCGCGGCGGCAGCGCGACAGGCCTGGGCGACCCAGCCATCGATGACTGCGCTCGGCTGGTCGACGAGCCGGGTCTGCAGGACGAAGGCGTGGTGCTCGCGCAGCAGGCCGTTGTCGTGCACCGCGATGTCGAGGCCGAAGTGGTGCAGCGCGGCGGTGTTCAGCCATGCCGAGTGCACATCGGCGGACAGCAGCACCACGGGCCGTTCGGTGATCACGGCGTCGAGGTCGCTCGCCTGTGGCGCGGTGGCCCAGCGCGAATCGCGGAACCCGAAGCCGACCAGCACGGTGTCGCTGGTCTGGTCGGCTTCTGCCATCAGCTGTGCGGCTTCGGCGGGGGAGCCCGCGGGTGACACGTCGACCCAGCGGCTCGTCATGGCCCACTGCACGATGTGGACGTGGGCATCCCAGAGGCCGGGCATCACGATGCCGCCGCGGCCGTCGATGATCGTGGCGTCCGGATGTGGTGCGCGGGCCAGGTGCCCGTCGACGATGTGCAGGTCGGTGGGCGACGAGGCCTCGCCGGTGACCAGGTCGAGGTGGCGCACATTGGCGAGGGTGATGGGCATGCGCCCCAGTCAACACCAGACCCGCCATGCGAACGGTGGTCGTCCATGCGGCGAAGGGGTGTACCTTGGACGCATCATGTTCGGACGGCGGCTTCTTCACTGCCGCAGCGAGGCCCGGTGAACCCACCCGGCGGCTCCCTCGCTGCGGAGTTGGTCGTGCCCGCCACCGCGATGTCGTCCCCCGGCCCAGCGCCGGCCACAGGGACCATCGCCACCACCGACAGCTTTCAGTGAGGAAACCATGAGCACCAACACGTTTGGCACCCGTCCGCAGCCTGTACCCACCCAGCAGCCCAGCCCCATGCCGTTCGGGCGGTACACCCCGTTCGTCCCCGTTGACCTGCCCGACCGCACCTGGCCCACCAAGCGCATCGACAAGGCGCCGCGCTGGCTCTCGACCGACCTGCGTGACGGCAACCAGGCGCTGATCGACCCGATGACCCCGGCCCGCAAGCGCCGCATGTTCGACCTGCTGGTCAAGCTGGGCTACAAAGAGATCGAGATCGGCTTCCCGTCGGCCTCGCAGACCGACTTCGACTTCGTGCGCCACCTGATCGAGCAGGACGCCATTCCCGAGGACGTCACCATCTCGGTGCTGACCCAGGCCCGTGAAGACCTGATCGCGCGCACCGCCGAGTCGCTGGTGGGTGCCCGGCGGGCGACCATCCACATGTACAACGCCACGGCCGAACTGTTCCGCCGGGTGGTGTTCCGCATGAGTGCAGAAGAGACCAAGGCGCTGGCGATCCGCGGCACCGAACTGGTGATGAAGCATGCCGAGGCCAACCTGGGTGATGTCGAGTTCGGCTACCAGTACAGCCCCGAGATCTTCACCCAGACCCCGACCGACTTCGCCGTCGAGGTGTGCAATGCCGTCGCCGACGTGTGGCAGCCGGGCGAGGGCCGCGAGATCATCTTCAACCTGCCCGCCACGGTCGAGCGGTCGACGCCCAACACCTATGCCGACCAGATCGAGTACTTCACCCGCCACGTCAACCACCGCCAGAACGTGGCCGTCTCGCTGCACCCGCACAATGACCGGGGGACGGCCGTCGCCGCGACAGAGCTGGGCATGATGGCCGGCGCTGATCGCGTCGAGGGCTGCCTGTTCGGCCATGGCGAGCGCACCGGCAACGTCGACCTGGTCACCCTGGCCCTGAACCTGTTCAGCCAGGGCATCGACCCCAAGGTCGACTTCAGCGACATCGACGAGGTGCGCCGTACCGTCGAGTACTGCACCGGCCTGCCCGTGCACCCGCGCCACCCCTATGCCGGTGACCTGGTCTACACCGCCTTTTCGGGCTCGCACCAGGACGCCATCAAGAAGGGGCTGGAGGCGCTCGAGAAGCAGGCCGACGCCGAGGGTGTGGGGCTGCACGAGGTCGCCTGGGAGGCCCCGTACCTGCCGATCGACCCGCACGACGTGGGCCGCACCTACGAGGCCGTGATCCGCGTGAACTCGCAGTCGGGCAAGGGCGGCATGGCCTACATCATGAAGAGCGAGTTCAAGCTCGACCTGCCCCGCCGACTGCAGATCGAGTTCAGCCGCGTCGTCCAGCGCCATGTCGACACCGAGGGTGGCGAGATCGCCCCGGCCGAGATCATGGCCCAGTTCTCGCGCGAGTACCTGGACCGGACCAGCCCGCTCGAGGTGGTGAAGTCGCGCCAGATCTCGAACGGCGGCAGCTACCAGATCGACGCGATCGTGAACTGGCATGGCGAGCAGAAGACCGTCTCGGGCGAGGGCAACGGCCCGCTGTCGGCCTTCGTCGACGCCCTGGGCCAGCTGGGGGTCAAGGTGAAGGTGCTGGACTATTCCGAGCACGCGCTGACCGCCGGCGGTGACGCGCAGGCCGCGGCCTATGTCGAGACCGAGGTCGGCGAGGACGACGACGCCGACGTCTACTGGGGCGTGGGCATCGACGCAGACATCCTCACGGCGTCGCTGAAGGCCGTGGCCTCGGCGGTGAACCGCGCCCAGGCCTGAACCCTGCTACGGGGCGGTGACCTCATTCGGCACCGCCCCGCCGAAGCGGCGGTCGCGGTGCACGTACATCTCGACCGCCCGCCACAGGTCACGCCTGTCGAAGTCGGGCCAGAGCCGGTCAAGAAAGATCATCTCGGCATAGGCCGACTGCCACAGCAGAAAGTTCGACGTGCGCTGCTCACCTGATGAGCGCAGGAACAGGTCCACATCGGGCACATCAGGGTTGTACAGGTGGCGCCCGATCGTCTTGTCACTGATCCGGTCGGGGTCGAGGCGGCCCGCCGCCGCCTCGGCCGCGATGGCGCGCACCGCGTCGACGATCTCGGCGCGCCCGCCGTAGTTCACACAGAACTGCAGCGTCAGGGTCGAGTTGTGCCGTGACATCGCCTCGGCGGTCGCGAGCTCGTTGATCACGCTGCGCCACAGCCGCGGGCGCCTGCCCGCCCACACGATGCGCACGCCCAGGTCGTTGAGTTCGTCGCGCCGACGGTGGATGACATCACGGTTGAACCCCATGAGAAAACGCACCTCGTCGGGTGAGCGCTTCCAGTTCTCGGTCGAGAAGGCGTACGCCGACAAGTAGGGGATGCCCATCTCGATCGCCCCGTGGATGACGTCGAGCAGCGACGCCTCACCCATCGTGTGGCCCTCGGTGCGCTTCAGGCCGCGCTGTTTGGCCCAGCGTCCGTTGCCGTCCATGACGATGGCCACGTGCTGCGGCAGCGCGTCCGGGGGCAGGTGCGGTGGACGAGCCCCGCTGGGGTGGGGCGTCGGCTGGCGGCGGGGGGCTGTCGGGCTCACCCTGCGAGCCTAGTGGCCTCAGGCGTGGGTCAGCGGCGCGAGCACCGGATTGCCCGCCAGCACCTTGGCAGCATTGTCCTTGCTGACCAGTTGGGGCGAGACGAGCACGGCGGGGGTCTTGCGCAGCCGGTTGCGCCTGCTCGATTGCGGGTTCACCGTCAGCTCGGCGCCGCTGGTGATGGTGGTCACGGTCCTGGCGATCGCGGCGGCGAGCACGGCCGCGTCACGGTACTGCGTGGTCAGCATCGTGCCGGCCATCACGTCCCTGACGCCCTCAGTGCTTGCCCCGGACGAGAGCAGCAGCGGCGGCTTGTGCCCCGCGTCGGCAGCAACCTGCCTGATCGTCGGGGCCATGGCATCGTCGGGGATCACCACCGCGGCCAGTTCATGGCGGGGGTAGGTGGCCTGGTAGGTGGTGGCCAGCCGCTTGGCGGCCGCGGCCTGATCGCCGGACTCGACGGCAGCCGTGCCGAAGTTCGTCTGGCCCGACTTTACCGTCAGGGTGCCGGCCTCGTTGAGCGCCTTGAGGGCGAACATGGCCCCGTTGAACCGGGCCATGGCCGTGAGGCTGTCGCGGGGTCCGGCGAACATCTCGAGGTGCTGGGTGCTGTCGGCGTTCTTGAGGGTGGCCGCGAGCCTGGCGATCTCTTGCTCGCCGATGCTGAACTCGTCCCAGCCGATGTGCAGGTCGATGCCGCCGACGTCCTTGGGGATCTCACCCACCGTGACGACGAGCACACCGGCCTTGTGCGCTTTCTTCAGCGCGGGGCCAATGCGTTGGGCATCGACGGGCTGCACCAGCAGGATGCCGATGCCCTTGTTGCCAGCCTGTTCGACCTGCATGGCCTGGTCGTCGTGGGCAGCGGTTTCAGTGATCGTGGCCGCCGGCAAGGCCGTGCGCAGGGCGTCAGCCAGCGGCACGGTGCCGGGCGGGCGGATGGCACCGGGGTTGAGCAGCGCGAGCACTGTGGCGCTGCGCGCGCTGAGTCGCACCGCCTGCGACGTCACCTTGGTCTCGGTGCAGCCCGCCAGCCCCAGGGTTGCCAGCAGCACGGCGAGCACCAGCGCCAGCCGTCGGCGCATCGCTCGTCCGGTACTGGTCGCGGTCGGCTGCTGCACGCGACCAGACTAGCGAACCGCCGGCGGCAGCCCGGGATTGAGATCCCGAGCCACCGCCGGCGGCGAGTGGTTGATGTGAGCGCAGCTGATCAGGCCTTGGTCAGCGGGCCGAGGGTCTTGTCGTCCTTGTAGACCTCGGCGGCGTTGTCCTTGGTGACGATCTTCGGCTCGAGCAGGTAGGCCGGAACGACCTTGACGCCGTTGTTGTAGGACTTGTCGTCATTGACCTCGGGCTTCTTGCCCGACTGCAGGTCGCCCACCATGGTGATCGAGTGCTTCACCAGCGCAGTGGTGTCCTTGTAGATGGTCGAGTACTGCTCGCCGGCCATGATCGACTTGACCGATTCCACCTCGGAGTCCTGGCCGGTGACGACCGGCAGGGCCTTTCCGGCGGCCTTGACCGACGTCATGGCGGCGCGGGCCAGGGTGTCATTGGGCGACAGGATGCCGTGCAGTTCGGTGGCACCGGCGTAGGTCGAGCTCATGATGGTGTCGAAACGCTTCTGGGCGTTCTCGGCCTTCCAGCCCTGGGTCGAAACCTGCGAGAACGAGGTCTGGCCCGACTTGACCACCAGGGTGCCCTTGTCGATCTCGGGCTTGAGCACGCTCATGGCGCCGTCGAAGAACACCTGGCTGTTGGCATCGTCGGGCGAACCGGCGATGAGCTCGATGTTCCAGGGGCCGCTGCCCTTGCGTGCCTTGAGGCCCTCGAGCAGGGCGGTGCCCTGCAGCTGGCCGACCTTGAAGTTGTCGTAGGCGACGTAGTAGTCAACCGCGTCGGTGTTCTTGAGCAGGCGGTCGTAGGCGATCACGGTGATGCCTGCGTCCTTGGCGGCCTTCAGCTGGGTGCCCAGCTGCGAGCCGTCGATGGCGCCGACGATGATGACCTTGGCGCCCTTGGTGACCATGGCCTGGATCTGGTTCTGCTGCTCCGAGACACCGCCGTTGGCGAACTGCACGTCGGACTCGTAGCCGGCTTCCTTCAGGCCGTCCTTGAACAGTTGCTCGGCGAGCACCCAGTTCTCCGACGTCTTCTGGGGCAGCGCCACACCGATCAGGGCGCCCTTGTCGAACCCGCCAGCCGCACCGCTTGACTGGGTGCCGCTGCCGTCACGCTCACTGTTGCCGCAACCGGTCAGTGCCAGCGCACCGGCCGCGACCAGGGCGACGAGCGCCTTGGTGAACTTCTTCATGATTCCTTCTTCCTGTGTGGCCGTCGTTGGCCGGTGGGTGTGTGGAAGATCGTGGGCGTCGATGATCGTCGCCCTCGTCAATGGGGGAACAGGGTCATTCCTGCGACGCCGTGACCGGCGTCCTGTCGGGCTGTTCTTCGACTGCGTCGACCGTGGCCGGCTTCTTGGGACCGAAGTTCCTGGTGATCAGCCCGGTGATCGACGGCTTGCCCTGCGACTTGTTGTAGACGTCGAAGGCGACGGCGATCAGCAGCACCATGCCCTTGATCATCTGGGTGGCGTCGGCGCCGATGCCCATGAGCTGCAGGCCGTTGTTGAGCACAGCCATCACCAGGCCGCCGATCATCGACCCCGTCACGGTGCCGACACCGCCCGACACTGCGGCGCCACCGATGAACACGGCCGCGATCGCGTCGAGTTCCCAGCCGACTCCGTCGAACGGGCCGGACGCGGTGGAGCGGGCCACGAAGATCATGCCCGCGAGGGCGGCGAGGATCGACATGTTCATCATGACCAGGAAGTTCACCCGCTTGGTCTTGACACCCGACAGCTCGGCGGCGTGCTTGTTGCCGCCGACGGCATAGACGTGGCGACCGATGATGGTGCGCTGCGAGATGAACTGGTACAGGATCACCAGGGCCACCAGGATCAGGCCCGAGATCGGGAATGACGTGCCGCTGCGGCCGGTGCCGAAGAGGTAGGTCAGATAGGCCAGCACGGCACCGATGACGACGATCTTGGTGACGTCGACCCACAGCGGGTCGTTGGCCGCGCCAAGTTTGGCCTGGGTCGCACGGCGGCGGAACGTGGCCACGGCCAGCAGGGCGATCGCGAGGATGCCGAGCAGCAGGGTCAGGTTGTTGAAGCCGGTGTTGGGGCCGATCTCTGGCAGGTAGCCCGCCCCGATCTTCTGGAACTCGGCCGGCACCGGGATCGTGTTCGACTTGCCGATCCACTGGTTCATGCCGCGGAACAGCATCATGCCGGCCAGCGTGGTGATGAACGCGGGGATCCCCACGTAGGCCACCCAGAACCCGTGCCAGGCCCCGATGACGGCACCGATGAGAAGACCGATCAGGATGCCGACGAACCAGTTCACGTTCCAGTCGCGCATGATCAGGGCCACCGAGATGCCCACCACGGCCGCCACCGAGCCCACCGAGAGGTCGATGTGGCCGGCGATGATCACCAGCACCATGCCAATGGCCAGCACCAGGATGTAGGAGTTGCCGTTCAGCAGGTTCATCATGTTGGTGGGCGTCAGCACGTTGCCGCCGCTCTGCCACTGGAAGAAGATGATCAGTGCCAGCAGGGCAAACAGCATGCCGAACTGGCGGACATCGCCGCTGAAAAGCTGCTTCAGGTATTTCATTGTTCGATCCTGTCGGCGGGTTGTTCGAGGAGGTCCTCGGGGTTGATGTCGGTATGGGTCTTGGTCGTGCCGATCGTCATCAGTCGCATCAGCGACTCCTGGTCGGCCTCGTCCCGCGTGAGGCAGCCGGTGATGGCGCCCTCGGCGATCGTGTAGATGCGGTCGCACAGGCCCAACAGTTCTGGCAGTTCAGAGCTGATCACGATGACGCCCTTGCCGCTGCTCGCCAGCTGCTGGATGATGCCGTAGATCTCGAACTTGGCACCCACGTCAATGCCGCGGGTGGGTTCGTCGAGGATCAGCAGGTCGGGCTGGGTGAACAGCCATTTCGACAGCACGACCTTTTGCTGGTTGCCGCCCGAGAGCTTGCTGATGTACTCCTTGACCGATGGGGTCTTGGTGCGCAGCTGGCGACGGTAGTCCTCGGCGGCATTGAACTGCGCGTTCTCGTCGATGACGCCGGCCCAGTTGCTGATCCGGTCGAGCCCGGCCGACACGGTCGTCTGCTCGATCGTGTCGAGGGCATTGAACCCCAGCACCTTGCGGTCTTCGGTCACATAGGCGAGCCCGCTCTTGATGGCGTGCGGCACGGACGAGACGTTGATGGGGCGGCCATCCATGGTGACCTCGCCGCCCCTGAAGGTGCCGTAGCTGTGGCCGAACAGCGACCGGGCCAGTTCGGTGCGGCCGGCACCCATCAGCCCCGCGAAGCCGACGATCTCACCGCGCTTGACCGTGAAGCTTGACCCTTTGCAAATGAGCCGATCGGGGGTCTGCGGGTGGGCAACGGTCCAGTCCTTGACGACGAAGAACTCCTCGCCGATGTTCGGCGTGTAGTCGGGGAACCGGGACGACAGCGGCCGGCCCACCATGCCGCGGATGACCCGGTTCTCGTCGATGTCGGCGGTGACCGGCAGCGTCTCGACGGTGCGGCCGTCGCGGATGATGGTGATGCTGTCGGCGATCTCGGTGATCTCGTTGAGCTTGTGGCTGATCATGATGCAGGTGGTGCCCCGCGAGCGCAGCCCGCGCAGCAGGTCGAGCAGGTGCTCGGAGTCGGTCTCGTTCAGTGCGGCCGTGGGTTCGTCCAGGATCAGCAGCTTGACGTTCTTGGTCATCGCCTTGGCGATCTCGACCAGTTGCTGCTTGCCGACGCCCAGATTCTTGATGGGGGTCGACGGGTTCTCAACGAGCCCGACGCGGGCCAGCAGTTCGGTGGCCCTGTGCGTGGTGGCCGGCCAGTCGATCGCCCCGAAACGGGTCTGCTCGTTGCCGAGGAAGATGTTCTCGGTGATCGACAACTCGGGGACCAGCGCCAGTTCCTGGTGGATGATCACGATGCCGGCAGCCTCGGACTGGCTGATGTTCGCGAACTCGCCGGCCCGGCCGTCGAACTCGATCTCGCCGGTGTAGCTGCCGTGCGGGTAGACGCCCGAGAGCACCTTCATGAGCGTGGACTTGCCAGCGCCGTTCTCGCCGCAGATGGCGTGGATCTCGCCGCGGCGCACCGTGAGGTTCACGTCGTCCAGCGCCTTCACACCGGGGAACGTCTTGGTGATGTGGCGCATCGACAGGATGACATGTGGGTCGGTCATCGTGCCTCCTTCTCTGACTTCTTCGTCCGGCTGGGGCATAGCCGCTCCACATACGTTAGGGAGCAGCAAACTTGTCGTCAACTCTTGAACGCATGGCCTGCGGTCTCGTGTCGAAATTGTGATCAAACGGGTTCAGGATGCCGCAGCGACAGCGCTCTGGGCGGCCAGGGCAGCGGCGCCCAGGGCCTCGGCCCGGGGTCCGAGCTGTGACATCGACACCACGGTACGCGGGCCGATGGCGGGGTGCGCATACCGGGTCATGGATCTCGAGATGGGGTCGAGGAGCGCCGAACCGACCGGCGCCAACGGGCCCGAGATGACGATGGCGTGGGGGTTGACCAGCGTGACCAGGCTGGCCAGTGCCGTGCCGATCGCGCGCCCGGCCTCGTCGAAGACCTTGAGTGCCGCAGGGTCGCGGCGGCGGGCGAGCGCCACCACGTCGTCGATGCTCGGGGTGTCGTGCAGCCGTTTGACGCGCCGGATGTTCGCGAGGACGTGGTCGACTGACGCGACCGCCTGCAGGCAACCACGGTTGCCGCAGTGGCACAGTTCGCCCAGCGGCACGATCTGCAGGTGGCCGATCTCGCCGGTGCCGCCGAACGCACCTCGCATGATGTGGCCGTGCACCATCAACCCGGCGCCGATGCCCGAGGACGCCTTGACCGTGGCCACAATGCTGCTGAGCGAATAGGGTCCCCAGGTCACGTGGGCCAATGCCTGCACGTTGGCATCGTTCTCGAAGTGCACGGGCTGGGTGAACGTCGACCCGGCCAGGGCTGCCAGGTCATTGCCGAACCATTCCGGGAAGCCTGGGTCATGCACCAGCGGCTTGCGCTCATGGTCGAGGATCGTCGGCAGGCTGACCCCCACCCCGATGACGTCGCCGCGGGGGATGCCCGCGCGGTCGAGGTGCTCGTCCATCAGCATGCGTGCCCGGCGCAGGGTGTCGGCCGGGCGGTGGCCGAACGGCAGCGGGGCGATGACCTCGCTGATGACCGCGTGGTCCATGTGGGTGAGCACCATGCGCATCGAGGTCGCATCGATGTCGAGCCCGACGGCGGTGCGCGAATCGTTGAGCGAGATCTCGATGGCCCGGCGTCCCGAGTCGACGACGGGGCGGGTGATGATCTTGTGCTCGGCGTGCAGGTCTTTGACGATGTTCGAGATCGTGCCCGTCGACAGGCCGGTGGCCCTTGCCAGCTTGGCCTGGGTGGTGGGGCCGCCCTGGGCCAGCGTCTCGAGCACGCGCTGGGTGTTCTGCCGTCGCAGGGCAGGCTGCGAACCCGGATTGCGATTGGCCCGGGGGGCAGCGGTGCCGCGTGACATGGTGCCAATAATCTGTGCACGCGGGCTTGTAGTCAAGACTTGAACGCAAGTGCGGGCAAGTCCGGTGGAAGAATGGGCACCATGCCCACCTACCGTGACGAGGCGATCGTGCTTCGCACCCACAAGCTGGGCGAGGCCGACCGCATCATCACCGTGTTCACCCGCGTGCACGGCAAGGTGCGCGCGGTGGCGCGCGGTGTGCGCCGCACGTCGAGCAAGTTCGGCGGCCGGCTTGAGCCGTTCAGCCACGTCGACCTGCAGCTGGCCGAGGGCCGCAACCTCGACATCGTCACCCAGGCCGTGCAATTGCACGCCTGGGCCGACCCGCTGACCGCCGATTATGAGCTGTTCACCGCTGGCCAGGTGATGCTCGAGACCGTCGACAAGCTCGTGCCCGTCGAGGGTGAACCGGCGCTCCAGCAGTACCTGCTGCTCGCCGGGGCCGTGCGCACACTGGCCCAGACCGGCCGACCCGAAGCCTCGGCGCGGACAGCGCCGATGGTGCTCAACTCGTACCTGCTGCGTGCCCAGGCGATTGCGGGTTATGCGCCGACGCTCGATGCGTGTGCCCGCTGCGGGGTCGCGCTGCCCGAACCCGGCCAGCCCGACCAGGTCTGGTTCTCACCGATGGCCGGTGGGCTGGTCTGCCTGCGCCACCGCGCTCCCGGGTCGGTGCGGGTCACGGCGGACGAGCAATTGCTGCTGCAGGGGCTGCTCACCGGTGCCTGGGACGTGATCACGGGCGCGGCCGTACCGGTGCATCGACAGGTGACGGGCATGGTCAGCGCCTACACCCAGTGGCACCTCGACCACGGGCTGCGCACGATGAACTACCTCGAACGCAGCTGGCAGGGGCGCGACCCCCAGCAGTCCTGATCCTCAGCAGTCCTGACAGAGCCCGAACATCTCGAGCTCGTGGCCGGCATCGCGGAACCCGTACTGCGCCGCCACCCTGTCGGCCCACGCCTCGACGGCGCTGGCCTCGATCTCGACGGCCTTGCCGCAGTTGCGGCAGATCAGGTGGTGGTGGTGGCCCGACGAACAAGCCCGGTAGGTCATGTCGCCGTCGGGGGAACGCACCGCGTCGAGTTCGCCCGCCTCGGCCATCGCCTGCAGTGCGCGATAGACGGTGGCCAGCCCCACCTTGTCGCCCTGGCGTTCGAGCACGCCGTGCACCTGCTGGGCCGTCCGGAACTCGTCGCCGCCGGCGAACAGGTCGCGGATGGCGGCCCGCTGGCGGGTCTGGCGGACGGGTGACGAGGTGCGTGCTGGGGTCGACATGATGCTGCCATGCTACCCGCGTGGCCGCTGTGACCGGGCTCACCATGATTCGGGGTCCGGCTGCCCCCGCAGGTACCCTGACCGGGTGATTCGACGTGGATTCCTGCGCCTTGCCCTGGGTGGCGCCGCCCTGACTGCCGCGGGCAGCCTCGCTGCCTGCGGTTCCGACGAGCCCTCGGGCACACCCACCGAGACGCCGAAGATCATCGTCTCGCAACCCTGGGTGCGCACCACCGACGGCGCCAAGGACGTGACCATGAGCGCCGCCTTCATGGACCTCGCGAACCCCTCGGACAAGCCGGTCGCCCTGGTGAAGGCCAGCTGCGAGGTGGCCACGTCGACCGAGTTGCACGAGATGGCGACGGTCGAGGGCAAAAAAGTGATGCGCCAGGTCGAGTCGGTCATCATCGAACCGGGCTCGCACCGCCACCTGGTCTCGGGCGGCAACCACATCATGTTGATGGGCCTCACGAAGGCCCTGCCGATCGGCGACGAGGTCACCCTCACCCTCGAGTTCGACAACGGCCAGGTCGAAACGGTCAAGGCCATGGTGAAGGAATTCACCGAGGAGGAGGACCACTACCACACCCCGAGCGGGTCACCGACGCCGTGAGCACCGACCCCACCCCCGGGCTCGGCCGTCGCGGGCTGTTCGGGCTCGCTGCCACCGGCGCCGCCACCGCGGCGGCGCTGGGCACCGCGGCGGCGCTCAACGCAGGCGAGCGACAGGGTTCGTCCACGGTGCCGAGCCTCAACCCGGACGACGCCCGCGGGCGCACGTGGGACTCGCACGGGGCGCACCAGGCCGGGATCACCACCCGGGTGCCTGCGGCCACGACGGTGCTGGCGCTCGACCTCAACCCGGGCACGACGAAGGACGCGCTGCGCCGGCTGATGACCATCTGGAGCCACGACGCACAGGCGCTGATGTCGGGTGTTCCCGTGCCGGGGGACCCACAGCCCGACCTGGCCCAGCCGAACGTGTCACTCAGCGTCACCTTCGGGTTCGGGCCGGGGGTCTTCCGCATCCCGGGGTTGGTCGACAGGAAGCCGGCCGGGCTGGCCGACGTGCCGCCCATGAAGCATGACAAGTTGCGCCCCGAATACAGCGGGGGAGACCTGCTGGTGCTCATCTCTGCCGACGACCCCACCACCGTCGCGTATGCGGAACGCATCCTCACCCGGGACGCCCGCACGTTTGCGTCGCTGCGCTGGTCGCAGCAAGGGTCATGGCGGGGCGTGGGGGCCGATGGACTTCCGGTGACCGGGCGCAACCTGTTCGGGCAGGTCGACGGCACCGGCAACGTCACCGCCAACTCGGCCGAGATGATCTGGGCCGAGGACGACCAGGCGTGGTTCAGCGGTGGCACCACCCTGGTCGTGCGGCGCATCGAGATGAACCTGACGACGTGGGATGAACTCGTCCGCGACCGCCAGGAACTGGCGATGGGCCGCAACCTGGCCGACGGCGCACCGCTGACCGGCTCGTCCGAGTTCGACCAGCTCGACCTGGCGGCGAAGGGCCCCGACGGGCAGCCGGTGATTCCCCTGAACGCGCATGCCCGGCTGGCGCACCCGTCCGAGAACCGCGGGCGCACGATGCTGCGCCGCTCGGTGAACTATTCGGTCACCGAACAGCGCGACGGCTTGGCTGTCGCCACGTCGGGTCTGGTGTTCATGGCCTTCCAGTCATCGGTGCCCGAGGTGTTCACGCCGGTGCAGAAGCGGCTGGACGAATCGGACGCGTTGAACGAGTGGACCACGGCCATCGGCTCGGCGGTCTTCGCGGTCCCGGGCGGGTTCGGCAAGGACGGCGTGGTGGCATCGGGTTTGTTCGGCTGAGCAGCCGTAGGCTCTGCGGCATGCTCGTCGTCAACCGTTTCCGTGTGCCCGAGGCCCAGCGTGATGTCTTCGTGGCCCAGGCCAGCGCCGCCGTGGAATTGTTCCGTACGAAGGCCGGGCTGGTCTCGATCGACCTGGTGCAGAACCTGGACGAACCCGACCTGTGGGCGCTGGTGCACCACTGGGACCAGGTCGGCAGCTATCGACGCGCGCTCAACGGGTTCGAGTCGAAGACCGTGATCGTGCCCCTGCTGAGCCTCGCCATCGACGAGGCCTCGGCCTATGCCGACCCCGCTGACGTGGGCATCAACCTGCCGCGGGGCGGCTAGGCTTGCCCAAGCCTGTTGCGCACACCAGCCTGGTGTCGCGCGCCAATGAGGACTTGGAGTTGAACGTGGCCACTGTGAGCAAACTCGACAGCGTCGTGAGCCTGTGCAAGCGCCGGGGGTTTGTGTTCCCCTCGGGCGAGATCTATGGCGGCACCCGCGCCGCCTGGGACTACGGACCGCTCGGTGTCGAGCTCAAGGAGAACATCAAGCGCCAGTGGTGGCGTGCGATGGTGACCAGCCGTGACGATGTCGTCGGCCTGGACTCCTCGATCATCCTTCCCCGCCAGACCTGGGTGGCCTCGGGCCACGTCGGTGAGTTCACCGACCCGCTGACCGAGTGCACCAGCTGCCACAAGCGATTCCGCGTCGACCACATGCAAGAGGCGCTGGCCGCCAAGAAGGGTGGCGACATCGACCCTGAGTCGATCCCGCTGTCCGAGATCGCCTGCCCGAACTGTGGCAACCGCGGCATGTGGACCGAACCGCGTGAGTTCAACATGATGCTCAAGACGTACCTGGGTGTCATCGAGGACGAGTCCGGCCTGCACTACCTGCGCCCCGAGACGGCCCAGGGCATCTTCGTGAACTTCGCGAACGTCGTCCAGACCACGCGCAAGAAGCCGCCGTTCGGCATCGCACAGACCGGTAAGAGCTTTCGCAACGAGATCACGCCGGGCAACTTCATCTTCCGCACCCGCGAGTTCGAACAGATGGAGATGGAATTCTTCGTCGTGCCCGGCACCGATGAGGAATGGCACGAGTACTGGATCAATGAGCGCATGAACTGGTACACAGGGCTCGGCATCGAGCGTGACAACCTGCGCCTGTATGAGCACCCGCAAGAGAAGCTGTCGCACTACTCGAAGCGCACCGTCGACATCGAGTACCGCTTCGGCTTCGCCGGCTCGGAATGGGGCGAGCTCGAGGGCATCGCCAACCGCACCGATTTCGACCTGGGCACCCACTCGAAGCATTCGGGCCAGGACCTGTCGTACTACGACCAGCCCAACAACGAGCGCTTCGTGCCCTATGTCATCGAACCGGCTGCGGGGCTGTCGCGGTCGCTGATGACGTTCCTGGTCGAGGCATACACCGAGGACGAGGCGCCCAACACCAAGGGCGGCGTCGACAAGCGCACCGTGCTGCGCCTCGACCACCGCCTCGCCCCCGTCAAGGCTGCGGTGCTGCCGCTGTCGCGCAACGAGGACCTGTCGCCGAAGGCGCGCGACCTCGCCGCGCAGCTGCGCCAGAACTGGAATGTCGACTTCGACGATTCGCAGGCCATCGGCAAGCGTTACCGCCGCCAGGACGAGATCGGTACCCCGTACTGCATCACCGTCGACTTCGAGACCCTCGAAGACCAGGCCGTGACGATTCGTGAGCGCGACACCATGACGCAGCAGCGCGTGGCGCTCGACCAGGTCGAGGGCTGGCTGGCCCAGCGCCTTGTCGGGTGCTGATGTACCCAGCACTCACGCTGGATGCGCCGAGCCGACCGGGGGCCGTCACCATCGACACCCCGGTCGTGCTCGCGCCCATGGCGGGCATCACGAACGCCGCCTACCGGGAACTCTGCCTCGAGCAGGGCGCCGGGCTGTATGTCTGCGAGATGATCACCTCGCGGGCGCTGGTCTACAAAGACCGTCGCACCCACGCGATGCTGGCGTTCTCGCCGGCCGAAAGGATCCGTTCGGTGCAGTTGTACGGCGTCGAGCCGTCCATGGTGGCCGATGCCACGACGATCCTGTGCGAGAAGTACGGCGTCAACCATGTCGACCTGAATTTCGGTTGCCCCGTGCCCAAGGTCACCCGCAAGGGCGGCGGCGGCGTGCTGCCGTGGAAGCGTGACCGGCTGGCCGCCATTCTCGAGGTAGTGGTGCGGGCGGCTGATGCGTACGGGGTGCCCGTCACGATGAAGACGCGGGTCGGCATCGATGACGCCCACATGACCTACCTCGATGCGGGGCGCATCGCCCAGGATTCGGGGTGCGCCGCGATTGCGCTGCATGCGCGCACGGTGGCCGAGGGCTATTCGGGACAGGCGTCGTGGGACCACATTGCCCGGCTGGTCGAGCATGTCGACATCCCCGTGCTGGGCAATGGCGACATCTGGGAGGCTGCGGATGCCCTGGCGATGATGTCGCAGACGGGTGCCGCCGGGGTCGTCGTGGGACGAGGCTGCCTGGGTCGTCCATGGTTGTTCAGGGACCTGGCCGACGCCTTCGCCGGGCGGGCCACGCAGACGCTGCCGACCCTGGGAGAGGTGGCGCGCATGGTGCGCCGACACGGCGAACTGCTCTCGGTGATCATGGGCGAGAAGCACGGCCTGACCGACCTGCGCAAACACATGGCGTGGTACTTCAAGGGCTTCCCGGTCGGGGGAGAGCTGCGCCACGCACTGGCGATGGTCTCGTCATTCGATGAACTCGACCCGCTGCTGGCCCAGCTCGAGGCCGACGCGCCGTTCCCGGTGGCCGAGCTGGGACGACCCCGCGGGCGCCAGGGCAGCCCCAGGGGCAAGGTCGCCATGCCGCAGGGCTGGCTGGACGACACCTCGGGTGCCGACCTCGACCTGAGTGAGGCCGAATTGGAGACGAGCGGCGGCTGAGGGGCCGACAACCTTCTCAGCGAGCTGCGCGCACCGCGTCGTCCAGCGCCGAGACCACGTGCCGGTAGGTCTGGCCCGTCGCACGGGTCATGCCCATCTCGCAGGTGCGGTTCGACGACAGGTACAGGTCGAACTGCTGCCCAGCCAGTTCGGCGGCCTCACCGGCAGTCGCGGACGCGGTGAGCTCCGGATGCAACAGGCCACGGTCACCCGCGAAGGCACAACAGCGCCAATCGGTCGGCACCACCACCTCGTCGGCGACCAACCGGGCCAGGGCCAGCATGTCCTTGGTCGTGCCCAGCTGGGTGCTGGCGCAGGTGGGGTGCACCGCAGCCCGGGCCACCCTGCGCGTCGGCGGCAACCGGTCGGCCAGGCCAGCCAGGTAGGTGGTCACGTCGAGCACTTGCAAGTGCACACCGCGCGGCAGCCGCGACGACTGGTGCTCGAGTGAGACCAGCATGCCCTCGGTGCACGAGACGGCATCGCTGATCACCGGCAGTCGCCCGCCGTCGGTGGCCTCGAACAATTCATCAGCGAGCTTGCGGCTCATGGTGTCGAAGCCGGTCTGGTAGCCCTTCGACTTCCAGGGCGTGCCGCAGCACAGCGACGCCACGGCCTCGGGCATCGTCACCGACACCCCGGCGGCATCGAGCAGCGACAACACCCGGTCCTGCAGCGGGATGCCGTCGGGGTCGCCGAACATCGTCTGCACACAGGCCGGCAGGTAGACCACCTCGGCGTCGACATCACGACGGCTGGCGTGCCGTCGCGCCCCACCGCTCGGCAGCTCGGGCGACAAAGCGGGCAGCAGCTCGTGGCTCACCACCGTGCGGGCAGCGTTCAACGGGACCTCGACCACGGGGGCCGGCAGCGCGTCGACCACGCTCATGGCCGCCGATGCCGCCACCGTGAACGGGTCCCAGACCTTCGCCGCGCCGGCCCATGCCGCGTCCATCGCCTTCGGCGCCGACTCGCGACGCAGCCGGCGCACCAGGTCGCCGGTGTTGATGTTGACGGGGCAGGCGGTCTGGCACATGCCGTCGACGGCGCACGTCTGCGTGACGGGGTAGACCTCTTCGGCACGCAGCTGCTCGGCCAGCGCATGGTCACCGCGGGCCTCGGCATCGGCGATCGCCCGCTGGGCCACGATGCGCTGCCGCGGCGTCAGGGTCAGGAACTGGCTGGGGCAGACCGGTTCGCAGTAGCCGCACTCGACGCAGCGGTCGACCTCGTGCTGCACCATCGGCGTCTGCTTCAGGTCGGCCAGGTGCACCAGCGGGTCGTCGGTCAGCACCGAATCTGGGTTGAGCACGCCGTGGGGGTCGAACGCCTGCTTGACCTGCTTCATCAACTGGTACAGGTCGGGCCCGTACTGGCGTTCGACGAACGGTGCCATGATGCGTCCGGTGCCGTGCTCGGCCTTCAACGTGCCCTGTGCGTCGAGGACGAGCGCCACCATGTCTTCGGTGAAGGCCTCGTAGCGCGGCAGGCTCGCCGGGTTGTTGAAGTCCTCGTTGATCATGAAGTGGATGTTGCCGTCCTTGGCGTGTCCGAAGATGACCGAGTCGCCGTAGCGGTGCTGCTCGAACAGCCGCTGCAGGTCTTCGCAGACCCCTGCCAGCGTCGGCACCGGCACGGCGATGTCCTCGAGCAGGGCCGTGGTGCCGCTCGGCCGGGCCTCGTTGACCTTGGCGAACAGGCCCTTGCGCAGTGCCCACAGTTCCACCCGGGAGGCGGCGTCGTCGGTCAGGATCGGCTGTTCGCGCAGTGCGAGCCCGCTGAACGCCTGTTGGGCCAGCGCGATGTGTTCGCCCAGCGCTGCCTCGTCCGCGGTCTGGTATTCGAGCAGCAATGCTGCCTCGCCGGGCACGGGTCGCTGGGGGATCGTGGTGATGGCGGGGTCTTCGCGGCACACGTTCAGCGAGATCTCGTCGAGCAGTTCGACCACGGCGGCCCCGGTCGCGACCAGGTCGGGCAGTGCGCTGGTGGCGGCCTTGAGCGAGTCGAACATCAGCAACCCGGTGGCGACCTTCGGCAGCACCGGGACGGTGTGCATGGTCACCTCGGCGATGAATCCCAGCGTGCCCTCGGATCCCACCATCAGGTGTTCCAGGATCTTCGCGGGGCGGTCGTGGTCGACCAGCGAGTTCAGTCCGTAGCCCATGGTGTTCTTCAGCGACCAGCGCCGGGCGATGTCGTCGCGGTGGGGCAGCGCGCGCTCACGCAATGCGAGCAGGGTGTCGTACAGTGCCGGCTCGTCGGCCGCCAGCCGGTCGTCGGCGTCGACGGCGCCGGTGTCGACGACCGTGCCCGATGGCAGCACCACGACCAGCGAGTCGAGGGTCTGGTAGGTGTTGGCGACCACCCCGCAGGTCATGCCCGAGGAGTTGTTGGCGACCACGCCGCCGATGGTGCAGGCCGATTCCGAGGCCGGGTCGGGGCCGAGTTTGCGCCCCAGCCGCGCCAGGTGGCTGTTCACCTGGCGCACGGTCAGGCCCGGGCCGACGCGCACCCGCGCGCCATCGTCGAGCACCTCGATGTCACGGAACGCGGCGCGGGTGTCGACCAGCACGCCCTTGCTGAGGCCCTGGCCCGACAGGCTGGTGCCCCCGGACCGGAACGTCACCGGACGGTGGTGCTGGCGGGCCAATTGCATCACCATGGCCACATCGGCCGCCCCCGAGGCCCGCACGAGCAGTTCGGGCACGAGCAGGTAGTGGCTGGCGTCGACGGCAGCGGTGGCCAGGTCGAGCGCGCCGGTGCGGCAGGCCCCCGGCGGAAGCGCCCGCCGCAGGTCGGCGAGGAGTGCTTCGTGGACGGGGGAGTGGCTGCTGCGCTGCATGGGCGCCAGACTAGCCGCGAATCACCCCTGGGCGACGGGCTTGAGGTAGTACAGGATGCGCGAATCCCATTCCTTGCTGGACTTGTTGTAGTCCCAGCAGATCACGATGACTGCGCGGGGCGCACCGTCGAACTTGTACAGCACATCGGAATTGGGGTCGTAGTCCTTGACCCACACCTTGGTGGTCTTCTCGAGCGTGTAGCACTGGGTGCGTCCCTGGTCATCGACGAGTCGCACGAGGTCATTGGTCTTGAATCCGGCTGACTGGTCATACAGCTCATTGCCCAGTGCCTGTCCGTTCTGGTACGTGTGGATGCTCAGCACGGCGTGGCCCTTGGACGAGCCGATCGCCGGCCCGTTCTTCCACCAGGCGACGGAGTGCGACGCGTTCTTGGGCGGCGCGGCCGCAGCACCCGATTCGTCCTCGCCCAGCGACAGCACCGGCGAATTCACCTTCATGCGGTCAATGCTGAACTTCGTGGGCACGATCGGGGTCAGGTCAAGCATGCAGCCGTTGGCGGCGACCCGGGTGGGGGCGGTGCTGCCCACGCTCGTCTCGGCTGTTGCGGGCAGGGCCTGCGACCCGGACGACCCGGGGCCCACATTGCTCGCGGTGGCGGTGGGGGTGGTGTCGGCGGTGGCTGCGGTGGTCGGCACACCCACGGGGCCCTGTGCGGTGTTGCTGCGCGACTGCTGGACGGCGACGATGACGGCGATCAGGACCAGCACCAGCAGGATGCTGGAACCGACGACGTACTTCTTGCGCATGGAGGAGCCCTTCAGTCACAAGCCGGTGCGCCGTGCCTGGGTGCCGACGCGGCCAGCACGATCCTAACCCGCCGCTGCCGAAGGCCAAGCCAGTGGCCGCACAGGGTACTCCGATTGACCCTCACCGTGCGGCAACGATAGTCTGGACAAGCACTGTGGACTGCGTGGACTCGGACAGATGGGGAAGCGCGCCACCAGGTCACGGCCCGAACGTCAGATCATCCGCCTGCTGAGCCCCCGCTCTGGGAACCCGGCACCGTCATGGTCCCAGATCCTGGGCCATGGTCACGGCAGCCTGTCGCAGCGCACCGGTCATTCAGACAATTCATCGGAGCCCTACTACATGACCTCCTCCACCGAGGCCTCTCTTCAGGTCGCAGTCGACGACTTCGGATCGCCCGAAGCCTTCCTCGAGGCCGTCGACGCCACCATCAAGTACTTCAATGACGGCGACATCGTCACCGGTACCGTCGTCAAGGTCGACCGGGACGAGGTCCTGCTCGACATCGGTTACAAGACCGAAGGTGTCATCCCTTCCAAGGAACTCTCCATCAAGCACGACGTGGACCCCTTCGAGGTCGTCCAGGTCGGTGACGAGGTCGAGGCCCTCGTCCAGCAGAAGGAGGACAAGGAAGGCCGCCTGATCCTCTCGAAGAAGCGTGCCCAGTACGAGCGTGCGTGGGGCACCATCGAGAAGATCAAGGAAGAGGACGGTGTGGTCACCGGTTCGGTGATCGAGGTCGTCAAGGGTGGTCTGATCGTCGACATCGGCCTGCGCGGCTTCCTGCCCGCGTCGCTGGTCGAGATGCGTCGCGTCCGTGACCTGCAGCCGTATGTCGGCATGGACCTCGAGTGCAAGATCATCGAGCTCGACAAGAACCGCAACAACGTGGTGCTGTCGCGCCGTGCGTGGCTCGAGCAGACCCAGTCCGAGGTGCGCCACACGTTCCTCACCCAGTTGCAGAAGGGCCAGATCCGCAAGGGCGTCGTCAGCTCGATCGTCAACTTCGGTGCGTTCGTCGACCTCGGCGGCGTCGACGGCCTGGTGCACGTCTCGGAGCTGTCCTGGAAGCACATCGACCACCCGAGCGAGGTTGTCGAGGTGGGCACCCCGGTCACCGTCGAGGTGCTGGACGTCGACATGGACCGCGAGCGCGTCTCGCTGTCGCTGAAGGCGACCCAGGAAGACCCGTGGCAGACCTTCGCCCGCACCCACCAGATCGGCCAGATCGTGCCCGGCAAGGTCACCAAGCTGGTGCCCTTCGGTGCGTTCGTCCGCGTCGAAGAGGGCATCGAGGGCCTGGTGCACGTCTCGGAGCTGGCCGAGCGCCACGTCGAGATCCCCGAGCAGGTTGTCGCCGTCAACGACGATGTCATGGTCAAGATCATCGACATCGACCTCGAGCGTCGTCGCATCTCGCTGTCGCTCAAGCAGGCCAACGAGGGTGTCGACGTCGCCGCTGACGACTTCGACCCGTCGCTGTACGGCATGACCGCCAACTACGACGAGCAGGGCAACTACATCTACCCCGAGGGCTTCGATCCGGAGACCAACGAGTGGAAGGAAGGCTACGAGGACCAGCAGCGCGCCTGGGAGCAGCAGTACGCCGAAGCCCAGGCCCGTTGGGAGGCGCACAAGCGCCAGGTGCAGGACGCCGAGGTTGCCGACCGCGAGGCCGCGACCGACGCCGGCACCGCCAGCAGCTACTCGGCCGCCAGCGAGGAGCCCGCTGAGGGTTCGCTCGCTTCGGACGAGGCCCTGCAGGCCCTTCGTGACAAGCTGACCGGCAACTGAGCCACAGCTCGTAGCACTGCAAGCCCAGGACGGCCCCGCACCCCAGGTGCGGGGCCGTCCTGTGTGTGCTGATCTGCTCGGTGCTGACCTGACAGAATGGCGGCCATGAGCCCCGCCACTGCCACCATCATCCCGACCGGACGACGTCGCAGGGTGGCGCTGACCGGGGGGATCGCCGCAGGCAAGAGCACCGTCGCCGAGCTGCTCGAACGGCATGGCGCGGTCATCATCGATTCCGATGTGATCGCCCGCGAGGTGGTGGCCCCGGGCACGCACGGGCTGGCACAGGTGGTCGAGCGGTTCGGCCGGCACCTGCTCACCCCGGATGGTGCGCTCGACCGCGCAGCGCTTGGCCGCATCGTGTTCAGCGACCCGCAGGCCCGCCGCGACCTCGAGGCCATCACCCACCCGCTGATCATCCGCCGCTCGCGTGAACTGTCCGATGCCGCCGCACCGGGTGCCGTGGTGGTGCAGGTCATCCCGTTGCTGGTCGAGACCGGTCAGGTGGACCGGTTCGACGCCGTGGTCGTGGTCGACGCGCACCCGGACGAACAATTGCGCCGGCTGGTGGCCCGCAACGGCCTCGAGCCGCAGCAGGCGCGTGACCGGATCGCCGCCCAGGCCACCCGCACCCAGCGTCTCGCCGTCGCCACCCATGTCATCGACAACACCGACCACGCCGCGCCGCTGCCACAGCAGGTTGACGCACTGTGGCGCGAGCTCGTCGCCACGAACCCGTGACAACTGACCCTCTGACTGGGAGCATGGCGGCAGAACTGTGCTCGGCGAAGTGCAGGGTGAAGGGAGACTCGTGAACTGTCCGCGTTGTACCACGGAGTTGGCGACAGGGGCGCTGTACTGCCACGTGTGTGGGCACCAACTGTCCTCGGGAACCGCTGAACGACGCAGCTTCGTCGTGAAGCCGGACGAGCCGGTGCGCTCGTTCAGGCTGGTCTCGACGATCATGCCGACCGGTGCCGCCGAACGCCCCCGCACCTACCAGATCGCCTTCGGCATCGCGCTCGCGGTGGCCGTGGTGGCGGCGCTGCTCGGCTGGACGCCGATTGCGCTGATGGTCGCGGCGTTCGCGGTCCCCATCGTCTACATCGTCTACCTCTATGACGTGAACCTCTGGGAGGATGCGCCCATCCCGGTGACGGGCCTGGCCTTTCTGCTGACCGGGGCGTTGGCCGTCGGGTTCACCCTGTTGTGGCGCTCGTGGATGCCGTCCAGCCTTTCGGCGGGCACCGTCGACGGCAGCGGTTCGACGGTCTCGGTCACCGGTGTGCTGATCATGGCGGTGCTGGTGCCCGTCGTGGGTGAGCTGATCCGGCAGGTCGGCCCGGTGCTGCTCGCCTCGCGCCCCCAGTTCGACGACCTGATGGACGGGCTCACCTTCGGGATCATCTCGGGTGTGGCCTATGCGACCGGTGACACGCTGGTGCGGCACTGGTCGCTCGTGCAGGCAGGGTTCAACGACCCGGGCCAGGGCGCGGTGACGTGGACGAGCCTGATGGTGCTCGAAGGGTTCATCAAGCCGCTGGTCATCGGTACGGCCACCGGCATCGCCTGCGCGGAGTTCGCGGGGCTCGGGCGCGGTTACGACGGGTTCACCCCCCGGTACTTCATGGCGGTGCTCGAGGCGGTCCTGTGGAATGTGGCGTACTTCGGCGGGGTGTACCTGTTGAGCCTGGTTGAGGCCACCTGGCTGGGCCTGGTGTTGTCGCTGGCGTGGGGTGCACTGCTGCTGGTCGGGCTGGTGCTTCGGGTGCGTGGCGTGCTGCAGACGGGCCTGCTCGAGGCCGCGCTCGAAAAGGCCGCACGTTTCCACGGGGCGGCACCGGTGGGGGCCGACGGTGTGCTCGACCACTGCCCGGCCTGCGAGATGCCGCTGATGGCCGGGGCCGCTTTCTGCGGTGCCTGTGGCACGGCCATCCAGGCGACGGCAGCGGGGCACCAGGGTGGGGCGACTGAACCCGACGTCGGGCCGCCGCCGATGACCCCTGATTCCGCGCGCTGGGACGATGAGGAGGCCCGCTGATGAGCAGCAACCAGAGTCCTGACGGCCAGTACCCGGGTCAGGGGCAGTTCCCCGGTCAGGGGCAGTACCCGAACCAGTACCCGGCACAAGGTGCCCCGTTCCCGCAGAACCCGGCCCAACAGGCCACGTCGTACCAGCCGGTGGCGTCAGCGCCCCCTGCAGGCGTCCCTTGGGGCGGTGGACAACCGCCCCAGCAACCGTATCCGCAACAGCAGGGCTACCCGCCCCAGCAGCAGCCCTACGGCGGGCCACAGCAGCAGTTCGGGTCGCCGCCGCCGTACCAGCCCCAGCCCACCTACGGTGCCGGTGGCGGGGGTCAGCCTCCCCGCAAGAAGGTCTCGAACGGCATGGTCATCGGGCTGATCGTGATCGGCATCCTGGTGGCGTCCGGCATCGGTGCGCTGGTCAGCACCATGGGCAAGAAGGACGCCGAGGTGCAGGTCTCGACCAGCCCCTCGGCATCGACCACCGCGTCCCCGACCAGCACGCCCTCGACGACCACCAGCCCGACCACGAGCTCACCATCCGCCACCCCGTCGCCCACAGCGCAGGGTGGCACGCTGACACTGGCGGGTGACGTGACCTTCACGATCCCGGCGGGGTGGAAGCTCACGGGCATGAGCAAGGACGAGACGACCGCAGAGGTCACTGACGCGGACGGCAACACCATCACGTTGCAGGTCTTCCCCGCGGGGACGAAGACCAGCAACCAGTGGGTCGATGACTACATGGCCCAGATGGCGAAGAAGCTGACCAAGTCGAAGAAGGACCCCGTCAAGAAGCTCAATGACGACCCCAAGCTCGATGTCTCGGAAGGGCATATGAGCGGCACCCGGACGAACTCGTCGGGGTCGCAGGCGGTGGGCGTGAACACGGTGATCGCGGTGCGCGGGGCAGACAAGGTCTCGGTCATGTCGACCCTGATCTATGACCCCCGGTCCGACCTGGACAAGCTCAGTGATGACTACTCGCGGGTGACCCGCTCGGGCATGAGGTCTTTGGCTGCTGGCTGAGTGAACTGGTTTTGTCGTAGGGGCGGCATAGGGTTGTCGTCATGCGTCCAGTAGGTGACATTCAGCGTCGGGTGGCCCCGTTCACGGTGGTCTCGGACTTCGACCCCGCCGGCGACCAGCCGGCGGCGATCGACGAGCTCGAGCGACGCATCAACGCCGGCGAGCAGGATGTCGTGCTACTGGGTGCCACGGGCACCGGCAAGACGGCCACGGTGGCCTGGCTCGCCGAGCGGGTGCAGCGACCCATGCTGGTCATGCAGCCCAACAAGACGCTGGCAGCCCAGTTCGCCAACGAGTTGCGCCAGTTCTTCCCCGACAATGCGGTCGAGTACTTCGTCTCGTACTACGACTACTACCAGCCCGAGGCCTATGTGCCGCAGACTGACACCTACATCGAGAAGGACTCCTCGCTCAACGAAGAGGTCGAGCGGCTGCGCCACTCGGCCACCAACTCGCTGTTGACCAGGCGTGACGTCATCGTGGTGGCGACAGTGTCGGCCATCTATGGCCTGGGCACGCCCCAGGAATACCTGGACCAGATGGTCACCCTGCGCGTGGGTGAAGAACACGAGCGCGACAGGCTGTTGCGCCACCTGGTCGAGATGCAGTACGCCCGCAACGACCTCGCCGGCACCCGCGGCACGTTCCGGGTGCGCGGTGACACCCTCGAGATCTTCCCGATGTATGAAGAGAACGCGGTGCGGGTCGAGTTCTTCGGCGACGAGATCGAGGCATTGTCGACACTGCACCCGCTCACCGGTGAGGTGCTGACCACCGACGACGAGATCTACATCTTCCCCGCCTCGCACTATTCGGCCGGCCCGCAGCGCATGGAACGCGCCATCGGTGGCATCGAGGCCGAGCTGGCCCAGCGGCTGTCCGAACTCGAAGGGCAGAGCAAGCTGCTCGAGGCCCAACGACTGCGCATGCGCACGTCCTACGACATCGAGATGATGCGCCAAATCGGCAGTTGCTCGGGCATCGAGAACTACTCGATGCACATCGACGGGCGGTCCCGGGGCAGTGCGCCGAACTGCCTGCTCGACTACTTCCCCGAAGACTTCCTGCTGGTCATCGATGAGTCGCACGTGACGGTGCCGCAGATCGGCGGCATGTACGAGGGCGACATGTCGCGCAAGCGCACCCTGGTCGAGCACGGCTTCCGGCTGCCCTCGGCCATGGACAACCGGCCCCTGCGGTTCGAGGAATTCGTCGACCGCATCGGGCAGACGGTGTATCTGTCGGCCACGCCGGGGGAGTACGAGATGGCCCGCAGCGACGGCTTCGTGCAGCAGATCATCCGCCCGACAGGCCTGGTCGACCCCGAGGTGATCCTGAAGCCCACCAAGGGCCAGATCGATGACCTGATGGGCGAGATCAAGCTGCGCGTCGAGCGCGACGAGCGGGTGCTGGTCACCACGTTGACGAAGAAGATGGCCGAGGACCTCACCGACTACCTGCTCGAGAACGGCATCCGCACCCGCTACCTGCACTCGGAGGTCGACACGCTGCGGCGCGTCGAACTGCTGCGCGAGCTGCGGCTGGGGGAGTACGACGTGCTGGTCGGCATCAACCTGCTGCGTGAGGGCCTCGACCTGCCCGAGGTGTCACTCGTGGCGATTCTGGACGCCGACAAAGAGGGCTTTCTGCGCTCGGCACGCTCCCTGATCCAGACGATTGGACGAGCCGCGCGCAACGTGGCGGGCCAGGTGCACATGTACGCCGACAAGATCACCCCGTCGATGGCGGCCGCGCTCGACGAGACCAACCGTCGTCGTGACATCCAGGTGGCATACAACAAGGAACATGGCATCGACCCGCAGCCGTTGCGCAAGAAGATCGCCGACATCACTGACATGCTCGCCCGTGAGGACGCCGACACCGACAAGCTGGTGCGCCAGGCCACGGGTGGTGGCCGCAAGGGCCAGCCGGTGCCGGCGCTGGGTGAGAAGCGCGACCTCAACACAGCCGGCATGGCCGCCAGCGAACTGGCGGGACTGATCACAGAGCTGGCCGACCAGATGCACCAGGCGGCCCATGAACTGCAGTTCGAGCTGGCGGCCCGGTTGCGTGACGAGATCGCCGACCTCAAGAAAGAGCTGCGTCAGATGATCGAGGCGAACAAGTAGTCACCAGCCACGGGCACGCCATTCGGGCAGCGAGGCCCGCTCGGCGCCCAGTGTGGTGGCATCGCCGTGACCGGGGTGCACCACCGTGTCGTCGCCGAACCGGTCGAAGATGTTGGTGCTCACGTCGTCCAACAGGGTGGCGAAGTCGCCGGGCGACCACGTCTTGCCCACCCCGCCAGGGAACAGCGAATCGCCCGTGAACAGGTGCGCCGGCCCCTCGGACGGCACCCAGGCCAGGGTGATTGAGCCGGGGGTGTGGCCGACGATGCCGATGACCTCGAGGCTGCCCGGTCCGGCGGCGATGGTGTCGCCGGTCCAGACGCCCTGTTGCTCGGTGCCGGTGTCCTGCTCGATCGACTCGCGGTCCGGGGTGCCGCAGAACCCGACGGCGCCGGTGGCCCCCATCACCTGGGCGGTGGCAGCGATGTGGTCGTAGTGGCGGTGGGTGGTGACCACTGCCGGCAGGTCACGCCCGGCCAGCACCTCGCTGATGCGCTCGGGTTCGGCAGCGGCGTCGATCCAGACCGAGGGGCCGGCGCCGGTGAGCAGGTAGCCGTTGTTGTCCATCTCGCCGAGAGAGACCTTGGTGCAGGTCAGGCCGCCGCCGAGGTCGACGGTCAGTGGCTGCCCCTGGGGGTCGACGTGGTAATTGGTCACGATTCCTCCTGGTGGTGGGTGGGCGTCAGCCGACAAGCGGCAGGACGACGTCATCAGATCCGGCCACGCCACTGCCGTCGCTGCGGCCGGTGAGCCAGCCGACCAGGTCGCGGTCGCTGCCCTGCACTCGCGTCGGCTCACCGAGTTGCCCGATCGTGGCCTTCAGGCCCGACGACGACGTGATCTCGAGCACCGGCAGCGTGTCGCGGTCGGCGAGCCGGTAGGTGTGCCATTCCAGCGCCCATCGGGCGATGTCGGGCTCGATGTCGCGAATGCGGTAGCCGACGCCCAGGTCGACACAGTGCAGCACCACCTCGGACAGTCGGGCCAACGGTACGAAACCGACCGGCACCGTGATCCCGGGTCGCAGGTTGATCCCGTCCGCGAGTCGTTCGCGGGGAAGCGCCAACACCTCGGCCATCGTCTCGCTCAGCGCACCGGCAGAGGTGTCGAGGTCAATTTGCAGGTCGAGCCCCTGGCGTTCCGAGCCACGTTCGATCTGGCGTTCACGCTGCTGTTCCGAGTCGTACATGCCCACGGGCAGGCCGTCCAGGTACCCGCGCAACACCCGGCGCAGGCCGTCGGCGTTGCGGGCGAGGTGCGTGGCCACATGGGCCCGGGTCCAGCCCGGCAACAGGCTCGGCGCCTGCCATTCCTGGTCACTGAGGCGGATCGTCGCGCCCAACAAGTGCTGCGTCGCCTCCATCTTGCGGTGGCGCACGGCAGCCACGTCGAGGGCCACCGCGTGGTCTCCTTCGGTGCTCCCGGGTGCGTCCATGTCCTCCACCGTAGTGCTCAACCGTGCACAATGCCCATCGGTCCGCCCCCTTGGTGGGCTCCGAACCCATCGTCCGCCATCTTCGCGGTCAGGTTTTGTCAGTGCCAGCGCATACGATGCTAGGCGTGAATGAACGTCTTGTCGTCCGCGGTGCCCGAACCCACAACCTGCGTGACGTCTCCCTCGACCTGCCCCGTGACGCGATGATCGTGTTCACGGGGCTGTCGGGGTCAGGCAAGTCGTCCCTGGCGTTCGACACCATCTTCGCCGAGGGCCAGCGCCGTTATGTCGAGTCGCTGTCGTCCTATGCGCGCCAGTTCCTGGGCCAGATGGACAAACCGGACGTGGACCTGATCGAGGGCCTCAGCCCCGCGGTGGCCATCGACCAGAAGTCGACCAGCCGCAACCCGCGCTCGACCGTGGGCACGATCACCGAGGTGCACGACTACCTGCGCCTGTTGTATGCGCGGGTCGGCCACCCCCATTGCCCCGAATGCGGCGAGCCGATCACCCGGCAGACGCCACAGCAGATCGTCGACCGCCTGATGAACCTGGACGAGGGCACGCGCCTGCAGGTGCTGGCGCCGGTGGTCCGTGGCCGCAAGGGCGAATACGTCGACCTGTTCGCAGACCTGTCAGGGCAGGGCTTCAGCCGGGCCAGGGTTGACGGTGAGACGATCCAGCTGACCAACCCGCCCACGCTCGACAAGCAGAAGAAGCATGATGTCGACGTGGTGGTCGACCGCATCGCCATCAAGGCCTCGGCCAAGCAGCGCATCACCGACTCGGTCGAGACGGCGCTCAACCTGGCCCACGGCGTGGTCGGTGTCGAGTTCGTCGACCTGCCGACCGACGACCCCCAGCGTGAGCGCCGCTATTCCGAGAAGCTGGCGTGCCCCAATGAGCACGACATCTCGATCGAAGAGCTCGAACCACGCCAGTTCTCGTTCAACGCCCCCTGGGGTGCCTGCCCCGCCTGTACCGGTCTCGGTACCACCATGGAGGTCGACCCCGACCTGCTCGTGCCTGACGACTCGCTCAGCCTGGCCCAGGGTGCCATCGCCGTCTGGAACACCCCGCAAGTGGCTTCGCACTTCGAGCACGTCTACGAGGCGCTCAGTGAAAACGAGGGGTTCCGGGTCGACACCCCGTGGCGCGACCTGACCCCCAAGGCGCGCAAGGTGCTGCTCAACGGCGTCGGTGACCCCGTCGTCGTGCGGTACCGCAACCGGTTTGGACGCGTGCGCTCGTTCACCCAGAAGTTCGAGGGCGCGATCCACTACGTCAAACGGCGCCACGCTGATGCGGAATCGGATGCGATGCGTGAGCGGTTCGGCGAGTACATGCGCGAGATCCCGTGCAGCGTCTGCCAGGGGGCCCGCCTCAAGCCCTCGTCGCTGGCGGTGACGGTCGGCGGCAAGAACATCGCCGAACTCTCGGCCATGTCGATCAAGGATTCCTCGGCGTTCATCGAAGGCCTCGAACTCTCGGAACGCGAACGCAAGATCGGTGCGCTCGTGCTCAAAGAGATCGACCTGCGGCTGCGCTTCCTGCTCGACGTCGGCCTCGATTACCTGACGCTGTCGCGGGCCTCCGGCACGTTGTCCGGCGGCGAGGCGCAGCGCATCCGGCTGGCCACGCAGATCGGCTCGGGCCTGGTCGGGGTGCTCTACGTGCTCGACGAGCCGTCGATCGGACTGCACCAGCGCGACAACCGCCGGCTCATCGAGACGCTGCTCAAGCTGCGCGACCTGGGCAACACGCTCATCGTGGTCGAGCACGACGAGGACACCATCCGGGTGGCCGACTGGGCTGTCGACATCGGCCCGCGCGCCGGCGAGCACGGCGGCCGAGTGGTCGTCAGCGGCCCCGTGCAGCAACTGCTGGACAGCGAGGAGTCGCTCACGGGCCAGTACCTGTCAGGACGACGCAGCATCCCGCTGCCGGCGGCCCGCAGGCCCGCCACCGGCCGCATGGTGACGGTGCAGGGGGCGTCCGAGAACAACCTGCGCAATGTGACAGTCAGCTTTCCGCTCGGCCAGTTCATCGCCGTGACGGGGGTGTCCGGGTCGGGCAAATCGTCGCTGGTGAACTCGATCCTGTACAAGGCACTGGCGAAGCGGATCTACCGCACCAAGGCGATCCCGGGACGCCACCGCAGCATCGATGGTGCCGACCACATCGACAAGATCATCCACGTTGACCAGTCGCCGATCGGGCGCACCCCGCGATCGAACCCTGCCACCTACACCGGCGTGTTCGACAAGATCCGCACCCTGTTCGCCCAGACCCCCGAGGCCAAGGTGCGCGGCTACCAGCCGGGCCGGTTCTCGTTCAACATGAAGGGCGGTCGCTGCGAGAACTGCATGGGCGACGGCACCATCAAGATCGAGATGAACTTTCTGCCCGACGTCTACGTGCCGTGCGAGGTGTGCCACGGCGCCCGCTACAACCGCGAGACGCTCGAGGTGACCTACAAGGGCAAGAACATCGCCGAGGTGCTCGACATGCCCATCGAAGAGGCGGTGGGCTTCTTCGAGCCGATCGGTTCGATCCACCGCTACATGAAGACCCTCGACCGGGTCGGCCTGGGGTATGTGCGGCTGGGCCAGCCGGCGACGACACTGTCGGGGGGTGAGGCGCAGCGCGTCAAGTTGTCGGCCGAACTGCAGAAGCGGTCGACGGGCCGCACCATGTATGTGCTGGACGAACCCACGACAGGCCTGCACTTCGAAGACATCCGCAAGCTGCTGGGTGTGCTGGGGGCGCTGGTCGACGGGGGCAACACCGTCGTGGTGATCGAGCACAACCTCGACGTCATCAAGACCGCCGACTGGGTGATCGACATGGGTCCAGAGGGCGGCTCGGGCGGCGGGCTCGTCGTGGCCCAGGGCACCCCAGAACAGGTCGCCAAGAACCCCGAGTCGCACACTGGGCACTTCCTTGCGGACGTGCTGAAGGGCGTCGAGGTGCCCGTCGGTTCAGCCGAACCAAGCCTGCTGGACGGGGAAACCGCTGACGTTCCTGCGAAGACCGCGGCCAAGAAGACCGCAGCGAAGAAGACGACGGCGAAGAAGACGGCGGCGAAGAAGACGACCGCCAGGGCCACCAGCACCCGCTCCCGGGTGCCGAAGACACCGAAGTTCTGAGGCCCGTCAGGCCTCGGTCACGGTGAGGGTGTCCCCGTCGCGGGTCACCTTTGCCGCGGCCAGGCCCGTCGGGGCGGGGCCGGTCACCACCGACCCGTCCGCCACCTTGAACCGTGACCCGTGGCAGCCGCAGACGATGTCGGCGCCGTCGATGTTGCTCACCTCGCAGCCCTGGTGGGTACAGATCGCGTCAAAGGCCTTGAATTCACCGGCCGTCGGCTGCGCGACGACGAAACCCTTGCCCTTGAGGATCACCGCACCACCGGACGGTACGTCTGACACCTTCACGGTGACCGGGCCGGTGGCCCTGCTGGCCGGCATGCCAGATCCCCCACCGGAGCAGCCCGCGAGCCCCGCGGTGGTCGCGGCGGCGGCCAGCGACCATTGGATGAAGTGTCTGCGGTCGGGCGTCATGGGGTGCCTTTCTGAGGTTGAAACACAGACTAATCGGGCCGTCCGGGCCTGTCAGAGGGGCGACCTAGACTCGTCTGCATGGCTGATCCGTCCACGTACCGCCCCGCGCCGGGAACCATCCCCACCGACCCCGGGGTGTACAGGTTCGTGGATGCCCATGGCACGGTGCTCTACGTCGGCAAGGCCAAGAATCTGCGCCAGCGGCTGAACTCCTATTTCGCTGACCCTGCCGGCCTGCACTTTCGCACCCAGACGATGGTCCGCACCGCCGCCAAGGTCGAGTGGACCGTCGTGCAGAACGAACTCGAATCGCTGCAGCTCGAATACACCTGGATCCAGCAGTACGACCCCCGGTTCAACGTCAAGTACCGCGACGACAAGTCCTACCCGTGGCTGTGCGTCACGTGGTCAGAAGAGGTGCCGCGCGTGTTCGTGGGCCGCGGTGCCAAGAAGAAGGGCAACCGCTACTACGGCCCGTTCGGCCAGGCCTGGGCGATCCGCGAGACGGTCGACCTGCTGCTGCGTGTGTTCCCCATGCGGTCGTGCTCGTCGGGGGTGTTCAACTCGGCGAAGGCGAGCGGACGACCCTGCCTGCTGGCACACATCGGCAAATGTGCGGCCCCCTGCGTGGGCTGGATCAGCCCCGAGGACCACCGCGACATCGTCGACGACTTCTGCTCGTTCATGGCTGGTCGCAGCCAGCAGTTGACCCGCCGCCTCGAGCGGCGCATGAAAGAGGCGAGTGACAACCTCGAGTTCGAACGGGCCGGGGTGCTGCGCGATTCGCTGTTCGCCCTGCGCCAGGCCACCGAGAAGAATGCCATCGTGCTCGCCGACGGCACCGATGCCGACGTCATCGCCATCGCGGACGACCCCCTGGAGGTCTCGGTGCAGGTGTTCCATGTGCGTGGCGGGCGGGTGCGCGGCGAGCGGGGCTGGATCGCCGACCGTGCCGACGACGGACCCCTCGGCGACCTCGTCGAGGCATTCCTGCTGCAGCTCTACGGCGATGCCACCCCAGACCCGGGCGAGGGTTCGCCCATCCCGCGCGAGATCCTCGTCCCCGAACTGCCCACCTCGGGCGAGGTGATGGCCGACCTGCTCAGCAGCGTGCGCGGCAGCCGGGTGACGATCCGCGTGCCGCAGCGCGGCGACAAGGCCACCCTGATGGACACCGTCGCCCGCAACGCCGCAGAGTCGCTGGCCCAGCACAAGATGAAGCGGGCCAGCGACCTCACCACCCGCAACCGTGCGCTTGAAGAGGTGCAGCGGGCGCTGGCGCTGCCCGAACCGCCTCTGCGCATCGAGTGCTTCGACATCAGCCACACCCAGGGCCACGAGGTGGTCGGCTCGATGGTCGTCTTCGAGGATGGCCTGCCCCGCAAGTCCGAGTACCGGCGCTTCATCATCCGCAGCTTCGAGGGCTCGGACGACGTGCGCGCCATGCACGAGGTGGTGACACGGCGCCTGAAGCGCCTGCTCGATGACCGCGAGTCGTTGCGGGCCGACGCCGCCGATGGCCCCGCCCTGGTCGACGCCACGACGGGGGCACCGCGCAAGTTTGCCTATGCGCCGGCCCTGATCGTCGTCGACGGCGGCCAACCGCAGGTCGCCGCCGCACAGCGGGCCATGGACGACCTGGGCATCACCGACATCGCGGTGGTCGGGCTCGCGAAGCGCCTCGAAGAGGTGTGGTTGCCAGACGAAGAGTTCCCGGTGATCCTGCCGCGCACCAGCGAGGGCCTCTACCTGCTGCAGCGGCTGCGTGACGAGGCGCACCGGTTCGCCATCACCCACCACCGCGGGCGCCGCAGCACCGCGATGCTGCAGTCGGCGCTCGATGCGGTCCCGGGGCTGGGCGAGGTGCGCCGCAAGGCCCTGGTCACACATTTCGGGTCGATGAAGAAGCTGCGCAGTGCCACTGTCGACGAGATCGCGCAGGTGCCCGGGTTCGGCGCCACCCTCGCGACGGCCGTCCACGACGCCATGGCCGACGAGACGCCGCAGGTGGCGGTGAACCTGACCACGGGCGAGGTGCTCGAGAACTGAGCGGCGCGGGCGCCCCCTCGGGGCAGGGCGTGCGGCATGATGGAGCGGTGACCTCTGACCTGACCAGCACATCGACGTCCACGGCGCCGGCACCGCGTGCGGCCGGCTCGGCCGACCTCGCCGGCCAGGGCCAGCGTCTCGTCGTGATCACCGGCATGTCCGGCGCCGGGCGCCGCACCGCCGCCCATGTGATGGAGGACCTCGGCTGGTACGTGGTCGACAACCTGCCGGCCATCCTGCTGCCAAACCTGATGGGCGTGGCGAAGGTCAACGGGCTGCACCGGGTGGCGGTGATCCTGGACGTGCGCTCGTCGGCCTTGGTCGAGCAGCTGCCGCTGACGTTCAGCACGCTCGCCGGGGACGGCATCGAACCCGAGGTGCTGTTCATCGAGGCCACCGACGCCGTGATCGTCAAACGCCAGGAGTCCTCACGTCGTCCGCTGCCGCTGCAGGGTGACGGTCGCCTGGTCGACGCCATCGTCCAGGAACGCCGCTTGCTGTCGACCCTGCGGGCCAACGCCGACATGGTCATCGACACGTCGAACCTGACCGTGCACCAGCTCGGCAGCCGCATCGCGCACGCCTACGGCGGCGAACGCGACCAGATGGTGCGGATAGCGATCATGTCGTTCGGGTTCAAGAACGGACTGCCCATCGATGCCGACCTCGTGTTCGACGTGCGGTTTCTGCCCAACCCGCACTGGGTGCCCGAACTGCGGCCGATGACCGGTTTGTCAGAGCCGGTGAGCAACTATGTGCTCGCCCAGCCCGGCGCGGGTGACCTGCTCGACGAGCTCGAGAAGCTGATGGGCATCATGGCCCCCGGCTATGTGCGCGAGGGCAAGCGCCAGCTCACCATCGCCGTCGGCTGCACCGGCGGCAAGCACCGGTCGACGGCCATGTCCGAAGAACTCGCCCGTCGGCTGCGCGCCACCGGTTACCACGTCGGCGTCATCCACCGCGACCTGGGGCTTGAATGAGCAGCCTCGGTCACCTGCCCAGGGTCACGGCGCTCGGGGGTGGTCACGGCCTGTCGGCGTCGCTCACGGCGCTGCGCCGACTCACCGACCAGCTGACAGCAGTAGTCACGGTCGCCGACGACGGCGGCTCGTCCGGTCGCATCCGTGAGGAATTCGGTGGCCTGCCGCCGGGGGACCTGCGGATGGCGCTGGCGGCGCTCTGCGGTGACGACCACAGCGGGCGCACGTGGGCGCAGATCCTGCAGACTCGGTTCCCGGGTGACGGCCCGCTGGGTGGCCATGCCATCGGCAACCTGCTGATCGTCGGCATCTGGCAGCGGCTCGGCAATTCTGTTGCGGGGCTCGACATGGTCGGCGAACTGTTGAACTCTCGCGGTCGGGTGCTGCCCATGTCGACGGTGCCGCTGGGCATCGAGGCCGAGGTGCTGGGGCTTGACCCCGTCTCACCGGACGAGGCGTGCACACTGGCGGGCCAGGCGACCATCGCCAAGACCCGGGGGCAGGTGCAGCGGGTCAGCCTGGTTCCGGCGGATGCCCCCGCCTGCCCCGAGGCGGTCGCCGCCATCGAGGCCAGTGACTACGTGGTGCTCGGCCCCGGCTCGTGGTTCACCTCGGTGATGCCACACCTGCTCGTCCCCGACCTGTGCCGGGCCATCACCGGCACCAGTGCGCGGCGCATCCTGGCACTGAACCTGCGGCCGGCCGACGAGACCGCGGGCTACAACGCGTCGCGGCACCTCGAACTGCTGGCAGAGCATGCGCCGACGCTGCGCCTCGACGTGGTCATCGCCGACGCCACCTCGGCCCAGGCCGACAAACACCTGCCCGCGTTCGCCGAGTCACTGGGTGCCCGGCTCGTGGTGGCCGACGTCGCCATGCGCGACGGCAGCCCACGCCATGACCCGCTGCGGCTGGCCTCGGCCTTCCAGGACGCGATGGCCGTGGCCGATGCGTCACGCTGAAGCCTGTGGAAGGATTCACCCATGGCCATGACGTCCCAGGTGAAGTCCGAACTGTGCACGATCAAGGTCTCGAAGCCGTGCTGCCGCCGGGCCGAGATCGTGTCGATGCTCCGCTACGGCGGCGGCATCCACATCGTCGGCGGGGGACACCTGGTCATCGAGTGTGAGCTCGACACCGGGGCCGCGGCGCGCCGGTTGCGCACCGGCATCCTCGAGGTCTATGGCCTCGATTCCGAGATGCTGATCATCCAGGGCTCGGGTCTGCGCAAGGGCACCCGCTACACCGTGCGCGTCGTCCAGGACGGCGCTTCACTGGCCCGCCAGACCGGTCTGGTCGATTCCAAGGGCCACCCCGCCCGTGGTCTGCCCGCCAGCGTGGTCGGCTCGGGCACCTGCTGCCACGTCGCCGTCTGGCGGGGTGCCTTCCTGGCGCATGGGTCGCTCACTGAGCCCGGGCGCTCGATGTCGCTCGAGGTCACCACACCGAACAGTGAGGCAGCGCTGGCCCTGGTCGGGGCCGCGCGTCGGCTCGGCATCACGGCCAAGTCGCGTGAGGTGCGTGGTGTCGACCGGGTCGTGATCCGTGACGGTGATGCCATCGCGGCGCTGCTGACCCAGATGGGTGTGCACGAGAGTGTCATGGCGTGGGAGGAGCGGCGCATGCGCCGCGAGGTGCGCGCCTCGGCGAACCGGCTGGCGAACTTCGACGACGCCAACCTGCGCCGTTCGGCGAGGGCGGCGGTCGCGGCCTCGGCGCGCGTGGCCCGGGCCATGGAGATCCTCGGCGACGACATTCCCGACCACCTGCTGGCCGCCGGGCGGCTGCGGCTCGAGCAGCGCAACGCGAGTCTCGAAGAGCTCGGCCAGGCGCACGAACCCCCGCTCACCAAGGACGCGATCGCCGGGCGCATCCGTCGCCTGCTCGCCACAGCAGACAAGATCGCCGAGGAGCGCGGCATCCCCAACACCGAGGCACACCTGACCACGGCGATGCTGGACGAGGCCGAGGACCAGGGCGCCGCCGGTCGCTGAGCGGTTCAGGCGCGGGCGAGCGCCCCCGAAAACTGGCCCAGGCTGTTCGCCGACTGCCTCAGCTTCTGTGACTCCTCGACGAGTGCCTTGCCGAACTCGGCGGCAGCCTTCAGCAGCTTCTGCAGCATGGCGAAGAACTTCTGCGCCATCGTCGCGGTCGACCCGATGAACCAGGTGGCGAACGCCGCGATGGACGAGCCGAAGCTCGGGATGGCAGCGGCCAGGGCCGAGAGTGCGGCCTGGACGACCTGACCGATGTAGGTGGCGAGGATGTCCCAGATGAACGCGCGGACGGTCGCCACCATTTCACCGGCCTTGACCACCAGCATCGACATCGACTGCGCGCCCTGTGCGGCCTGCCCGAAGATCGGCGTGGCCGCCTCGCGCACTTCGGTGTAGGCGGTGGCAGCCGAGCCCGTCCACTGGGGCAGGTCGGCCGCGCCGCCGGCGTAGTCCTGGCCGGCCTCGGTGAAGGACTGGCCGACGGTGACCCAGGCCTGGGACTGCTGCTGCACCAGTTCGGCGCTGCCCAGCAGCTTCTCGAGGGGCTTGGCCAGGAAATCGATCTTGCTGACCACCAGTTGCAGCAGTTGGCCCAGGGGCGACTGCCCGGCCGCACCGCCCGCATCGATGTCGACCCCGAGGAAGCCGAGCACGCCGCTGCCGGCGGCCGGGATGTCGCTGGCGTCGAGCTTGCCGTCGGCCAGCACGGTCGAGGCAGTCTGCAGCAGGCCGGCCAGCCCGTTGCCGTTCTGGGTGGTGGTCATGGCTGTCCCCCGGTATAGGAGTGGATGTCGGCGGTGATGCCCGCGGTCGCCTGCCGGTTCGCGTCTTCGGCGTCGGCATAGGCGAGCATCGTGTGGTGGATCGCGGCGCTGCTGCGCTCGACGGCGTCGGCAAGCTTGTCGGAGAAGTCGATGGTGGCATCGCCGATCTGGTTCAGGAACGGCATGATCGCCCAGCCGAACAGCACGCCGTACGCATCGCGGGTGCCGGCGATGGCCTCTTCGGCCTGGGTCGAGACGGTGTGCACGGTGTCCTGCACCCGGTTCAGGCGCTTGGAATGGGCCTCGAACTCGGCCAGTTGCCACGTGGCCGAGCCGGCGCCCGGCACCGGCGTGGTCCCCACACCACCGGTGGGCAGTGGAGCGCCGGGCTGTTCGGTCATCCCGTTTTCGGCGACCCAGTCCGGGTCGTCAGCGAAAGGCCGGTTGCGGTAGTCGGGGGCGGTCATGACCGGTCTGCCTGTTCGGCTGCCTCGTCGATGACCATCTGCTCGCGCACGGCGGGTGAGACGGACTCAGCGATCGCCTGCAGCGACGGGTCGTCCGGGCTGACCAGCGACTGCATGATTCTCATCGTCTGCCGGGTCGAGGCCGAGGCGGCGACGATGTGCAGTTCCTGGAAGGCCTCGGTCAGCTGGGCAGCCGTGGCCGCGTTCGCCGAAGGCTGGAAGACCAGTTCGGTGATCTGGCCCGAGGGACCCATCGACATGCGCATGAACTTGTTCTCGACGGTGGTCTGCTGGGCGGCCATGGCCTGTTCGGCGGCGGCGGCCTGAGCGGCCAACTGTTCTGCCTCGGCCAGGTAGCTCGCGAGCCAGACAGTGGGGTCATCGACCCCGCCACGACCTTCGTGGTGCGCGAACGGGTCGTCGTCCGGGGTCAACGCGACTGGCCCGGGAGGGGTGGTAGTCATGCGATGACTCTAGGAGCGTCCGGGGTCAGAACCGGCCCCCATCTGCGCTCGTCGTGCCGCGGTAAAATGTGCAGCACGGCAGGCGTGCGTCGCACACCTGCCCCCGCGTGAATTTCACATGGCCCCCGTCGCCACAACCGTGACCCATTCGTTAGGCTGGGGGCAAACCTAAGAGCTCTCGAAGGAGATCACATGACCGTCAAGGTTGGCATCAACGGCTTCGGCCGCATCGGCCGCAACTACTTCCGCGCACTGCTCGCGCAGGGCGCCGATCTGGATGTCGTGGCTGTGAACGACCTCACTGACAACAAGACCCTCGCCCACCTGCTGAAGTACGACTCGATCCTCGGTCGCTTCCCGGGCGAAATCACCTTCGACGAGGAGTCGATCACGGTCGACGGCAAGAAGATCCGCGTCTACGAAGAGAAGGACCCGGCCAACCTGCCCTGGGGCGACCTCGGTGTGGACATCGTGGTTGAGTCGACCGGCCGCTTCACCGACGCGACCGCAGCCCAGGCCCACATCAAGGCCGGCGCGAAGAAGGTGCTCATCTCGGCTCCTGCCAAGAACGAGGACATCACCGTGGTGATCGGTGTGAACGACGGCGACTACGATCCCGCCAAGCACAACATCATCTCGAACGCCTCGTGCACCACCAACTGCCTGGCCCCCATGGCCAAGGCGCTGAACGAGGGCATCGGCATCGTCAAGGGCCTGATGACCACCATCCACGCCTACACCGCCGACCAGAACCTGCAGGACGGCCCCCACAAGGACCTGCGTCGTTCGCGCGCAGCCGCCCTGAACATCGTCCCCACCAAGACCGGTGCTGCCCAGGCCGTTTCGCTGGTGCTGCCCGAGCTGAAGGGCAAGTTCGACGGCTACGCCATGCGCGTTCCCACCCCCACCGGGTCGGCCACCGACCTGACCTTCGAGGCTGGCCGCGAGACCTCGGTTGAAGAGATCAACGCCATCATCAAGGCCGCCGCCGAGGGCCCGCTCAAGGGCATCCTGACCTACACCGAGGACGAGATCGTCTCGAAGGACATCGAGACCGACCCGGCCTCGTGCATCTTCGATGCCGGCCTGACCAAGGTCATCGGCAACCAGGTGAAGGTCGTCGGCTGGTACGACAACGAGTGGGGCTACTCGAACCGCCTGGTCGACCTGACCGAGCTGGTCGCCGAGAAGCTCTGAGCTTTCCCCGTGAGTGAAGGGGTGGGGTGCACACCCCACCCCTTCGTCGTACCCACCCACCGAAACCCGAAAGGCATCGCTGTGAAGTCTGTTTCCGAACTTGGCGACCTGCGCGGCAAGCGCGTCGTCATCCGCTGTGATTTCAACGTCCCGCTCGACGGCGAGACCATCACCGACGACGGCCGCATCCGCGCCGCACTGCCCACGCTGAACGCACTGCGTGAGGCCGGCGCCCGCGTCACCGTCATGGCCCACCTGGGTCGTCCCAAGGGCGAGGTGAACCCCAAGTACTCGCTGGCCCCGGTGGCCAGGCGCCTGTCGGAGCTGCTCGGCACCGAGGTCAAGCTCGCCGGCGATGTCGTCGGTGAGTCGGCCGCCAAGACCGTGGACTCGCTGGCCGACGGCGAGGTGGCGCTGCTCGAGAACGTGCGCTATGAGCCCGCCGAAGAGTCGAAGGACGAGACCGAGCGCGCCGCCCTGGCCGCCAAGTACGCCGCCTTCGGTGACGTCTTCGTCTCGGACGGCTTCGGTGTGGTGCACCGCAAGCAGGCCTCGGTCTATGACGTCGCAAAGCTGCTGCCCAGCGCCGCCGGCACCCTGGTCAAGAAGGAGACCGACATCCTGGCCCAGCTGACCACCAACCCCGAGCGCCCGTTCGTCGTGGTGCTGGGTGGCGCGAAGGTCGCCGACAAGCTGGCTGTCATCGACAACCTGCTCAAGGTCGCCGACACCCTGGTGATCGGCGGCGGCATGCTGTTCACCTTCCTGAAGGCCCAGGGCCTCGAGATCGGCAACTCGATCGTCGACGAGACCAACATCGAGACCTGCAAGCGCTACCTGGACGAGGCAGCCGCAGCCGGCAAGCAGATCATCCTGCCCACCGACATCCGCGTGGCTGACGGTGCCGACTTCGAGAACAAGACCCCCAAGGGTGCTGTCGAGGTCGTGCCCGCCAACGCCATCCCCGCCGGCAAGGTCGGCCTGGACATCGGCCCCGACAGCGAGAAGCTGTTCGGTGACGCCGTCCGTGGCGCGAAGACCGTCTTCTGGAACGGCCCCATGGGTGTGTTCGAGATCGCCGAGTTCGCCGAAGGCACCAAGGCCGTCGCGCAGGCACTCAGCGAGGTGGACGGCCTGTCGGTCGTCGGCGGTGGCGACTCTGCCGCGGCCGTGCGTGAGCTCGGCTTCGCCGACGAGGCCTTCGGCCACATCTCGACCGGCGGCGGCGCGTCGCTGGAATACCTCGAGGGCAAGGAACTGCCCGGTCTGACGGTTCTGGAGGAGGACAAGTGACCCGCAAGCCCATCATGGCCGGCAACTGGAAGATGAACCTCAACCATGTTGAGGCCGTCGGCCTGGTGCAGAAGCTGGCCTGGACCCTGAACGACAAGCAGTGGGACACCGAGCAGTCAGAGTGCGTCGTGCTCGTGCCGTTCACCGACCTGCGCACCGTCCAGACCCTCATCGAGGGCGACCGACTGCCGATCGCTCACGGCGCCCAGGACGTCTCGGCGCAGGAGAAGGGCGCGTACACCGGTGAGGTCTCGGCCGAGATGCTGGCCAAGCTGAACTGCTCGTACGTGGCCATCGGCCATTCCGAGCGTCGCCAGTACCACGGCGAGGACGATGCCCTGGTCAACGCCAAGTCGAAGAAGGCCCTGGAGCACGGCATCACCCCGATCATCTGCGTGGGTGAGGGCCTGGACGTCCGCAAGGCGGGCAACCAGGTCGAGTACACCCTCGCCCAGGTGAAGGGGGCACTGGCCGGTATCCCGGCCGAGCAGGTTGCCGGTCTGGTCATCGCCTATGAGCCCGTGTGGGCCATCGGCACCGGTGAGGTCGCCACCCCCGAGGATGCCCAGGAAGTCTGCGGCGCCATCCGCGCCGAGGTCGCCTCGCTGTACGACCAGGTCACGGCAGATGCCATCCGCATCCAGTACGGCGGTTCGGTCAAGGCCGCCAACATCGCCTCGATCATGGCACAGCCCGATGTCGACGGTGCCCTGGTCGGCGGCGCCAGCCTCGACCCCGAGGAGTTCTCGGGCATTGTGCGTTTCTACGCGCTTCCTGCCTGAGCCCAGAGCAGTACCGGACACGTGCCCCGTTCCCCTGTGGAGCGGGGCACGTGCTCGTCCCGGCAAGGCAGAACGCGCTGTGCGCGAAACCGGCCCACTCGAGTGTGGCCCGGTGGCATTGGTGGGGTAACCTGTGCGGGTGACTTTGGTTCCCCTGATGAGCTGGCCCATCCTGACGCTCTCGATCGTGCTGGTCGTGGCCAGCGTGCTGCTGGGCCTGACCGTGCTGTTGCACAAGGGCCGCGGTGGCGGCATGTCTGACCTGTTCGGTGGTGGCATGTCGACCTCGATGGGCGGTACATCGGTCGCGGAGCGAAACCTTGACCGCATCACCATCTTCATCGGCGTCATCTGGCTGCTGTGCATTCTCGGCCTGTTGATGCTCTACAAGTTGGGAGCCTGATCGGTCCGTCTCGGCCCGCGTGGGCCTGGCATTTGCAGAACGCGGCGGACGCCTGGTCGTCCGTCGTCACACAAGAGGAGAAGTACAAGTGGTCGGTGGCAGCGCCATCAGGGGAAGTCGTGTCGGTGCGGGACCCATGGGAGAGGCCGAGCGCGGCGACAGCGCCCCTCGCCTGCATGTGTCGTACTTCTGTTCGAACCATCACGAGACGCGTCCGGCGTTCTCGGCCGAGGCCCAGGTGCCCGAGACCTGGGACTGCCCCCGCTGCGGCCTGCCCGCCAACATGGACCAGCAGAACCCGCCGCCCCCGCCGAAGACGGTGCCCTACAAGACGCACCTGGCCTATGTGAAGGAACGTCGTTCGGCGACTGAGGCGGCCGAGATCCTGGCCGAGGCGCTGTACGACCTGCGAACCCGCCGCGCCGCGGGCGAGGTCATTTACTGATCCCGGACACACACGTCTGACGCAACGACGACGCCGGGCCCCGATGAACGGGGCCCGGCGTCATTGTTTGTTGCCGACTACAGCGCGCAGTTGTAGCGGGGCAGCTGGCCCGCGGCGGCCTGGTCGAGGAAGAACAGGGTCTCCTGCTGTCCCTGCACCGCCGATGCAGGCAGCGCCGGGTCGCCCTGGATCGCCCGCGCGGCGGCCCCGGCCTTGGGCTCGCCGCTGACGAGCACCCACACGGCCTTCGACCGGTTGATGGCCGACATCGTCAGCGACATCCGCTCCGGCGGCGGCTTGGGGCTGTCGGTCACCCCGATCACGCTCGCCGAGGTCGGCTGGGTGAACGAGGGGTGGTCGGGGAACAGCGAGGCCACATGCCCGTCCTCACCCATGCCGAGCAGGCAGACATCGAACACGGTGTCGCCGAGCTCACGGGCATAGCTGAACGCGGCTTCGTCGGGGTCGGCGCTGCCGTCCTTGGCGGGCATGGCATGCGTCTGGCCGGGGTTGAGGGTGATGGTGCGGGCCAGGATGCCGATCGACTGGCTGGCATTGCGGTCGGGGTCGGTCAGCGCGACGAACCGTTCGTCACCCCACCAGACATGCAACCGGGATGAGTCGAGCTCAGAGTTGGCGGCCAGCGTGGCCAGGGCCTCGTACATGCGGTTGGCGATACGCCCGCCGGTCAGGCACAGGTGCACCGCGCCCGAGGCCTGCTGCGTGACCAGGCGGTCGAGCAGCTGCATCGCCACCGCTTCGGCCAACTCGTCGGCATTCGCATAGCGCAGCACCCGGGGTGCGCTGGTGCGGGTCATGACTGGCTCCTCTCATGGGCTGCGGCCAGGGGCACCTCGTCGGGGCTCAACTGTGCCCGCGGCATCGTGGTGCGCACGCCATGCGTCTCGGCGCGGCGCAGGTATTCGCCCACGGCGTCCTCAAAAACGAGGTCGGGCTGCGAATGGCGCAGTTCTTCGGCGATCAGCTCGTTCATGCTGCGCCGGTTGAGCGCCACGCTGCGGGTGGGCTGCCCGGGCACCGTGTAGGCCGCGATCGACCCGCTGGGACGCTCGAGCGAGACGTCGCCGTCGGGGGTGTGCAGCCGCACGGCCGTCACGCCGGGCCCGTCGGTGTCGACGCGGGCGACGTCGATGCCCAGCCTGGACGACAACCACGACCGCATCAGCTCGGCCGGGGCATTGTGCGCGACGGCCGAGACCTCGGCGCCGGTGACCTTGCCGTGGTACTGGTCGAGCGCCGTGGCGAGCAGGGCGCGCCATGACGTCAGCCGGGTCCAGGTCAGGTCGGTGTCGCCGGGGGAGTGGTGCTGGGCCCGGACCGCCAGGGCGGCCAGCGGGTCGTCGACACCGCCGGCGTCGGTGATGCGGCGGGTCGCGAGGCGTCCCACGATGTCGTCGCCGGGGTCCTGCGGGCTCTCGCCCGGCCACCAGGCGATGACCGGTGAGTCGGGCAGCAGCAGCGGCAGCAGGATCGTGTCGATGTGTGCGTCCATGCTGGCCGGCACGTCGAGCAGCACGACGTCGCCGGGCACGCCCTCACCGACGCGGATCTCGGCCGACAGGCATTCGCTCGTGTTCGAGCCCTGCACCACCAGGATCACCCGCGAGGGGTGCTCACGGGCGGCATCGAGTGCGGCGTTCAGCGCGCGCTCGCGGAACGGTTCGTTGCACACCACGATGAGCGTGTGCACCATGCCGGTGGCGGGGCCCTCCTGGGCGTGCAGCTTGCTGAGCGCCGAGACGATCGAGCTGGAATCAGTATTGGTCAGGTTGCGAATCATCAGTCAAGCTCCTCAGGGACGACGCCAGGTGTGGCCGTCACGTGCCAGCATGTCGACAGCGGACTGCGGGCCCCACGTGCCCGGGGCGTAGCCCTCGGGGCGACCGTGCTCGGCCCAGCGGTCCAGGAACGGGTCCAGGATCTGCCAGGACAGTTCGACCTCTTCGCGCTGCGGGAACAGCGGCGGGTCGCCGAGCAGCACGTCGAGGATGAGTCGTTCATAGGCCTCGGGACTTGACTCGGTGAACGAGCCGCCGTAGTCGAAGTCCATCGAGACCTCACGGATCTCCATCTGTGTGCTGGGCACCTTCGCGCCGAAACGCATGGTGATGCCCTCGTCCGGCTGGATGCGCAGCACCAGCGCGTTCGTGCCCAGGGCCGTGGTGTCACTGGCATTGAAGGGCAGGTGCGGTGCCGACTTGAAGCCCAGCGCCACCTCGGTGACCCGACGCGGCATCCGCTTGGCGGCGCGCAGGTAGAACGGCACCCCGGCCCAGCGGCGGTTGTCGACGTCGACGCGGATCGCGGCATAGGTCTCGGTCGTCGAATCGGCGGGGATGCCGTCCTCGTCGAGGTAGCCCTTGACTTGCTGGCCGCCCTGCCAGCCGGCCAGGTACTGGCCGCGCGCGCTGGCGGCGTCCAGGTCGGCGGGCGGACGGGTGGCCGCGAGCACCTTCTGCTTCTCGACGCGCAACTGGGCAGCGTCGAAGCTGTTCGGCTCTTCCATCGCAGTCAGGGCCAGCAGCTGCAGCAGGTGGTTCTGGATGACATCGCGGGCCGCGCCGATGCCGTCGTAGTAACCCGCACGCCCGCCGATGCCGATCGACTCGGCCATCGTGATCTGCACGTGGCTGACATAGTTGTTGTTCCAGATCGGCTCGAACATCTGGTTCGCGAACCGGAAGGCCAGCACATTCTGCACGGTCTCTTTGCCCAGGTAGTGGTCGATGCGGAACACCGATTCGGGCGGGAACACCGAGCTGACCACGGCATCGAGCTGCTGGGCCGAAGCCAGGTCGTGGCCGAATGGCTTCTCGATGACCACGCGGTTCCACTGGCCATTGCGATTCTCGGTCATGCCGTGGCGCTTCAGCTGGGTGACGACTGCGTCGAAGGACGACGGGGGGATCGACAGGTAGAAGGCGTGGTTGCCGCCGGTGCCCTGGGTCTCGTCGAGCTCGCGCAGGGTTTCCTTGAGCCGCAGGAATGCCTCGTCGTCGTCGAACTGGCCCGGCACGAACCGGATGCCCTCGAGCAGCTGCTGCCAGACCTCTTCACGAAACTCGGTGCGCGCATGCTGCTTGACCGAGTCGTGCACCTGCTGGGCGAAGTCCTGGTCGGCCCATTCGCGGCGGGCGAAACCCACCAGGCCGAAGCCGGGGGGCAGCAGGCCGCGGTTGGCGAGGTCATAGACGGCTGGCATCAGCTTCTTGCGCGACAGGTCGCCGGTCACGCCGAAGATCACGAGCACCGAAGGCCCGGCGATGCGGGGCAGGCGGTAGTCGGCGGGGTCGCGCAGCGGGTTGGTCCAGCTGGCTGGTCGGGTCAAGGGAGTGTCTCCTGATGGGGTTCACCCGCGGGGTGCGGGCCCGGACAAGCGCGGGCGTCCCGGACAGGGTGCCCGGGACGCCGACGTCTGGTGGTGGGGTGGTTGGTGTGGTGGTGGTCAGAGCTTGTCGAGCTCGGTCTGGGTCTGGGCGAGCAGGTCGTTCCAGGAATCCTCGAACTTCTTCACACCCTCGGCCTCGAGCACGGCGAACACGTCATCGAAGTCGATGCCGACCCGCTGGGCGGCGGCGACGACCTGCTCGGCCTGCTCATAGTTGCCGGTCACCTGGTCGCCGCTGATCTCACCGTGGTCGGCCACGGCCTGCAGCGTCTTCTCGGGCATGGTGTTGACGGTGCCGTCGACGGCCAGCTCGACCACGTACCGGGTGTCGGGCAGCGCAGGGTCCTTGACACCCGTGGACGCCCACAGCGGACGCTGGCGGTGCGCACCCTGGGCCTCGAGCGCCTTGAAGCGGTCGACGGCGAACTGGTCGGCGTACAGCTTGTAGGCCAGGCGGGTGTTGGCGATGGCCACCTGCGAACGCAGCTCCTTGGCCTCGTCGGTGCCGATGGCATCGAGGCGCTTGTCGATCTCGGTGTCGATGCGCGACACGAAGACCGAGGCAACCGAGTGGATGGTCGACAGGTCGATACCGGCGGCCGCGGCGTCCTCGAGCCCGGACAGGTAGGCATCGATCACCTCGGCGTAGCGGTCGTTCGAGAAGATCAGGGTCACGTTGACCGAGATGCCCTTGGCGATGGTGCGGCGAATGGCACCCAGCCCGGGCTTGGTGGCCGGGATCTTGATGAGCACGTTGGGGCGTCCGACAGCGGCGTGGAGTTCGGCGGCCTGGGCCACCGTGGCCTCTTCGTCCATGGCCAGGCGCGGGTCAACCTCGATCGAGACGCGACCGTCGTAACCCTGGGTGCCGTTGTAGATCTCGGTGAACAGGTCGCAGGCGTTGCGCACGTCGGTGGAGGTCAGCTCACGGATGACGGCGTCAAGCCCCTGGGGGGCGACCTCACGCAGCTGGTCGGCGTAGTCAGCGCCGTTGCTCAGGGCATTGGCGAAGATGGTGGGGTTCGTGGTGACGCCGACCACCGAGAGCTCATCGATGAGCTGGGCGAGGTTGCCCGACGTGAGCCGGGCGCGGGACAGGTCGTCGAGCCAGATGGAGACACCTGCGTCGCTGAGTGCGGCGGTGTTGGGGTTTGCGGTCATGGTTTCTCCCTTTTCGATCCATCCCAGCCCTGGCCGGGCGGGTGCGGTACCAACCTTCGATTCCACTCTAGTGCGGATGGCTGGAGGCGGTGGCGCGGTTCAGCAATGGGTGAACCAGGCAGATGGTGTGGTGGCCGCCCCATGTCCGCGTTGACACCCCTGCGTGCACGTTGACACCTGCAGGAGGGTGTCGCCGTGCACCGAAGGGTGTCGGCGTGCACCTCGGGCCGCGCGGGTGCTCGTCCGTGGACGCCGCAGGCGCCCGTCGGCGCATGTTCGGACGCGGCGTGGTGTGACAAGGCCTCCCTGATCTGTGAAACAAGTAGCCAGCGACCTGCGTGACATGATTACGCGTCACGTGCCGCTGGCTAGTTGTTGGGCGGATCTGCTGGCGACCCTATGTCCGCGTTGACACCCCTGCGTGCACGTTGACACCTGCAGGAGGGTGTCGCCGTGCACCGAAGGGTGTCGGCGTGCACCTCGGGCCGCGCGGGTGCTCGCCCGTGGACGCCGCAGGCGCCCGCCGGCGTCTGGTGGCCCGGCGCCGTGTCCCGGTCAGATTGGGGCCCAGCAGTATAAAGGTCGTACACTGGGGCAACCGCACCCCCCGTCTGATAAGGGATTTCTGTGACATCGCCCCTGCCCGCACACGGCGCCGCCCACCAGGCGCTCGACGACCGCCTCACCACCGAGGCCCCGGCGCGGCAGGCCACGTTCGCAGATGTCATCAAGGCATATGTCGCACTGACCAAGCCCCGCATCATCGAGTTGCTGCTGGTCACCACGATCCCGGCGATGTTCCTGGCGGCCGGGGGAGTGCCGCCCCTGCTCACCGCGCTCTGGACCATGCTCGGCGGCCTGTTCGCCGCCGCGAGCGCCAATGTCTTCAACTGCGTCATCGACCGCGACATCGATGAGGTCATGCGCCGCACCCGCCGGCGTCCGGTGCCCCGGCACCTGGTCAGCCCCGCCCGCGCCACCATCTTCGGCATCGTCCTGGGGGTCGCCTCGGTGCTGGTGCTCGGCTTCGGCGCCAACTGGCTTTCTGCCGGGCTCGCGCTCGCGGCCAATGCGTTCTATGTCTTCATCTACACGATGCTGCTCAAGCGCCGCACCTCGCAGAACATCGTGTGGGGTGGCATCGCCGGCTGCTTCCCGCCGCTGATCGGCTGGACGGCCATCGCCGGCTCGATCGGCTGGCCGCCCATCATCCTGTTCCTGATCGTGTTCTTCTGGACGCCGCCGCACACGTGGGCGCTGGCGTTCCGCTACCGCGAGGACTATGCCGCCGCCAAGGTGCCGATGCTGCCGGTGGTCATGGACGCCCCGGGCGTGGCCGCGCGCATCCTGGTCTACAGCGTGCTCACGGTGGCGACGTCGCTGGCGCTGTGGCCTGCGGCGCAGACCGGCTGGTTGTACCCGCTGGTGGCCGCCGTCACCGGCGCCATCTTCCTGTGGGAGGCCGTCCAGCTGCTGCGCCGTGCGCGTGCCGGGCTGCGGGATGCGGCGCTGAAGCCGATGCGGTTGTTCCACTGGTCGAACAGCTACCTGGCGCTGGTCTTCCTGGCCGCGGCGATCGATCCGCTGATCTTCTGACCCAGCCCGGCCGACAGCGCGTATCAGCGCCGACGCCGCGCACCTCATCCCCGTGTCGGAAACCACCACACGACAAGGGGAACCCCATGAACTACACCATCACCAGCGAGCGCACCTTCTGGCGCCTGCTCGCCTCGCACGACGCCCGACTCTGGGAGAAGATCGACCCGCACGTCGGGCCCTTCAGCCGCGTCGCCCTCAACCCGCAACCACTGCCACCCAAAGAACTCGGCGAAGCCCTCATGATTGCCGTGTTCACCCGCTCGGCCGCCACGGGGTATGAGAACTTCGCTGAGATCCTGGACGACTGGTGCGGCACCGGTTGGCCGGGCAAGTTCCCGCCCCGCCCCAAGGGCTACGAATTCGACTCGCACGTGCTGCTGGGAGCCGCCTTCGCGGCCGCCGACCTGGCCATGGCCGTGGACGACGGCGACGTTGCTGCGATGCTCGGCAAGGGCGCCCGTCAGCTGTTCGAGACCGCGATCGAGGGCGTCGGCTGATCCGAGACTGACACCACCCGGCTGGTCGTGACATAGGCAAGTGCCGTGGCTGCCGACACTGCCACACCCGCGAACAGCAGGTGGAACAGCACCGGCACCATCGGCACGCCCGCGAAGTACTGGTAATAACCGATGCCACCCTGCACGAACTCGACTGCCAGCAGCAGCAGGGCCCAGCGCAGCAGCCCGGTGGCGCGGCGTCGCCACAGCAGCAGCACGACGGCAACGGTGAGCGCGATGGTGACCCACACCGATAGTGCATGCACCCGGGCCACCGACTCGATGTCGAGCCCGGTGCGGGCGACGCCGCCGCCACCAGAATGCGGGCCCGACCCGGTGACCACGGTGCCGAGCCAGCAGGCGATGAGCATGAAGACGAATGCCGCCTTTGCGGTCACATTGGTCAGCGTCGGCACGGGGGTGCGCGGCACCCCCCGCACGTGCAGCAGCACGATGGTCAGCAGCACCACCAGTGCCAGCGACAGCAGCAGGTGCAGCGCCACCACATAGGGGTTCAGGTCGGTCAGCACCGTGATGCCGCCGATGACTGCCTGGAACGGGATGCCGAGCCCCGCCAGGAACGCCCACCGCTTCGTGAAGGCGTCCGCGCCCGAGCGCACTGCCGTGATGAACACGCCCAGGGCCAGCACGACCAGGACGAACGTGAGCGTGCGGTTCGCGAACTCGATGATCCCGTGGTAGCCCAGCGCTCCGTGGGGCACGTAGGTGCCGGCATCGCATTGCGGCCAGGTGGGGCAGCCGAGTCCCGACCCGGTCAGGCGCACGAATGCGCCGGTGACCATGATCAGGATGTTGCCGACCAGCGACGCGGTCGTCCACGCCACCAGGGCACCACGGGTGCCGGTGAGCCGGTCCCACCAACTGCGCTTCACGACGTCCACTTGAACACCTTTCTTGACAGCAGCACACCCACCAGCGCCCAGACAGCCAGCACGCCAGGACCGACCACCATGGACGAGGTCACGCCCCCGCCCTGCGACCACGCCCGCAACAGATTGCCCAGCGCGCCGGTCGGCAGCAATGCCACGACCTGGCCCGCCGCGCCCAAACTACGTGTCGGCACGACGATGCCGAGCACCAGCCCCGCCAGGTAGACGAGGTTCGCCAGCCCCAGCGTCGCCTCGGCCCGCAGCGTGCCGGCCAGCGCCAGCGCGAACGCTGTGAACGCGGCGGCGGCCAGCACCACGCCGACCAGCATCACGATGGTCGCGAGCGCCGACACGTGGGGACGCCAGCCGATCACCAGTGCCACGACCAGCAGCACGACCCACTGCAGGGCGGTGACGAGCACGACGGCGACCACCTTGCCGCCCACCAGCCCGGACCGGCCGAGGGGGGTGGCCGCGAGCCGCTCGAGTACACCCTGCCTGCGGTCGAAACCGGTGGCGATCGCGATCGAGGTGAATGCCGTCGACCACACCGCCATGGCCAGCACGGAACCGACCAGCGCGTCCAGCGACAGGTTGAAGCGGGTGGCGAACATCTCGCCCCCGACGAGCACCACGATGGGGATCACCAGTGCCAGTAGCAGTTGTTCGCCGTTGCGCAGCATCAACCGGGTCTCGAGCAGCCCCTGGGCGCGCACGCGGGCGGCGGCGGGGCGCGCCTGCGGCGCCGGACGCAGATCGATCATCACTTGCCCCCGGGGGTCGTGGTGGCGAGGAACACCTGTTCGAGGCTCGCCTCGCGGGTGAGTTCGGCGACGGTTCCGGACGCCGTCACGCGGCCGGCGTTCATGATCCAGACCTGGTCGGCAAGGGCCTCGGCCTCGTCCATCAGGTGGGTGCTGAGCACCACGGCGACGCCGGCATCGCGCAGGTCACGGATGACCTGCCACACCTTCTGGCGCACGTGCGGGTCGAGGCCGGCGGTGGGCTCGTCCAGAAAGACCAGCCGCGGTCGGCCGATCAGGGCAGCGGCAAGGTTGAGACTCTGCTGCTGGCCGCCCGACAGCCGCCGGTACGGTGTCTTCGCGACGTGCGCGATGCCCAGCAGTGCCAACAGCTCGTCGGCGTCGTGGGGGTTCGCGTGCAGCCGTCCGAGGTGGACGAGCAGCTCACGGGCACGGATCGCATTCCAGGCCCCGGCGGCCTGGGGCATCACCCCGACCTCGGCCTGTGCGGTGGGGGAGCCGGGCACGGCGCCCACGATGCTGATGGTGCCGGAATCGGGCGTCACCAGCCCCGTGCAGCAGCGTACCATCGTGGTCTTGCCCGCACCGTTCGGCCCCAGCACCGCGGTCACCTGACCGGCGGCGGCGTGCAGGGTGAGGCCCGCCAGGGCCTGCGTGTCGCCGAACCGCACGTGGACGTCGGTGAGGCTGAGTGGGTCTTGCAGGTCGGGCACCCGGACAGTCTAGGCGCTCACGAGGGACGAGCCGCGCCGAGGTCACCCCCTGCTGGTGGTGTGGCGAAAAGCCGGCACCGAAGCCTGGCAGCTCCCACGGAACCCATGCCCTCGGCGAACGTCGCCACCAGGTGTGCAAGCGCTCCCGGCCCCGCGGCGCAGTCGACGATCACGCTGGGCCCTTCGTCCTGCAGCACCAGGCAGTCCCATGGCCGGACGGCCTCGGCGAAGCCCTGCTGGCTGGTGAACAGGGCTGCGGAAGGGTGGCCGTGTTCGACGTCTTCAATGGCGAGGTCGGCGACCAGTCTGGGCAGGCCGGTAGCGTCCGGTGGCGAGCTTGGCGACCCGCCCAGCAGGGGTGGGGTGTCGATGAGCAGTGCCTCGGGGACGGGTTGGCCGACGTGCTCGGCGATCTCGAGCACAACCCGGACGAACTCAGCCAACAGGGCAGGGGTCTGGGGCACCGTGGCACCCACCTGCAGCAGCATTTCGAGTTGATCAGCCGCAAGAATGCGCCACCATGCCTCGTGCACAGTCAGCCCGGTCGTGGGCTCGGTCGGCAACGTCTGCACGGGGCACTGCGCTCGCAGCAGTGCGTGCAGGTCATGGCCCAAGGCCGGGCGCACCTCGTCGGGCTTGACCCTGAGCGTGACCCGAGCCACGAACGTTTCGCCGAGGTGGTCCACGGCTACTTGACCGCGCCCACCGTCAAGCCCGAGACGATGTACTTCTGCAGCCACAGGAACAGGATCAGCACCGGCAGCGACGCCAGCACCGCGCCCGCGGCGAAGACCTGCCAGTAGCTGTTGAACTCCGTCGAGACGTACTGGTACAGGCCGATCGCCAAGGTGTTCTGGCGCGGGTCGTTGCCCAGCACCACCGACGCGACCACGTACTCGTTGAACGTGCCGACGAAGCTCAGCAGCCCCACCACCGCCAGGATGGGCGCGACCAGCCGCAGGATGATGGTGAAGAAGATGCGGGCATGGCTGGCCCCGTCGACCTTTGCGGCCTCGTCGAGGGCCATCGGCACCGTGTTGAAGAAGCCGTACATCAGGTAGGTGTTCGTGCCGAGCGCACCACCCAGGTAGACCATGATCAGCGCCAGCGCCGAGCCGATGCCCAGCTGCGGGATGACGTCGCCCAGCTGCGAAAGCAGCAGGAAGATGGCCACCACCATCAGCAGCTGCGGGAACATCTGGATCAGCAGCAGGCTCATCAGACCAACCCGGCGCCCCTTGAACCGCATGCGGCTGAAGGCATAGGCGGCCATTGCGCCGAGCAGCACGGTGCCGACTGCCGTGGTGCCGGCGATGAACAGGGTGTTGAGGTACCAGCGGCCATAGGGGCGCAGCGAGTCGGTGAGCAACTGCCGGTAGTTGTCGAGCGAGAACGTCGTGAACAGCGTGTTCGAGCCCGTCAAGCTGCCGTTCGGGTTCAGCGACGCCGACAGCACGTACACCAGCGGGAACGCCGCGAACACGATCGCCACCCAGGCGATCACGTGGCGCCAGCCGCGGGCGGCGACCCAGCGTCCGAACGACATGCGGGGACGAGGTGGCAGGGCGCTGGCGGTCGTGGCCAGCGCGGCACCGGAGTCGGTGGAGGTCAGTTCTGCGCTCATCAGTTCAGGTTCTCCAGGGTCTTGGTCTGGCGGAATCCGAGGTAGGAGACCACACCGACGATGATGAAGATGAGGATCGAGAAGGCCGACGCGAGACCGTAGTCATGGCGTGCGGTGCCGTCGAGGCCGGCCAGCTTGTAGACCATCGAGATGAGGATGTCGGTGTGGCCGACGTTCAGCGATGTGCCCTCGAACTGCGGCCAGCCCTTGGTGAGCAGGAACACGAGGGTGAAGTTGTTGAAGTTGAAGGCGAACGAGCTGATCAGCAGCGGCGCCAGCGGCACCATCAGCAGTGGCAGCTTGATGCTCATGAACGTGCGCCACGGCGAGGCGCCGTCGACCTTCGCAGCCTCGAGGATGTCTTCGGGGATCGACTGCAGCGCGCCGGTGGCGACCAGGAACATGTACGGGTAGCCCAACCACAGGTTGGTGATGAGCAGCGCGGCCTTGGCCCACCACGGGTCGAGCAGCCAGGGGATGTTGGCCCCACCCAGGATCACCTGGTTGATGAAGCCGAACTCCTGGTTGAACAGGCCTGCGAAGATCAGCGCCGAGAGGAACGCGGGGAACGCGTAGGGCAGGATCAGCAGGGTGCGGTAGACCTTCTGGCCCGCCATGCCCGGGTCGTTCAGCACGATCGCCAGGAAAAGGCCAAGGACGAACGTTGTGGCGACGCTCAGCAGGGCGAACGCGAACGTCCATGCGGTGACCGAGATGAACGGGCCGCGGATGTCGGGGTTGGTGAACGCCGACTTGAAGTTGTCGAACCCGACGCCGACTCGCCAGCCCGGCTCGATCACCGTGCCGTCGTCGGCGGCGTAGTTGCCGTTGCCGTTGTCGCGGTAGACGACCCCGTCAGGGTTGGTGAACGTGTCCGCGGCCGCGTCGTATGTGATCGTCGAGTTGTAGACGAACGCCTGCGAGCCGGTGGTGGTGCGGTAGTAGCCGTCCTCGGGCTTGTCGGTGAGCGGCACCTGCAGGGCGCTCACGTCGGCGGAGCGCTGCGAGATCTCGGCGAAGGGCAGCACACGGTAGCCGGGCAGGGCCCTGATCGCCCCCAGCGAGGTCAGCTCGGCGCCGTCCACGGTGCTGACGGGGGTGTCGTTCTTGCCGACCTTCACCACCTTGGTGCCGCCCTCGTCGACCACGACTGCGAGCCAGAGGGCACCGTCCTTCTCGACCACGGTCGAGGGCAGCGTCGGCGTGTCGGGCACGCGCGCCTGGTTGGTCTGGATGATCGAGTTGATCGCGTCCTTCTTGGAGCTGTTGTGCCCGTCGCCGTAGTTCGTGAAGCCCACCCAGATCGTGTAGGCCATGGCCCCGACCGTGAACACCAGCAGGAAGATCAGGCCCGGTGTCAGGTACTTCGCGGGCAGGAACCGGTTCGGCGGCAGGTAGACCACCATCGCCACGATGGCGATGGCGATGAACGCCGCCATGACCAGCCACGACTGCTTGGAGGCTGCGATCAACGCGGCCGTGAGGCAGAGGGCGGCCACGCTGCCGAGCAGCAGGATCTTGACCACCCAGGCCCACAGGCTCGTGGAATAGGTGGCGCGCGCCCTGGTGCCGCGGGCTTCGCGTTCTTCGAGTGAGGTGCTCATCGACGACTTTCTGGGTGGGACGACCTGTGCGGGGAAGACCGGGGGTGGGCAGGGCAGCGCGGTGGGGGGGGGGGGGGGAGGGCGGCCACCGCCCCGACGCGGCCCACCCCTTTCCCTCTGTCTCCCCCTCCT
>NZ_JBNINW010000005.1:0-161948 GCF_050110855.1 Aestuariimicrobium sp. G57 | reverse complement strand
CGGAAAACACGGGGGGTGCGCAATACAGCTGGGGGGACGCCCCCCCCCCCCCCCCCCCCACCAGCGGGGTCACTACTTCTTGATGAGGCCTTCGACCTTGGTCACCATCTGGGCCCAGGCGGCCTTGGGATCAGCAGCCTTCTGGCCGATGATGTTGGCCTGGGTCGAACCCCAGTCGGCCCACACCGAGCCCATGGCGGGCACGTTGGGCATCGGCACGCCGTTGGCGCCGACGGCACCGAAGGCCGCGACGTCGGCGTTGGCCTTGGCGGTTTCGAAGGCGGCCTTGTTGGCGGGGGCACGGTTGCCCTCCTTGAACAAGGCCTCCTGCACCTGCTGGGCGCCGATGTATTCGACCAGGAACTTCTGGGTCGCCACGGCGTTGGTGGTCTTGGCCGACATGGCGAACCCCTGCACGCCCACGAACGGGGTGGCGGGCTTGTCGCCGGCCGCCGGGATCGGGTCGATGGCGTACTTGAATCCGGCTTTCTTGATGATGTCCAGGTTCCAGGGGCCGGTCAGGAAGAAGGCGGACTGCTTCTTGATGAACTGGTCCTTGGCGATGTCGGCCGAGATGTTCAGGTTGAACACGCCGTCCTTGCCCATCTGGGCCAGGAACTCGGCGAACTTGCCGCCACCCTCGCCGCCCATGGCGAGCTTCGAGGCGTCGTAGGAGCCGTCCGACTTGAGGTCGAACACCGGCGCCCCAAACGAGGCCTGCAGCGGGTACAGGTGGTAGGGGTCGGAGTTCTTGGGGTCAAGGCCGACCAGCACCTTGTACTTGCCCTTGCCGGTACCGGCGGTGACCAGATCAGCCCAGGTCTTGGGGGCCTCGGCGACCATCTCGGTGTTGCGCAGCAGCGCGATGTTCTCGATCGCGTAGGGCACGCCGTAGACCTTGCCCTCGTAGGTGAAGCCCTGCACGGCGACTTCCTGGAAGATCGAGGCATCGCCGAGCTCCAGCGGGGCGATCACACCGTTCTGGATGAAGCGGCCGATGTTGTCGTGCGGGGTGATGATCGCGTCCGGGCCCTTGCCGGTGGGGGCCTGCGTCAGGAAGTCGTCGGCGATCTTGCCGAAGTCCTTGATGACGAGATTGACGGTGACACCGGTGTCGGCCTTGAACTGTTCGGCCACTGGCTTGATGACCGGGGCGCGGTTCGAGTCGACCCAGACCGTGATCGAGCCGGCGGCGGCCGGGGCGCTGGACGAGGGAGCCGTCGAGGAAGCCGCCGTGGTGGCTGCGCTGGACGATCCGGTCGTGCCGGTGTCGCTGCCGCAGGCGGCAAGGACGCCGACGGCGCCGGCCGCGAGACCGCCCTGGAACAGGAGGCGACGGTTGATGCTCATGGGGTGCCTTTCAGATGAGCCGAGTCTGCAGTGACCGGCCGGTGGGTCTGACGGTGTGTTTCTACCCCATCCGAGGTCAGAATGTGGAACCGGGACACGAGGTTGTGGCCCATCTGTTATCCAGAACGTGACAGGTCTCACCGCGAGTGTGAAACCTCACATGTGCGATGTGATCAGTCGGCCGCCAGCACCATTGCGCCCGCCGCGAACCCCGCGTCCGTCAGGTGGGCCTTACTTGAGTCAGTCCAAACATTACGCAAGACTTGCATCGTGAAAAACTCGACCGAACAACCGAAGCCCGGGGTCGAGTCCAGCGACGTCGACACCCGGCAACGCGTCCTGCAGTCCATCCTTGAACACGGACCCAGCACAGCCAGCGAGCTGGCCACCCGGCTCGGGCTGACCCCTGCCGCCGTGCGCCGACACCTCGCCACCCTCACCGACAGCGGTGCCATCGACAGCCGCGAGCAGCGGGTCTATGGCCAGCGTGGACGCGGCCGCCCCTCACGGGTGTTCCTGTTGACCGACCGCGGCCGCGCCGACTTCTACCAGGCCTATGACGACCTCGCGATCCAGGCCTTGCGGGCGCTGGCCACCGAGAACGGCCAGGGCGCCGTCCATGCGTTGGCCGAGCAGCGCGTCGCCGACGTCGAGTCGCGGTACCGCGCCGCCCGGGCCGACGACCCGGGGGCCACCCCGGTCGAGGCGCTCACCAAGGCGCTGTCGGCCACCGGCTACGTGGCGTCCATCAAGCCGGTCGCGTCGGGCGAGCAGATCTGCCAGCATCACTGCCCGGTGGCGCATGTCGCCGAGCAGTTCCCGCAGCTGTGCGAGGCCGAGACCCAGCTCTTCGGCCGACTGCTCGGCTCGCACGTGCAGCGCCTTGCCACCATCGCCCACGGCGACGGTGTCTGCACCACCCACATCCCGCACCCCGTGATGATGCCCCCGATTTCCCCAGCCACCCACGTGAAGGAAAGGTCCTGACCGATATGACCCAGGTTGACAACAGCCGCCCCATGGCGCCCGGTACCGGTGCCACCCAGGACGAGCACATCGAGGCCCTGTCCAGCTACCAGTGGGGTTGGCACGACGCCGACACCGCCGGCGCCGCCGCGAAGCGTGGCCTGAACCCTGACGTGGTCAAGAACATCTCGGGGCTGAAGGACGAGCCCCAGTGGATGCTCGACCTGCGCCTCAAGGGCCTGAAGATGTTCGACCGCAAGCCGATGCCCAGCTGGGGTGCCGACCTGTCCGACATCGACTTCGACAACATCAAGTACTTCGTGCGCTCGACCGAGAAGCAGGCCCAGAGCTGGGAGGACCTGCCCGAGGACATCAAGAACACCTACGACCGCCTGGGCATCCCCGAGGCCGAGAAGGCCCGTCTGGTGGCCGGTGTGGCCGCCCAGTACGAGTCCGAGGTCGTCTACCACAAGATCAACGAAGAGCTGGAACGCCAGGGCGTCATCTTCCTCGACACCGACACCGCGCTGAAGGAGCACCCGGAGATCTTCCAGGAGTACTTCGGCACCGTCATCCCCGTCGGTGACAACAAGTTCGCCTCGCTGAACACCGCGGTGTGGTCGGGCGGCTCGTTCATCTACGTGCCCAAGGGCGTCCACGTCTCGATCCCGCTGCAGGCCTACTTCCGCATCAACACCGAGAACATGGGCCAGTTCGAGCGCACGCTGATCATCGCCGACGAGGGCTCGTACGTGCACTACGTCGAGGGCTGCACCGCCCCGATCTACAAGTCCGACTCGCTGCACTCGGCCGTCGTCGAGATCGTGGTGAAGAAGAACGCCCGCGTGCGCTACACGACCATCCAGAACTGGTCGAACAACGTGTACAACCTGGTCACCAAGCGCGCCACCTGTGAAGAGGGCGCGACCATGGAGTGGATCGACGGCAACATCGGTTCGAAGGTCACCATGAAGTACCCGGCCGTCTACATGATGGGCGAGCACTCGCGCGGTGAGACCCTGTCGATCGCGTTTGCCGGCGAGGGCCAGCACCAGGACGCCGGGTCGAAGATGGTGCACTGCGCACCGCACACCTCGAGCTCGATCATCTCGAAGTCGGTGGCCCGCGGCGGCGGCCGCTCGTCGTACCGCGGCCTGGTCGAGGTGCAGGAAGGCGCCCACCACTCGGCCAGCTCGGTCAAGTGTGACGCGCTGCTGGTCGACACCATCAGCCGTTCCGACACCTACCCCTACGTGGACGTGCGTGAGGACGATGTGTCGATGGCCCACGAGGCGACCGTCTCGAAGGTCTCTGACGACCAGCTGTTCTACCTGATGAGCCGAGGCATGGAAGAGGACGAGGCGATGGCGATGATCGTGCGCGGCTTCGTCGAGCCCATCGCCCGTGAGCTGCCGATGGAATACGCCCTGGAGCTGAACCGCCTGATCGAGCTGCAGATGGAGGGCGCGGTCGGCTGACGCGAAGGCGTTGACCAACCCGCGGGGGCGACACCAGCTGTCGTCCCCGCCCCGCAGCACGAACCCGGACACACGAAACGAGAAAGAGGAACGTTGTCAGTCACGACTGAGCAGCCGGCGGTGGCGAGGGCCATCGAGACCGTCGAGTCCCATCTGCACCCCACCCCGTCATGGGCCGTGGAAGACCACCCCATGCCCACCGGGCGCGAGGAAATCTGGCGCTTCACCCCGATCAAGCGGTTCAACGACCTGCTGATGCCGGCCACCGAGCTGGGCACCCTGGACTGGTCGCTCGCCCCGGGCGCCGAGGGTGTCACGGTCACCGAGTTGACCGCCGAGCAGGCCCGCGACCTGGCCGTCGAGGCACCGGTCGACCGCATCGCGGCGCTGGCTGCCGAGCAGACCGTGTACCGCACCCACATCGATGTGCCGGCCGAGGCCGAGCTGACCAAGCCGGTCGTCTTCACCGCCAAGGGCAACCAGGGCCAGGCCCGTGACCACTACGTGCTCACGGTGGGCCGCTTCGCCAAGGCCACCGTGGTGGTGAAGTTCGAGGGCACCGCAACCTACGCCGAGAAGCTCGACGTGGTCGTCGGCGACGGTGCGACCCTCAACCTGATCACCGTGCAGGACTGGGCCGAGGGCGCCGTGCACGGCGGCCAGCGCTCGATCCGCGTGGGGCGCGATGCCTCGGTCAAGACCATCACGGTCTCGATCGGTGGCGACGTGCGCATCCAGGAGGACAGCCGCTTTGAGGGCCCGGGCGGCTCACTCGAGCAGTTCGGCCTGTACCTGGTCGACGGCGGCCAGCACATCGAGCACCGGCTGTTCGTTGACCACAACGCCCCGCACACCTCGTCCAATGTCGACTACCGCGGCGCGCTGCAGGGCAAGGGTGCGCACTCGGTCTGGATCGGCGACGTGCTGATCCGCAAGGTGGCCGAGGGCATCGAGACCTACGAGTCGAACAAGAACCTCGTGCTCACCGACGGCTGCCAGGCCGACTCGGTGCCGAACCTCGAGATCGAGACCGGTGAGATCGCTGGTGCCGGTCACTCCTCGACGACGGGTCGCTTCGACGACGAGCAGCTGTTCTACTTGCGCAGCCGTGGCATCCCCGAGTCGGACGCCCGTCGCCTGGTCGTGCACGGCTTCTTCTGGGACATCATCCGCCGCATCGGCATCGAGGACATCGAGGCCCACCTGCTCGACATCGTCGAGCACGAGCTGCAGGTCGTCTCGTGACCTGGCGCGTGGCCTGCAGCCTGTCCGAGCTGGACGACGACCTGCCCCTGGCGATCGAGGTCATCAACGATGACGACGACGACATGGACGTGGCCATCGTGCAGCACGAGGGCGAGTACTTCGCCATCCAGGACGAGTGCAGCCACGCGAAGGTGCGGTTGAGCGAGGGCGATGTCGAGGACTGCACCATCGAGTGCTACCTGCATGGCTCGAAGTTCGACCTGCGCACCGGCGCAGTGCTCAACCTGCCGGCCACCCAGCCGGTGCCCGTCTACCCCTGCCGGGTGGTCGGCGATGACCTCGAGGTCGACGTCGACAACCCGATCCCCATGGCCTGAGGCCGTCCCACACGCAATCACCACGACTACAGAAAGCCTTCAAAACATGTCGAAGCTCGAGATCAGCAACCTGCACGCATCGGTCGAAACCGAGAGCGGCCCCAAGCAGATCCTCAAGGGCGTCAACCTGACCATCAACCCCGGTGAGGTGCACGCCATCATGGGCCCGAACGGTTCGGGCAAGTCGACCATGGCCTATGCCCTGGCCGGCCACCCCCGCTACACCATCACCGAGGGCTCGGTGAAGCTGGACGGCGTCGAGCTGACCGGCATGACCGTCGACGAGCGCGCCCGCGCCGGCCTGTTCCTGGCCATGCAGTACCCCGTCGAGGTGCCCGGTGTGTCGGTGTCGAACTTCCTGCGCACCGCCAAGACCGCGCTCGACGGCGAGGCCCCCAAGGTGCGTACCTGGGTCAAGCAGGTCAACGAGGCGCTGGGCCGCCTGCAGCTCGACAGCGAGTTCTCGGGCCGTTCGGTCAACGAGGGCTTCTCGGGTGGCGAGAAGAAGCGCCACGAGATCGCCCAGCTCGAACTGCTCAACCCCAAGTTCGCCATCCTCGACGAGACCGACTCGGGCCTCGACATCGACGCCCTGCGCATCGTCTCTGAGGGCGTGAACCGCTACATGCAGCAGGAAGACCGTGGCGTGCTGCTGATCACCCACTACACCCGCATCCTGCGCTACATCGAGCCGAGCTTCGTGCACGTGTTCGTCGACGGCCAGATCGCCGAAGAGGGTGGCCGCGAGCTGGCCGACCGCCTCGAGGTCGAGGGCTACGAGAAGTTCGTCAAGGCGAACGCCTGACGCGTCCGCACTGTGACCACCGGGAATGAGCCCGGGTCCAGACCAGTTGAAACCAGGTGAGATGACATACGACGTTGAGGCCATCAGGGCCGATTTCCCCATCCTGACGCGGCAGGTCAACGGCACACCGCTCACCTACCTGGACTCGGGCAACACGTCCCACAAGCCCCGGCAGGTCATTGACGCGATCTCGGCGCACTACGCCGAGCACAACGCGAACGTGGCCCGCGCGATGCACCAGTTGGGCGTCGAGTCGACGCGGGCATTCGAGGTGGCCCGTGAAAAGGTGGGTGACTTCATCGGGGCCGCCGGCACCGATGAGGTCGTGTTCACCAAGAACGCGTCCGAGGCGTTGAACCTGGCCGCCCACACGCTGGGCACCCGGCTGGGCCCCGGCGACGAGGTCGTGGTCTCGGTGATGGAGCACCATTCCAACATCGTGCCGTGGCAGCTGGCGTGCCAGCGCACGGGCGCGACCCTGCGCTGGTTCGACATCACCGATGACGGCCGGCTCGACATGGCCGCCGCCCGCGAGCAGAACCTGATCAACGAGCGCACGAAGGTCGTCAGCGTCACGTGGGTCTCGAACGTGGTCGGCACGGTCAACCCGATCGCCGAGATCGCCGCGTGGGCCCACCAGTACGGCGCCGTGATGATCACCGACGGTGCCCAAGGTGTGCCGCAGCGGCCCACGGACGTCGCCGCGCTGGGCGTCGACATGCTCGCCTTCACGGGCCACAAGCTCTGCGGGCCCACCGGTATCGGTGTGCTGTGGGGCAAGCGCGACCTGCTCGCCTCGCTGCCGCCCTTCCTGGGCGGGGGAGAGATGATCGAGGTCGTCACCATGCAGGGTTCGACCTATGCGCCGCCGCCGGCGCGGTTCGAGGCCGGGACGCCGCCGATCGCGCAGGCCGTCGGGCTGGGTGCCGCCATCGACTACCTGTCGGGTATCGGCATGGACGCGATCGCGGACCATGAGACGGCCATCACCAGGTATGCCATCGAGGCGATGTCGCAGGTCGAGGGCCTGCGCATCCTGGGGCCGACCGATCCTTCGGTCGAGCGTGGCGGCGCGATCTCGTTCGTCGTCGACGGTGTGCACCCCCATGACCTGATGCAGCTGACCGATGCCCGCGGTGTCGCGATTCGTGGCGGTCACCACTGCGCTCGTCCACTGCACGAACGACTCGGCGTGCAGAGTTCGTCGCGCGCGAGCCTGTACCTGTACACGACCGAGCGCGAGGTCGACGTGCTCGTCGAAGCACTGACCTATGCACGGGACTTCTTCGCCGGCAAGGTGGGCGCGCACACCGAACACAAGTCGTTCGCCGAGCGGCGTGCAGAGCGTGCGGCACGCGCAGCGGCCCGGGCATCGGCAGGAGCCAGCAAATGAACGTTGAAGAGATGTACCAGGAGATCATCCTGGACCACTACCGCGAGAAGCACCACAGCGGCCTGCGAGCCCCGTTCGACTCCGAGGTGCACCACGTCAACCCCAGCTGCGGCGACGAGGTGACGATGCGCGTCGACGTCGAGGGCGGGGTGGTGACCGATGTGTCGTACGACGCCGAGGGCTGCTCGATCTCGCAGGCCTCGACCTCGGTGATGACAGACCTGGTCATCGGACGCGATGTCAGCGACACGCTGGCGCTGCACGACGAGTTCCTGACCATGATGCAGTCGCAGGGCAACATGACCCCCGATGAGGACCGTCTCGAGGACGGCATCGCCTTCATCGGCGTCGCCCAGTTCCCCGCTCGTGTGAAGTGCGCCATGCTGGGCTGGTCGGCCCTGCGTGACGCCCTGCTGCGGGCATCCTCAACCGCCCAGGAGGCATGATGAGCACCGAGATTCCCGAGGCGCAGCAGCGCCCGTCCGACCTTGTCAAGGACGACCTGCCCGACGTCGACGCGCCCGTCAAGGTGGCCGCGATCGATGACATCGTCGAGGCCATGCGTGACGTGGTCGACCCCGAGCTGATGGTCAACGTGGTCGATCTCGGCCTGGTCTACGGCGTGCAGGTTGACGAGGCCAACAACGTCACCCTCGACATGACCCTGACCAGCCCGACCTGCCCGCTGACCGACCGCATCGAGTACGACACCCAGACGGTGCTCGAGGGGCTGGTGGATTCGGTGGCGATCAACTGGGTCTGGCTGCCGCCGTGGTCGCTCGAGATGATCACCGAGGATGGCCGCGAGCAGTTGCGGGCCATTGGCTACAACGTCTGAGGGCTTCGGCTGGGCACAGGTACAGCGGTGCCGAACCGTTCGACTACCGACGGTTCGACACCGCTGTGGCGTTTTCGGGGCACCGCGGGCACCGTCGTGGCACACCCGACCAGCCCCGACGGTTCAGCGCGGCGCCCAGCTGACCCGCCACGGCGCACTGCCGCACACTGACATCAGGCCAGCCGTACCGCAGTGTGGTGGCGTCCCGGCTCACGGCATGCATGTTGTCGCGCCACATGTCCTTGGCCCGGTCATCGTGGGCCTGCCCGTCGAGCTCGACAACCAGCCCGTACTCGGGGTACCAGCCATCTGAACGGGTGCGGGGCGACAGGCTGACCTGACGCACCCGCGGGGGCAGGCGGTGGGGGCGTTCGACACGGGTGGTGAACAGCCACTCGAGGGCGCTCTCGTGGCCGGCTTCCGACGACGAGCAGAGTCTTTCGAGCAGGGCCCGGTGGCGCGCGCTGTTCCCCGGCGAACCGTTCCGCCAGCCGTGGGGCGGTGGTGAAACGTTGGCCGAGGGCCCGGGTGACCGCACCCACCAGCGTGAGCTCGTCGGCTTCTGCGGCGACATCGACCAGGCTGTCCTCGACGCTCGCGCGGCTGGGGGAGCCCCGGCCGTGCCGGCCCAGACGGCGGAACGTGATTGGTCGGCCGAGGATGGTCCGCTCGTGCAGGGCGTGGTCATGGTCGTGACTGATGGTGATCCGGGATGGTTCACGCCCGAGCATGCCGTGCAGCCAGCCTGCTGCCAGGCCCGTGGCGGCAGCGTCCGGACCGGCGATGATCAGGCCGGCAGTGAGCGCGGTGCGCCACGTGGGTTCGTCGACGCTGTAAATGCCGCGCTCGAGCTTCGTCCAGCCCTTGGCCAGGCGGCGCTGCACTGACTCGGTCACGCCGAGCTCACGCAACTGGGCGGTGGTGAGGATGCCGTACTGTTCGTCGGCAAGGTACAGCGCCGCGGCGGGCAGGTGTTGTCGTGGGTGCATGTCGACCAGCATCCGCGGGTGGTGGCACGGGACGGCCGGCTGCGGCGGGACGGACGACACCAGCGCGGGAATGGACCACACCTTCGTCCGCACGGACAACACCACACCAACCACAGCGGTGCCGAACCGTTCGACTACCGACGGTTCGGCACCGCTTTGCGCGAAACCGGTTTGGTTGAGCCTGCCCGAGACGGGAGAATGGTTCCTCGTGCTGCAAGTCAAGGATCTCGAAGTCGCCGTCGGCGCCCGGACGCTGTTGTTGCCCACCTCGTTCCAGGTGTTGCCGGGCGACAAGATCGGTCTGGTCGGGCGCAATGGCGCCGGCAAGACCACGACCACGCGCATCCTCGCCGGTGAGGCCCAGCCCTCGGGCGGCGCCGTCACCCGCACCGGACGAATGGGCTACCTGCCCCAGGACCCCCGCGACCCGAACCTCGAAACGCTCGCCCGTGACCGCATCCTGTCGGCGCGTGGACTCGACCAGGTGCTCATTCGGCTGCGCCGCTACGAGAACGAGATGGCCGAGGCCACCGGCGAACGGCGCGACAAGGCCATGGCCGCCTATTCGCGTGCCGAGGCCGAACATGTGGCCGCCGGTGGCTACGGCGCCGAGGCCGAGGCCGCCCGCATCTGCGCCAACCTGGCCCTGCCCGACCGGGTGCTCGACCAGCCGTTGAAACACCTCTCGGGCGGTCAGCGCCGCCGCGTCGAGCTCGCCCGCATCCTGTTCTCGGGCGCCGACACGCTGCTGCTCGACGAGCCCACCAACCACCTCGACGCCGACTCGATCACGTGGCTGCGCACGTTCCTGCAGGGCTACCCGGGCGGGGTCATGATGATCAGCCACGACACCGACCTGCTGGCGGCGACCGTGAACAAGGTCTTCCACCTCGATGCGAACCGCTCCGAACTCGACATCTATGCCATGGACTGGAAGCGCTACCTGACCCAGCGCGAGGCCGATGAGAAGCGCCGCAAGCGTGAACGGGTGAACGCCGAGCGCAAGGCCGACCAGCTGATGGCCCAGGCCGACAAGATGCGTGCGAAGGCCACCAAGGCCGTGGCCGCGCAGAACATGGCCCGCCGCGCCGAGCGCCTGCTGGCCGGCATCGAGGGCGAACGCGTGCAGGACAAGGTGGCGAAGATCAACTTCCCGACCCCTGCGCCCTGTGGCAAGACCCCGCTGATGGCCGAGGGGCTCTCGAAGACCTATGGCTCGCTCGAGGTGTTCACCGGCGTCGACCTGGCCATCGACAAGGGCTCCCAGGTGGTGATCCTGGGCCTGAACGGCGCCGGCAAGACGACACTGCTGCGCATCCTCGCCGGTGTCGAGCAGTCAGACACCGGCCGCGTCATTCCCGGCCACGGGTTGAAGCTCGGCTATTTCGCCCAGGAGCACGACCTGCTCGACATGGAGGCGACCGTGCTCGAGAACATGACGAAGGCCGCGGCTGACATGAACGAGACCGACTGCCGCAAGGTGCTGGGGCAGTTCCTGTTCACCGGTGACGATGTCGAGAAGCCCACCCGGGTGCTGTCGGGCGGTGAGAAGACCCGGTTGTCGCTGGCGACGCTGGTGGTCTCTGCCGCCAATGTGCTGTTGCTCGACGAGCCCACCAACAACCTCGACCCGGTGAGCCGTGAGCAGGTGCTCGACGCCATCCGCACCTATGCGGGCGCGGTCATTCTGGTCACCCACGACGAGGGCGCCGTCGACGCCCTGCAGCCCGACAGGGTGCTGTTGCTGCCCGACGGCGTCGAGGACTTGTGGAACCAGGAGTACGCAGACCTGATCGCTCTCGCGTAGTCTGGAGCGACATTTTTCGCCAATCCCGAGGAGCTGACGTGCAGATCGTGCCTGCTGGCGCCCGTGTGACGGGCCAGGCCCGGTCCGACCTCGCCGGTGCCGCCTCGCGACACTATGCCGCCGGCGCCTCGATCCGCGGGATCGCCGCCCAGATGGGCCGCAGCTATGGCTTCGTCCAGAAATTGCTGGTCGAGCAGGGCGTCACGCTGCGCGGCCGCGGTGGTGACACCCGCAGCGTCGACGCTCGGGTGCGCCGGGCCGCGGTCGTCGTCACAGCACCCCCCGTGGACGAGGCAGACGCGTCGTCCGGGGTCGACCCGGATCCGAAGAAGACCGGGGCGAAGAAGTCGGGCAAGGCCAAGAAGAAGTCGACCGAGAAGAAGTCGACCGAGAAGAAGTCGGGCAGGGCCAAGAAGGACAAGCAGAAGTCCGACAAGGCGAAGAGCAAGGGCAAGGGCAAGCGTTCGGCCAAGGCTTGAACCGCCCCAGTTTTGGGCACGCATCGCGCACGAAATATTGCTGGGCCCAAGTGTTCAGCCGCTGTTAACCCGGGCGGCCCCCAGCGCTTGCCTTGTTTTGGAAGGGTCTCAGGGACAGTCCGTCACCCAGCCCTTTCGATGGAGTAGACCCCATGCCCAAGGACCTCAAGCTGCTGCCGATGTTCGGCCATACCCGCGGCAACCGTTCGGCCGCCACCTGCCACTTCAAGTGTGGCAACGCCTGCACCGGTGAGGTGTGCAACACCTCGAACAATGAGTACTTCCGCGACCTCGTGACCTCGGTGATGTCGCGTCGTGCAGCCCTCGGCCTGGGTGGCGGCATCGCCGCCGGTGCCGTGGTCGTCGCCAACGTGGTGGGTTCGCCGACCCCCGCCGCCGCCGACTTCGGTGGCAACGGCTCGGGCACGGGCTCGCTGCCCTTCACCGCCATCGCGCCGGTCGCCCGCAGCATTGACACCGTGAGCGTTCCCGACGGCTACCAGTGGAACGCCCTGATCCGCTGGGGTGACCCGCTGTTCAACGACTCGCCCGCGTTCGACGTGAACTCGCAGAGCGAGCTGTCGGCCGAGAAACAGTTCGGCTACAACTGTGACTACCTGAACATCCTGGCCGAGTCGCCCACCAAGGCGCTGCTGCTGTGCAACCACGAGTACACCAACGAGGACATCATGTTCCCCGAGGCGTTCGCGACTGCCAACCCGGACGAGGTCGTCAAGATCGCCATCGCGTCGCACGGCTTCTCGGTGGTCGAGCTCGAGCGTGACGGCGCCAGCCTGCCCTGGCGTTACATCAAGGGCGGCGCCCGCAACCGCCGCATCACCGGCAAGACCCCCTTCACCGTCGACGGCCCGGCGGCCGGCCACGACCTGCTGAAGACCAAGGACGACCCGACCGGCACTCGCGTGCTCGGCACCCTGAACAACTGCGCCGGTGGCACCACCCCCTGGGGAACCGTGCTGTCGGGCGAAGAGAACTTCAACCAGTACTTCAAGGGCTCGGGAACCGCGCAGCAGGGCCGCTACGGCATTGCGAACCGGGCTTCGGAGCGCGGCTGGGAGAACGTCGACCCCCGCTTCGACCTGAGCAACCCCGACTACGCCAACGAGGCCAACCGCTTCGGCTGGATCGTCGAGATCGACCCGCAGGACCCGACCTCGACCCCGGTCAAGCACACCGCCCTGGGCCGCCTCAAGCACGAGGCCGGCAATGTCGTGCTCGCCAAGAACAACAAGGCGGTCGTGTACTCCGGCGACGACGAGCGTTTCGACTACCTGTACAAGTTCGTCTCGACCGCTGCCTACAGCGCCGGCAACCGTGAGGCGAACAAGAAGCTGATGTCGCAGGGCAACCTGTACGTCGCGAAGTTCACGGGCAACAGCGCTGCCGAGATCGACGGCTCGGGCAAGGTCCCGACCGACGGTGGCTTCGACGGCACCGGCACCTGGGTGCCCCTGGTCGAGAACGGTCGCTCGATGGTGCCCGGCATGCCCGATGTCGCCGAGGTGCTGGTGTTCACCCGGCTGGCCGCGGACGCCGTGGGCGCCACCAAGATGGACCGCCCCGAGGACGTCGACGTCAACCCTGTCACCGGCAAGGTCTACATGGCCCTGACCAACAACAGCCAGCGCGGCACCACCGGCAAGGCCGCCGCCGACGAGGCCAACCCCCGCAACAAGAACAAGGACGGCCACGTCATTGAGATCATCGAGGACGGCGACGACAACGCCTCGCTGACCTTCACCTGGAACATCCTGCTCATGGCCGGTGACCCCAGCAACGCCGAGATCCCGACCTATTTCTCGGGCTACCCGGCCGACAAGGTCTCGCCGATCTCGTGCCCCGACAACCTCGCGTTCGACTCCCAGGGCAACCTGTGGATCTCGACCGACGGCCAGCCCGGCGCCATCGGCTACTGCGACGCCCTGCACAAGGTCACGCTGGACGGCGCCGACCGCGGCAAGGTCGAGCAGTTCCTGGCCGTGCCGGCCGGTGCCGAGACCTGCGGCCCGGTCATCCACGACCAGGACAACATGGTCTTCGTGGCGGTGCAGCACCCGGGTGAGGGCGGCACCTTCGCGGCGCCGATCTCGTACTTCCCGGACTACGCCAACAACCGGCTGGCCCCCGCGGCCAACACCTTCGCCGGCCCCCGGCCGTCGGTGGTGCAGGTCTTCCAGCCGCAGGCGGCGACGACCCCGGTGACCACGCCGCCGGCCACGCCTCCGGCCACCAACCCCGGCGCGACCCCCTCGGTGCCCCCCACCCAGGTCAAGCCCCCGAAGCTGCCCAACACGGGCAACTGATGCAGGCCGTCTGCGGGCGGTGACGATAACCCCGGTGGGGCGGTGCCAGAGGCGCCGCCCCACCGGGCATTTCACGCGGGCGTTCGTGGTTGAGTAGGTGCCAGGTGGACGAGGAGGTCCCAAAGCACCAGAAGGAGTCCAGGTGAGCGCCAGATTGTTCCCCCCAGAGCCGCGGTTCGTCAACGACCACGAACGTGACGTGTGCCACCGCCTGGTGCGCGGACTGCCTGATGGTTCGGCGGTACTCGCGAACCTGCGGGTGACCCATCGGGGCGACGACCTCGAAGCAGACCTCGTGGTGATCATCCCCGAGTCAGGGGTGGTGGTCGTCGAGGTGAAGGGCGGCCGGGTCTGGCATGACGAGCAGGGCTGGTGGCAGGCAACGCCCGAGGGACGTCGGCAGATTGACCCGTTCACGCAGTCGATGGCCGCCAAGCGGGCACTCATGGACTATGTGCGCCAGGACCCGAGGTGGACCGGTGGCAGGGTGCGCTGGGCCCACCACGTGGTGCTGACCGCGACCCACCTCGATGCGCACTTCGCGACACCGGAATCACCGCGCTGGATGGTCAGTGACCAGGACGAGCTGCCGACGCTCGCCGACCGGTTGATCGACCAGCTCGACCTGCATACGGGCGACGACGCGGCACCAGTCAACCGCGACCAGGTCGACCTGTTGGTCGAGGTGCTGCAGGGGCGGGGGCTGCCGCGCGACGTCGTTGGCGCCAGTTCTGACCACGACGAGCTCGTCACCCGGCTGACTGACGAGCAGGCGCTGTTGTTGTCGGTCACGCGGCTGGTGCCCCGCGTTGAGGTGCGCGGGGGAGCGGGCAGCGGCAAGACATGGCTCGCCATGGAACACGCACGCCGGCTCGCCGACGGCCGCCACACGGGGCGACGCGAGCGGGTCGCCGTGGTGTGCTATTCCTACGGGTTGGCCGAGTTCCTGCAACGTGAGCTGCTGGGTGGCGGGTCGCGCGGCAAGCAGCCGAAGTTCGTCGGCACCTTCGAGGCGCTGGCCAACCGGTGGGGCATCGACACGTCGAGCGCCACCCGCGACAACAGTGCGTTCTGGGAACAGGAGTTGCCGCGACTCATGGCGGAACGCGCCGACCAGCTCGGCGATGACGAACGGTTCGACGCCATCATCGTCGACGAGGCCCAGGACTTCGCCGAGGAGTGGTGGCACGCGCTGCTGCGTGGGTTGCGAGACCCGGACGGGGGCCGCCTCGGCGTGTACACCGACGAGCACCAGCGGGTGTTCCCACGCTTCGGTGACCCGCCGGTGCAACTGGTGCCGCTGGTGCTTGACCACAACCTGCGCAACACCCGCCAGATCTATGACGCGTTTGCCCCGCTGGCACCGACCGGCATGTCCCCACGCGGTGGGTACGGCCCCGATGTGGTGTTCGTGCCCTGCGCCACCGGGCAGAGCATCGAGGTGGCAGATGACGAGGCCGACGCGCTGGTCGGCGAGGGCTGGGCGCCCCGTGATGTGGCCCTGCTGACCGTCGGCCACAGCCACCCGGTGCAGAAGGAGCGCCAGCAGAGCCTGGGGCAGGTGGGCTATTGGGCCGGCTACTGGGACGAGGACGACATCTTCTATGGCCACGTGCTCGGGTTCAAGGGCATGGAACGCCGTGCTGTCGTGCTGTGCCTGAACAGTGAACGCGCGATGGACCGCGAGGCCGAGCGGCTCTACGTCGGCCTGTCCCGGGCCACGGACCTGCTGGTGGTCGTGGGCGACCCCGAGGTCGTGGAACGGATGGGGGGTGACAAGGTGCGCGCGCGGCTCGAGGCGCCGGGCACGGTCCGCACCAGCTAGCCAGCCGGCTGCCAGGTGCTGACGACGACCTCGACGTCGACGCGCAGCGCGGTGACGGTGCCGTGCTCGTGCAGGGCATTGGGGCCCATGTCGACCAGGGCCGCGGCGGTGGCGGCGTCCAGGTCCAGTCCGAAGGCGACCTCGGTGCGGTCCCTGCGGGTGAACTGCGGGGCCAAGGAGTCGACCAGGCGGGCGTCCTTGTCGTCCTGGACCGCCATCAGGCCGAAGGCCTGCCGGGCCTGGGCCAGGTGACCCGGGCCGGGAGTGACCGTCACCAGCCGCCCGCCCGGGCGCAGCACGCGGGCGAACTCCGCGGCGTTGCGTGGGGCGAAGATGCACGCCACCAGGTCGGCGCAGGCGTCGACCAGCGGCAGGCCCTGCCAGACGTCGGCCACCACTGCCCTGGCCGCAGGGTGTGCCTTCGCCAGCCGCCGGGCGGCAGCGGGCGAAATGTCGACGCCGAGGCCCTCGGCATGGCCGACCCCCGCCCCAGCCAGGGCGTCCAGCACGCCCGCGAGGTAGTAGCCGGTACCGGCACCGACCTCGACCACAGCCCGAGCCCGGGCCGCCACCGCGACCGCGGCGACGGCGTCACGGATGGGGGAGTAGTGCCCGGCCGCGAGGAACCGCTGCCGCGCCTCGACCATTGCGGCGGTGTCGGCATTGGCGCCGGGGGCATGACCCAGCAGGTTCAGGTATCCCTGGCGGGCCACGTCGAACCGGTGCCCCGAGGCGCAGCCCGCGACCAGCCCCTCAACGACCAGCCGCTCGCCGCAGTGCGGGCAGACCAGCCAGTTGAAGCCGGTCATGCCTGTCGTGCGGCATTGAGCTGGGCGGCGCGGGCACGCTTGCGGCGACGCTCACGCAGGTCGGCGCGCACCAGGATGAGCACCCCACCGGCGGCGATCACCGTGAACAGGAACCACTGGATCGCATAGGACAGGTGCGGCCCCTCGTCGAGCTCGGGGGTGCCGACCGGCGTCAATCCCGGGTCTGCCGGCGTGCTCGAGATGGCCTGGATGTAACCATCGACCAGCTGCTGCCCGATCGCCGCCGAGATCGCAGGGGCATTGATCAGCCGCACCGAGCCCTGCATGGGGGTGGTCGCATTCGCCTTGCCCTGCTCGTTGCGGCGCACGAACCCGGTCACGGTCACCTGTCCGGCCGGTGCCGCGGCCGGCCTGGCGACCTCGCCATTGCCCCGCGACGTGAAGCCGCGGTCGACCAGCACCAGTCGACCGTCGCTGGTGCGCAGCGGCAGCACCCACTCGCTGCCCTGGCTGCCGCCCACGTTGCGGTAGCGCACCTCGAGCTGGTGTTCGGGCAGGTAGGTGCCGGTGACCGTCACCCGCTGCCACTGGTCACCCTCGGCGATGGGATGGTGGAATACCTGGTCCCATGGCTGCACTGGCAACGCCTGGTTGGCCACCACGATCGCATTGCGTTCGCGGCGCGCCTCGAGCCGGTGCAACTGCCATTCACCCAGCCGCACGAACACCGCGCCCAGCAGGGCCACGAACACCACCAGCACGATCCAGCGCACCCACAACTTCTTCACCGCTCGAGCCTATCCGCTCGTTCCGGCACCCTCGTCGTCGACGACCTCGCCCTGGATCACCTCGCCGTCCGGCCCATGCCCCGACGTCAGCATGCGTTGCCCCGGCTCGTCCGGGGGTGCCAACGGCGGTGCCTTGTGGTCGATGGCGTTGGCCAGCATGACCGCGATGACGGGCAGCACCATCGCTGCCGCCAGGGGGATCAGCTTGTAGACGCCAGGCACGAAGAACAGCATCACGAACGCGAACGTGCGGATGCCCATGGCGATCGCATAGTTGCGTCGTCGACGATGCAGGTCGTCGCTGCGGCTCTCTGCCACCTGCGTGACCACGACAACCCGCCGGGAAGATCGGCGGAAGCCGTCCCCGCCAGAATCCGTCACACTTGCAGGATTCCACAGTTTTCCAAACCCGGACACTGTGGGAGCTTTCGTTGTCGCCCCCCGCCGGGTTCGATAGTTTCGGGCGTGTGAGCAGCGAGCAGACCACCCCCGAACAGACCACCCCCGGCCGCGTGGCGCTGGTGACCGGCGCCAACAAGGGCATCGGACGAGCCATCGCCGAGTACCTGCGTGACCACGGCTACAGGGTTGCCGGCACCTACCGCAGCGGCGAGGTGCCCGACGGCGTGCTCGGCGTGCAGTGCGACATCACCGACGCTGCGCAGGTGGACGAGGCATTCGGTCAGGTCGAGCAGCAGCTCGGGCCCGTCGAAGTGCTGGTCGCCAACGCCGGCATCACCAAGGACGGCCTGCTGATGCGCATGGACGAGGACGACTTCACCAGTGTCATCGACACCAACCTCACCGGCACCTGGCGCGTCGTCAAGCGTGCCACCCGCGCCATGATGAAGCAGCGCTTCGGCCGCATCGTGCTGATCTCGTCGGTGGTGGCGCTGCTGGGCTCGCCCGGCCAGGTCAACTACGCGGCCTCGAAGGCCGCGCTGGTCGGCATGGCCCGTTCGATCAGCCGCGAACTGGGCACCCGCAACATCACCTGCAATGTCGTCGCCCCCGGGTTCATCGAGACCGACATGACCGCGGTGCTGCCCGAAGACACCATCAAGGGCTACCAGGCACGCATCCCCGCCGGACGACTCGGGCAGTCGGCAGAGGTGGCCCAGGCGGTGGCATTCCTGGCCGGGGCGGACTACATCACCGGTGCCGTCATCCCCGTCGACGGCGGCCTCGGCATGGGTCATTGAGCGATACCCCGCAGGGGGACAACCCCCTGGCAACCCCCACGAGTCAACACCACGAGATTAAGGACGAGCATGGGAATCCTCGAAGGCAAGAACATCCTGGTGGCCGGAGTCACCCACAACACCTCGATCGCCTATGAGGCGGCGCGCATCGCGCAGCAGGAAGGTGCCACCGTGCTGGTCAGCAACTTCGGCCGCGCGCTCAGCCTGACCAACCGGGTCGTGCAGAAGCTCGACCCGGTGCCGCCGGTGCTCGAGCTCGACGTCACCAATGCCGACCACCTGGCCGCGCTGCCCGACGCCGTGCGTGAGCATGTCGACCACCTCGACGGGCTGGTGCACTCGATCGCGTTCGCCAACCCCGAAACCGCGCTCGGCGGCAAGTTCCTCGAGACCGGCTGGGACGACGTCGCCACCTCACTGCACGTGTCGGCCTATTCGATGGCCAGCCTGACGATGGCCTGCAAGCCGCTGTTCCGCGAGGGGGCCAGCGTCGTCGGCATGACCTTCGACGGCTCGGTCACCTGGCCCAGCTACGACTGGATGGGCGTCTCGAAGGCGGCGCTGGAGGCGACGAGCCGCTACCTGGCCCGCTACCTGGGCAAGGAAGGCATCCGCTCGAACATCGTCTCGGCCGGACCGCTGCAGACCATCGCCAAGAAGGCCATCCCCGGCGGCTCGAGCTTCGATGACGTCTGGGCAGAGCGCGCCCCGCTCGGCTGGGACCCCACTGACACCACCCCGACCGCGAAGGCCATCGTGGCCCTGCTGTCGGACTGGTTCCCGGCCACCACCGGCGAGGTCGTCCACGTCGATGGTGGCCTGCACTCGACCGGGGCCTGAGGCTCAGCCGGCGCCGCCCGTCCACCGCTGCCGCAGCTGGTGGGCGGCGGCCTTCGGCTGGCGGTCACGGGTGAACGCGCCTTTCTTGTTGCCGCCCACGCGCATGATGCCGCTGGTGGTCGCGAAGTCGGCGAAATTCCACATCTGCTCGCCGACCACCTCGTCGAACTCGTCGAAGATCTTGTGCTGCAGGTCGAGGTAGTCGACCTGGTAGTCCTCGCTCCACGGTGCGGCCGGCAGCTGGTGCAGCCCCGCATAGGTGTCGGCGCCGTACTCGGTGAAGATGATCGGCTTGCCCTCACTGGCCCAGCCCGCGGTTTCGGTGCGCATCGCGATCTCGGCATTGGCCAGGTCATCGGTGTGCACGTACCAGCCGTAGTAGCGGTTCAGCATGATGACATCGGCGAACTGGCTCACCCGGCACTGCCCGTGGGGGGCCAGCATCACGTTGACGAACCCCACCGGACGAGTGGGATCAGCCGCGCGGGCCACGTCGAACAGCGGCCTGAAGTAGGCCTCGGCGGCCTCGGTCGTGGATTCTGGTTCGTTCGCGATCGACCAGATCACCACGCACGGGTGGTTCTTGTCACGGGCCACGAGTTCGCGGATCGTCTGCGCATGCACCTCGCAGGTCTGGTCGTTGATCGTCTCAGGTGAGAACGTCACGTAGCCCTGCGTACCGGCGATGCCGCCCCCGATGGCCATGTTCATGCCGACGGCCGGGGTCTCGTCGATGACGACGAAGCCCATCCGGTCGGCATAGTCCATGAATTCCTCGCTGTAGGGGTAGTGCGACGTGCGCAGCGAGTTGGCGCCGATCCAGCCCAGCAGCTCGAAGTCGCGCACCATCGAGGCGGGGCAGTGCTGCTTGCCGATGGTGATGTGGTCCTCGTGCATGCCGAAGCCCTTGAAATAGAACGGTTCGCCGTTGATCAGGAACTGCGTTCCCCGCACCTCGACGGTGCGCACACCCACCGGCTGGTGGAACGAGTCGACCACGCGATCGCCATCGACCAGCTGCACCTCGAGGTCATAGAGGTAGGCATCGAGCGGCCGCCACGGACGCACCTGCTCGATCCCCAATTCGCCCTGCGGTCCTGTACCGGACGCCACCTCGGCGCCGTCCTCATCGCGCAGCTGCACCCGCACGTCCAGGCCGTCGGCATCGACGGCGGCGGCCGTCCAGGCGACCGTACCCGCCGCCCCGTCCAGCCCGGTCACGACGGTGACGTCGTCCAGGTGCGCCCGCGGGGTCGACTGCAGCCACATCGGACGATGGATGCCCGCGTAGTTGAAGAAGTCGTGCCAGTACTTCAGTCGCGGACCGGCGGGGGAGTCCTCGACGACGCCGGGCGGCACGGACTGGAAGCTCAGCGAGTTGTTGACGCACAACGTGATGCGCACCAGCTGGCCGGGTGCGACCACGTCGGTCAGGTCGGCCTCGAACGGCAGGTAGCCGCCCTCATGGCTGGCCACCTCGACGCCGTCCACCCACACCGTGGCCCGGTGGGTCGCCGACTCGACCTGCAGCGTGATGCGCTGGTCGGCCCAGCCCCGGGGCACCCGCACCGTGGTCTGGTACCAGATGTCGCCAAAGAACTCGCGGGTCTCGCGGTCGGTGACCAGGTCGTTGAAGCTGGCCGGCACCGGCATCTTGCGGGCCCCGGTGAGCGGCCCGTCGAACCAGCGCTGGTTGCGGCCCTCACCGTCGCGGTCGAGCCGGAAGTCCCACAGGCCAGACAGGTTCTTGCGTTCACGGGTGGCGGAATCCTGGGTGCGCAGCATGCGTGTTCCCCTCGGTTGACGTCAACGGACGTGCCCCATTTGAACGGTCCCGGTGCGACCATGTGCGGAATCGTCGCAATTGGGTGCCGAGTGGCCCGCCCGACAAGCATGCATGCCGTACTCTGACCGGGTGAGTGACGACGACGTTGCGCGCCCCGCGACCATTTATGACGTTGCTGCAGCCGCCGGCGTGAGCCCGGCCACGGTCAGTCGAACATTTTCGCGACCGGGACGCGTGAGCGCCAAGACGGCCGAGCACATTCGTGCCGTCGCGGCCGACCTGGGCTACCGCGCCGAGCAGATCGCGGCCCCCGTGCTGCCCGCGAAGCGCAAGGCCCTCGGGTTGGCCGTCGCCGACATCACCAACCCGTTCAATTTCGGCATCATCCGGGGCGCCGAAGAGGCCGCGGCCCAGCATGGCTACGCCATCGTCCTGATCGACACCCGTGAATCGGACCAGCTCGAGCGCACGCTGCTGAACCGCACGCTGCCGCTGCTCGACGCGATGCTGGTGGCGAGCTCCCGGGTCTCGGACACGCACCTGCGCCAGGTGGGCAAGCAGTTGCCGGTGGTGGTGCTGAACCGGCATGTCTCGGGCATGCCCAGCATCGTCACCGACAACGAACGGGGCATGCGTCGCGCCGTCGAACACCTGGCCGAACTCGGCCACCGCCAGATCTGGTACGTCGCCGGTCCCGAGGCCAGCTGGGCAGACGGCGTCCGGTGGCGGGCGATGCGCGAATCGGCGCTCGAACTCGTGCTCACCGCCCACCGGGTCGGACCCAATGTACCGACCATGCGCGAGGCCCCCGCCATCGCGGACGAACTGCTGTCACGCGGGGCGAAGGCCGTCATCTGCTACAACGACCTGCTCGCGTTCGGGCTGGTGCTGGCGCTGCGGCAGCGCGGCGTCTCGGTGCCGGAACAGATGAGCATCATCGGGTTCGACAACGCGTTCGGCTGCGACCTGCTCAGCCCGGGGCTGACGACCGTGGCGGCACCGCTGGGCCAACTTGGTGAACTCGGAATCACCAACCTCGTCGGACTGCTCGGCGGCGCGAAGTGGCGTTCGGCGACCCCACTACGGGTTCCGGTGAAGCTGATCGTGCGTGGGTCGACGGCGGCCCCGACCGGGCAGCGCCCGGCACGGGCTCACTTGACCCGGTAGAGCACCTCGCCGGCATTCGGCACCACGAAGACGTCGGGGTCAGCGCGCATCGCGTCGATGTCGATCTCGTTCGGGTCGAGGTAGCCCAGGTTGATCGACTCGCACACCTCTCGCGGGATCTGGGTGGCCAGGGTGACCTTGACCCGCAGCTTCTCGACGCCGGTCTCGGCATCATAGGTGCCCTTGCCACGCAGGTGCGTCGAGTGGGCCAGCACGCCCCAGTGCACGTCCTTGAACCTGTCCCACTGCTTCACGAAGTAGTCGCGGCAGTGGTAGCCGATCTCATGGATCTCATGGTGGGTTTCGGACACCTCGGTGACGTGCGGGGCATAGATGATCACCTCACCGCCGTCGGCCACGGCCGGTTCGAGCTTGTAGAACCCCTTGGCGGCGGTCCAGATGTCCTCGTAGCGCTCGGGCATGATCGAGAGCACGCGCTTGAACGGTTCGTCCACGTATTCGACGTGCGTCTGTGCCGCGATCGCGGCGGACGCGGCCCACGCGTCTTCAGTGGTGCCCCAGGCAATGGCCTCGATCAGGCCGGTGCCCGACTCGACAACGAGGCAGAACGCCAGCCGCTGCGCCGGGATCAGTTCGGAGCCCTCGTTGATCATCGCCCGCACGGGCGTGATGCCCGTGGTGCCGATGATGTCGTAGCTGGTGATCAGGGCACCGACCCAGTGGGTCATGTCGATGAATTCCTGCGAGGCGACACCCGGGATGAAGTACTTGTTGCCGCCCGAGATGCCCACCACCTCGTGCGGGAACACAGGGCCCACGACCAGCGCGACATCGGCTTCAACGACGTGCCGGTTGATCATGATGGTGGCGCCGACGTCGAGGCGTCCCCCGGACAGTTCGGCGATGCGTTCACCGCTGATCCTGCCGACCTCGACCAGCATGTCCGGGTCGGCCCATTCGTGGTTGACCACGCGGATGCCGGGGTAGAGCTCTTCGGGGTCGCCGCCCAGCATCCTGGCGATCTCGTCGGGCTCCATGTAGGAGTGGGTGCCCAGCGCGATCACGGCGGTCACCTCGGCGGCACGGCCGACCAGGTGCTGGTGCAGCGCGCGCATCAGCAGCGGCAGCGGGCAGCTGCGGGTGCCATCGGGAATGACGAGCGCGACCTTCTTGCCCTCAAGCCCGGCGGCGGCGAGGTTGCGGCCGATGAACTCATCGACCTGCTCGTCGCTCACGTGCTGGTGCGGGCCACCGATCAGGTCGGGGGTGATCTGGGCGCTCATGATGCTCCTCTGCTCGCGGCGTGTGCTCCCATCCCACCGCGGACGGTGGTGACGCGCAAGCGGTTGCCGCCGTTTGCCGGGTGGTGCAGAAGTGACAGTGGTGCCTCGAGGGCGGGTTTCTGGGGCGACGGGGGCGGCTGGTCGGTCCGGAGGTGGGTTCCAGACGTGCAGAACTGGCACCAGTGTCATGAATACGCCTGGTTCGGGCTGTTCGGGTTGCAGAAGTGGCACCCGTGCCTCGTCCGCAGGTTCGGGGGTTCGATGGCGTGGACGACGCGCCATCCATGCCACGTCCGCGGTGCACAACCACGGCTGCAACCAGTGGCAACCCGTTGTGAGTGGCGCCCGCCGTCCGAAAGAGTGGGCAACATGTCAGCGCCGATATCCCTCAGCCTCCACCCCGACCGGCTCTTCCCGGTCGATGCGTCCACCCGCGATGTGGCCCGCAGGCTGTACGAGTCCGTCAAGGACCTGCCCATCATTTCACCCCATTCCCATGTGCCCCCGCAGTGGATCGCCGACGATGTCGCGTTCAGCGACCCGACGTCGTTGCTCATCACTCCCGACCATTACGTCACGCGCATGATGCACGCCAATGGCGTGCGGCTGGATGACCTGGGCGTCGGGCGCAACGACATGACGGCCGACGATTCCCGGGCCGCCTTCCGGCTGCTCTGCGAGCACTGGGGTGACTACGCGGGCACCCCGGTGCGCTACTGGCTCGAGAACGAGCTGGTCGACATCTTCGGCGTCACCGTGCGGCCCAGCCCCGAGACCGCCGACCAGATCTACGACGCCATCCAGGCCTGGGTGGGCGATGGGGCCAACACGGCGCGCAAGCTGATGGAACGCTTCGACATCGCCGTGCTCGCCACCACCGACGACCCCTGCGACAACCTCGAACACCACGCGGCGCTGCGCGACGACGCCACCTTCACGCGCCGGGTGGTGCCGACCTTCCGCCCCGACAAGTACCTCGAACCCGCCCGCGCCGACTGGAACCAGCTGGTCGACGACATCAGCCGCGCCAGTGGCGAGGCCGTCGACGACCTGCCCGGATTCCTCAACGCGCTGGCCAACCGCCGTGAGTACTTCAAGGCCCACGGCGCCTTCAGCTCGGACCATTCGCATTTCGACCTGGACACGACCCGTCTCGACGAGGCCGAGGCCAACCGCATCTACCTCGCCGCCAGGCGCGGGGCGGCGTCCGCCGACGAGGCGACCGCACTGCGTCGCCACCTCGTCTGGCACCAGGTGCGCATGGCGACCGAGGACGGACTGGTGCTGACGCTGCACCCCGCCGTGGTGCGCAACCACCACACCCCGACGTTCGAGAAGTACGGGGCAGATGTGGGCGCCGACATCCCCGTCAGCGTCGAGGTGTCCCGAGCCCTGCGCCCGGCCCTGGAATCGTTCGGCACCCACCCGAACCTGAACCTGGTCATCTTCACCCTGGACGAGACCGTCTTCTCGCGTGAGATCGCGCCTTTGGCGGGGTTCTACCCGAGCGTTTTCGCCGGTGTGCCATGGTGGTTCCTGGATGCACCTGATGCGATCAAGCGCTTCCGCCGCGCGGTCACCGAGACCGCCGGGTTCACTCGCACCAGCGGGTTCATCGACGACACCCGCGCGTTCTGCTCCATCCCGGCCCGACACGACATGTCCCGCCGCCTCGACGCCTGCCACCTTGCCGACCTCGTCGTCGAGCACCGATTGGCTGAAGACGAGGCGGCACAAATCATCACTTCATTGGTGGTTGACCAACCCAGAAAGGTGTTCAAACTGTGACCGATCAAGAAGCACGGCACCTGTCCCGTGCCGCGGGTGACGGGCGTCCCGCCGCCCCCGTCCGCATCATCCACCTGGGACTCGGCAACTTCTTCCGGGCCCACCAGGCGTGGTATACCGAGCACGCACCCGATGCCGACCAGTGGGGCATCGCCGCGTTCGGTGGCCGCTCTGCCAAGGTGGCCGACCAACTCGCCCCGCAGGACGGGCTGTACACGCTGCTCGTGCGCGCCGATGACGGCGACCAGCCCGAGCTGATCAGCTCGGTGGTGGCGGTGCATTCGGGCACCGACATCGCCACGTGGCTCGACTACTGGCGTTCGCCCGACCTGGCGGTGGTCACCCTGACCGTCACCGAGGCCGGCTACCTGCGTGGCCCCGATGGCAGCATCAACCTGGCCGACGCAGACGTCGCCGCCGACCGCGCAGCCCTGGCCGATGGCAACCTCGAGGGCGTCACCACCGCCCCCGGCAAGCTGCTGGCCGGCATCATCGCCCGCCGTGACGCCGGGCTGGGACCGGTCACGGTGCTGTCGTGCGACAACCTGCCCGACAACGGCGGAGTGGTGCAGCGCGTGACCCGCAGCCTGGCCGTGGCTGTCGACCCCGCGCTCGCCGACATCGTCAACGAGCACGCGTTCGCCACCGCCATGGTCGACCGCATCACCCCGCGCACGACCCAGGACGACATCGACGCCGTGCTCGCCGCCACCGGGGTGGCCGATGCCGCACCCGTGGTCACCGAGCCATTCGTCGAATGGGTCATCGCGGGCGATTTCCCGGCCGGACGGCCCCAGTGGGATGCCAACTTCGTCGACGAGGTCGAGCCCTTCGAACAGCGCAAGCTGTGGCTGCTCAACGGGTCGCACACGCTGATGGCCTATGCCGCGTCCGCCCGGGGGCACGAGGTCGTCTCGCAGGCGATCGTCGACCCGGTCGTGCGCGGCTGGGTCGAGGAATGGTGGGACGAGGCTGCCCGCCACCTCACCGTGCCCGCCGAGGACATCGCCAACTACCGCAAGGCGCTGGTCGACCGGTACGCCAACCGCCAGATTCGCCACCTGCTCGCGCAGATCGCGGCCGACGGTTCGCAGAAGGTGCCGGTGCGCCTGTTGCCGACCCTGCGGGCCGAGCGCGCTGCGGGTCGTGAGGGACGCGGTGCCGCACGTGGTGTGGCCGCCTGGATCCGCCACCTGCAGGGGGTGGGTGCGCCGGTCACGGACGCCCACGGCGACCCCTATGTGGCGGCCGCGACGGGCGACGAGCCGGTGAGGGCCGTGCTGACCCTGCTCGACCCGGCCCTGGGGGATGACGAGGGCGTCGTGGCCCTGGTCACCGGGCTCGTCGACGAGCTGGCCAACGCCTGACACACCACGAGCAGCCGCGGGCGTCGACCAGAGGGGGAGGTCGGCGCCTGCGGCATGTCAGCGTTCCTGCATCAGGTGCATGGGCCACGAGACCGCGGCCTGCAAGGCATCCCAGGCCGCCGTCCGCAATGGCGCGAGCTGCGCGGCGCGGGTGGTGATGGCGTGGGAGTGGGGCAGGTCCGTTTCGCCCTGTTGGGCCGCAGCCAGGATGGCCAGCACCGTCATTGCCTGGTCGAGCAGCGACTGGTTGGCGGCGCCGTAGGCCTGGCCGAGCGCGACGGTGGCGGCCGGGTCGGGGCGCCCGCCGGCGGTCAACCCGGTCGTGGCGAGGGTCGTGGTCGCCGCGGCCATGGCCTGGGCCAGCGCGCGGGCTGCCTCGGTCGGCGTGGGTGGGCTGAGCGGTCGTTCCGCACTGAGCACCCGCAGGGTGACGAGCTCGTCGTCAAGTTGTTCCTCGTCGGGCACAGCCTGGCCGGCTACCAGTGCCACGGCGCCGTCGTGGCGCACCACCACCGGCGCCGCCCCCACCTCGGGTTCAGGCACCTCGGCCAGGGCCGTCCTCGACAACGCGGCGGGGCCGCGCAGGCCACCCAACCGGCCCGGGGCGACCAGGGCCAACTGCCAGCCGGGGTGGTGGGCGCTCAGCCGGTCCAGCCGGGCCATGGCGATGCGCAGGGTGGGGGACTGGCCCACACCGAGCAATTCGTGCTCGTCAAGCACCAGGTGCACGTGCCCGCGGATCGCGTGCTCGGCCTCGGCGGCATTCGCCAGCCCGGCGTCGATCGAGTTCAGCAGCACCGCGAGGCGGGCCATCACCAGAGTCACCAGCGCATCCTAGGCCGACCCGGCCCGGTCTGAACGCATCGCCGGTACCCGAGTGTGTAGGTTGGAGCCATGAGTTCAGTGGTCGACCTCGCCGGTGTTGACGTCGTCAAGGGCGGCGCAAAGTTGTTGGACAACATCGACTGGAGTGTCGAAGAGGGCGACCGCTGGGTGGTGATCGGTCCCAACGGTGCTGGCAAGACCACCCTGATGCAGGTGCTGGCCGCGCAGCTGCACCCCACCCGCGGGGTCGTGGGCATCCTGGACGAGGTGCTGGGCGCGGTCGACGTGTTCGAGCTGCGTCCCCGCATCGGGGTGTCGTCGGCGGCGCTGCAGGAACGCATTCCCCGCGGTGAGCGCGTCGAGGACGTCGTCGTTTCTGCAGGTTATGCGGTGATTGGACGCTGGCGCGAGCACTACGACGCCTGGGACACCGACCGGGCCACCAGCCTGTTGCAGATGATGCGCATCGAGCACCTGCGCGAACGCACCTTCGGCACACTGTCCGAGGGTGAACGCAAGCGGGTGCAGATCGCCCGCGCCATGATGACGGACCCCGAATTGCTGCTGCTGGACGAACCCGCTGCCGGGCTCGACCTGACCGGGCGCGAGGCGCTGGTCGAAACACTCAGTGAGATCTGCCTCGACCCCGATGCGCCGGCGACGGTGCTGGTGACCCACCACATCGAAGAGATCCCCGAGGGCATCACCCACGCCCTGTTGCTGCGTCGCGGACAGGTGGTGGCTGCGGGCCCGGTCGACGAGGTGCTCAACGCCCAGAACCTGTCGACGGCCTTCGACATGCCGCTCACAGTCAGTCACGACGATGGTCGTTGGACGGCCCGCGCCGTCAAGACCCCTCGTCATGCAGGGGTCTGACGGCCCCTGATTAGGGGCGATGGGGGAGAATGGGTCATGGAGTTCTTCGAGTGGGTACGAGAGAACGTTTGGTCGGCCTGGTTCGCCCTGGCGATGGTGCTGGGGGCTGCCGAGATGCTCACCCTTGACCTGACCCTGTTGATGCTCGCTGGTGGCGCCATCGCGGCCGGACTGACGGCGATCGTGCTGCCCGGTGTGGTCATCGTGCAGGTCATCGTGGGCATCGTCGCTGCGATCGCACTGCTGTTCCTGCTGAGGCCGACGCTGTTGGCCAAGGTGCGCAATGCCCCCGGCTACCGCTCGTCCCTGAACCAACTCGTCGGCGCCGAAGCCGTGGCCACGGGCGAAGTCACCCCGGCCGGCGGCGAGGTGCGCATCAACGGTGAACTCTGGACGGCCAGACTCGTGGTGCCGGGCAGCATCGCCCCCGGGGAGCGGGTCGAGGTGCAGGAGGTGCGTGGCACCACGCTCATGGTCTACCCGCTCGAGGGCGTCGGTGGCGACCCTTGGGCGGCGCGCAACCCAGCCATCGACCCGTCGTCCTAACTTTCTGAGGAGGCAACATCATGGAGGGCTACATCGTCATCGCGATCCTGGTGGCATTCGCGGTGATCATCCTGGTGCAGAGCATCAAGATCATCAGCCAGCAGACCATCGGCCTGGTCGAGCGGCTCGGCAAGTTCCGCAAGGCGCTCGAACCCGGCCCCCACCTGATCGTGCCGATCGTCGACAGGATCCGCTACAAGCTCGACATGCGCGAACAGGTGCAGCCGTTCCCGCCGCAGGGGGTGATCACCGAGGACAACCTGATGGTCAACATCGACTCGGTCATCTACTTCCAGATCGTCGACCCGGTGCGCGCGGCCTATGAGGCGCAGAGCTATCGCGCCGCCATCGAGCAGCTGACCATGACCACCCTGCGCAACATCATCGGCGGCATGGACCTCGAGGCAGCGCTCACCTCGCGCGAAGAGATCAACGCGCGGCTGCGTGCGGTTTTGGACGAGGCGACCGGCAAGTGGGGCATCAAGGTCAACCGCGTCGAGCTGCGGGCCATCGAGCCGCCGCCGACCATCCGCGACGCCATGGAGAAGGGTGCGCGCGCCGAGCGCGAGAAGCGAGCCCAGGTGCTGCTGGCCGAGGGCCAGCGGCAGGCCCAGATCCTGTCGGCCGGCGGTGACCGTGAGTCGCAGATCCTGCGGGCCCAGGGCGAGCGCGAAGCCATGGTGCTGCGCGCCCAGGCAGACCGGCAGGCGCAGATGCTGCGCGCCGAGGGCGAGGCGCAGGCCATCACGACGGTCTTCGGTGCCATTCATGCGGGCCAGCCCACACAGGGGCTGCTGGCCTACCAGTACCTGCAGATGCTGCCCACGCTGGCGCGGGGCGACTCAAACAAGATGTGGATCGTGCCGAGCGAGCTGAACGACGCCCTCAAGGGCCTTGGGCAGGCGATGGGCGGTGGCGACACCGAGGCCACGGGCAAGTTCGCGGCAGCGGCGGGACCGGTGGGGGAGTTCACCGCACCCGAGAAGGTCGACGTGTTCGCCGAGATCGAGGAGCAGAAGCGGCGCGAGAAGGCCGCTTCGGACGCGACGGTCGAGAAGGCGATCGCCGAGGCTCGCAGCCTCGAGAACCCGGGACTGTCGCGTCGCGGCAACCAGGTGGGCAAGGGCGAGACGGTGCCGCAGCTGCCAGCGGGCGGGCCAGAACCCATCATGGATGCCGGGGACGCCAATCCGGTGGACTGGCACCACCCGGAGCCAGGGCAGCACCCGGAGCCGATGGGACAGCAGTATGGCCGACCCCAGAACTGGGGACCGCCGCAGCAACCGGGGGGCTGACCTGCGTTCGGGCATGCCGGTGGCCCGCCGGGGTGCGGCGGGTGCGGCGGTGTGGTGTGTTTCAGGCGGCGGTGGTGTCTGCTCCGTTGTCGGGGCGGGGCAGGATCTGTCCGGTGGGGTCTTCGATGAGCCAGGTGTGGCTGGGGGTGACGAGGTAGCCGAACCCGAGGGGTGATTTCCAGAGGTAGGTGCCTGGTGAGGGTTGGGACAGTCGCCAGCCGCCGTGGGTTTTGGCCCTGTGGACCTTTCGGGAGAGTGGGGCGAGGTTGTCCGGCCTGGTCAGGGGTTCTTGGCCTGGTCGGGGTGGTGTCCAGGGGATGGTGTGGTCCAGGTCGAGCCCGCGGGAGGGTTTCTTGGAGTAGGGGAAGGCTTCGTGGGGGTTGCGCAGGGTGATCCATTCCCGCATCCGGGCCGGCACGTGGTAGGCGTCGGTCGGAGCGAGTTCGTCGGGGTTGAGCACCGGACGGACGCTGATGCGGGTGTTGCCGGTGAGGTGTTTCACCCAGCCGGCGAGTAGCGAGCCGGCCTTCTCGACCTTGATCAGCCCGTCGCCGCTGCGCAGGGTGGTGTCGGTGAGGTGCACGACCAACTCCGACCGGGGGAGCAGCTGGTCGGGGTCGACGGTGATGGTGCCGCAGCTGTGGCCACGCTGGCCCCGGGCCGGGCACTGGGCATCGAAACCCTCGTCCTCAGTGGGCAGCTCATCTGTGAGGGCGGCCTGCAGCAGTTGTAGGGCCCGCGCTGGGGTGGCGAGCAGGCCGAGTGCCTGGGCGCGGCGGACTTGCTGGGATTCGCGGTTGCCGCCGTGGGCGAGGATTTCGGCGAGCCGGTTCAGTTGGGCGTCGAGGAAGATCGCATCCGCGGTGTCGATGGTGGCGGAGACGTCGGCGACCCCGGCCCCGGAATTGTTGATACCGCGGGTGTTGATCTCGACCCGCCGCCTCGCCAGAGTCTCATCGGGTGGAGGTGCGTCGGGGTCGTGCAGCAGTTCCTTCACGCAGGCTTTGATGAACTCGAGCACCCGGCCGAACGCCATGGTGTTGAGCCAGTGGGGCAGGTCCCGATCCAGCTCCACGGCCTGTTCGTAGGAGAGGTCCCAGGTGGCGCTGGCGAGTTCTGTGGCCTGCCATACCCGCAGCCGGCCGTCCATGAGCACCGCCCACGTGTTCGGCAGCCGATGTCTGACAGCGAGGGCGTGGGCGATGTGGAGCCTGACGGCTTCTTCCGACTGCCGCAGCGCCGCCGCCAACTCCAGAGTGCAGAACTCCGCCACCCCCGGGGTGCCGTCCCCGCCCCACTGCACCAGCCGCTCCGTGCCGGCGAGCACGGGTGATTCTTCGGGGATGTAGCTGTATTGGTCGGCGAACTCGGCATACAGCCGGAACTCCTCGGCCTCGGCCCGGCATTTGGCGAGGAACGCATCATTCAACGCCACGAGCTTCGCCCGCGCCCCCTCAGCGCTGATCTCGGTCTTCGCGAACCGCTGCTCGGAGGGCCGCCGGTCAATCGGCGGCCGCGGTTTCGATCTTGGTCTTGCGGGTTTGAATCGGTCTTCTACTACGGCGTTGGATCCCATCCGGACCATCTCGCCCCTTCATCTCGACTGGACAGAAACACCACCCGACACCACTTCGTGTCGAACTGTTGTTCTATTCTCTCAAGCCGGGACCCCCACACAACCCCCCGAGCGGAACCTGTGGACAACTATTTCCCAGCCCGACGCCCTGCCCGGCCGTCAATCCGCCAGGCGCAAACCCGCGCTCGACCGCACTGCAGCCGCGAGCCCCTAGGGTTGGTCCGTGGCCACCCTCATCGAGATCACCGACCCCTCCGACCCTCGTCTGGCTGACTACGTCCGGCTGCGTGAGACGACCCTGCGGCACAGCCTCGAGAGCCAGCACGGCATGTTCATCGCCGAGGGCACCAAGGTCATCGAGCGGGCGCTGCAGGCGGGGTTCCGGCCGCGCTCGCTGCTGCTGGCCCCGCGCTGGTGGGACGGATTGAGCGCACTGGTCGAGCCCTTCGACGTGCCCGTCTACCTCATGGACGAGCACACCGCTGAACGGGTCACCGGGTTCCACGTGCACCGCGGTGCACTCGGCTCGTTCCACCGGGTGGCGCCGACGGGCCTCGAAGCCCTGCTCGAGAGTGCTGCGCAGCGGCTCGTCCTCGTGCAGGACATCGTCGACCACACCAACCTGGGGGCCATCATCCGCTGTGCAGCCGGCCTCGGCTGGGATGGTGTCGTGCTCTCACCGCGTGCTGCCGACCCGCTGTACCGGCGTTCGATCAAGACGGCGATGGGCACGGTGTTCCAGCTGCCGTGGGCGCGCATGGCCGACGACGACGAGCTGGCGCTGCTGCGCCGTGAGGGCTGGGTCACCGTGGCGCTGGCCCTGACCGAGGACGCCGTGCCGCTCGCTTCTGTGCCGCCGCTGGTGGCGGGCGGCAAGGTGGCGATCATGCTGGGCACTGAGGGTCACGGGCTCGACCAGAACTGGTTGGCGGCAGCAGACATCGTGGCCACGATCCCGATGCAGGCCGGGGTGGACTCACTCAACGTTTCAGCCGCAGCAGCCATCGCCTGTTACGTGCTGGGTGCGGGGGCCTGACATGACCACAACCCCCATGCGTTACGCCGAGATGCCCACCCCCGCCGTGCCGCGCATCATGTTCAGCGTGGTCACCCGGTTGCTGATCGGGCTGATTGCCGGCTGGCTCACCATGTTCGTGCCGCTGTTGGCCCTCGAAGAGGACGCGGTCGAAGTCGAGCGGCGCTGGTACCAGTTCGATGCCCTGTCGCGCTATGCCATCGGCATCGTCTTCGTGTTGATCGTCGCCCTGGCGCCGCTTGCCGTGGCCGGATGGCACTGGGTCAGCCTGACGGGCCGGCGTGCCATTGAGACACTGGCGCCGCAGCGGCTCGACCAGGTGGCCACCCAGCACCAGCTCAGTTTCTGGCCCTCGGAATCACGCAAAACGCTGCGCATCACCCTGTACAGCTATGCCGGCACCCTGCTGGTGGTCGGCGCCTTCCTGTTCATCTTCGGGCTGATCAGCCTTGCCGATGATGTTCCCGACAGCATCCAGGCCGTCATCATCGGTGCCGTGTTGGTGGTCCTGTCCGCGGGGTCGTTCTGGTGGGCCAGGTCGCTGCGCACCGGCTTCAGCGAGCAGTCACCTCGAAAGACGTGGTCGGACGACCTGGGCCAGGCACGCGCGCAGGCCAGGAAGGCCGCGAAGTCCCAGGGGGCTGGGCCCATCCCCGGCTGGCTTCGAACGCTGCTTCTGGTCGCGCGGGCCGCAGAGGTGCTGGTCGGCGTGGGGGTGAGCGTCACGGCAGGCCTCGTCATCCTGGGTGTCATCGTGCGCAAGCCATGCCGCACCTGCGATGAACGCACGTTCGGCGAGGGCATCGAGCTGACCCTCGACCGCTTCTGGGTCGGCGTCATGGTGCTGGCGCTCGTGGTGGCCGCCATCATCGTGGCGCACGGACTGCTGGGCGCGCTCGCCAACGGACTGACCCGCCGCGTGCTGCTGAACCGCATCAAGCGCGGCGACATCGATGGTGCCCGCCCCCAACACCCGGTGCTGGCCCAGACAGTCGGTGAGGATTCCGGGCCGTGGGACCGGCTGGCCCACCTGGCCTCACTGTGGGGTCCGATGCCGCTGCTGCTTGGCCTCACCTGGTGGCTCGTGGGCCGGGTCGGGCACACCCAGTACGTCGAGACCCCCGCGCCCGGGCAGTGGCTGGTGGGCGTGGGGGTCGTGATGACGGTGGTGATGGTGGCCTGCTGCATGCTGGCCGAGGTGACCAACCCGCCCCAGCGAGAGGCCATCCGCGCGGCGTGGCCGGTCGACGAACGCGCCGACCCGCCCCGCCGCCGCGATCAGAGTTCGTGACGCTGCAGCTTCGGGCTGACCGGCCAGTCATCGGGGTAGAGCTTGGCCAGGTCTTCGTGCTGCTCGTCGAGCTTGCGGCGCACGCGTGACGACAGCCGGTCACCGAAGACGGTGCCGTTGCAGTGGTCGGTCTCATGCTGCAGGCAGCGGGCGAGCAGTCCGGTACCGACGACGGTCACGGGGTTGCCGTGCTCGTCCTGGCCGGTGCAGGTGGCCTTGTCAGGGCGGGCCAACGGCTGGTAGGCGCCGGGGAATGACAGGCAGCCCTCTTCGGCCGCCTCCATGTTGCGGTCGCGGCCCTCGGGCAGGGTCACGACCGGGTTGCACACCACGCCGCGGCGGTTGACGTGGTCCTCGTCCGGGCAGTCATAGACGAAGATCGACAGGTTGCGGCCCACCTGCGTGCCTGCCAACCCGACCCCCTCGGCGGCGGCCATCGTGACGAACATGTCGGCCACCAGCTGCTGCAGCTCGTCGCCGAAGTCGGTCACCGGCTCGGTCTTCTCATGCATGACGGGCTCACCCCAGCGGGTGATCGGCAGGACGGTGCCTTCGCCGGCCGTCGGTTCTTCGGACTCGCTCATCGGCGCTCCCTTCCGGGTTCGGCAACAGTGCTGCCGAGCGTGCTGTACGGGTCGAGGGTGATGCCCTCGGACGTCGACTCATCGTAGTGGTAGACCTCGCGACCCTCGATCCACACCTTCATCGCCCGGCTGGTCGCATCCAGCGGGTTGACGGTCCACAGCACCAGGTCGGCGTCCTTGCCCTCGGCGATGACACCCACGCGCTCGTCCAGACCCATGATCTCGGCCGGCCACTGGGTGATCGACCGCAATGCCGCGTCGGGGTCGAGGCCCTCGTTCACTGCGATTGACGCCTGCACATTCAGCAGGTTGATGGGCACGACCGGGGCGTCGGTGGTGATGGCGATCTTGACCCCGGCCCGCACCAGCCGCCCGGGGTTGGCGATGGAACGGTGCTGCAGTTCCTGCTTGGTGCGGGCGGTCAGCAACGGTCCGATCACCACCGGCAGATTGCGTTCGGCGATGACATCGGCGATCAGGTGTGCCTCGGTGCCGTGGTTGATGATGAGCCGGTAACCGAACTCGTCCGCCAACCGCATGGCCGTGGCGATGTCGTCGACGCGGTGGCAGTGCTGGCACCACGGCAATTCGCCGTCGAGCACCTGGAGCAGTGCCTCGTTGGTCAGGTCGATGTCGAAGGCCTTGCCCTCACGCACGGCCTCGGCCCGGTGCGCACCGTAGTTGCGCGCCGCGGTGAACGCGTCGCGAAGGGCTGCGGCGACGCCCTGGCGGGTCTTCGGGAAGATCTTCTGGTCCTGACCGTAGAACCGCTTCGGGTTCTCGCCCAGCGCAGACTTCATGGACGCCGGTTGCTTGATGACCATCTCGTCGACGATGCGACCCCAGGTCTTCACGGCCACGGTCTGCCCGCCGATGGGGTTGCCCGAACCGGGCTTGACCACGACCGTGGTGACTCCACCGGCGAGCGCATCGCGGAAGCTCTCATCGGTCGGGTGGATCGCGTCGAGGGCCCGGAACCGGGCACCGTTGACCTGGGTGCCCTCGTTGCTGTCCTCACCGGCCCAGCCGTGGGATTCCTCGGAGATGCCGACGTGGCCGTGTGCCTCGACCAGGCCCGGGGTCACCCACCCGCCACGGGCGTCGACCAGCTCGGCATCGTCCGGGATGGCGACGTCGGGGCCGAAAGCGGTGATGCGTCCGTCGGTGAACAGCACGGTGCCGTCGAAAGGATCGCCCTGGACGGGCACCACATGGGCGTTGATGATGGCAGTGGTCATGGCCACCAACCTAGCGCCGACCGCTGACATGCCGATCCCTGACATTCAGTCGCGGTGCACCTCGTCCTGCCACAACAGCGCCATGGGCGAGGTCACCTCAAGGGCCCTGCCCGGCACCAGTCCCTCGGCGGTCTCGGTGAACGACTGCACGCGATTGCCCTGTTTCAGCGCCGTCCAGACCCGCGTGCCCGACGTGCCGGCGCCAGCCGTGGCCCGCTCGACCAGCAGGTCGCGAACCCCCTCGCCGCCCAGGGGCAGTTCGGTGAATGGCCCCACCAGTCCGTTGGGCTCCCAGTCCATGTGTGCGAGGGTGTTGACCCTGCGCTGGCCCACCCACAGGCGATTGCGGTGGTCAAGTCGGATGCCCGAAGGCTGCGCGTCCGCGCCGGCCGACCCGTCGAACAGCCCGACCAGCGCGTCGTGGCCCTCATCATCGAGGCGGACGACCGCCACCTGGCCAGTCAGCTCGCCCGCCACGGCCAGCAGCAGGTCGTTGCCCAGCCGCCGGCTGACGAGGTGCCGCGGCCCGAAGCCCTCGGGCATGCGGATGCCCGGGTCCTCGACCAGGTGGCGTTCGACGACCTGCAGCCGACGCACCAGGTCGGCGCCCAGGTCGCACACCAGCAGCTGTTCGTCCGAGAGCCACTCGATGTGGTGGGCATGCGGTGCTTCCTGCCGGTCCGGCACCACACCGGACGAGCCCTGCAGTTCAAGGACATCGAGCAGTTGCAGCTCGCCCTGGTCAGTCGTCGACAGCAATGCCACCGAACCAGAGGTGTAGTGCGCGACGGCGAGCAGCTCGCCGGTGGGGTCGAGCGCGGCATGGCAGCCATCGACCCCCTCGGTCGCGACGTGGCTGAGCACCTGGGGGCCGCGTTCGGTGAGCCGCAGCGCGGCGACGGGGGAGTTCTGCGTGTGCTGGGTGGCATAGACGATGCCGTCGGCGCTGGTCAGCCACCCGGGCGTTTCGAACTGCCACGACCCGGTCTGTTCGACCACGTCCGGGCCGCTGGTCACCGCCCTGATCAACCCGTCGGTGCCGGTCTCGTCGGTCTGGCAGCCAACCCACAGTGTTCGCGTCATGTCGTCCACGCTAGCCCTCGGGTGATGCAGCATGCTGGGACCATGCCCAGCCCAGCACTCACGACACCCGTGGACGAGTTCATCGCCGATCTGGTGAATGACCGCTCGCCCCACACCGTGCGTGCGTACCGCAGCGACCTCGCCGACCTGGTCGACTGCCTGGCAGGCCGCGGCATCGACCGCTGGGACGCCGTTCAGGTCGCCGACCTTCGTGCCTGGTTGGGGCGCACCCACCGCGCGGGGGCGGCGTCGAGCACACTGCAGCGGCGCACCGCCTCGGTGCGGGTGCTGTACCGATGGCTCGTGCGCGAACAACTGGTCAGCGAAGACGTGGCGGCCCGCCTCGCCACCCCCAAGGTCACCCGGGCGCTGCCGGCGCACCTGTCGACCACGGACCTCGACACCATCATGCGTGCAGCCATTGACCATGCCGCCGACCCCGGTGGTGGTCCGCTGGCCCAGCGCGATGTCGCCATGCTCGAGGTGCTCTACGGGGCAGGCATCCGTGTCTCGGAACTGTGCGGGCTCAACCTGGGTGACATCAACCGCGACCGCGGCTCGATCACCGTGCTCGGCAAGGGCGACAAGCAGCGCACCGTGCCGCTCGGCACCCCGGCCATCACCGCCGTGGACGCGTGGCTGGTGGTGCGGTCGCAGGTTATCGCCCCCACGGGCGGGCCGGTCGAGGCTGCCCTGTTCGTCGGGGCGAGGGGGCGGCGCATCAACCAGCGGGTGGTCCGCGAGGTCGTCCACCGCGCGGTGGCCGCCGTGCCCGAGGCACCCGACGTCGGCCCCCATGGACTGAGGCACGCCATGGCGACACACCTGCTCGAGGGCGGTGCCGACCTGCGCGCCGTGCAAGAGATGCTGGGCCACGCGTCCTTGGCCACCACACAGATCTACACCCACGTCACGTCGGCACGGTTGAAGGCGGCGTTCCAGCAGGCGCACCCCAGGGCGTAGTCCTCGCTACACCGGCGGCACCACCACCCCGTGCTGCCAGGCCATGAAGTGCAGGTGGCAGCCCGTGGAATAGCCCGTGGACCCCACTGCACCCACGTAACCACCGGCGGGCACCTGGTCGCCCAGCCGCACCCCGATGCTGCCCAGGTGGGCATAGCCGTGGCGGCGCCCACCCCCGATGTCGATGACCACCCGGTTGCCATAGGCCGCATGCCGTTCAACGAGCACCACCCTGCCTGACCCGACAGACCTGATCGGTGCCCCACAAGGTGCGCCGTAGTCGACGCCGTCGTGCAGCTTCCACACCCCGAGCACCGGATGGCGGCGCATGCCGAACGGGCTGGTCACCGGACCCGTCACCGGGATGCCGCCGCCCAGCGGACCTGCCACCACCGCCAATGGTCGGGGTTGCGCATCGGTCGGCAACAGCCGGACCGGCCCGGGCGAGGATTGCCCTTGTCCCAGCAGGTACAGCATCGGGTCGTGGTAGGTGCCCGACCAGCGCAGCCCCCAGTGCAGGGCCCGGCCGTGGCTGCCGGTGCCGATCCGGCCGATCACCTGGCCCGTCACCACCCTGTCGCCCCGCGAGACGGCCGCCTCGACCGGCTCGTGGGTGGTGCTGACGCCATCGCCATGGTCGATGGTGACCACCCCGCGACCCGCGACCCGCCCGGCGAACGAAATGGTGCCGTCGGCCCCTGCGCGCACCGGGTCGCCCACCGCCGCGGCCAGGTCGACGCCTCGGTGCCCGGCACCCCAGCGCTCGAGCGGGGCCGAGAAGCCGCGCTGCAGCACGCCGGGCACGGGCTGTTGCAGCACCAGCCCGGGGATACGATCAGTCGCTGCGGCCCGCGGCACCTGGCCTGCCGGCGCCACCAGCGTGACGAGCACCAGCAGTCCGGTGAGCAGGCAGATGAGCAATGGACGACGGGGCAGTGGTGTCATGCCCCGGTTATGCCGGCGCGGTGGGCGTCCGGGTGGAACGGACAACACCCTGTGGACAAAAACTTGCCCCGGCCGGGTGGGGTCTCGCAATTGGCGCCGATCCCGTCGGGTTGCCTACACTGGGCACAGCAGCCCACGCGTGGGCTGACTTCACCGTGCAGACACACGGCCACCCCTGTGGTCCCGGCAACGTCGGGTGGGATGGCCGCTGCACCAGGCAGCACCGAAAAGTTCGGTGCGACGTAACCCTTGGGGCCAGCCGTGCTGTGCTCCCACAGAAAGGACCGGCCATGGCCGTCGTCACCACCCGTCAGCTGCTTGAGAGCGGCGTCCACTTCGGACACCAGACTCGCCGCTGGAACCCCAAGATGAAGCGCTTCATCTTCACCGAGCGCAATGGCATCTACATCATCGACCTGCAGCAGTCGCTGACCTACATCGACAAGGCGTACAACTTCGTGCGCGAGACTGTCGCCCGTGGCGGCCAGGTGCTGTTTGTCGGCACCAAGAAGCAGGCACAGGAAGCTGTCGCCGAGCAGGCCACCCGCGTGGGCATGCCCTACGTGAACCAGCGCTGGCTGGGCGGCATGCTGACCAACTTCCAGACCGTCATCAAGCGCGTGCAGCGACTGAAGGAACTCGAGGGCATGGACCTCGACAACCCCGTCGCCGGCGGCCTCACCAAGAAGGAACTGCTCGGCCTCAAGCGCGAGTCCGAGAAGCTGGGCAAGACCCTCGGCGGCATCCGGGACATGTCGAAGCTGCCCCAGGCCGTCTGGATCGTCGACACCAAGAAGGAGCACCTGGCTGTCGACGAGGCCCGCAAGCTGCGCATCCCGGTCATCGGCATCCTCGACACCAACTGCGACCCCGACGAGGTCGACTTCCCGATCCCGGGCAACGACGACGCCATTCGTTCGGTCGCGCTGCTGACCCGCATCGTGGCCGACGCCGCTGCCGATGGCCTGCTGGCCCGTTCGGGCCAGGCCGCTGACGGCACCGAGCCCGAGCCGCTGCCCGACTGGGAGCGCGACCTGCTGGCCGGCGCCCAGGAGGCCGAGACCAACCGTGAGGGTGTCGTCGAGACCCCCGCGCAGGTCGAGGCGACCGACGCCGAGGCCGAGGCCGAGGCCCCCGCTGCTGCTGAGGTTGCCGACGAGGCCGCCGAGCAGGCCAACTGAAGTCTGAGTCACCACCACCTGCCCAACGACTCACCAATAGATTGGAAATCATGGCAATCACTGCTGCCGACGTGAAGAAGCTCCGTGACGCCACCGGCGCCGGGATGATGGACGCCAAGAAGGCCCTCACCGAGGCCGAGGGCGATTTCGAGAAGGCCGTCGAGATCCTGCGCGTCACCGGCGCAGCCAAGGCCGCCAAGCGCTCTGACCGTGAGGCCACCAACGGCCTGGTGGCGGCCAGCGGCAACGCGCTGATCCAGCTCGCCGCCGAGACCGACTTCGTCGCCAAGAACGAGGAGTTCGTCACGCTGGCCAACGAGATCGCCGCCGCCGTCGAGGCCGCCCAGGCCAACGGCGTCGACGAGGCCAACGCCGCCAAGCTTGCCTCGGGCAAGACCGTGGCCGAGTCCGTCAGCGAGCTCGCCATCAAGATCGGCGAGAAGCTCGAGCTGGCCCAGGCTGCCTACGCGTCGGGCGATGCCCACGTCTACCTGCACCGCCGCGCCGCTGACCTGCCCCCGCAGGTCGGTGTGCTCGTCGAGTACCAGGGCGACAACGAGGATCTCGTGCACTCGGTCGCGTTGCAGATCGCCGCGATGAGCCCCTCGTTCGTCACCCGTGACCAGGTGCCGGCCGAGACCGTCGAGAACGAGCGTCGCATCGCCGAGGCGACCGCACGCGAAGAGGGCAAGCCCGAGCAGGCCATGCCCAAGATCATCGAGGGCCGCGTCAACGCGTTCTTCAAGGACGTCGTGCTGGTCGACCAGCCCGCCGTCTCGGACGACAAGAAGTCGGTCGGCAGGCTGCTCGAAGAGGGCGGCGTGACCGTCACCCGCTTCGCGCGTTTCTCTGCCGGCGCCTGAGCGTCGCAGCCCCTGGGCAACGGCACGGGCCCCGCACCACCTGGTGCGGGGCCCGTGCTTTGTCGTCTCGAGTCCGGAAACGGTAGGCTCTCCGGCAGCCCACGCCTTCGAAGGAGTCCCCATGACCCAGCCCTACCATCGCGTCCTGTTGAAGCTTTCCGGTGAGGTGTTCGGTGGTGGCCAGCTCGGCGTCGACCCCGTGGTCGTCTCGTCGATCGCCAAGCAGATTGCCGAGGTCGTCAATGCCGGCACCCAGGTCGCGATCGTGGTGGGCGGTGGCAACTTCTTCCGCGGCGCCGAGCTGCAGCAGCTGGGCTTCGAGCGCGACCGCGCCGACTACATGGGCATGCTGGGCACCGTGATGAACTGCCTGGCCCTGCAGGACTTCTGCGAGAAGGCCGGCGTCGCCACCCGCGTGCAGACCGCAATCACGATGGGGCAGGTCGCCGAGCCCTACATCCCGCGCCGCGCCGAGCGCCACCTCGAGAAGGGGCGCGTGGTCATTTTCGGCGCCGGGTCAGGCATGCCGTACTTCTCGACCGACACCGTCGCCGCCCAGCGGGCCCTCGAGATCGGTGCCGACGTGCTGCTGATGGGCAAGCAGGGCGTGGACGGCGTCTATGACGCCGACCCCCGCACCAACCCCGACGCCAAGAAGTTCACCGAACTCAGCTATGACGAATACCTGAACCGTGACCTGAAGATCGCCGATGCCACCGCCATCAGCCTGGCGCGCGACAACAAGCTGGCCATGGTGTTCTTCAACCTCGACACCGAGGGCAACATCGCCCGCGTGATCGCCGGCGAGCCGATTGGCACCACCGTCCACCAGTGAGTTCGCCACCAGTGACAACACCGTGCCGCTAGGCTCAATATCGATGCCTGCTGCACAGCAGGCCCACCACAGGAAGGAACCAGCGTGACATCCGACATCACCGCCGAGGCCGAACTCAAGATGCAGGCCACCGTCGAGCACGCGATGGAGGAGTTCGCCGCGATCCGCACCGGGCGCGCCCACCCCGCCATGCTCAACAAGATCACCGCGGACTACTACGGTGCCCCCACCCCCCTGCAGCAGCTGGCCACCTTCCAGGTGCCCGAGGCGCGCACGATCCTGATCACCCCCTTCGACCGGTCGGCGATCACCGCCATCGAGAAGGCCGTGCGCGAGTCAGACCTGGGCGCCAACCCGTCGAGCGACGGCAATGTCATCCGGATCAACCTGCCCGCCCTCACCGAGGAGCGCCGCAAGGAGTACATCAAGATGGCCCGCTCGAAGGCTGAAGAGGCCCGTGTCGCCATCCGCAACGTGCGCCGCACCGCCATCGACGCCTACAAGAAGCTCGAGAAGGACAAGGAGATCTCGGAGGACGAGCTTGCCCGTCACGAGAAGGCCCTGGACGCCTCGACCAAGAAGTTCGTCGATCAGGTCGATGACCTGCTGAAGGGCAAGGAAGCCGAGCTGCTCGAGGTCTGAGCCGACGGCCGACATCGCCATGAGTCAGGAACACCTGGACCCGCACCTGATGCACGACCCGCCCAAGCCTGTGAGCCGGGCGGGTCGTGACCTGCCTGCCGCCATCGCGGTGGGCGTGGGGCTGCTGGCGGCGGTCGTGGTGACCCTGGGCTGGTTCCACTGGGGCTTCACCCTGCTCGTGGCGGTCGCACTGTCCTTCGCCGCCCACGAGCTGTACCAGGCGCTCAAGCGCATCGGCATGACCGCCGCGATCTGGCCGATCATCATCGGCACGGTCGCCATCCAGGTCGCGTCCTACTACGTCAGCCTGAACCCCGACCGCGGGCTCGGCGCAGCACCCACGCTGCTGGCGTTGCTGTCGTTGACGGTGATCGCCTCACTCATCTTCCGGCTGCGAGGTGGCCCGCAGGGCTTCGTCAAGGACGCCGCCGCGAGCCTGTTCATCGTCGCCTATGTGTCGCTGCTCGGTGCCGCCGTGCCCCTGATGCTCGGCGGTGAACAGGGCAAGGAGCGCGTCATCGCGTTCATCGTCTGTGTGGCCGCCAACGACACCGGTGGTTATGTTGCCGGGGTGCTGTTCGGCAAGCACAAGATGGCCCCGGTGATCTCACCGAAGAAGACCTGGGAAGGGCTGGCCGGGTCCGTGGTCTTCGCTGTCGGCGTGGGGGTGCTGATGGCCATGTGGCTGCTCGGTGCGTCCTGGTGGGTGGGCGTCGTCCTCGGGTTGGCGATGGTCGCCTTCGGCACCTGCGGCGACCTGATCGAATCAATGATCAAGCGCGACGTCGGCATCAAGGACATGTCGAGCTTCCTGCCCGGCCATGGCGGCGTGATGGACCGCCTCGATTCGCTGCTCGTCGCTGCCCCTGTGGCATGGTTGGTGCTCTACCTGACCGTGCCGGGCGGTTGAGAATGACCCAGGAGTAGCCCCGTGAACAGCACCCAGCTCGGCGAGATCCCCGAAGAGCAGGACGCCCTGGCCGCACCACCCGTGCGGGTCGAGGCGCACGCCGGCGGCGCCCAGGCCGTCGCCCCGAAGCTGCGCCTTCCCGACTCCGAGAACCGGGCCGGACGAGGACGCAACCATGCCGCCGCCCCACTGCCGATGCCGGCACAGCCACTGGCCGAACCGGGCAAGGAACTGCCGCTGGTCTTCACCGCACCGAAGCGCCGCAAGCCGGCGGCGCACTGGATCGACCTGGGCATTGACGAGCGCATCGCCGCGGTGCAGCGGCTGGGCCACCAGAAGTTCCGTGCGCAGCAGTTGTCGCACCAGTGGTTCGAGCGCCTCGCGCACACCCCGGACGAATGGACCGACCTGCCTGCGAACGCCCGCCAGCAGTTCGTCGATGAGCTGTTCCCCACGCTGGTCACCGAGATCAACCAGCAGCGTGCCGACCGCGGCGCAACGATCAAGACCTTGTGGAAATTGCACGACGGCTCGCTGGTCGAGTCGGTGCTGATGCGTTACGGCGCCGGCGAACATTCCGCGGCCCGCACCACCATGTGCGTTTCCTCCCAGGCCGGCTGCGGCATGGCCTGCCCGTTCTGCGCCACCGGTCAGGGTGGGCTGCAGCGTAACCTGTCGACCGGTGAGATCGTGATGCAGGTGCTCGACGGTGCCCGCAAGCTCAGCCGCGGCGAACTGCCCGGGGGGCCGGGCCGGGTCAGCAACATCGTCTTCATGGGCATGGGCGAGCCGCTGGCCAACTACAAGGCCGTGATGGGTGCGGTGCGCACCCTGGTCGAGCCTGCCCCGAACGGGCTGGGCATGAGCGCCCGTGGCATCACCGTCTCGACCGTCGGCCTGGTGCCTCGCATTGAGCAGTTGGCCGGTGAGGGCATCCCGGTCACCCTCGCCCTGTCGCTGCACGCACCCGATGACGAATTGCGCGACGAACTCGTGCCCATCAACACCCGCTGGAAGGTCGACGAGGTCGTCGACGCCGCATGGCACTACGCCGAGAAGACCCGCCGGCGGGTGTCGATCGAATACATCATGATCAAGGACATCAACGATCAGCCCGAGCGGGCCGACCTGCTGGCGCGCGTGCTCAAGAAGCGCGGTGACTGGGGCTGGTTCCACGTCAACCTGATCCCGCTCAATCCCACGCCCGGCTCGATCTGGACGGCATCGGACCCCGCCGTCGAGGCCGAGTTCGTGCGCCGGCTGCAGGCCAGGGGAGTGCCTGTCACCATCCGGGACACCAGGGGCAGCGACATCGACGGTGCCTGCGGGCAGTTGGCGGCCACCGCAGTCTGAGAGCGCGGACGCGGAGTTTACGCCAACAGCCGAACCCGTGCCCGGCATGCGGATGAGAATTCCATCCCCCCTGCGCGCCGCCGTACAGTTGGGCCAACGTCAACCTGATGGGGGAACGGCAGTGGGCACGAGCGCACCTCGCGACGAGACCTGGGGTCTCGCCACGTCGCGCGACCTCGGCATGCCCTTGTTCTGCCACCCGAGTTCCGCGCTCCCGATGCGCGCGCACCCCATCATCTGTTGTTGCTGAGCGCAGCTGGACCACCTCCAGTTGCCTGGCCCTGACCCCGAGCGGGTCTTGTGCGATGCCGACAGGCGTCCTGCCAGCAGCCCCCGGCACCGGCCCATGTCCCGGCAGCCCCACGCGATCCTGCGGGAATCGCACACACCACAACACACAACGCCGGAACCTTTCCGCCGGCACCCAGCAGCACCTTTTCGGTGCCCACCTGAAGGAAACGACCATGACCTCGAACATCTCCCGCCTTGGCCGCCGCGGCTTTCTCGCCGGCGCCGCAGGTACTGCCGCACTGGCACTGGCCGGCTGCTCCGTGGTGCAGCAGAACACGACCGGTGGCCCCGCATCCGGTGGTGGCAGCTCCGTGATCAAGTTCGGTGTCTCGGCGCCGCGCACGGGCCAGCTGGCCGAGTACGGCAAGTACTACGAGCAGGGCTTCGCGATCGCGCTGGATGCCATCAACAATGCCGGTGGCATTGACGGCAAGAAGATCGAGCTGGTGTGGGAGGACTCGCAGTCCGACCCCAAGCAGTCGGTGCCGATTGCCCAGAAGTTCGTCGCGAACAACGAGATCATCGCCGAACTCGGTGACTTCAGCTCGGGCGCCTCGATGGCCGCCACCCCCGTCTATGAGAAGGCCAAGCTCGTCCAGTTCGGGTTCACCAACTCGAACCCGGCCTTCACCGCGGGCGGCACCATGGCGTGGACCACCTCGCTGACCCAGGAGAACTACCAGGAGGGCTACACCAAGCTGCTGGCCAAGTACGGCAAGACCGTCGCCGTGTATTACCAGCAGACCGACTGGGGCAAGACCTCGTTCGACCTGTTCACCAAGTACGCAGGCCCGGCCGGGCTGAACGTCGTCTACTCCAGCGCGTTCAACCCCGAGACCCAGGACTTCCGTCCCGTGCTGCTGCGCGGGCTGGAGGCCAAGCCCGATGTCATTGCCCATCTGGGCTATGGCCCCGACGGTGGCCTGCTGGTCAAGCAGCTGCGCTCGCTCGGCTTCACCGGCAAGGTGCTCGCCGGCCAGACCACCCCGCAGTTCCTCGAGATTGCAGGCGAGGCGGCCGAGGGTGTCGTGCTCGCCGAGAACTTCACCCTGTCCGACCCCAACCCCGACATCCAGAAGTTCATCACCGACTTCCGGGCGAAGTTCAACGTCGACCCCGGTGCCTTCAACGTCTACGCCTACGACGCGCTGCAGGTGCTGGCCCAGGCCACCAAGGTCGGCGGCGCCACCCGTGAGGGTGTCTACAAGGGCCTGAGCTCGGGTGAGTCGTTCAAGACGCTGCTGCTCGGTGACCTGACGTTCAACGACAAGCGGCGCCCCAACAACGTCATCCTCAAAGAAATCGTCGTCGAGAAGGGCGAATTCGTCAGCAAGGGCACCCTGTGATCGAGACATTCATTGCCGGGTTGATCCACGGCAACTCCTATGCCCTCGTGGCCGTGGGCGTCTCGTTGGTGTTCGGCGTGGCCAACGTCGTCAACTTCGCCCACGGCTCGGTGTTCGGGTTCGGCGCAATGCTGGGCTGGTGGTTCATCGCGGTGCTCGGCTGGTCGTTCGTGCCGGCCGTGCTCGCGGTCGTCGTCGCCACCGGCATCCTGGGCCTGATCATCAATGCCGTCGCGGTCAAACCGCTGTCCAAAGCGCCACCCATCGCGGCGTTGCTGGCGACCTTCGCGGTCTCGATGGTGCTCGACAACCTGTCGCAGATCATCTTCGGCCCCGAGGTGCGTGCCTTTCCGGCCGTCATCCCGACGAACAACCTGCGCATCGGCGGCATCACGTTCGGCACGTCCGACGTCGTGATGCTCGCCGTGACGCTGGTCGTCATGGTGACGCTGGCGCTGTTCCTGCGTTTCGGTCGCTATGGCCGGGCCATTCGCGCCACTGCCCAGGACCCGGATGCCGCCCGCCAGATGGGCGTGCCCGTGGGCCGCGTGCAGGCGCTCTCGTTCGCACTGGCCTCGTCCCTCGGTGGTCTGGCAGGTGTGTTCGTCGCGCTCTACACGTCGAGCGTCTCGCCCACGTCGCATGTGCTCACCGGCATGATCGCCTTCGTCGCGGCCACCATCGGCGGCCTGGGTTCGATCACCGGCGCGGTGGTCGCGGGCTTCGTGCTCGGCATCGTCGAGGCCTACGGCGTCTATTGGTTCGGTGAGGGCATCCGCGACCTGATCACGTTCGGTGCGCTGCTCGTCATCCTGGTGGTGCGTCCCTATGGCCTGTTCGGACGAAAATCCGCGATCGCCACAGAACCGATGACCGGCACCTTCTTCGGTGGCGGTCATGCCCTGCGGCTCGGCAAGAAGACATTGATAGCCCTCGCGGTCACCGCGATCGTGCTCATCCCGGCACTGGCGACCGCACCGTTCCTGGCGGTCGCCTACCAGGTCGTGCTGATGGCCATCGTGGCGGTGCCGCTGACCCTGCTGTCCGGGTCGGCCGGCCAGGTCTCGCTGGGCCAGGTCGCACCGCTCGCCGTGGGCGCCTATGCCTCGGCGCTGCTGTCGATGCAGCTCAACCTGCCGCCGCTGCTGGCGATCCCGCTGGCCGGTCTGGTCTCGGCCCTGCTGGTGACCCTGCTGACGCTGCCGATCTGGCGCCTGGGCGGCCACTACATCTCGATCGCCACCCTGGGCGTCGGCTATGTGGTGGTCGCGATCATCCGGGCGGCCGAACCGGTCACCCGCGGTGCCTACGGCCTGCCCGGAATCCCGGCACCCAGCCTGTTCGGCCACACGCTGACACTGCCGCTGGAGTTCTACCTGCTCGACCTGCTCTTCCTGCTGCTGGCCCTGTGGGTGACCATGCGCATCCGCAAGTCGCACCTCGGCCCGACGCTCAACTCGGTGGGTGCCGACCAGGTCGCCGCCCGTTCGCTCGGTGTGCGTGCCCGCGACTACAAGGCCCTGGCCTATGCGGTGGCGGCGTTCTTCGCCGGTATCTCGGGTGCGCTGATGGCCCACCAGAACGGCTACATCGACCCGAGCCTGTTCGTGATCGCCACCTCGGTCCTGGCGCTGACGATCATCGTGCTCGGTGGCATGAACTCGCCGCTCGGTGCCGTCTTCGGTGCCGTGGTGCTGGTCGGCCTGCCCGAACTGCTGCGCGTCACCCCCGATGTCCGAATTCTCGGCTACGGCCTGTTGCTGCTGCTCATCGTCCGGTTCCGTCCCCAGGGCCTGTTCGTTCGTTCTGACAAGCGGGCGAAGAATGACCGGGACGGCGACGCCGGTGACGACGCAGCCGCTGCGACGACTGCCGGCGCCGTCGACGCGTCCCCGGCACGTCCCGAGGTCACCATCGACACGAACCTGGAAGGAGCCCGCGCATGAGCACCCCCGCCCTGCAGGTCACCAACCTGGACAAGTCGTTCGAAGGTGTCCACGCCGTCAACCAGGTCAGCTTCACCATCGAGCCCGGCCAGACCCTGGCCATCATCGGGCCGAACGGTTCGGGCAAGACGACCACGCTCAACCTGGTCACCGGCACACTCAGGCCCGACTCGGGTTCGGTGCAGCTGGCCGGCCGCGAGATCGCCGGACACAGCCCCGAAGAGGTCGCCGAGCACGGCCTGACCCGCACGTTCCAGAACGGGCGCGTCTTCGGCAACCTCACCGTGCGCCAGAACATCGCCGTGGGCCTGCACTCGGAACTCAGCGCCCAGCGCCCGTTCCGCAAACTGGCACACCTGCCGGTGCTGCGCTGGATCAGCCTGCTCGGTGAGGTGGCCGCTGCGTTGGTCACCACCCCGGCCATCAAGGCCGAACGCAGCCAGACCGAGCAGCAGGTCGATCGTCAGGTCGATCGGTTCAGGGCCCGGTTGGGGTCGCGCACCGAGCACCTGACGCACACGCTGTCCTATGCCAACCGGCGGCGCACCGAGATCGCCCGGGCCCTGGTCAGCGAACCCGACGTGCTGGTGCTGGACGAGCCGACAGCCGGCATGAACCAGTCCGAGACGGCCGAGGTGCTGCGCCAGCTGCTCGACCTGAAGGCCTCGGGCCAGACGATCCTGCTGGTCGAGCACAAGCTCGACCTGGTGATGACGCTGTCCGACAAGGTCATCGTCATGGACGAAGGCCACATCATCGCCCAGGGCCTGCCCGAGGACGTCCGCAACGACCCGCGCGTGATCAGCGCCTACCTGGGGCGTCGCCACCAGGTCGAGCCCGCCGGCGACGCAGAACAGGAGCCCGACAATGACTGAATCGCCGACTACTGGTCAGAAGGCCGAATTGTTGCGTCTCGACGGCGTCGACGTGTTCTATGGCGAGGCCCAGGCGCTCGACGGGGTCACCATCAGCGTCGGCGAGGGCGAGATCGTCTCGCTGCTCGGCGGCAATGCGTCGGGCAAGTCGACCACGATGAAGACGGTGCTCGGGCTGGTCCGGCCGACCAGGGGACGCGTGCTGTGGCGCGGCGAGGACATCACTGGCTGGTCGACCGCCAGGCGCGTCGCCGCCGGCATCGCGTCGGTGCCCGAGGCCCGGCGGGTGTTCCCGCAGATGAGCGTCGAGGACAACCTGCTGGTCGGGGCCTGGAGCCGCGGCCGTGACAAGCAGATCCAGGCCGACCTGGCCGAACAGTGGCAGCGGTTCCCGCGGCTGCGTGAGCGCCGCCACCAGGCCGCCGGCACCCTGTCGGGTGGTGAGCAGCAGATGCTGGCGTTCGCCCGTGCCTGCATGAGCCGACCGACCCTGATCTGCATGGACGAGCCCACCATGGGCCTCTCGCCCCGGCTGGTCGACGAGGTGCTCGACACCATCGCCATGCTCAACCGTGAACTTGGCGTGGCCGTCCTGATGGTCGAGCAGATGGCCGAACTGGCACTGAGCATCGCCCACCGCGGTTACGTGCTGACCACCGGCCGGCTGTCGCTGAGCGGTTCGGCGCACGACCTGCTGCACGACGATGCCGTGCAGGAGGCCTACCTGGGAGGGGCGCCGGCACTGTGAACGACATCACGAAGCGTGAGCGCTTCCTCGCCGCCGCCCGCGGCGAACAGGTCGACCGGCCGCCGGTCGGTGCGTGGGTGCACTTCGGCACCGCGATGGCCGACCCGTCGCTCGCGGCCACCCTGCACCTGGCATTCCTGGCGTCGTACGACTGGGACTACCTGAAGGTCATGCACGACTTCAGGTTGCCGACGCCCCAGGACGGTGACCTGCGTGAGCGTCTCGAGGCGTTCGGCACGCTGGGCACCGAGTGGGCGAGTTTCGACCGGCAGCGGGCCGTGCTGCGCGCGATCCGCGAGGCCGAACCCGATGTCGCGATTGTCGAGACGCTGTTCTCGCCGTTCCAGACCACGGTGCGTTCGTTCGGCCAGGACGTCGTCGACATCTTCGAGGACGATCCCGACCTGGCGAACCGGGTGCTGGGGCGGGTCGCCGACCTGCTGGCACGCTATGCCGCCGAACTGCCATCACTCGGCGTCGACGGGCTCTTCCTGGCGCTCACGGGCGCCTCGAGCGACATGAGTTCGTTCGCGCTCGATGCGTCCGCGCACCGCACCTGGATCGGCCCCCATGAGCGCACCGTGCTTGATGCGGCCAAGGGGCTGGTGCGCATCGGGCACCTGCACGGCAACGACCTGAACCTCGACCTGTACGCAGACCACGCGTTCGAGGTGACGAGCTGGTCTGACGTGTCGTCGTCGCCCAGCATTGCCGAGGTGCTGGCCCAGGGGCGGGTGCCGATGCTGGGGCTGGACGAGCTGGCCTCGACCTACCTCGCCGCCGACGATGTGCACCAGCAGGTGCTGCATGCACGCCGCGCTGCCGGTGACCGCATCATTGTCGCGCCCAACTGCACGCTGCATTCCGACACGAACCCCGAAGTGTTCACCGCGCTGCGCAGTTCGGTCGAGGTGGCACTGTGACGGGTGCTGTGATCAGGCGGGACACCGTGAGGGACGTCGTCATCGTCGGTGTCGGCCCCCGCGGTGTGATCGTGCTGGAGCGGCTGGCCGCCGTGCTCGGGCAACGGCTGGCCGACGAACCGGGTGCAGTCGAGCCGTTCACGCTGCACCTGGTCGAACCCACCCAGTTCGGCGCCGGCGCGGTCTGGCGCACCGACCAGCCCGACGACCTGTGCATGAACACACTGGCCGACGCGTCGACGTTCTTCACCGACCAGTCCTATTCCGGGGCTGGTCCCGTGGTGGCGGGGCCGACGTTCTATGGCTGGGCCCAGCAGGTGAAGGCGTCCCGCCGCACCGACGACGGCGTCCCGCTCGACCGGTACGCGGACGAGCTCGAGCAGATGCTGCCGTGGTCGCACCCGAGCCGGGCGCTGTTCGGTGAGTATGCGAGCTGGGCGTTCCGCAAGGCCGTGGCCACGCTGGTCGCGACCGGCCTGGTGAGCGTGGTCGAGCACCCCACCCGGGCCGTCTCGGTGCGCCGGCGGGGCTCATCCTCGGGGTATCGCGTCGGGTTGGCGAACGGCGCCGAGCTCGATGCGGGGGCCGTGGTGCTGGCGCTGGGCTGGGTGCCGGTCGTGCCGGGGGCCGCGGACGCGGCACTGGTCGAGCAGGTGGAATCCTCGGGCCATGCCGACGACCTCGTCTGGGTGGCCCCGGACTCGCCGATCGACCAGGACCTGTCCCTGGTCGAACCCGGCCACCATGTGCTGGTGCGTGGCATGGGCATGGGCTTCTTCGACTCGATGAGCCTGCTGACGATCGGTCGTGGCGGCCGGTTCGAGGCCCTGGATGACTTCTCGACGGGGTCGGGGCTGGTGTACCGCCCGAGTGGTCGCGAGCCGGTGCTGCACGTCGGCAGCGACCGCGGCGTCCCGTTCCTGTCGAAGACCAGGTACCAGTCGATGCCGCCGCGGGCGCGACTGGACACCCTGGCCAAGGTGCTGGCCACCGCGCCCCGGCCGCTTCCGGTCGACACGTTGTGGCCAGCGCTGCTGCGCGACGCCATCACCGAGCATGCCCGCGTGCTGGTGCGCACGAGGCCGCAGGCTGTCACTGACCCCGATGGGCTGGTGCCGGCGCTTGAGGCGCTGCCCGTCGATGCGCCGCTGTCGCAGGTGCGCGAGGTTGTCGCCACGCATGTGGCGCCAGAAGACCGGTTCGAGCCCAACGACTGGGAGTTCCCGGCGCAGGGGCACTCGTTCGACAGCCCTGAGCAGTTCGACGAGTTCGTCGCCGGGCTGCTGGCCCGCGACCTGGGTGAGGCCGACCTGGGCCACGACTCGGCGCTCAAGGCCGGGCTGTGGGCCATCTCGACGGCCCGCCTGTTCGTGGGCTTGGCCAGCACCTTCGACAATGTTGATGCCGAGGGTGACAAGGAGCTTCGCCGGCTCATGCGCTGGGGCGGCATGCTCGGTTCGGGCCCGCCGGCGTTCCGCAACGAGCAGTTGCTGGCGCTGTACGAGGTCGGGCTGGTGCACTTCGTCGGCCCGTCGTCGACCGTCGCGGTCGAGGACGACCGGTTCGCGATGTGGTCGCCGGTGGTGCCCGGGTCGAAAGTTGCCTCGACGGTGCTCATTGACGCGTGGATGCGGTTCCCCAACCCCGCGACCAGCGCCGATCCGCTCGTGACCGGTCTGGTCGCTGACGGGCTGGTGCGCCCGCTGACGCGCCCCGACCGCCACGGCCGTCCCGTCAACAGCGGTGCGGTCGACATCGTGCCGGCCTCCGGCGAGACGATCGGTGCCGACGGTGCCGTGGTGCCGGGGCTGTTCGTCGTCGGCATCCCGGTCGACGGTGCGCGTCGTGACGCCATCCAGGCGCCGCTGCCCGGCATTGACTCGACCACGCTGCGTGAGGCCGGGGGAGTGGCCGACCGGTTGGTCGACCTGCTGGCCAGCAGTGATGACGAGGCCGACGAGCAGCGGCGGGCATCATGAGCGCGCCCATTGCGGTGGTGACGGGAGCCGGTGGGGGCATGGGTGCGGCCATCGCGGCCGAGCTCGCCCGCACCCACCAGGTGCATGCGTTGGCGCGTCGTCCGGAATCGGTCGCGGCGCTGCCCACCGGGGTGGTGCGCCACCTCGGTGACCTGCGCTCCGGTGAGTTCCTGGACGAGGTGGCCGCAGCGGTGGGTGAGGTCGACGTGGTGGTGCATGCCGCGGCCATCGGCGACCACGTCAGCGTCGAGCACGCCACCGGGGCGGCGTGGCTGGCACAGCTCGGCACCAACGTGGTCGCCCCCGCCGAGTTGACCCGCCGGCTGCTGCCGGGCCTGCGCCGCCGTCGGGGCACGGTCGTGTTCATCGGCTCGGGGGCCAGCACGCGTCCGGTGCCCGGCAGTGCTCTGTACACCGCCAGCAAGCACGCGCTGCGCGGGTTGGCCGACGTGCTGCGCATCGACGAGGCGGCGCACCGGGTGCGGGTCGTCACCATCGCCCCGGGGCAGACCGACACGCCGATGCTGCGCCAGGGCATGGACGAGGCCGACTATGCGCCCGAGCGCTACATCCGGCCCGAGTCAGTGGCGCTCACCGTGCGCTTCGTCGTGGATGCCCCCGCCGATGTGCACCTGACCGACATCGCCGTGCGGCCTCGGGTCGAGATCGCGCGGCTGTAGCTGGCAGGGATCACCCCAGCAGCACGTCCAGTGCCTCGTCCACGCCGTCGACCAGGTGCACGTGCTCGCCCATCGGACGACCCCTGCCCAGTGCCTGCAGCAGGGGGAAGGCCGGCAGCGTCGTGGTCCAGTGCTCGCGCCCGACCAGCACCATCGGCATCGGTTCGGCGCCGGCCGGCAGGTAGTAGTTGCCGGTCGCGAACTGGAACACCTCCTGCACCGTGCCCGCCGCCCCCGGCAGGTAGACCACCCCGCCGCGGCAGCGCTGCAGCAGGATGTCTTCACGGATGGCGTTCGAAAAGTACTTCGCGATGTGGCTGGCGAACACGTTCGGCGGCTCGTGGCCATAGAACCAGGTGGGGATGCCCAGGGAGCGGCCCCCATGCGGCCAGCGTTCCAGCACCTCGAAGGCGCTGCGTGCCCAGCGGGTGATGCCTGCGCCGTTGTGTTCGGGGTCGTGGAAGGTCGGCACCTGGGCCAGCAGGTCGATCGCCTCGGTCAGGGTCTGCTCGTCCACGGATGACCCGATCGGGGTGAGCCTGGCGCCGAGGTTCGCGGCCTCCATCGCCCCCGGGCCGCCGCCGGTGAGCACGACCCGGTCGTTGCCGGCGAGCAGGGCACCGGCGCGGGCGGCGTCCCGGTAGGTCTGGCCACCGCGCTGCGCGGCGTGACCACCCATGATGCCGACGCTGGCACCGGGGTCGGCGTCGGCGAAGAGGTCGTCGAGTGATTCGCTGATGCCGTGGTCGTGCAGGGCCTGGGCGAGCCCACCGGGCAGGGACTGCGCGGCGGGGGACTGGAACCAGGCATAGACCTGCGCGTCCGGGGTGTGCGGGTAGCCGTCCTCGAGACCTCGGTACAGGTCGGCCGCGGTGTGCAGGCCGTTCTGGTATGCGTTGAACGGCAGGTCGGGCAGTTGCGGAAAGACGAGGGCGCCCCGGGCCAGCAGGCTGTCAGCGTCGGGTTCGGTGAGGGCACAGCCGAGGAACAGCACGCCCCTGACGGGCACCTTGCGCAGCGTCTCGGAACGGCTGGTGAGGTCGAGCGACTGGATGGAGACCCCTGCCATCGCTCCCGGGCGCAGGCAGCGCTGCGGGGTCTGGGCGGGCGTGGCGGCCCAGGTGTCGAAGTCGTCGAGTGAGTCGATCTCGAGGTGCACGCTCTGAGCCTAGGACCTGGCGGCCCTGGAACCCGTGTGCAGCAGCAAAGCCGCCAACACGCCGCCGACCAGCCCGCCGAGGTGGCCCTGCCACGACACGCCGCTGCCCGTGGGCAGGATGCCGAAGATGATGCCGCCGTAGATGGCCGCGACCAGCACGCTGATGACGATCTGGCTCGTCCTGCGGGTGAGGAAGCCGCGCACGACCAGGTAGCCGAACCAGCCGAAGATGACCCCGGATGCCCCGACCGTCAGCGAGTTCGGCGGCGCGAACAGCCACACCGCGAGCCCACTGCCGAGCACAGCGTTGAGGGTGGCGACGAGCCATTCCTTCCAGCTGGAGCTGAGGATGAAGAAGCCGAGCACCAGGAACGGCACCGTGTTGCTGATCAGGTGGTCCCAGCCGAAGTGCAGCCAGGGCGCGGTGAAGATCGACCACAGGTTGTCGGGGTCGCGGGGGCGGATGCCGAGCAGGTCGAGCGCACCACGCAGCAGGGTGTCGATGACCTCGAGCACCCACATGATGGCGACGAGGACGGCGTTGACGATGACCGCCTGGATGGTCTGGGGCCGGTCACGCAGCGCCACGCGGCCGGAGGTGCCGGATCCGGTGGTGCGTCGCGTGGGAAGGGTCATGCTGCCAGCGTATTTGCCTCGTCCAAAGTTGCCCCTGAACGTCACGGTTGCCCTGGTGCCGGCACAACGGCAACTGTGGTTTTCAGGGGCAATTGGGGGCGTGACACACTGGACCGGTGACCAACCAGCGTTCAGTGATCCTGCTCGGCTCGACCGGCAGCATCGGCACCCAGGCCGTCGATGTCATCAGCACCCGCCGCGACCAGTTCCGTGTCGTGGGGCTCTCGGCAGGCGGGTCCGACATCAAGACCCTCGCCGCCCAGGTGCTCGAACTGCAGCCCGAGGTGGTGGCGCTCGCCCGCCCGACGGTGGTGCAGGACCTGCAACTGGCGCTCTATGCCCAGGCCGCCGAGCAGGGCTGGAACAAGGGCGACGTCAAGCTGCCCAAGATCATCGCCGGGCCCGACGCGTCGACCGAGCTCGCAGCCATGCCGGCAGACGTCGTCCTCAACGGCATCACCGGCTCGGCAGGCCTGCTGCCCACCCTCGCCACCCTCAAGGCCGGAACCACCCTCGCACTCGCCAACAAGGAATCGCTGGTCATTGGCGGCCGGCTCGTCACCCGCGCCGCGGCACCAGACCAGATCGTCGCGGTCGACTCCGAGCATTCGGCGTTCGCCCAGGCGCTGCGCGCGGGACGAAAGGACGAAGTGCGCAAGCTGGTGCTGACTGCCTCGGGTGGTCCGTTCCGGGGTCGCTCCCGCGCCGAGCTCACCGACGTCACCCCCGACCAGGCCATGGCCCACCCGACGTGGGCGATGGGGCGGGTGATCACCATCAACTCCTCGACGCTGGTCAACAAGGGCCTCGAACTGCTCGAGGCCGGGCTGCTCTATGACGTGGCGCTCGACGCCGTGCAGGTGGTGGTGCACCCGCAGTCGATCGTCCACTCGATGGTCGAATTCTTCGACGGCTCGACCATCGCCCAGGTCTCACCGCCCGACATGCGCCTGCCCATCGGACTGGGGCTGACCTGGCCTGACCGGCTCGAGAACGCCGCCCAGCCCATGGACTGGACCAAAGCCGGCCAGTGGACCTTCGAACCCCTCGACAACGACGCCTTCCCGGCCGTCGAACTCGCCCGCCACTGCGGCCAGCTCGGCGGCAGCGCCCCGGCCGTCTTCAACGCCGCCAACGAGGAATGCGTCGACGCGTTCTGTGACGGCCGGCTGAGCTTCCTGGGCATCGTCGACACCGTCGCCGCCGTGGTCGATGACCATGTCAACGGCGTCGGCGACGGCCACCTCAGCGACGACCAGCTGAGCGTCGACGGCGTGCTGGCCGCCGACGCCTGGGCCCGTGCCCGAGCTGCCGAACGCATCAAGGGGGCTGCCGCGTGAGCGATGTGCTGGTGATCATCGGCGCGGCCATCCTGTTCTTCGCGCTGATCATGGCCTCGATCGCCCTGCACGAGGTCGGCCACCTCGTGCCCGCGAAGATCTTCGGGGTCAAGGTCACCAAGTACTTCGTCGGCTTCGGCAAGACACTGTGGGCAACGCGGCGCGGCGAGACCGAGTACGGGTTCAAGGCCATCCCGCTCGGCGGCTATGTACGGCTGGTCGGCATGTACCCGCCCCAGGGTGCCCGCACCGGCAAGGAGGGGCCGGTGACCCGGCTCGCCGATGCTGCCCGCGAAGTCGAGTACGAAGAGATCACCCCCGCCGATGACGGCCGGCTGTTCCACCAGAAGAAGACCTGGCAGAAGCTGATCATCATGTTCGGCGGACCGGCCATGAACATCCTGCTGGCGTTCCTCATCATCGGTTCGGTCAATGCGCTGCACGGCCAGTACCGGCCCCAGTTGACCATCGCCGCGGTCAGCGAGTGCATCGTCCCCGCAGCCCGCGCCGAGCAGACCTGCCAGCCGGGCGACCCGCAGACGCCCGCCGCGAAGATGGGCCTGAAGGCCGGCGACACCATCGTCAGTTTCAACGGCACCCCGATCAGCAACTGGACGAACTTCAGCGACCTCATTCGTGACAACCGCGACCAGCCCGCGACCGTGGTGGTGCTGCGCGAGGGTGCGCAGGTGACGCTGCCCACGGTCAACACCGTCATCACGGGGGTGCCTGACCGGCTCAACCCGTCGCGGACGATCGAGGCCGGGTTCATGGGGGTGAGCCCCGACTACGCCAGGGAGCGCACCGGGCCGGTCGGCACCACCCAGGACATCTGGCTGATGACCAAGCAGTCGGTCGTCGGTCTGGCGAACTTTCCCGTCAAGGTCTGGAACGTCGCCGCTGACATGGTCACCGGCAAACCCCGCGACGTGAACGGCCCGATGTCGATCGTCGGCGCGAGCCGCACGGCGGGCGAGATCGTGGCAGAGGACTCGATCCCGGCGAACGACCGCGCCGCGAGCTGGTTCATGATGCTCGGCTCGGTCAACCTGTTCGTGGCGCTGCTCAACCTGGTGCCGCTGATGCCACTCGACGGCGGGCACATGGCCGGCGCGATCTGGGAGGGCATCCGGCGCTGGTTCGCGAAGCTGCGTGGCAGGCCCGACCCGGGGCATGTCGACACCGCGAAAATGCTACCTGTGGCCTATGCCGTCGGGGCGTTCCTGGTCAGCTCTGGTGCGGTGCTGATCATTGCCGATGTGGTCAGCCCCATCAAGCTGTTCTGAGTCGTTGTGACAACGTACGTCGAATGTCTGGCGAAGTTGTGGTGAACTCCGCCTGACAAGCAGCGCCATGTCGTAGGGGTGGCCTATCGTCGGCGGGGACGGGCCCCGCACCGCCTGGCTGGTCCGTCTTCCACCGACACCCCAGAAGGACGACCATGACCGTCAGCCTCACCCGCGCGAGAGGAGTGGTCGCGACCGCCGTCGCGGGCGCCCTGGTCGCCGCGGGACTCGTGGCCACCGCCACCACTGCTTCTGCTGCTGCCGACCACCTGCTCATCAACGAGGTGTACGCCCGCGGCGGCTCGACCAACCAGCCGTACACACACAAGTTCATCGAGCTGTACAACCCGACCAGTGCACCGATCAGCCTGAACGGCCTGAGCGTGCAGTACCGCTCGGCCACCGGAACCGGTGCGGCCAACGCCGTGGCCGTGCTCAACAACGTCGACCTGGCACCCGGTGCCTACTACGTCCTGCAGGCCAACTCGAACGGGTCCAACGGCGTGGCCCTGCCGAACGTCAACCAGACCAGCGCGCTGACCCCCAGCGGCACGACTGGCACGATCTTCCTCGTCAACGGCACCACCGCGATCACCCCGACTGCAGGCGATGTCAACATCATCGACAGGGTGGGCTACGGCACCTCGAACCTGCCCGAGGGCACTGCCGTGACCTACACCGGCGCCAACTCGGACCCCGGCTCGATCGGCCGCACCAGCGACAACGACACGAACGACAACGCTGCCGACTTCGCGTTCTCGAGCACGCCCACCCCGGGTGCCGCGAACTCCGGCGGCAGCACCACGGCGCCGCCCACGACGACCCCACCCACCACGCCGCCGCCCACGACCACGCCGCCAGCTGAGGTCACCCCGATCGCCCAGATCCAGGGCACCGGTGCGGCCACCACGCTGACCAGCCGGGTCACCACCAAGGGTGTCGTCACTGCCACCTACCCGACCGGCAACTTCAACGGTTTCTACCTGCAGACCCCGGGTTCGGGCGGCGTCGCCAAGAATCCCGGTGACGCCTCGGACGGCATCTTCGTCTACACCGGCTCGGCCCCGTCCGTGACCATCGGCCAGTGCCTGACCGTCGAGGGCGCCCCGGCTGAGTTCAACGGGCTCACCCAGCTGTCGGGCACCCCGGTGATCACCGAGGCCACCGACTGCGCACCCGTCGTGCCGACCGAACTGGCGACCCTGCCCGAGACCGACGCTGCCAAAGAGGTCTACGAGGGCATGCTGGTGAGCCCCAAGGGCACCTACACCATCACCAACAACTACCAGCTGAACCAGTTCGGCCAGCTGGGGCTCGCCTTCGGTGACAAGCCGCTGGTGCAGGCCACCGACGCCGTGCCCTACCAGCAGGCTGCCGCCTACGAGGCCGAGAACCTCAAGAAGCTGATCACCCTCGACGACGGCTCGTCGTGGAACTACATGACCAACACGACGGCGAAGAACACCCCGCTGCCGTACCTGTCGCAGGACACCCCGATGCGGACCAACTCCCAGGTGTCGTTCACCAAGCCGGTGATCCTGGACTACCGCTTCCAGTGGAACTTCCAGCCCACCACCCAGGTCGTCGGTCACGAGGTCGACTTCCTAACCAGCGAGAACGACCGGCCCACGACGGCACCGGCCGTCGGCGGCGATGTGAAGCTGGCGGCGTTCAACGTGCTCAACTACTTCGTCGACCTGGGCCAGGACGAGGCAAACTGCAAGGCCTACACCGACCGCAACGGCACCCCCGTGGCCGCCAACGGCTGCCAGGTGCGCGGCGCCTACACCCCCGAGGCATTCGCTGACCAGCAGGCCAAGATCGTCGCCGCCATCAATGGCATGGGCGCTGATGTCGTCGGCCTGATGGAAATCGAGAACTCGGCCAACTTCGGTCACGACCGCGACCACGCCCTGGCCGCGCTCGTCGCCGCGCTGAACGCCGCCGACGCCTCGCAGGGCTGGGAGTTCGTGCCCACCAATGCGGGCCAGGTGCCGCCGAACGAGGACAACATCCGGCTGGCCTTCATCTACCGCAAGGGCAAGGTCACCCCGGTGGGTGGTTCCCTGATCCTGAGCGACCCGGCGTTCGCGAATGCCCGCCAGCCGCTGGCGCAGAAGTTCCGTGCCAACGGGTCGACCACTGAGTTCATCGCCATTGCCAACCACTTCAAGTCGAAGGGTTCGGGCGAGGACGACGGCACTGGCCAGGGCCTGTCGAACCCGTCGCGCAAGGCACAGGCCACCGCGCTGGCCACGTGGTCGAACACGACCTTCGCCGGCGAGGCCGTGTTCCTGCTGGGTGACTTCAACGCCTACACCCAGGAAGAGCCGATGCTGCTGTTGGGCGAGGCAGGCTTCCAGAACCTGGCCGCCGCCGACGAGTACAGCTACCAGTTCAGCGGCCGCCTCGGTTCGCTCGACCATGTGCTCGCCAACAGCGCCGCCAAGGCCCTGGTGGCCGGTGCGGCGATCTGGGAGATCAACGGCGATGAGTCGATCGCCATGCAGTACTCGCGCCGCAACTACAACGTCGTCGACTTCCACCAGCCGACGCCGTATGCCTCGTCCGACCACGACCCGGCCATCGTCGGCATCAACACCACCCCCGAGGCCCCGCCGGCCACCTACCCGGCATCGGGCGTCTTCGGCGACCACGACGGTGACGGCATCGCCGACATCTACGTGATCACCGCCGGCGGCCAGCTGGAACTGTGGAAGGGTTCAGCCACCCAGGCCACCCTGCTCGGCACGCGCGGCACCGCGCTGGCCAATGTCGTCTCGATAAACCAGATCGGGGACTGGAACGGCGACAAGCGTTCTGACGCGCTGGTCGTGCGGCCCGGTGATGCCAGCCTGTGGATCTATACCTCGGACGCCTCGGGCGCGCTGAACCCGTGGAAGCAGGTGGGCCGCAACTGGCAGGGCATCGACGTCATCACCTATGCCGGTTCGCTCGACGGTTCGGCCAACAAGTACGTGGTGGCCCGCAACAAGGACAACCACCGGCTGTACCGCTACACCCTCACCGCCAACGGCCTGACCGGCGCCACCGTCATCGGCCAGAACTGGGACTCGATGAAGTTCCTGTTCTCTGTCGGCGACTTCAACGGTGACGGACTGGCCGACCTCATGGGCATCCGCGCGTCGGACTCGACCTTGTGGCTCTACCTCGGCCAGCCCAACGCGTCCATCGGCTACGCCCGCCAGGTCGGTCAGAACTGGCATGGCTTCAAGGCCGCATTCTCACCCGGCGACCTCAACAAGGACGGCCGCTTCGACCTGGTCGGTGTCGACGCCCAGGGCCGCATGTGGGGCTACACCAACAACGGCCGCGGCGGGTGGAGCTTCTACCGCCAGCTGGCGACCGGTTTCGAGACGGACCGCCTGTTCGCCTGATTCCGGTGGAGTCCTGACCCGCAACTGACCACGTGGGCCCCGTCACGAGTGTGACGGGGCCCACGCTGTTTCGCGGGGGGTACGCTATGGCGCATGAGCATTGACCTTGGCATGCCTGCACGTCCTGCACCTGTGTTGGCCCCTCGACGCACGACCCGACAGATCAAGGTTGGCAAGGTCCTGGTGGGCGGTGACGCGCCGATCTCGGTGCAGTCGATGACCACCACCAAGACGACCGACATCAATGCCACGCTGCAGCAGATCGCCGAGCTCACCGCCTCGGGGTGCGACATCGTCCGCGTCGCCGTGCCCAGCCAGGACGACGCCGAGGCACTGCCCATCATCGCCAAGAAGTCGCAGATCCCGGTGATCGCCGACATCCACTTCCAGCCGCGCTACGTGTTCGCCGCCATCGAGGCCGGCTGTGCGGCCGTCAGGGTTAACCCGGGCAACATCAAGCAGTTCGACGACAAGATCGCCGACATCGCCAAGGCGGCGACCGACGCCGGCGTCTCGATCCGCATCGGCGTGAACGCCGGGTCGCTCGACAAGCGCCTGCTCGACAAGTACGGCGCCCCGACCCCGGCCGCGCTCGTCGAGTCGGCGCTGTGGGAGGCCAGCCTGTTCGAAGAGGTCGGGTTCCAGGATTTCAAGATCTCGGTCAAGCACCACGACCCGGTGGTGATGGTGCAGGCCTATGAAGAGCTGGCCAGCAAATGTGACTACCCGCTGCACCTGGGTGTCACCGAAGCCGGTCCCGCCTTCCAGGGCACCATCAAGAGCTCTGTGGCGTTCGGCGCGCTGCTGGCCAAGGGCATCGGCGACACCATCCGCGTCTCGCTGTCGGCACCGCCCGTCGAAGAGGTCAAGGTCGGCATCAAGATCCTCGAATCGCTGAACCTGCGCCCGCGGCACCTCGAGATTGTCTCGTGCCCCAGCTGTGGACGAGCCCAAGTCGATGTCTACACCCTCGCCGAACAGGTGACCAAGGGCCTCGAGGGCATGACCGTGCCGCTGCGGGTGGCCGTCATGGGCTGTGTCGTGAACGGCCCCGGCGAGGCCCGTGAGGCCGACCTGGGTGTCGCCAGTGGCAACGGCAAGGGCCAGATCTTCGTCAAGGGCGAGGTCATCAAGACGGTGCCCGAATCCGAGATCGTCGACACCCTGATCGCCGAGGCCAACCGCCTGGCCGCCGAGATGCCCGAAGTGGGCAGTCCAGACGTCAGGGTCGGCTGAGGTGCGCACCCGGGTTCGGGTGCTTGGGGGCAGCGACATGGAACAGGCCATGGGCCTGCTCACGGCCAACCCCATCGAGAACCTGTTCGTGCTGGCCCGGGTGTCGGCCCATGGGCTCGACAGGTTGCGGCTTGGCTGCGACGTGTACGGCTACGAGGTCGACGGCGAGTTGGTGGCGTTGTGCCACGCCGGGTCGAACATCGTGCCGGTCGGGGTCAACGCCGAGATCGCCGAACAGTTCGCGCACCGGCTCGGGGGCATCCGTGCCTCGTCGTCGATCATGGGCAGGGCTGACGAAGTGCGGCTGATGTGGGAGGCACTGATCAGGCAGGGGGGCAGTTGGCGCCGATCACGCGAGATTCGGGCACACCAGCCCCTGATGCTGATCGACGGTGCGCCGCTGATCGCCGGCGACCCCCGCGTCGAGGTGGTCACGATGCGCCACGTCGACGCCTACTACGAGGCCGCGGTGGCCATGTACACCGAAGAGGTGGGCACTTCTCCGGTCGAGCCGAGCGGCTCGTACCGGCGCTATGTGGTCGACCTGATCAGGCGGCAGCGGGCCTTCGGCATCATCGAGGACGACCGGGTGCTGTTCAAGGCCGACGTCGGGGCGGCGTTCGGCCCCTACTGCCAGATCCAGGGGGTGTGGCTCGCCGAAGAGCTGCGCGGCCAGGGCGTCTCGAAACCGGCGATGGCGGCGGTGGTCGACCTCGTCCGACCCACGTTCCCGTGGCAGTCGCTGTACGTGAATGACTTCAACACCAGGGCGCGCAGGCTCTATGAAGCAGTCGGTTTCCGCACCATCGGGGAATACGCGACGGTGCTGTACTAGTCGCATGACAGACGTCAAGACAGTCCAGGTCACCTTCGACTGCGCCGACCCCGACCGGCTCGCCCGGTTCTGGGCCGAGGCGCTGGGCTACCAGGTCGACCCGCCGCCGCCCGGGTTCGAGTCCTGGCCCGACTTCCTTGGCGCGCGAGGGGTGCCCGAGGTGTTGTGGAACGCCCGCAGCGCCTGCAGCGACCCGACCGGAGTCGGGCCCCGGCTGTTCTTCCAGCGGGTGCCCGAACCCAAGACGGTCAAGAACCGGCTGCACCTCGACGTCCGCATCGCTCCCGGGCTCACGGACGAGGCCCGCACCGCCGCACTCGAGGCCGAATGTGAGCGCCTGCGTGGGTTGGGCGCCACCCGCCGCGACCCCTGGCCCGCGGACGGGCCGGGCTTCGAAGCCTTCGACCAGGACATCATCATCATGCTCGACCCCGAGGGCAACGAGTTCTGCCTGGACTGATGGCGCGGGGCAGCCGGGTTCGGGGGGATAACATGCCACAGGTATGTGCTGCGCCCTGACGCGTGCACACCGTCGACCGATTGACCCTTGACTGTTGGAAAGGCCCACCTCGTGATCACGCGGATGTCGTCCCTGTTCGTGCGCACCCTGCGCGAAGACCCTGCGGACGCCGAGGTGCCCAGCCACCGCTGGCTGGTGCGCGCCGGCTACATCCGCCGTGCGGCTCCCGGCATCTATTCGTGGCTGCCACTGGGCCTTTCGGTGCTGCAGAAGGTCGAGGCGATCGTCCGCGAAGAGATGAACCGGATCGGTGCGCAAGAGGTGCACTTCCCGGCACTGCTGCCGCGTGAGCCCTATGAGCAGACCAACCGCTGGACCGAGTACGGCGACAACCTGTTCACGCTGGCCGACCGCAAGGGCAATGACCTGCTGCTCGGGCCCACGCATGAAGAGATGTTCACGCTGCTGGTCAAAGACCTGTACCGCTCGTACAAGGACCTGCCGCTGAGCCTCTACCAGATCCAGACCAAGTACCGCGACGAGGCCCGCCCCCGCGCGGGGCTGCTGCGTGGGCGTGAGTTCATCATGAAGGACTCCTACAGCTTCGACATCGACGATGCCGGGCTCGAGGCCAGCTACCAGGCCCACCGTGAGGCCTACATCCGCATTTTCGACCGCCTCGGTTTCGACTACGCCATCGTCCAGGCCGACGCCGGTGCGATGGGCGGCTCGGCGTCCGAGGAGTTCCTGGCCGTCGCCGAGAACGGTGAGGACACCTTCGTCCGCTCGCCGGGCGGCTATGCCGCCAACGTCGAGGCCGTGGTCACCCCCGCCCCCGAGCCGCTGCCCATCGAGGGCCAGCCCGACGCCCATGTCGAGGGCACCCCGGATGCGGCCACCATCGATGCCCTCGTCGAGCTCAGCAACCGCGACCTGCCGCGCGCTGATCGTCCATGGACCGGGGCCGACACCCTCAAGAACGTGCTGTTCATGCTGCGCCACCTGGACGGCACCACCGAACCCCTGGTGGTCGGGCTGCCCGGCGACCGTGAGGTCGACCCCAAGCGCCTCGAGGTGGCCGTGGCGCCGGCTGAGGCGACCCCGTTCACCGACGAGGACTTTGCCGCCAACCCGCTGCTCGTCAAGGGCTACATCGGCCCCGTGACGCTGGGCGGTGACGGCTCGGCCCAGCCCGTGCTCGGTGAAGAGGGCACCACCAAGGTGCGCTACCTGCTCGACCCCCGCGTGGTTGCTGGCACCCGCTGGATCACCGGCGCCAATGAGCCCGGCAAGCACGTCTATGACCTGGTCGTCGGTCGTGACTTCAGCGCCGACGGCACCATCGACGTCGCCGAGGTGCGCGAGGGTGACCCCGCGCCCGACGGCTCGGGGCCGATGAGCCTGTCGCGTGGCATCGAGATGGGCCACATCTTTCAGCTCGGCCGCAAGTACGCCGAGGCGCTCGGCCTGAAGGTGCTCGACCAGAACGGCAAGCTCGTCACCGTCACCATGGGCTCCTACGGTGTGGGTGTCTCGCGTGCGGTCGCTGCCATTGCCGAGGGCACCTGTGATGAGAAGGGCCTGAGCTGGCCCCGCGAAGTCGCCCCATTCGACGTGATGGTGCTGGCCACGGGCAAGGGCGACGAGATCGCCGCTGCCGCCGCCCAACTGGCCGACGATCTCGACGTCGCCGACGTCAGCGTGCTGCTTGACGACCGGACGGCCTCGCCGGGGGTGAAGTTCGCCGATGCCGAGGTGCTCGGCATCCCCACGAGCATCGTGGTGGGACGAGGGCTGGCAGACGGCAACATCGAGATCAGGGACCGGCGCACCGGCATGGCGCGCACGGTGGCGCTGGCCGACGGCGTGGGTGAGGTGTTGCGCGAGATCGGTCGCTGATGGACATCGCCTGGACCACCCTCGCGTTCCTGGTGCTCGCGGCGCTGGTCGCGGGCTGGGTCGACGCGGTGGTGGGCGGCGGTGGGCTGATCCAGCTGCCCTCGCTGCTGATCGCCCTGCCCGAGCACTCGGTGCCGACCATCAGCGGCACCAACAAGATCTCGTCGTTTGCCGGCACGCTGGTCGCCACCGCCACCTATGTGCGCAAGGTGCAGGTGCGGTGGTGGTACGCGTTACCCCTTGTCATCGCCGCCTACATCGGGTCAACCATCGGGGCACGGCTGGTCAGCCTGATGCCACGCGAGGCGTTCACCCCGGTGGTGCTGGTGGCGCTGGTCGGGGTGGGCCTGTACACCGTGCGCAAACCCCAGCTCGGGCTGCAGCATCAGGTGCGCCACACCGGGCCGAAGCTGGTGGCGATCCTGGCTGCCATCGGGCTGGTGATCGGCGTCTATGACGGGTTCCTGGGCCCCGGCACCGGCAGCTTCTTCGTCATCGGCCTGGTGGCGCTGCTCGGCTACGGGTTCCTGCAGGCCTCGGCCATGGCCAAACTGGCCAACCTCACCACCAACATCGCCGCCATCGCCGTGCTGCGCCACGACATCTTCTGGCAGGTGGGGCTCGCGATGGCTGCAGCCAACCTGACCGGCGGCTTCGTGGGGGCGACCATGGCGGTCAAGCATGGCAGCGCCTTCGTGCGCCGGGTGTTCCTGGTCGTCATCGCGATCCTGGTGGTGCGCCTGGGCTGGGACACGGTGCAACTGTTCGTCTGAACCCCGCGGCAGCCCCTCAGGCGCCCCAGCCCGGAAAGTACGCGGTGCCCAGCCCACGTGCCCTGACCGCCGCACCCTGGGTGAGCATCAGCCCCAGCACCCCCGGACGAGCATTCGCGGCGGCTGTGGCGACCACCGGTCCCCAGGCGGTGAACACCTGCCGTTCCACCAGGGCCCAGGTCGCACCGAGTTGGGCGTCGGTGCCGACCGGACCGGGGTATGAATAGCCCGGCAGCGGCGCCACCGGGTCACCGCCCAGCTGCCGGATCATCGACTGTTCGCCCACCACCAGCGCCCGCACCTGGGTGAGTCTGGTCTCGTGGGCGGCACGTGCTTGGCCCGTCAGGCGACCCACGCCCATCTCGAGCAGCTGCGCCAGGGCATGCAGGTGCCCCAGCACCACATTGCGGGCATCCGCCTGGCTGGCGAACATCACCGGGCGGGGGAGTGCCCCAGCGACGGCCGCGGGACCGGGCCCGGCATTGAGCCGCGTCGCCAGCGACAGTGACCCCCACAACAAGACCTCGGCCGGCGTGCTCGCCTGGTCAGCGCGGGCGGCATGGGCGTCAGCCAGTTTCGCGGCGCTGGCGCTGACCTCGGCCTGTGGACCGCCGGTCGCCGCCGGAAGGGTCGCCGGCCCCGGGGTGATCCAGGGTTCCGGGGTGGCCATGCCCGACAGCGGGTCGCGGGAGCGCAGCACCTCGAGGTGGGCGTTCAACATCGCGGCCACCCCGGCCGCCCACGGCTGGGCCGCAACAGCGGTCGAGGTGACCAGCGCCAGGTGTTCGCCCAGTTCTGCCACCGCTGCCACCACTTCGGGGTCCGGGCGCGGTGCCGGCGGCGGGGTGATCGAGTTCGTGCCGTGCACCACGGGGTCGATGAACCGTCCGCACCCGGCCAGTGCCCCGGTCGCACCGAGTGCGACCGCAGACAGCAGCAGGCGTCGTCCCATGCGGGTGGGCGGGTTGGCGTGCATGTGGGCCCCTGTTGTCTGCGTCATTCGGTCGCGGCTGAGCCTACCGACCGGGCTAGGATGGGGGACCACACAACTGCAGAACAACCAGACCTACAACCGAAGAAGGGACCTGAACGTGATGAATGAAGCTGCCCTCAAAGCCTTGCTCGAACCGTTGCTCGACTCCCGCGGACTCGAACTCGACCACCTGCAGGTCGTTCCCGCCGGCCGTCGCAGTGTGCTGCGCATCACCGTTGATGGCGAAGGCCCCAAGGGACGCGGCCCGCTGCTCGATGACATCGCCACGGCGACGCGCGCGATTTCCGAGGCCCTGGACGAGTCCACCGCCACCGGTGATGCCCCCTACACCCTCGAGGTTTCCAGCCGCGGCACCAGCGCCCCACTGACCGAGCCCAAGCACTACCGCCGCAACCGCGGGCGCCTGGTCAAGCTGTCCCTGGCCGACGGTGGTTCTTTGACCGCGCGCATCCTCTCGTCCACCGACGAGGCTGTGACCGTCGAGTTCACGCCCGAACCCACCAAGCAGGTCAAGCACCCTGCGCCAGAGACCCGTGAGATTGCCCTGGCCGACGTGCGCAAGGCCGTGGTGCAGGTGGAGCTGAACCGGCCGTTCGACCCCGAACTGGACGACGAGGTGGAGGGCGACGATTCGACCGACGATTCGGGCGACGATTCGGGCGACGATTCGGACGACGAGGAGAACTGAACGATGGACATCGACCTGTCTGCACTGCGCGCGATCGAGCGTGACAAGGAGATTCCCCTTGATTACCTGATCCGGGCCATCGAGGACGCGATGCTCAACGCGTACGACAAGACCGAGCACCACATCCCCGGTGCGCGTGTCGAGCTCGACCGCAAGACCGGCCGCGTGCGGGTGATGGCACCTGAGCGCGATGACGAGGGCGAGATCGTCAGCTGGTACGACGACACGCCCGCCGACTTCGGCCGGGTCGCGGCCGCAACCGCCCGCCAGGTGATCTTCCAGCGGCTGCGTGAGGCTGAGGACGACCAGAAGTACGGCAGGTTCCAGGCCGTCGAGGGCGACATCGTCACCGGTGTCATCCAGCAGGACCGTGACCCCCGCGTGGTGCGCGTCGACCTCGGCGAGATCGAGGCGTTCCTGCCCGCGGCCGAGCAGGTGCCGGGCGAGGACTACAGCCACGGCAAGCGGATCAAAGTCTATGTCGTCGCGGTGCGCAAAGAGCTCAAGGGCCCCCAGGTCACCGTCTCGCGCACCCACCCGAACCTGGTCAAGAAGCTTTTCGCACTCGAGGTTCCCGAGATCGAACAGGGCGTCGTCGAGATCAAGGAGATCGCGCGCGAGGCCGGCCACCGCACCAAGATCGCGGTGATCTCGAAGCGGGCCGATGTCTCGGCCAAGGGTGCCTGCATCGGCCCGATGGGCCAGCGGGTGCGCGCGGTGATGCACGAGCTGAACGAAGAAAAGATCGACATCATCGACTGGTCGGAGGATCCGGCCGAGTTCGTCGCCCAGGCACTGTCACCCGCCAAGGTCAGCAGCGTCACGGTCGTCGACCGTGCCGCCCGTGCCGCCCGGGTGGTCGTGCCCGACTACCAGCTGTCGTTGGCGATCGGCCGCGAGGGGCAGAATGCGCGTCTGGCCGCGCGGTTGACGGGCTGGCGCATCGACATCCGTCCCGACACCGAGCCCGCCGCCGACGACCAGGCCGAATGAACCCGGCCGCGTGAACGCACCTGTACGCACCTGCGTCGGCTGCCGGTTGACCGCGCCGGCGGGCGACCTGGTGCGGTTCGTGCTCGAGGGCAGTCGCGTCGTCCCCGACCCCCGTCAGGCCCGGCCGGGACGGGGCGCGTGGCTGCACCCGAGCCCCGAGTGCCTCGAGGCGGCAGTCAAACGCGGCGGCTTCGCCAGGAGCTTCCGGCACGCTGCTGACACCTCCGGCCTGGGCGGGCAGGTATCCGAGTGGCTTCTGCCGCCCCAATCGCGCTAAACTGAGCGATGCATCGGGCCCTCGTGTGCCCGGTGCTTGTCCGGACACCCCATGTTGCGTGCCCACCGTGCCCTGCGCGGTGTGGTCGGCGTGTGGTGTGAAGCAATCGCCACCACGGTGAACAACCGTCGGTGGCGAAACCAGAAGGTGGGCTGACGCTCATGACCACTCGATGAGTACCCAGCAATGAGCAGCAACAACAACTAACTGGTCCGGTGAGTCAACGACCGGACCTGAAGGAGAGTAGTGGCCAAGGTCCGTGTCTACGAGCTCGCAAAGGAGCTCGGACTCGAAAGCAAGGATGTCCTGGAGAAGCTGAAGGGTATGGGCGAGTTCGTCCGCTCGGCTTCCTCCACCGTTGAAGCCCCCGTCGTCCGTCGGCTGAAGGATGCCGTCGAGGGCGAGGCAAAGGGTGGCTCAGCGACCCCGTCGGCCAAGTCTGCCGACGCCCCCAAGCCTGCGGCGGCAGGTGCCGGTCAGCAGACCGCACCCCGCCCCGGTGCACCCCGTCCGGGTGCCCGTCCCGCCGCGCCGCGTCCCGCGGCGACGACCCCCAAGATCGCCGGTGCCGAGAACACCGAGGTGCCGCGCACCGAGGCGGCACGTGCGGACGACGCGCCCGCCCGCCCCGCAGCCGCCGCGCCGCGTCCCGGGCAGGGTGCCCCGCGCCCCGGCCAGGGTGCCCCGCGTCCCGGCCAGTCCGCACCCCGACCGGGCCAGGCCGCCGGCCGCCCGTCCGGTGAGGGCCAGGCGCCCCGTCCCGGTGCCCGCCCCGGCCCCCGTCCCGGTGGTTCGGGCGGTCTGCCGACCCAGCAGCCCGGTGGCGGGCGTTCCCGTCAGCAGGGTGCCCCGCGCCCCGGCAACAACCCCTTCGCCAGCTCGCAGGGCATGGGCGTGCGTCGTCCCCGCCCCGAGGGTGGCGCAGGCCAGGGCGGTCCCCGTCCCGGTGCCCGCGACGGCGCCCGTCCGGGCCCGCGTCCCGGTGGGGCCGGTGCACCGGCCGGTGACGGCCAGCGCATGCCTCGTCCGGGTGGAACGTCGGGCATGCCCCGCCCCAACCCGGCGATGATGCCCAAGCAGCAGTCGTCTGCCCTTGCCCCGGCGCAGCAGCGCGGGGCCGGCGGTGGCCGTGGTGGCCCCCGACGTGGTGGCCCCGGTGGCGCACCCGGTCGTGGTGGCCCCGGCGGTGGCGGCGGCGGTTTCGCCGGCGGTCCCGGTGGCGGCGCACCTGCGGGTGGCGCCGGTCGCGGTGGCCGTGGCGGTCGTGGTGGCACCCAGGGTGCCTTCGGTCGCGGAGGTGCCGGGGGTCGCCGTGGACGCAAGTCCAAGAAGCAGCGCAGGCAGGAATTCGACCAGATGGAGGCGCCGCTGATTGGCGGCGTGCGCGTGCGCCAGGGCGACGGTTCTACCGTTCGCCTGCGCCGCGGAGCTTCACTGACCGACCTCGCTGAGAAGATCGGCGTCGAGCCCGCATCGTTGGTGCAGGTGTTGTTCAACCTCGGTGAGATGGTCACGGCCACGCAGTCGGTCTCGGACGAGACCCTGCAGGTGCTGGGCGCCGAGCTGAACTACAGCATCGAGGTCGTCTCGCCCGAGGACGAGGACCGCGAACTGCTCGAGAGCTTCGACCTGGAGTTCGGTGAGGACGAGGGCGGCGAAGAGGACCTCGAGGCACGTCCGCCGGTCGTGACTGTCATGGGCCACGTCGACCACGGCAAGACCAAGCTGCTCGACTACCTGCGTTCGGCCAACGTGGCCGGCAAAGAGGCGGGTGGCATCACCCAGGCCATCGGCGCCTACCAGGTCGAGACCGTTGTCGACGAGGTCGAACGCAAGATCACCTTCATCGACACCCCCGGCCACGAGGCGTTCACCCAGATGCGTGCCCGTGGTGCGAAGTCGACCGACATCGCCGTGCTGGTGGTTGCTGCCGACGACGGTGTGATGCCGCAGACGATCGAGGCGTTCAACCACGCCAAGGCCGCTGACGTACCCGTCGTGGTGGCGGTGAACAAGATCGACAAGCCGACCGCCGATCCTGACAAGGTGCGTGGCCAGCTGACCGAATTCGGCCTGGTGCCCGAGGAATACGGCGGCGACACCATGTTCGTCAACGTCTCGGCACTGACCGGTGAGGGCATGGACGAACTGCTCGAGGCGGTCGTGCTGACCGCCGACGCGGCACTCGACCTGCGCGCCAACCCGAACATGCCCGCCCAGGGTGTGGCGATCGAGGCGCACCTCGACAAGGGTCGTGGCCCCGTGGCCACCGCCCTGGTGCAGCGCGGTACGTTGCGCATCGGCGACTCGATCGTGGCCGGCTCGGCACACGGTCGTGTGCGTGCGCTGATCAACGACCTTGGCGAGAACGTGGACGAGGCCCCGCCGTCGATGCCCGTGCAGGTGTTGGGCCTGACGAGCGTTCCCGGCGCCGGCGACAACTTCCTGGTTGTCGAGGACGACCGCAAGGCCCGCCAAATCGCTGACAAGCGTGAGGCACGCATGCGTGCCGCGGCCCAGGCCGCCGGTTCGCGTCGCAAGACCCTCGACCAGCTGTTCGAACAGCTCGAGAAGGGCGAGACCCAGGAGCTGCTGCTCATCCTCAAGGGCGACGGCGCCGGTTCGGTCGAAGCCCTCGAAGATGCGCTGTCGAAGATCGATGTCGGCGACGAGGTGTCGCTGCGCGTCATCGACCGCGGCGTCGGCGCCATCACCGAGGCCAACGTATCGCTGGCTGCGGCGTCCAAGGCGGTGATCATCGGCTTCAACGTGCGCCCCACGGCCCACGCCAACCAGATGGCCGACCGCGAGAACGTCGACATCCGCTACTACTCGGTCATCTACTCGGCGATCGACGAGATCGAGGCGGCGCTCAAGGGCATGCTCAAGCCGATCTACGAAGAGAAGCAGATGGGTCGTGCCGAGATCCGCGAGGTCTTCCGCTCGTCCAAGTTCGGCAACATCGCCGGCTGTATGGTCACGTCGGGCCTGCTGCGGCGCAATGCCAAGGCTCGCCTGCTGCGCGACGGCGTCGTGCTCAAAGAGACCAGCATCGCGTCGCTGCGCCGCGAGAAGGACGACGTCACCGAGGTGCGCGAGGGCTACGAGTGTGGTTTGACGCTCGACCACTTCGGCGACATCCAGGTCGGCGACGAGATCGAGACCTACGAGATGGTCGAGAAGCCGCGCGACTGATGTGAACCGGACAGGCTGTGGGGCGGGGCGACAACCCCGCCCCACGCCTGTCCACCGCAACACCGATACGCACATTTTCTGGAGGAAGCCATGAGCTCGAACCCCCGCGTCGCCAAGCTGGCCGACCAGATCAAGGTCGTCGTCGCCGAGACCCTCGAGCGGCGCATCAAGGACCCCCGCCTGGGGTTCATCACCATCACCGACGTGCGCCTGACCGGCGACTCGCGTGATGCCACCATCTTCTACACCGTCATGGGGTCCGAAGAGGACCGTGCCGCCACCGCGGCGGCGCTCGCCTCGGCCAGCGGGCTGCTGCGCTCGACCGTCGGCAAACGGCTCGGGTTGCGGTTCGCGCCGACGCTGGCGTTCGTGCTGGACGCCACCATGGACAACGCCCGCGCCATGGAGGACCTGTTGGCGCAGACCCGCCGCCGCGATGCCGAACTGCAGGCGCAGGCGGCCGACGCGTCCTATGCGGGTGAGGCTGACCCGTACAAGCGTGATGACGAGGACGAGGCTGATGACGAGGACGGGCGCTGAGCTGGTGAGCCCCACCGAATCAGGCATCGTCCTGGTCGACAAACCCCAGGGCTGGACGTCACACCAGGTCGTCGGCCGCATGCGTCGGCTGCTCGGCACCCGCAAGATTGGTCATGCCGGCACACTCGACCCCATGGCCACTGGCCTGCTGATCATCGGAGTCAACCGGGCCACCCGGCTGCTGGGCCACCTGGCGGGGCATGACAAGACCTACCTCGCGACGATTCGGTTGGGGCAGTCGTCGACCACCGACGATGCCGAGGGGGAGTTGTCGCCGGTGGTGCCGGTGGCACACCTCGATGATGCGACCATCGAAGCGGCCATGGCACCGCTGCGGGGGCGCATCGAGCAGGTGCCGAGCAGCGTTTCGGCCATCAAGGTGGACGGCAAGCGGGCGTATGCCCTTGTCAGGGCTGGGCACGAGGTCGAGTTGAAGGCCCGTTCGGTCGAGGTGACCCGGTTCGAGGTGACCGGTCGTCGGATGGTGGGGGACTTCCTTGACCTCGACGTGGTCGTCGATTGCTCGTCGGGCACCTACATCCGGGCGCTGGCGCGCGACCTTGGTGCGGCGCTGGTGGTGGATGGGCAGGATGTGGGTGGGCACCTGACGATGCTGCGCCGCACCCGCATCGGCGGTTTCGAGCTGCCAGCCGACCCCCCGAACCTCGACTCGGACGAGCCTGTGCACGTCACGCCGATGGCCGAGGTGGGGCGCACCGCGTTCGACTGGGTCGAGGTCTCGGCCGAACAGGTCGTCGACGTCGGCTACGGTCGCGCGCTGCCATTGCAGGTCACCGGCCACCCGACCGCCCTGATCGGCCCGACGGCTGCCCAGCCCGGGGGAGAACTGGTCGCGCTGCACGAGCCCGACCCAGATCGTCCCGGCTGGACGAAGCCACTGGCCGTACTGCTCTAGAATCAGCGACCGTGCAGCAAGATTCGACCACACCCCAGCCGACCCCTCGCCAGAGCATTGTCGTCATCGGCAACTTCGACGGCGTCCACCAGGGGCATGTGAACCTGCTCGCCGAGGCGCAGGCGCAGGCCCCGGGGCTGCCGCTGGTGGTGGTGACGTTCTGGCCGCACCCGCAGAGCATCATCAGGCCCGGCACCGAGCCGCCGCTGCTGACCAACCTGCCCGACCGCATCGAGTTGTTGCGGGCCGCCGGCGCCGCCGAGGTGCGGGTGTTGCCGTTCACCCGCGACGTCATGGGCTGGAGCCCCGCCGAGTTCGTCGACCGCACGCTCATGCCGCTGCACCCCGCGGTGGTCTGCGTCGGCGCCAACTTCACATTCGGCAAGAAGGCGGCGGGCACCGTCGAGACCCTGCGCGAGCTGGGTGAGGGGCGCTTCCAGGTGCACGAGGTGCACCTCAGTGAAGTGCACGACGCCGCGACGTGCTCGACGCTGGTGCGCGAGGCGCTGTCACACGGTGAGGTCAGCGAGGCCGCGGTGCACCTGGGGCGGCCGTTCCGGTATTCCGGGGTGGTGGTCATGGGGCACCAGCGGGGACGAGAGCTGGGCTTCCCGACGGCGAACCTGCCGGTCGAGCGCGGGCATGCCGCCCCAGGCGACGGGGTCTACGCCGGCTGGCTGACGGTCGATGGTGAGGCCGAGCGCATGCCGGCGTCCATCTCGGTGGGCACGAACCCAACGTTCGACGACGTGCCCGACGTGGTGGTCGAGGCGTACGTGCTCGACCGGGACGACCTCAACCTGTACGGGCGCACGGTGCACGTGGACTTCGTCGAAAGGCTGCGCGGCAACGTCAAGTTCGAGGGCCTGGAATCGCTGATCGCCCAGATCGGCGCGGATGTGGAACGCACCCGCGAAGTGCTGGGCCTCAGCTCATCGTGAGTGACTTGCGATAGATCGCGAAGAAGTCGCTGGCCTCTTCGGGGTCCTCGACCTGGAACGGGTCGGGCTGGTCGATGAACAGGTGGTCGCCCGTGGCGGAATAGCCGAGGTCGATCGCCATCGGGATCGCCTTCTCGTTCTGCGGGTCGATCGCCATCTGGGTGGCGTCGAATCCGAGCTGGCGGGCCTGCTGCTCGAGCCACATCGTCATGGCCGTGCCCAGACCACGGCGGCGCGACTTCTCGGTGACCCAGATGCGCTTGACCTCGGGACGCAGCGGGCTGATCAGGTCGAGCACCGCCGAGGCGATGACCTGCTTGTCGGCCTCGACGACGGCGATGATGGCCTCGCCGACCTGCGTGGCCGCGAAGATGACATCGACCTCGTCGCCATGGGGAAAGGTGCGGATGGTCGCGAGGTCGTCCTGCGTGGCGGCACGCACTGTGGCGTCAATGTCACTCATGGTTTCTCCTCATTCGGCCCTCGGGCACGTGCCGACAAGGCACGCGACCCAGTCTAGCGGCGTCGTTTGTGGCTGCAGGACGATCGGAGGTATCGTGGTCCCTTGGCGTAACGACGCCCGCGGATCGAGAGCGCCGGACCAGTCGGTCCAGGCACCGCGCAACGACAGAAGGGGACATCCATGGATGCCGAGACCAAGAAGCAGATCATCGAAGAGTACGCGACCAAGCCCGGCGACACCGGTTCCCCGGATGTGCAGATCGCGCTGCTCAGCAAGCGCATCTCGCACCTGACCGAGCACCTGAAGCAGCACAAGGGCGACCACCACTCGCGTCGCGGCCTGATGCTGATGGTCGGCCAGCGTCGCCGCCTGCTCAACTACGTGGCCCAGGAGGACATCAACCACTACCGTGAGCTGATCGCCCGCCTCGGCCTGCGCCGGTGAGCCTGACTCGCTGAGTGACTTTCGGACCGGCCCCGCATGCGCGGGGCCGGTTCATTCTTGTTGTGTGCGGGCGCAACCTCAGCCGCCGGGCTTCAATCGCACGTAGCTGGCGTTGTTCGACTTGGCTGGCGCTCTAGAGACCAGCTAAGTCGAACAACGCCAGCTACGTGGTGATTCGGAGAGCCCGACGCAGCATCCGGCCGAAGGTTTGTGGTCGATCCAGTTCCTGTGGCATCCATCGGACGAGGCCCCAGCCCAGTTCGCGCAGTCGCCGTTCACGGGTCTTCTCCGCGAGCACTGTGTCGCTGGGGCGTGCTCCATCGCGCGGCTTGTCGTATTTACCCCGCCCGTCGCACTCGCCGAGCACGCCCAGGTCGAGCCAGCCGAAGTCGGTGCGTGCCACGAACACGCCGTTCTCGTCACGGATCACCACTTGCTCCTGCGGCTGCGGAATCCCGAGCTGGTACATGCGCAGTCGCGACACTGATTCAGCCTCGCTCTCTGCGCGTGGGCTCGCCAGCGGCACGATCATGCGGGCTGCCCGCATGCCCGGACGGCGTCGGTTGACGGCCAGCACCTCTTCCAGTGCCCGCCTGTCCAAGCCGTGGTCCAGCGCCCAGTCTGCAGCGACGATGCCGGCGTCCGGGCCCCAGCGCCGGGCCAGGTCGATCACGGTGCGGGCCGGGGTTGTCACAGGCATGCCATCGATGACCGTGACCTCGTCATCAGTCCAGGGGCAGTTGTGGGAGTGCACCGGCCCCCGGATCTGGCCACGACCCGAGCCGGACAGGGTCACCCACACATGGTCGTCGGGCACCATGTTCCACAGGGGGATGCCCCACAGCACGGCGGCCGAGAGATGGGAGAAGACTGTGGTCGGCTCGAGCAGCGGAGCAGTCGCCCTCATCCGCTCGAGGTGCAGCCGGGTGACGTCGTCCGTGCTGCCCAACAGGTAACTGCCTCGTCGCAGGCGGGTCACCTCACCCCGTCTGACAGCGTTGCGCAGGGTGTCGTTGTTCCAGCCGAGCGCTGAACTCTCGGCAGCGTTGAAGGGGATGAGATCGTCCACATCACGAGCCGACCACAACAGGTGTTGTCATTGAAGGGGGCGGTGTTGTCGATAAGGGTGCAGGTGTCGTCCGTTTCGGGACGCTGTGGGGCGCTGTCGTGGCCCCGAAACTCCCACGTAGCTGGCGGTAATCGACTTGGCTGGCCTCTAGAGCGCCAGCCAAGTCGATTACCGCCAGCTAGGTGGGGAAGGCGGGCCGGTGAAGGCGGCGCCGGGGGACGGGGCGTCGCGGGCCGGGCCCGGGCCCGCGGCATGCCGAACACCCGCCCGACCTGCCATTTCAGGCGTTCCCGGCTAGACTGGCGGGCGTACCAGTACACCCGGGACCCAGTGACCGAGTTTCGGTCTGGTCCTCGGTAGTGGCCTTCTGGTTGCCGCGCAGCACGCGCGCCACCCTGCGGGCCTCGATCGAAGACCGGCTGCAGACAGTCACTGCCAGCAGCGTCGGGCTGCCACCGGGACGCGCCCCCGCGCCGCATGTGCGCATCGTGGGGCAGGGCGTCCCGCCTGCACGCACCCGACGCGGCCGGCCGGTCCCACACACAGAGAGGAACCCCCATGGAGGGATCCGACATCCAGTTCAGTGAGGCCGTTCTCGACAACGGCAAGTTCGGCAAGCATGTCGTGCGCTTCGAGTCGGGCCTGCTGGCCCAGCAGGCTGACGGCTCCGCTGCCGTCTACCTCGATGAAGACACCATGCTGCTCTCGGCCACCACGGCCGCCAAGACCCCGCGTGACTCGATCGACTTCTTCCCGTTGACGGTCGACGTCGAAGAGCGCATGTACGCCGCGGGCCGCATCCCTGGCTCGTTCTTCCGCCGCGAGGGTCGTCCCAGCGAGGGCGCCATCCTGGCCTGCCGGCTGATCGACCGGCCGCTGCGTCCCTCGTTCGTCAAGGGACTGCGCAACGAGGTGCAGGTCGTCGTCACCGTCATGGCGCTGAACCCCAACGTGCTCTACGACGTCGTGGCCATCAACGCCGCCTCGATGTCGACCCAGCTCGCCGGCCTGCCGTTCAGCGGCCCCATCGGCGGCGTGCGCGTCGCGCTGATCGACGGCCAGTGGGTGGCCTTCCCGACCGTCAGCCAGCTCGAGGACGCCGTCTTCGACATGGTCGTCGCCGGTCGCGTGCTGCCCGACGGTGATGTCGCCATCATGATGGTCGAGGCCGAGTCGACCGAGACCACCTTCGAGAAGGTGCGTGCCGGTGCCCAGGCCCCCACCGAAGAGGTCGTCGGCCAGGGCCTGGAAGCGTCCAAGCCGTTCATCAAGGCCCTGTGCGACGCGCAGGTCGAGCTCGCCGCGAAGCTGCCCAAGGAGACCTACGACTTCCCGGTCTTCAAGGAGTACCAGGACGACGTCTACGCCGAGGTCGAGCGCATCGCCGCCGACCAGCTCAGCAAGGACATGCAGATCCCGGGCAAGCAGGACCGCGACGACGCCACCCACGCCCTGCGCAAGCAGGTCGCCGAGCAGCTCGCCGAGAAGTTCGAAGGCCGCGAGGGTGAAATCTCCGGTGCCTTCAAGGCCCTGACCAAGAAGATCGTGCGCCACCGCACCCTCACCGAGGGTGTGCGCATCGACGGCCGCGGTGTCGCCGACATCCGCACGCTGTCGGCCGAGGTCGGCGTGATCCCCCGCGTGCACGGCTCGGCGCTGTTCATGCGTGGCGAGACCCAGATCCTGGGTGTCTCGACCCTGAACATGCTGGGCCTCGAGCAGAAGCTCGACACCCTGGCGCCCGAGAACCACAAGCGCTACATGCACCACTACAATTTCCCGCCGTATTCGACCGGTGAGACCGGCCGCGTGGGTTCGCCCAAGCGCCGCGAGATCGGCCACGGCGCGCTCGCCGAGCGTGCGCTGGTGCCGGTGCTGCCCAGCCGCGAGGAGTTCCCCTACGCGATCCGCCAGGTGAGCGAGGCCCTCGGGTCGAACGGCTCGACCTCGATGGGTTCGGTGTGCGCCTCGACCCTGTCGCTGCTCAACGCCGGTGTGCCGCTGAAGGCCCCCGTGGCCGGCATCGCCATGGGCCTGATGAGCGAGACGATCGACGGCAAGACCCACTACGTCGCGCTGACCGACATCCTGGGTGCCGAGGACGCGCTGGGCGACATGGACTTCAAGGTCGCCGGCACCTCGGAGTTCGTGACCGCGCTGCAGCTCGACACCAAACTCGACGGCATCCCCGCCGATGAGCTGGCCAAGGCCATGCTGCAGGCCCGCGACGCACGCCATACCCTGCTCGAGGTGATGGCCGAGGCCATCGACACCCCCGACGAGATGAGCCCCTACGCACCGCGGATCATCACGGTGAAGATCCCTGTCGACAAGATCGGCGAGGTCATCGGCCCCAAGGGCAAGATGATCAACCAGATCCAGGACGACACCGGCGCCGACATCACCATCGAGGACGACGGCACCATCTACATCGGTGCCGACAGCGGCGAGGCCGCCGAGGCCGCCCGCGCCATCATCAACGGCATCGCCAACCCGACGATGCCCGAGAAGGGTGAGCGTTACCTCGGCACCGTGGTGAAGCTCACCACCTTCGGTGCGTTCGTCTCGCTGATGCCCGGCAAGGACGGCCTGCTGCACATCTCGAAGCTGAAGCAGCTCAACGACGGCAAGCGCGTCGAGAACGTCGAGGACGTGCTCTCGGTCGGCCAGAAGCTGCAGGTCGAGATCAGCGACATCGATGACCGCGGCAAGCTCTCGCTGACCCCCGTCATCGAGAACGCCGACGATGCGGCCGCCGCTGGGGCTCCCGCTGCAGAGGCACCCGCTGCAGAGTGACCAACCCGGCCCCAGGCCAGCGCCCCGCCCGGCAGACCAGCGACCCACGTCGAAGCGTGCTGCCGGGCGGTGTGCGTCTGGTGACGCAACTCATCCCCGGCGCCCGCTCGACGAACCTTGGGTTCTTCGTGGGCGTCGGTTCGCGCCACGAAACGGCGGACGAGCACGGCAGCTCGCACATGCTCGAACACCTGCTGTTCAAGGGCACCCGCAGCCGCGACGCGCGCCAGATCTCGGCGCAGGTCGAACAGGCCGGGGGAGACCTCAACGCCTGGACCGCCCGCGACCACACCTGCTTCCACGCCCAGGTGCTGCCCGAGGACGCCCCCGGCGCAGCGTCCGTGATCGCCGACATGCTCACCGACTCGCTGCTGCGCACTGACGACGTGGCGAGCGAGGCCCAGGTCGTGCTCGACGAGATCGCCATGCACGACGACGACCCCGTCGACGTGTGCGCCGACCTGGCGCAGCAGGCCCTGTTCGGTGACCAGCCGCTGGGGCGCAGCGTCATTGGCACCGAGGCCTCGATCCGGGGGCTGGGCCGCGACGACATCGAGGGTTTCTGGCGGCGGCACTACCGCGGCGACAACATCGTGGTGGTCGCCGCGGGTGACGTCGACCACGACCAGCTGGCCGAGCAGTTGGCGGCCGTGGACTGGCCCGGGGCACCTGTGGCCGATTCACCCAGCAATGGGCCGGCAAGCGTGCGCGAGGTCGTCCCGGGTGCCCCGACCAGTCGGTTCTGGGGCATGCAACAAACCACCACTGCGCTGGTCTGGCCAGGATTCGGGTGGCACGACCCGCGCAGGCACGCCCTGTCGCTGGTGCTCACCATGCTGGGCGGTGGCATGAGTTCGCTGCTGTTCCAGCGGGTGCGCGAAGAACTCGCGCTGGCCTACACCATCGACGCCGGCGACAACTGCTGGGACGGCGCGGGCTCCGCGCTGATCGAGTGGCAGTCGCTGCCGGGCCGCACCGGCAAGATCTTCACACAGGTGCGTGGCGTCGTCCATGACCTGCTTGACGGCGGCGTGGACGAGGCCTCGCTGGCGACCGCGCAACGGCAGGTGCGGGGCCAGTTGCTGTTGCACCTGGACCAGCCCGCCAACCTGATGGGGCACTGGGGGCTCGCCGGGCTGCGGGGTGATGACCGCAGCGTTGACGACGCGATCGACGACTTGATGGCGGTGACCCCCGACGAAGCGACCGAGGTGGCCCGGCAGGTGCTGTCGAGGCCGCCACGGCTGGCGTTGGCGGGCGCGCAGACACCGCTCATGCGGTTGGAGAGGTCGGCGCTGCGCTGGTGAGGGTGCCCTCACGTCGCTGGCCCCTCAGCGCCCGGGGGAGCGGACTCTTCCGCCGCCAGGATGCGGCGGGCCCACCAACCCTGAAGCTTCGATCTGGGCGGTGAGGTCAATGATCACCCGAAGCTGGCACAGAGTGACTGTAGCTGCCCAGCGCCCCCATCGGCCTGGGCGTAGGGCAACCCTTGCGGACCCATGTGCGTATGGACATCAACACTTCGGTGACGGCCATCAAGGCGGCGGGACCTACTTCTGCCAGGTCGCCGTGGCGCCGATCCTTTAGCCCGAGTGGCCATGACATCAGTAGTAGCCAGGATGCGAGAGCACTGGTCAGTAGGCGTGGGAAAGGGTGGGAGTGAATCATGTGGCCGGTCTTTGCTATCGGTACGAGACGCCCGTGCTCGCAGCCAAGTCCCGCCTCCGAAAGTTTTCAGCCATTCTCATGATGGTTTGTAGGTAAGGAGGCGTGCGCCCATCACGTCGTTGAGACTGTCATTCGTCCGACAGGGCCACTTCGATGTGCCATTCATGTTCGTCGGGGAATTGAGCATCCACAACGATCCTGAAAGCTATGCTATTCGAGGGGAGTCGACATGTCGCTCGCCGAGTGTGCACCAGCGTGCAAACGGCCGGATCAAGCTCCGCCATGAACTCCGCGGGCGACCTGGCGCTCCGAAACACCCAGATGTACTCGCCACCTGAGTCGCAGTCCGAAATCGGTCCGAGGTCCACGAAACTTGCATCTTGATGTTGCACCCAGAGAGCAGCCATGCCCACCTCGCGCTGCCCTGCATCCGAGCAACTTCTTGGCAGTTCGGCCGAGCAACCGCCAACAATGGCGCCGGCAGCAAACAAGGACGCAATGGTGATGGTTCGCAAAACCGGGGCATGTGGCCACATGTAGTCCATTCATCATAGACGCACGAAATAGTGGTGATTATAGAGATTGCTGCCGATTGATCGCAGGACGAGAGCGATCAGGTGCACGTTCCACTTCAAGGTGCCTTGCCCATAGGGGAACGTCTGCGACATGTATTGCAGGCTGCGAGCATTATTCAACCGATCACGGCGTGAATCGGCTCGCTCGGCGGGACTCCCTCGTGACTCCAGACTATATTCGTGTGCCCAGCCCATTGCAGACGCAGCCCGTGCTCCAACAGCAAGATAGAGCAATCCCATCCATACAAAGTGTCGGACGGCATTGCTCTGGTTGGAGGAACCGCCGAACGACGCAGGTACGAGACGGGCGGCCAGCGCGGTGATGGCAACAATTTGGGCGCATTCTCTCCACCCGAAAGAGCGACAGGTCTTGACGGTGACCGCGTGGCGAATTGCCTTGTTCGTAGAGCTTTCCTGTCCGTTGAGGTCGGTGTGGTTGATGGGGTCGTTGGGGTAGCCGTAAGTTGTGTCGTTGCCGCCGTGGATGGGGTCGGGGCTGGTGAAGGTGGCGGTGGTGGGGTTGTAGAGGCGTGCGCCCATGAGGGTGAGGCCGATGGTGGTGGTGGCGCGTTGTTTGGTGCCGAGCCAGCCGTAGCCGATCCCGCTGGTGCCGCTGGTGGTGGGGGTGGTGGGGTGTTTGGGTTGTCCGTATTCGTCGTAGTCGTGCCACCAGTCCAGCCCGGTTGTGGTGCTGCCGGTGTCTGGTGTGGTCGCGTCAGTGGGCAGGGTGATTTCGGAGACCATGTCGCCGCGGGGCCCGGAGACGGCCAATTGCGCGGTGGTGCCGGTGCTGGTGGTGGTGATGCTCAGCCCGAGGTCACCGCCGATCAGTTCGGTGTAGCGGGTGGTCGAGGTGTGTCCGCCGGTGGTGGTCACCGACCAGGCCGAGTTGTCCGAACCATCGGTGTAGTGCCGCACCAATGTCGTGGAACCAGCCGTGGTGGTGGTGGTTTGCGTCTTGCGGCGCAGCGCCGTGTCGAGGGTGAAGCTGATGCTGGTGGTGCCCTGGTTGATCGAGGCGATGCTGTCGTTGTCGTGGTAGCCCAGTGTGACCGGCCCGCCCGCTGGTTCCGGGCTGTCGATGGCCGGGAGGCTGGTTTGGCGTCCGAACTGGTCATAAGTGTAGCTGCCCTGCCCGTTGGCGCCGGTGGTCGGGCGATCAGCCACGTCATAGACCCTGGTGGTCGTCGTCGGGGCAGGGGTGGAACAAGTCCCGTCGACGGCGGTGGTGCTGCCCTGGCTGGTGCGGTTGCCGTTGGTGTCGAAGCCGTAGGTCCGCACCGTGCACGGCACCGCAGCCCCAGCAACGGGGTTCCCGGTCCAGTCCTGCACCCGGGTGAGTCGTCCGGCCGGGTCGTAGCTGTAGTGCCGGTCAGAGGCGACCACGGTGGCGCCCAGCACGCCAGTGACGCCGGCCTGCCCGTTGGGCATCCCCTGCCCGTCGTAGGCGCCGGTTGGTGGAGCCGGGGCGGTGGCATGCTGCATGGCGCAACTGTAGGGGCTGCGCGTGCTGGGTTTCTGGTCCTGTCGGGTTTTCGTGGGTGCGGGTGCTACGGGTGGCTGGTGGTGGGCACTTGCCGGGGATGCCCGCAGCGGTTTGTTATCTGATCGTGATGTTTGTGGGGTGTCGGGTGGGGGGTGGGTGCTCTAGGTTGTGGGGCAATGCGGCCGTCTGGCGCAGTTGGTTGCTGTGCTGGGTTGATGGGGATGTCATGATAAGTACGAGCTTTTATGTGGAGGTGGATCGTGGTGCTTGTGAGAACAAGAAGCATCCTGCAATCATGCAGATGCATGGCCGTTGTGATGACTTGTGCAGGCAGTCTGGTGAACCGGATTGGGTGATCTGGAATCCTGCTCCATATCGCTTTATGATGTCGGTGGATTTGACGTTGGAACCGGAGTTTGCGTCGGCGACGTGTGATTATGTGAACGCCGATGACGAGTCGATCTTCGTTCTGGTTCAGGTGGTATTTGGAGTGTGGGGTTCTGAGGCGGAGCAGTCGTGGGCTTTGGTGTTGTTGGCTCAGCAGGTTGTTGATCAGGCGGCTCGTGAGTTGGGCCTGGGGGTTCCGCCCAGGTTTCGGATGACCCGTCGTGAGCGATTGGCTGATGTGGAGGCTTTGGCTATTGATGTCAAGTGGGGCCGTGGTTTCGAGGACGTGGTCAGGGCGGAGGTGGTTGCACCGCTGAAGTTGTGGTGGTCGGTGATCGGTGAGGCTGATCCCATAGTCTATATCGCTAGCCTGAGCTGCGGCAAGCGGATGGAATTGCGAAATCGATGGAAGAAGTTGTTCAAGGCGTTTGTGCGTCGGCTGCGTTTGGATTCCGGATCTGATTCAGATGAGTATTTTGCTATGGCGTGTGCGTTGCGCGGTCGGGAAGTGTTCGAGTCGGCTTCTTCGGATCTTCTTGAGCAGTTGGATGAGGAAGAGTTCGCAACTGCCGAGTTGGTGCTTGGGGCGATGCAATAGCGAGCTGCGTCGGGGCTGTTTCCACTTTGCAGTCATCTGTCCTTCGACGAGGCGGCCTTCGCGTTGGTGGTGCGGATTACTCGGCGCAGCATCGGCGGAAACATTGGGAATGGGATGCACTTCGTCCAGGCGTCTTCGAGTATCTCGGACCGTTTTCGAGTTGTCTTCCCCGGCGGTGAAGGCGAGAAGTCGTTTGTCGGCGCTCCTGGGTCGTCGGCATTAGGAGCCTGTAGACCGGCTTCAAGGCAGCCTGCTGATATCACCTCAGTGCTGGGCTCGTGGGTCGGGATCAAGCCGCCGGTATCGGGTAAGAATTCCTCCCGAACCCGTCGCCGCACCCTCGGGACCGCCTGCAGGAACGTTGGAACAGCCCGGCAGGCAGAGACCAGCGGTTCAAGGAACATCGGCAGCAGCGCCGAGGCGCCCATCATGAGCGTGCACAGCCCGCGCGCCTGGGTGATGGTGGTGCGCGCGTTCGTTCAGCTTGGAACCGATCGCGAGGCCACGCAACTAATCGAGGGTGATGGTCCATAGTTGTGCGTTAGTGACGCAGCGGATCCGGTCAGGGCGGTGCCGAATGCCCTAGGCTTGCTTCTAATGCGGCCGTCTGGCGCAGTTGATTGCTGTGCTGGGTTGATGGGGGGACATCAGTGTCCCTGGTGTCGCGTTTGTGGAGTTTGTGGTCCAAGTAGCATCCAATGCCACGTTTACGCAGCTCTTGGGCAGAGCGCGGGTGATCTGATTATATATTTCGGTGTATGGTGGGCGTGTCGTCTGCCGCGGAGCGTTCTCGCTGCGGTGTTTCGATGGCTTGTGGCTCGCAGGCCTGTCGGCGTTCGTGTGGCCCAACCCGGGGCAAAAGTGGGTGTGGCCTGCCGCCCTGGAGCGATTGCTGCTTCTCGGGAGTGCTGGCACTCCCATCACACCAGAGATCGTGAGTCAGCTGCGCGATCAGCTTCGTCCGGGCCGCCCTGCACTGAGGGCCACGGCGGAGTCTGACATGTTGCAGCCATGACGCTCGGTGCTGCGTTGATGGTTCAGTCTGCCGCCCGAGCATGCCCCGACACAGTGATGGCGGCCGACACCGCTAAGAGCAACGCGCTGGCGAGCACAAACCAGAGACCCCATCCGAATGCAGCCTCAGGGGGGCTTCCGATGGCCTCGCTGGCGCGAGCGATGATCACGACGTTTCGCACAACTCCGCAGATCCCGAGCAAAACAAGGAGCGCTGCGGTCCACAGCGCGGCAATAGCAGCACCGAGGCGGCGCTGGCGACGTAAGCGCGCCGCGAAAACGGCTGCGCCGATCAGCACACATGCGAGCATCAACCAGCCCACGTTGTTGCGCAGACCGTACCCCGACAATGCCGCGCTCCAGTCACTGGACACCCGCCCAATCCCGTTCTGGGTCCCTGCCAAGCCATGGGGCTCGGACCCGACAGTCAGTCGAAGCCAGGGAGAGACGATACCGATGATGACCGCGATGACGGTCATCATGACGACACGGGTGAGCGCTTTGTCGGGCTGGTGTGGGCGGTGTGCCTGGCCATGCGGTTTGTGATCTGGCCAGCGCTCGGACGACGGTTTGACGACTGGGTCGAGCGCCGGCAGCTGACCGGCTCATCGAATACTCCCGCCCCGGGCGGGACCACCCGGCCACTGCCCTGACCACCCGGTAACCTCGAGGCGTCACACTTTCGCAGCCAGAAGGGGGCCCGGGATGACCCGCGTCGCAGTGTTCGGAGCCAAGGGGCGCATGGGCGCCGAGTCGTGCCGGGCGGTGAAGAACGCCGGCATGCAGCTGGTCGCCGAAATCGACGAGGGTGTCGACCGTGGGGCAGCAGCCGATGCCGAGGTGATCATCGACTTCACCCACCCCGACGCCGTCATGGACACCCTCGAATGGGCCATCGGCAAGGGCATCCACTGCGTGGTCGGCACCACCGGTTTCACCGATGAGCGGCTCGCCCAGGTCAAGGACTGGCTCGCTGCCAACCCGAACGTGGGGGTGGTCATCGCCCCGAACTTCTCCGTCGGTGCCGTGCTGATGATGGACTTCGCCCGCCGCGCCGCCGCCTTCTATGAGTCGGTCGAGATCATCGAGCTGCACCACCCCAACAAGGCCGACGCCCCTTCGGGCACCGCCACCACCACCGCGCAGAAGGTCGCCGCCGCCCGCGCCGATGCCGGTCTTGGTGCCGTCCCCGACGCCACCCGTCACGAGGTCGACGGGGCCCGCGGAGCCACCATCGAGGGTGTCCACGTGCACAGCGTCCGACTCGCCGGGCTCGTCGCCCACCAGGAGGTGCTGCTCGGCACCCAGGGTGAGCAGCTGACCATCCGCCACGACTCGTTCGACCGCGTCTCGTTCATGCCCGGCGTCGTCACCGCGGTGCGGGCGGTGCCGCAGCGGCCGGGGCTGACGCTGGGCATCGAGCCGATCCTCGGCCTGGACTGATCACGGTGCCCGGCCAGAACACACAGCACGACCGCGGTCGCGAGGGGTTCCTGGTCTCCCGCGACGAGGGCAACCCCTTCGTCGAACCGGACGCCACCGAACAGATCCCCATCGACGACATCACCACCCAGGAGTTCGACGACCCCGCGACGGGCACGCGTCCCTACCTCGACGTGACCATGCCAGACCCCGGGTTCGACGAGCCGGACGAGGGCGAGGCGACGCTGGTCGACCTCAACCGTGACGCCGTGTTGTCGTCCAGGGCTGCCAAGCCCGCCCGCACGCGCCACCGCTGGGGGCTGGTGGTGTTCATCGGCCTGCTGGTGCTGCTGCTGATCGGGGCCGTGGTCGCCGTCTCGGCCGAGGTCATCGCCCGACGTGAGGTCAACGGACGGGTCGCCGGGGCGCTCTCGCAGGCCTTCAACACCACCGCCACCGCCACGCTGCACGACGACGTGGCGCTCTGGTCACTCGCCCGCGGACGGCTCGGCAAGATCACCATCGCCGCCCCCGACTCGCGCATCACACGCGACAAACAGACGATCACCTTCAAGAGCATCGACGGCACCGCCACCAACATCACCGACCCGACCAACCCCGACAAGACCGTCATCGGTGGCCTCGACGCCACCGTCGTGATGTCGTGGGACGAACTGCGCACGCTCTCGGGCGTCGACATCAGGCCGGCCGAGGGCGGAAGCGTTCAGGTCGACCGCACCATCAGCATCTTCGGCGCCGACATCGGTGTGCAGGTCACCGCAGTGCCGGTCATCGATGCCGGCACGCGGCGCATCGTGCTGCAGGACCCGAAGGCCAGGGCGGCGCAGGTGAGCATTCCGGCGGCGCTGATCAACGACACGATCGCCAAGGCGACCCAGCAGCTGGTGCTGCCCGAACTGCCGCACATCACCTACCAGCAGCTCAAGGTCACCGACGCAGGCATCAGCCTGCAGGTGACGGGCACGAATGTTCCGCTGAAAGACCTTGGCTGAGTCAGTGCGCGCCCGGCTCTGAAATGTCACTGTGCTCTGAAATATCACTGTGCAGGCGCACCTGCTTGATCGTCACCGACTCGTCATCGGTCGACAACTCCCGGTGTGCGCCGTCCGGGGCCCAGCCCGCACCCTCCAGGAACCCGCGCAGGCCGTCGTCGGTGGTCCGCAGCCACCACACCGCCCGCAGGTAGCCGTCGGCACGCATCGTGTCGACCACGGCATTCATCAACCGTGACCCGTGCCCGCGGTCGCGGCCCATGGCGTCAATGATGAACTCGGCCACCTCGGCGTCGCGGGGGCCGGCGTCGGGGTCGTCGGACGGCCCGATGGCCGCGAAGCCCACCACCCGCTGCGCGAGCCTCGTCTGGTCGGGGGCATCCGTGGCCTCAGGTCGTCCGGTCGGTTCGGTGGCGACCAGCACGCGAAAGTGGGCGAGCGGCGGGCGCACGATCGCGGCATGCCAGACCTCGGCCATCTCGTCGAGGCTGACCTGGGCCAGGAACGGCTTCTGGGCAGGGTCGGCCAGCCACGCCCGCCGCTGGATCTCGGCGATCTGCAGCGCCTCTACCGGCATCGCCAACCGCACCGAGGCAGGCGTCTGCCCGGGGGGCGTGCTGGGCAGCTGCGGCGTCAACGGACGGTCATGGCTCATGGGCCCCGAGCCTAGTGGCAGCCCGCGCACGCGCCACACCCGCGTCGTCACCCACTAGTGTGGTGGGGTGGCTTCAACTATTTTGCATACCCCCCGAAAGCTCGCCGACGACACGCTGCGGGTGATCCCGCTCGGCGGGCTCGGCGACGTCGGGCGCAACATGGCCAGTCTTGAGATCAACGGCCAACTGCTGCTGATCGACTGCGGTGTGCTGTTCCCCGAGGACGACCACCCCGGTGTCGACCTGATCCTTCCGGGGCTGGATGCCATCACCGACCGACTCGACGACGTGCAGGGCCTGGTGCTCACCCATGGGCATGAGGACCACATTGGTGCGGTGCCCTACCTGCTGCGCCGCCGCCCCGACATCCCCGTCTTCGGCTCGCGCCTGACGCTGGCCCTGCTCGAGGGCAAGTTGCGTGAGCACCGCATCCGCAATCCAGACCTGCGCGTGGTGGCCGAGGGCCAGCGCATCACGGCGGGCGCATTCGACTGCGAATTCATCGCCGTCAACCACTCGATCCCCGATGCCCTGGCCGTGTTCGTGCGCACCAAGGGCGGCACGTTGCTGCACACGGGCGACTTCAAGATGGACCAGCTGCCGCTCGACGGCCGCATCACCGACCTGCGTTCGTTCGCGCGATTGGGCGCAGAGGGCGTCGACCTGTTCCTGGTCGACTCGACCAATGCCGAGGTGCCGGGCTTCACCACCGCCGAGCGTGACATCGCGCCGTCCATGGAGCGGGTGTTCGCCACCTCGACCCAGAAGCTGGTCGTGGCGTGCTTCGCCTCGCACGTGCACCGCGTGCAGCAGGTGATGGATGCCGCGGTGAAGTATGGCCGCAAGGTGGTCTACGTCGGCCGGTCGATGATGCGCAACATGGGTGTGGCCCGCGACCTGGGCTACCTGCACGTGCCCGAGGACACCTTGATCGACCTCAAGCAGATCGACAACTACCGCGACGACCAGGTCGTGATCATCTCGACCGGTTCACAGGGCGAGCCGCTGTCGGCGCTGGCCCGTATGGCCAACCACGAGCACCCCGTCATCAAGCTGGCCCCCGGTGACACCGTGCTGCTGGCGTCATCGTTGATCCCGGGCAATGAGAACTCCGTCGGGCGCGTCATCAACGGCCTGACCAGACTCGGCGCAAACGTCGTCCACAAGGGCAATGCGATGGTGCACGTCTCGGGGCACGCCTCGGCCGGCGAGCTGCTCTACGTCTACAACATCCTGCGGCCGCGCAACGTGATGCCGGTGCATGGCGAGGTGCGTCACCTGGTGGCCAACGGCGCGCTGGCGATCAAGACCGGCATCGCGCCCGAGCGGGTCATCATCACCGAGGACGGGGGAGTGGTCGACCTCGCCAGGGGTCAGGCCAAGCTCGTCGGCAAGATCGACGCCAGCTACATCTTCGTGGACGGCTCGGCGGTCGGTGACATCAGCGAGAGTGAGCTGACCGACCGCAAGATCCTGGGCGAAGAGGGCTTCATCTCGGTGGTCGCGGCCGTGAACCTGCATGACGGCACCATCGTCACGGGTCCTGACATCACCGGGCGCGGCTTCGGCGAGGTCGACTTCCACGACATCACCGACGAGGTGCGCCGGGCGTTGCTGAACGCCGTGGCCGAGGGCGCCGACGACGGCTACCGGCTGCAGCAGGTGGTGCGGCGCACCGTGGGGCGGTGGGTGTCGAAGACGCATGGCCGACGGCCGATGATCGTGCCGGTGGTCATCACGGTCTGAGGAGGGTTCCGGGGGCTAGCAGCAACTTTGCCGCCCGGCGGGAACTTTGCCCTGCGGCGCCGGTGTGCAAAGTTCCCGTGGGCAGGCAAACGCTGACGGCAGGCCTCCGACCACCCCGGTTTGGTGATCCCCGGCCCCTGCGGCTATTCTTTTCAGGTTGCTGGGCGGCCGTTCATCGGCCCAGCCCGTTTCATACACCCGCTTGCCGCGGCATCACCGCGGACCAACACAAGGAGACCCACATGGCTGCCGTGTGCGACGTCTGCGCCAAGCGCCCGAGCTTCGGCCACAACGTGCCCTGGTCGAAGAAGAAGACCAACCGTCGCTGGGACCCGAACATCCAGCGCGTGCGTGCCACCATCAACGGCACCGCCAAGCGTGTCAACGTGTGCACCTCGTGCCTCAAGGCCGGCAAGGTCTCGCGCTGACCCTGCTGGCGCAGTTCGCCTGACTCTTCACACGGAGCCCACCTGCTGGTGGGCTCCGTGTGTCATACCCACCCGGTAGCCTGCTGGGGTGGCGTACCGATGGCAGACCGAGACCTTCACCCAGCTGAACACCCCGCTGGACCGGTTCATCGGCGATCGTTCGGCCAAGCGGTTCGAGAGGATCAGGGTGCAAACCGTGGGCGACCTGCTGCGCCACGTGCCGCGCCGCTACCTGTCGGGCATCGGCGATTCCGACCTGACCAGCCTCGAAGTGGGCGAGGACGCAGCAGTGCTCGCCCAGGTGCACAAGATCAACATCGTGGGCGCCGAACCGCGGCGTCGCCTCGAGGTCGTGCTGACCGACGGCCGCGGGTTCCTGAACGCCACCTTCTTCGGCAAGGCCCAGCTGTTGACCTACTGGAACAAGGCGCTCGGCACCGAGGACGACAGGCGCACCGGAATCTTCGTCGGCAAGGTCAAGGAGTTCAACGGCCGCCCGCAGATGGCCCACCCCAAGTTCGTGATGATCGGCCCCAAGGGTGCCATCACGGGCAAGGAGGACATGCAGGACATGGTCGAGGCCGTCTCCCGGTCCGGCCTGATCGGCTTCTACCCCCAGTCCAAGAGCCTGCCGACGTGGACCATCAGCGGCACCGTGCAGTTCGTCCTCGAACAACTCGGTGACCTGACCGACCCCATGCCGCAGTGGGTGCTCGACGAACTCGACCTGCCCGGCATGGTTGATGCCTGGCACGACGTGCACCTGCCCGAGACCCGCCAAAGGGTCGACAACGGGCTCGAACGGCTGCGCTTCGACGAGGCTCTGGCCCTGCAGCTGACGATGGCCTATCGCCGCGCCGACACCGCCCATGCGGCCGCGTGGGCGATGCAGGGCAGGGACGACGGCCTGCTGGCGGCCCTCGATGCCCGCCTGCCCTTCGCCCTGACCGAGGGCCAGCACCAGGTCTCGGCAGAACTGTTCGACGACCTGGCCAGGCCCCACCCGATGATGCGCCTGCTGCAGGGCGAGGTCGGCTCGGGCAAGACGGTCGTGGCGCTGCGGGCCATGGCGAGGGCGATCGACTCTGGCCACCAGGCGGTGCTGCTCGCCCCCACCGAAGTGCTCGCCGCCCAGCACCTGGAATCGTTGCGCGAACTGTTGGGCGACCTGGGCGGCGGACGCACCCTCGGCGCCCCCGACCAGGCCACCGAGGTGGTGCTGCTGACGGGCTCGATGAACGCCGGCGCGAAGAAGGCCGCCATGCTCAAGGCCGCCAGTGGCGAGGCCGGCATCGTCGTCGGCACCCACGCCGTGCTGGCCGACCGGGTGCAGTTCGCCTCGCTGGGGCTGGTCGTCATCGACGAGCAGCACCGCTTCGGCGTCGAGCAACGTTCTGCGCTGAATGACAAGGCCGAACTGCGCCCGCACACGCTCGTCATGACGGCGACGCCGATCCCGCGCACGGTGGCGATGACCGCCTTCGGCGACCTGGAGACCTCGACGCTGCGCGAGGTTCCTGCCGGGCGTTCCGAGGTGCAGACGACCATCGTCAACCCCAGCACGAACCCTGCCTGGCTCGACCGGGCCTGGCAGCGCGTGCGTGAAGAGGTGGACGCGGGCCGGCAGGCCTTCGTGGTCTGCTCACGCATCAGCACCAGCCAGACCGACGCTGAGGCCGAGTTCGAGTCGGACGAGGGCATGCCGCCGGCGGTCACGGTCGAAGACCTCGCCGAACATCTCGCCACCGGCCCGCTGGCCGGGCTGCGGCTGGCCCCGTTGCACGGCCGCATGTCGGCCGCCGACAAGGACGAGGTGATGACGGCATTCGCGGCTGGGTCCATCGACGTCGTCGTGGCGACCACGGTCGTCGAGGTCGGCGTCAACGTGCCGAACGCGTCGGTGATGGTCGTGATGGACGCCGACCGGTTCGGGGTCTCGCAGCTGCACCAGCTGCGCGGCCGCATCGGCCGTGGCGCCCACCCCGGACTGTGCCTGCTGGTCTCGCATGCCCCGGCGGGCAAGGCGGCCGCGGACCGGCTCAAGGCGGTGGCCTCAACCCGCGACGGCTTCGTCCTCGCTGATGCAGACCTCGAGGCGCGCCGCGAGGGCAACATCCTGGGCAGCGCCCAGGCGGGCACCCGGTCGACGCTGAGACTGCTGCGCGTGCTCGAGCATGCCGAGACCATCGGCATCGCCCGCGACATTGCCGAGCGGCTCGTGGCCGATGACCCCGAGCGGCGCAACCCCTACCTGGCCGACATGGTCGCCCAGACCGAACTGCTCGCCGCGGGCGACTGGCTCGAGAAGGCCTGAGCTGTCAGGTCAGCTGCCGAAGCGGAAGTACCGCCCGGTGATGGTGTCGGGAACGATGCGCACGAAGTGGGCCTTGACCGTGTTGGTCCACGGGCGCAGCGGCATCTTCTCGGCCAGGGCCAGTTCGTCGGCGTCGGTGATGCGCTCGGCGTTGCCGCGCAGCACCACGCTCCAGCCGGCGCTCTCGTCCCAACCGTCAGCCTCGAAGGCGACACGCTGGTTGAGCACGACCTCTGCCAGTTTGGTGCCCTCGGCGGTGCGGAAGACGACCGACTGGCCATCGACGACGTAGTTCACGGGGAAGACATCGGGCTGTCCGCCCAGCGCGGTGGCCAGGCGACCGACCTCGGAGCTGTCGAGGTAGCCCCACGCCGTGTCTTCTTCGAGCTCGGTGATGGGGTGGTCTGTATCAGTCTCAATGTGGTGCATGTCCCCATTCAAACACCGCCGTGACGCTTGCGGAAGGGGTTTGTGACAGGATTCACATGCTCGGATTGTTACGCTGTCCCCGTGAGCAGGATTGTGGCCGGACGCGCCGGTGGACGCCGTCTGGAGACCCCCGCCGGGGCCAACACCCGGCCCACCACCGACCGGGTGCGTGAGGCGTTCTTCTCGGTGCTGGCCAGTTGGAACGGCACGGGCGACCGTGCTGCCGACGACCAGTTGGCGGGGCTGTCGTTCCTGGACCTGTATGCGGGGTCGGGCGCCGTGGGGCTCGAGGCTGCCAGCCGCGGCGCGCGTCCGGTGTTGTTGGTCGAACAGGACGGGCGCACGCACGACCTGATCAGGCGCAACATCGCCACGACGGGCCTGCCGGCGACCAGCCGCGCAGCGCGGGCCGAGACGCTGGTGGCGGCGCGCAACCCCGACCCGGCCTATGACGTGGTCTGGCTCGACCCGCCCTATGGGCTGGCCGTCGAGTCGATCAACCCGATACTGGCCAACATCGTCGCGAACGGCTGGGTGCGTGACGACGGCGTGATCATCCTGGAACGATCGGGTCGCGGCGACGCGCCCGACCTGCCGGGCGCCGAGTCGTGGTCACGGCGATACGGTGAGACCACGCTGTTCTGGTTCGCGCCGGACGGCGAGGCTGGTGGTGGGGACGGCAATGCTGCCGACGCCACCCACGACAACCCTGCGGGCAGCCCCGCAGGACAGGAGGAGCTGTGAAGGTCGTCTGCCCGGGATCGTTCGACCCGATCACGCTGGGGCATCTCGATGTGATCACCCGCTCGCGTGACCTGTTCGGTGAGGTCGTGGTCGCCGTCGGGCGCAACTCGACCAAGAAGCACATCTTCAGCGTCGACGAACGGGTCGACCTGGTGCGGCAGTCGGTGGCAGACCTTGAGGGCGTGAGCGTCGGCATCATCGACGACCTGCTGGTGAACTTCTGCCACGAGGTGGGGGCGACGGCGATCGTGAAGGGGCTGAGGTTCGCCTCGGACTTCGACTACGAACTGCAGATGGCGCACATGAACAGCCACGCGGGCAAGGTCGAGACGATCTTCCTGCCGGCGAGCCCCACGCTGGGCACGCTGTCGTCGACGATGATGCGCCAGATCGCCCACTACGGCGGGGACGTGTCGACGTTCCTGACGCCGGTGGTGAACGAGGCGATCGTGGCGCGCATGGCAGAACTGCGGGGGGCACAGTAGGCGCCCGGGCAAGACGTGGAGACCGCGGTTGTCATGACGTCGTCTCGCGCTCAGTTTGGTGCCCGTTGACACCCTTGGGTGCACGCTAACACCGCTGTACAGGTGTCGGGGTGTACACAAAGGTGTCGGCGCGCACCTGGCGAGGCGGTCGTGGAGCCCTGGCCCACCCACGCGGGCATCTGAGGTGAGTCAACGCGCCGATTTGGGGAAGCCGGGTCGACGTCGTAAACTTGTGCGTCGGTCATCAACACCCCTGAACCGTTGGTGCAGAAGGTCTGGAACATGAACTCGTCGCAACACAGCATTGATGCCCGCTCGCCCCTCGTCTTCGAGGTGCATGAGCTGGGTCGTCGTGCCGGGGCGATGAAGCAGGTCACCCGGACCGCCCCTGCCCCTGACGGCCTCGGACTGGAGATGATCCGAGTGCCACAAGGCTCTGACATCACCCTCGACATCAAGCTCGAATCGGTGATTGAAGGGGTGTATGTCTCGGGAACGGCCGAGGTGGACCTGGTGGGGGAGTGCTCGCGCTGCCTGCGCCCGATCGAGGATGGCCTCGACCTGGACCTGCAGGAGCTGTACTTCTACGACGACCAGGACGCCGAAGAGGACGCCTTCCTCGTCATTGACGAGCGGGTCGACCTGGAGCCGCTCATCCGTGACGCCGTGGTGCTCGATTTGCCGTTCACCCCCTTGTGCAGGCAAGATTGTGCGGGTCTGTGCCCAGTCTGTGGCGCCAACCTGAACGACGACCCTGACCACGGTCACGGTGACAGGATCGACCCCCGCTGGGGCAAGCTCCTGGATCTGGCCGAGGACCAGGGCGCACCAACTGACTGACACCCCGTCACCGAGGAGATAATCGTGGCCGTCCCGAAGCGGAAGATGTCCCGCAGCAACACCCGTCACCGCCGCTCGCAGTGGAAGGCGACCCTGGCGAACACCGTCGTGTGCGTCAACCCCGCCTGCCGCCAGAAGCACCTGCAGCACACCGCGTGCCCGGCCTGCGGCCAGTACGGCCCCAAGGCTGACCGCCGCCAGGTGCTCGACGCCTGAGTGCGCTGACCACTCTTCATACCCTGCTTGACGAGCTGGGCGTCCCTGCGGACGCCCAGCTCGTTGAGCTTGCCGTCACCCACCGGTCCTGGGCGTACGAGAACGGCAACGGCCCGCACAACGAGCGCCTGGAGTTCCTGGGTGATGCCGTGCTCGAGATCGTGATCACCGAGCACCTCTATGTGGCCTACCCCGACCTGCCCGAGGGGCAACTGGCCAAGATGCGTGCCGCCGTCGTGAACGCGCACAGCTGCGCCGACGTCGCCCGCAGCCTCGACCTGGGCACCATGCTCAAGCTCGGCCAGGGTGAGATCAACACCCGCGGCGCCGAAAAGGTCTCGATCCTCGCCGACACCATGGAGGCTGTCATCGGGGCCATCCACCTGTCCGCAGGTGGTGCGGAGGCCTCGTCCCGGTTTGTGCGCCACCTGTTCCTGCCGCTCGTCGAGCAGGCCGCAGCGCTCGGCCCCGGGTTGGACTGGAAGACCTCGCTGCAAGAGGCGCTCGCCGCCGCCGGGCGCCCCGCGCCCCTGTACGTGATCGAGGCGACCGGGCCGGACCACCTGCGCCACTTCACCGCCACCGTGATGGTCGGCGACCAGCCCCTGGCCACCGGTGAGGGCTCGTCCAAGCGGCATGCCGAGACCGCGGCCGCCGAGGCCGGCTACCGCGCGCTGCACGATTGATGTGCGCGACTGATGCCTGAACTTCCTGAGGTCGAGTCGGTCCGGCGTGGTCTGGCCACGGCCGTCACCGGTCGGACGATCATGCGCACGCAGGTGCTGCACCCTCGTCCGGTGCGCAGCCACGCCACCGGCCCGGACGGGTTCGCTGTCGACACCACGGGACGGGCGTTCGCCGAGCCGCGCCGGCGCGGCAAGTACCTGTGGTTCGCGTTCGACGACGGCGACGCCATGCTGGCGCACCTGGGCATGAGCGGGCAGTTCCGCATCAACCACACGGGCGATGAGCTGCTGCGCAGCACCCGCGTGCTGTTCGACTTGTCCGATGGCACCCAGCTGCGCTTCGTCGACCAGCGCATGTTCGGCGGGTTGACGATCAGCCCAGGCGGTGCCGTGCTGCCGTCCGAGGTCGCCCACATCGCCCCCGACCCGTTCGAGGACGACTACGACCCCGACCGGGTCGCGGCGCGCATCAGGCGTAGCCAGGCGGGCATCAAGCGGCTGCTGCTCAACCAGACCGTGGTCAGCGGCTACGGCAACATCTATGCGGACGAGACGCTGTGGCGCGCGCGGCTGCACTATGACGTGCCGGGTGCGCGACTGAGCCGGGCGAAGGCGCTCGACGTGCTGCAGCACGGCCACGACGTGATGGGCGAGGCCCTCGAGGTGGGTGGCACGAGCTTCGATGACCTGTACGTGCATGTGAACGGTGAGTCCGGGTATTTCGCGCGGGAGTTGCAGGCCTACGGCCGGGAAGACCTGCCGTGTGGGCGGTGCGGCGAGGCGATGGTGCGGGAGGCGTTCATGAACCGCAGTTCGTTCCGGTGCCCGAGGTGCCAGCCACGGCCGCGCGCACGGAAGGCATGAACGAGTCGGCCCAGAGCGGTGGCTCGAAGCGCTGCGGCTGATCCTTCGCTCAGTCCAGGTGTCGGCGCCAGAATGGGTCATCAGCCCATGCCGAGGGGATGCCCATGCCGCGCAGATTCATCGCAGGTCGGGTGCTGAGCAGCCGCTGGAGCCGTTTCGCCCAGCCGCTGCGAGGCGAGACAGAGTCAAGGATCGACTGCAGTGATACCAGTACGGGATACAGCTGCCGCTTCGAACGCTCCGGCAATGCGTCGTCACCCTCGAGCCAGGAGATCGAGGGCGAACTCGGGATTGCCGGGTAGACGCCGAGGCCGACGTTCCAGAGCCGGCCGTGGTGGGCACAGATGTTGCGTACGCGGACGTAAGTCGTCAGCCATGACTCGAGCACCGGTGCGGTCAATCCAACGCTCTTCGCGATGGCGGTCCGGTCGGCGCGTAGGTTCAGATTGCGGTAGGCGCTTGTGAGTTGTCCGATGGTAAGCATTTCCGCCATGAGCCAGCTGGGCGGTAGCTCGGGAGAGGCATAGGTCGTGAGGTAGTGCTCGAGCGCTGAGCGGTGGACCAGGAAGTCCTCGCCCGCGTCCGGGGCTCCGCGGAGCCTTTCGTTGCAGGTGTCTCGGACGATCTTCAGGAGTCCCGCGTGCCTGCCGCTGTCGCGAAAGTGTGCGGCGGCCAGATACCAGTGTGCATCGTCGTAGGTCGTCGCCATGTGGTCCGTCAGGGCGGCCCGCACCGCCACTTCGATCCGCTCAAGGGCATCCACCACCAGGAGCCGCAGGGCACGATCGAACACGTACAGGTCGAGGATGTCATCGAATGACGTGCCGGGGCGCAGTTGGTGATCGGACCCGCACTGCTGGAAGGGAATCGTGTACGGGGACAGTCGGTAGTAGCCGATGTGACGTAGGTACCTTCGGGCTCTGGCGCGGTCGGGCAGGTCGAGCCCTCGCCCGGCGAGGCGTGCCACGAGATCATCAAGACTCAGCGGCGGCTTGTTGAAGACGAGCGAGCCTCGAGGCCGTGGTGATCGAGGCATCGTGTCCTCCTGGCGCGGGCAGAAAAAATCCCCCAAGTGCGCTTCCTGGAGAGGCGTGGGGGATGTAGTGATCTCAGGCTACCACGGTTGGATGAGGATGGGTGCCCTGGTGATAGTCAGTTCGCGGGCATCCGAGCGCCCTTGGCGCGGTTGCATCGCCAGCAGAGCGTTTGAAGGTTCTCGGGCACGCTGAGACCACCCTTGGATACAGGGATGATGTGGTCGACTTCCAGCAAGAGGTGAGGCTCGGCCGCCACCGACACGCCACACTGCAAGCAGGCGTGGCCGTCACGATCCTTGACCCAGCCGCGAAGTCGGGCTGTCATGAGCGCGCGCTGCCCTGCGGCGGACTTGGCCCAGCGAATCTTCTCTGCCAACGTCTCAGAGAGCGCGTCGAGCGTTTGCGTGTCCAGGTTGATGTTGACGGTCTGGCCACTGTTACCGCCCGCCGAGGTGTACTGGAACTTGTAGTTGGGATAGGGCACGGTGATGGGGGACAAGTGCACACCCACCAGACCCCAGAACTCGTCCGCGTACCGATGGAGGATGAACGCAGGCGGATTGATCATCGCGACGATTTCCGCCTCGCGACGTTGCAGGTTGGTGACGGCCTCCTCCAGACGCGAGACATCCTGGGCCACCCGCTGCACGTCCGCCAGCGTCTCCCTGTTCGCCTTGATGTCGAAGTACTTCATCAGGTACTTGATCGGCTCCACGCTTGCATTGCGCACGACCTGAAGCGACGCGTTGTGAACGTGTGGTGCATACTCGGCCATGTTGCGGTCTCGGCGGTTGTTCCATGCCGACGTGTTCTCAAACGTCGCCAGATGGGCGTGCTGTCCTGTGGAGGACGCACCCAGCTCGAACGCACCCTGGCCGCGGATCTCGGCCACGTAGTTGACGACGTCGTTGTGCTCGGCCACGAGCGAGGCGACGTGGGCACGCAGCGTCTGAAACTGCTCAGAGTTGAAGTAGCGGTCCTTGCGGACCTTCCAGATGATCGGGTTTGCGATCAGTACCAACACGATGGAGACGATCGCGACGACGATGTTGCCTGTCGCTCCACCGAGAATGATGGGGGCTGCTATCAGCAGCGTAATGAAGAGCCCCTTGGGCATGTCGTCTCCTCCGGCACTGTTGCTTCGTTCCGAAACTATGCGCTCACCATAGTGAACGCCACTGACATTTTTCTGGTGGGGGCGGTCAAGGGTCATGAACCGGTCAGTCGTTACAAGCAAGCGGCGGGACCAGTTGGAGGGACGGACCCTTGGTCGCATCCCCAAGCTCGTCAAGCCGTCGTCGTCGAGTCGTGGAGCCCGCGAGGTTCCAGCGCCGTCCCCGCGTCAGCGGCGAACAGGCGCGGTGACCCCGCACGCGGGTCGCTCCCGACTAGAGTCGACCTATTGTGAGTGAGTCCAACCTTCAGCGCAGCCGTCGCCACCTGCGCCAGTTCATCCAGTTCGGCGTCGTCGGCGGGTCCGGCATCCTGGTCAACCTCGCGGTCACCATCGTGCTGAAGTGGCTGGTGCCGAGCTACCAGCAACGGGTGTTCCCGATCCCGGGCACCCCCTTCGGCGTGTACTGGTACCACGTGATCGCCGTCGCCGCCTTCGTCGTCGCGAACACCTGGAACTACCAGCTCAACCGGTCATGGACCTTCAAGAGCACCGCGCACCACACGCCGTGGCTCAAGGGGTTGGCGTCCTTCATGAGTGTGGGGCTGGTGGCGCTGGTGGTCGGCCTCGGCATCCAGACGCTGCTGCTCAAGGTCGATTCGCCGCTCTACCTCGGCAAGATTTCCTGGCTGGACGACGCCAACGGGTTCCGGACGAAGCTCTACTGGGCCACCCTCGTCCAGATCGCCGTGACGATGCCGATCAACTTCGTCGTCAACAAGCTGTGGACCTTCCGCTCGGCACGGTTCCGCAAGTCGGTCGACACCGGCGCTGATCCTTCGGAGCCGGGCACGACGACCACGCAGGAGCCCACGACCCGTCCGTCAGCGTCTGCGGGCGCCGCCCCCCGGGAGTAACCCGGTGTACCTGAAGTCCCTGACCCTGCGCGGCTTCAAGTCGTTCGCGTCGGCCACGACGATGAGCTTCGAGCCCGGCGTCACCTGCATCGTCGGCCCCAACGGGTCGGGCAAGTCGAACGTCGTCGACGCGCTCAGCTGGGTCATGGGCGAGCAGGGGGCCAAGAGCCTGCGTGGCGGAAAGATGGAGGACGTCATCTTCGCCGGCACGTCTGGCCGTGCCCCGCTGGGGCGCGCCGAGGTCGTGCTGACCATCGACAACACCGATGGCGCGCTGCCCATTGACTACACCGAGGTCACCATCAGCCGGACGATGTTCCGCACCGGCGGCTCCGAATACCAGATCAACGGCAACCCGGCCCGACTGCTCGACGTGCAGGAACTGCTGAGCGACTCGGGCATCGGCCGCGAGATGCACGTCATCGTGGGCCAGGGGCAGCTCGACACGATCCTGCAGGCGACCCCCGAGATCCGCCGCGGCTTCATCGAAGAGGCGGCCGGCGTGCTGAAGCACCGCAAGCGCAAAGAGAAGGCCCAGCGCAAGCTCGAGTCGACCGCGGCGAACCTCGACCGGCTCAACGACCTGATCAGCGAGATCCGCCGCCAGCTCAAACCGCTGGGGCGCCAGGCCGAGGTCGCCCGCAAGGCGGCGGTCATCCAGGCCGAACTGCGCGACGCCAAGGCGCGGCTGCTGGCCGACGACCTGACCCAGGCGGTGCTCGCGCTCGAATCAGACCTCGCCGATGAGCGTGCCCAGGCCGCCGCGAAGGCCCGCGCCGAGGCTGCGCTTGAGTCCGCCCGACGCCGCGAACACGAGGCCGAGCAGTTCGTGGCAGACGCTCGTCCACGCCTGGATGCCGCCCAGGAGAACTGGTACGCGCTGTCGGCGCTGGCCGAACGGGTCGGCACGACCCGCTCGATCGCCGCCGAACGCATGCGCCACGCCGACGCACAACCCGCGACCGGGCAGCAGGGCCGCGACCCCGAGGCCCTCGAGCGCGAGGCCGAGCTGGTGCGGGAACAGGAAACCCAGCTCGGCGACGACGTCACGCGCAAGGCCGACGCGTTGGCCAGTCAGTCAGAGCAGCGCGCCGAGGCCGAGAACCGGCTGGCCGCCGCCGAGCAGGCCTATTCGTCGCACCTGCGGGCCATCGCCGACCGGCGCGAGGGCCTCGCCCGGTTGAACGGCCAGGTCAACTCGCTGCGCTCACGCCTCGAGGCCGCCGACGAAGAGGCCGCACGGCTGGCGGCGCGTCGTGACGATGCCCTGGCCCGCGCCAATGCCGCCACCGCCGAGTTCACCAGGGTCGAGTCGAGCATGGCCGGCTTCGATGCCGGTGAAGAGGGCCTCGACGAGGCCTACGAGACCGCCGCAGCAGAGGTCGTCCAGTTCGAGGAGAAGCTGGCCGGGGTGGCCTCGCAGCAGTCGCAACTCGCGCAGACCCGGGCCTCGCTCGCGGCGCGCATCGAGGCGCTGTCACTGGGGCTCGAACGCAAGGACGCCAACGCCGCGCTGCTCTCGGCGGGCGACAAGGTCGGTGGCCTGCTCGGCCAGGTCGCGGCGTTGGTCGCGGTGCGCGACGGCTGGCAGGCGGCCGTGGCGTCGGCGCTGGGGTCCGCGGCTGAGGCGGTGGCGGTGGCCGACCTCGATGCGGCGCTGGCCGCGGTGGGGCATGTGCGTGACGAAGACCTTGGACGCGCGGGGCTGTTGTTGGGTGGGGCCGACGCGACGCGTGACGGCTGGCCGACCCTGCCCGCGTCGGCGGTGTGGGCGCTGGACGTGGTCGATGTCGACGCCGGGCTGTCCGGGTCGCTGACCCGGGTGCTGCACAAGGTGGCATTGGTCGACGACTTCACCGCCGCGGCCGACCTGGTGGCCGCACTGCCTGAGGTCACCGCCGTCACCCGCGAGGGCGACCTGCTCTCACAGTGGTTCGCCAGCGCCGGCAACGGCGGGTCGGCGAGCCTCATCGAGGTGCAGGCCGCCGTGGACGAGGCCAGGGCGCAGCTGCAGCAGACCGACCACGAGCTCGAACGCTGCCGGTTCACGTCGGCGCAGCTGGGGGCATCGCGCGATGAGGCCCACCAGCGCGCAGAGGCGGCGCTGGCGAAGCTGCACGCCTCGGATGCCGAATGGGCGGCGCTGTCGGAGCGGTTGGGCCAGCTGTCCGAAACGGCGCGGTCGGCACGGGCCGAGGCCGAACGGCTGGAACAGACCGCCCAACAGGCCCAGCAGAAGCGCACCGACGACCAGGCCTCCCTGGACGAACTGGCGGCCCGGCTGCAGCGCGCCTCGGACGAGACCGACCTGGCCGATCCCGACCCCACCGAACGCGATGAGGGCCAGGTGCAGGCGCGGCTGGCCCGCCAGCGTGAGATGGACGCCAGGCTGGCGCTGCGCACCGCGGAGGAGCGGGTGAAGGCGGTGGCCGGCAAGGCCGATTCGCTGCTGCGGGCCGCGGCGCATGAGCGGGCCCAGCGGCAGAAGGCCGCCGCCCGGGCAGAGCAGTTGCGTCGTGAGGCCGAGACGGCCAGGGCGGTGCAGACCGCGGCCGTGTGGCTGCTGGGGCAGGTCGAGGCCGCGCGCGCCATCGCGTCGTCCGAGCGTGCCGCAGCAGAACAGGCACGCCAAGAGGCAGAGGCCGAACTCGGGGTGGCGCGCAAGGAGGCCCGGGACAGCGCCCGCGAGCTCGAGAAGATCGTCGAGGGCGCGCACCGCGACGAGATGGCCCGCATCGAGCAGCGCATGCGCATTGAGCAATTGCAGGAAAAGGCGATGACCGAGCTGGGGCTTGCGCCCGAGGTGCTGATGCGTGAGTACGGGCCGGACCAGCTGGTGCCGGTGCTGGTGCATGCCGATGGTCGCCCCGTGGCCGAGGACGATGACGAGAAGCCCGAACCGGTGGCGTTCGTCCGCGAGCAGCAGGACAAGCGGCTGCGCACCGCCGAGAAGAACCTGCAGGTGTTGGGACGGGTCAACCCGCTCGCGCTCGAGGAGTTCGACGCGATGCAGGAGCGGCATGCCTTCCTGGCCGAACAGCTCGAGGACCTCAAGCGCACCCGCAAAGACCTGGTCGACATCATCGCCGAGGTCGACAGGCGCGTCGAAGAGGTGTTCGCGGCGGCCTACGCCGACGTGGAACAGATGTTCGCGCATGTCTTCTCGCGGCTGTTCCCGGGTGGTGAGGGACGGCTGGTGCTCACCGACCCGGGGGAGTGGCTGACGACCGGCGTTGACGTCGAGGCACGCCCGGCCGGCAAGAAGGTGAAGCGGTTGTCGCTGCTGTCGGGCGGCGAACGGTCGTTGGTGGCGGTGGCATTCCTGGTGAGCCTGTTCATGGCCAGGCCGAGCCCGTTCTACATCCTCGACGAGGTCGAGGCAGCGTTGGACGACACCAATCTGGGGCGATTGCTGGGCATCTACGAAGAGCTGCGCGAACGCTCGCAACTGCTGGTCATCACCCACCAGAAACGGACGATGGAGATCGCGGACGCGCTCTATGGCGTGACGATGCGCGGCGACGGCGTCTCGACGGTGGTCTCGCAGCGACTGCGGGAGTCGGCTGCCGGCTGATCGGCTGATCGGCTGCCCTTGTCACCCGGCGTGTCGGGGGCTGTGCGGGGCGGGAGTGGAATAATGGGGGCCGCAAGGGTACGAATCCGAAGCCATTGCCCGAGGAGGCCCAACCCATGCCCGCCATCATCATCACCATGCTCATCATCGTCGCCCTCGCGGCGCTCGTGACCGCCGTCGTGGCCGTGGGCATGCGGGGCAAATGGAGCGACCGCAACCCCGATGTCGCCGACCGCCTGGGTGTGCTCGGCAAACACCTGAACGGCGAGGCCGAGGCGCCCGAGCAGTTCGTGCAGATGTACGACAAGGGCACCGAGCGGATGCGCCAGGTCGCCGCACGCCGCCACCCCGCCACCAGCGACCAGCGCTGAGTGGGGCGTGTTCGGGCTCATCACCGGCTTTGCCTAGGATGAGCCCGTGAACCTTTTCGATCCTGCGAACGTCTGGGCCATTGTCTTCTGGGTCATCCTCGGGCTGATCCTGGTCACCACGGCGGTGGCCTTCGTCGTCGCACGACGCGGCCGTGAGCTGCCGCCGTCGGACCAGACCCCGCAGCTGCCGGTCGAGGGCGAGGCGCCGTCCACCCCCGGAACGACCACCGCGGAACCCACCGTCACCGCCGAGCCCACCGCCGAACCCACGATCACCGCGCTCGACGTGCCCGAATCGGCCAGCTCGCGACTGGGACGACTGCGCCGGCGGCTGGCGAACTCGAACAATGCGCTGGCCCGCGGGCTGGCTGAACTGCTCTCGAGTGACCGCATCGACGCCGACACCTGGGACGACTTCGAGGCCACACTGATCAGTTCGGACCTTGGCGTGGGGCCGTCCACCGAGCTGGTGACCACCCTGCGCAAGGAACTCGCCGTCGACGGCGTCAGCGACCCCACCGCAGCGAAGGGTGTGCTGCGCACCGAACTGGTGAAGCTGGTCAACCCCGACCACGACCGCAAGCTCAACCTGACCGGTGGGAACGGGCTGCCGGCCGTGGTGCTGGTCGTCGGCGTCAATGGCACCGGCAAGACGACCACCGTGGGCAAGCTGGCCCGGGTGCTGGTGGCCGAGGGCAGGACGGTGCTGCTGGGTGCCGCGGACACGTTCCGGGCGGCGGCCGCCGAGCAGCTGACGACCTGGGGTGAGCGGGTCGGGGTTGACACGATCCGTGGCGTTGAGGGGGCAGACCCGGCGTCGGTGGCGTTCCAGACGGTCGAAGAGGGCGTCAACCGGGGCGTCGACGTCGTGATTGTTGACACCGCCGGACGACTGCACACCAAGACGGGCCTGATGGACGAACTCGGCAAGGTCAAGCGCGTGATCGAGCGCAAGGCGCCCGTGACCGAGGTGCTGCTCGTGCTCGATGCGACGACCGGCCAGAACGGGCTGACCCAGGCGCGCATCTTCAGCGAGGTCGTCGAGGTGACCGGCATCGTGCTGACCAAACTGGACGGCTCGGCCAAGGGCGGCATCGTGGTGCAGGTGCAGCGCGAGCTCGGGGTGCCGGTGAAGCTGATCGGCCTGGGCGAGGGCGTGGACGACCTGGCGCCGTTCGAGACCGAGGGGTTCGTGGCGGGCATCCTGGGCGAATAGCGCCGTGGCGGGCGGTGGCTGGGCCTTCGGGCGGGGCCACGCACCCCTCGGGGGCACGTCGCTCCCCGTCAAGGGCACGCAGCACCCTTTGGGGCCATGCCGCTCCCTGTGGGGCCGGATCCAAGCGGTGCGTCGTGCACCGAAGGGGTGCGTGGTGCATTTGTGGGGGAGCGGCGTCACCCTGCGGGGGCACGCCGTCAGCCCCGGGACGAGGGGGCAGCAGACGGGCACCATCCACAGGCGTGACCGCCCACGTCCGCCCACCCACTATCCTTGGACGATGGGTGCGCCCCCGACCGAAGGATGACCAGTGTTCGACACACTCCAGGACCGTCTTGCCGCCACGTTCAAGGGACTGCGTGGCAAGACCCGGCTGACCGATGCCGACATCGACGCGACCATGCGCGAGATCCGCATCGCCCTGCTCGAGGCCGACGTCAACCTCGGTGTCGTCAAGGAGTTCATCGCCAAGGTGCGGGCCCGGTGCCAGGGTGCAGAACTGTCCCAGGCGCTGAACCCGTCGCAGCAGATCATCAAGATCGTCAACGAGGAACTCATCGAGATCCTCGGCGGTGAGACCCGCACCATCCGCTATGCCAAGACCCCGCCGACCGTGATCATGCTCGCGGGCCTGCAGGGTGCCGGCAAGACCACCCTGGCGGGCAAGCTGGCGCACTGGCTGAAGTCCGAGGGACATTCCCCGCTGCTGGTCGCCGCCGACCTGCAGCGCCCCAATGCCGTCAACCAGCTACAGGTCGTGGGTCAGCGCGCCGGTGTGCACGTGCATGCACCGTTCCCCGGCAACGGCGTCGGCGACCCCGTCGAGACGGCCCGGTCAGCCATCCAGGTGGCCCACCAACGGCTCTATGACGTGGTCATCGTCGACACCGCCGGGCGCCTCGGCATCGACCAGGAGCTGATGGCCCAGGCCGCCGACATCAAGGCCGCCGTCAACCCCGACGAGGTGCTGTTCGTCGTCGACGCGATGATCGGCCAGGACGCCGTCAACACCGCCATCGCTTTCCAGGAGGGCGTCGGCTTTGACGGCGTCGTTCTCACCAAGCTTGATGGCGACGCCCGCGGCGGCGCTGCGCTGTCGATCGCCAAGGTCGTCGGCAAGCCCATCATGTTCGCCAGCTCGGGCGAGGGCCTGAAGGACTTCGACGTCTTCCACCCCGAGCGCATGGCCAGCCGCATCCTGGGCATGGGCGACATGCTCACGCTCATCGAGCAGGCCGAGAAGACGTTCGACCAGGAACAGTCGAAGCTCGCCGCCGAGAAGCTGCTGGCGGGCAAGAACCAGTTCACCCTGGGTGACTTCCTGGCCCAGATGCAGCAGATGCGCAAGATGGGCCCGCTGTCGAAGATCTTCGGCATGCTGCCGGGCATGGGCCAGATGAAGGACCAGATCGCCAACATTGATGAGAAGGAGATCGACCACATCGAGGCGATCATCTATTCGATGACGCCGGCCGAGCGTGCCGACGTGGCGATCCTCAACGGCTCGCGCCGTGCCCGCATCGCCCGCGGCGCTGGGGTGCAGGTCAGCGATGTCAACCAGCTCGTGACCCGCTTCGTCGAGGCCCGCAAGATGATGCAGTCGATGGCCGGCGGCATGATGGGCGGTGGCCTGCCCGGTATGCCGGGCATGGGCGGCGGTCGTCCCAAGAAGCAGCAGGCCAAGAAGTCGGCCAAGAACAAGAAGGGCCAGTCGGGCAACCCGGCCAAGCGCGCCGCGGCCGCCAAGGGCCAGCCCGCTGTTGAAGCCGCACCGCTCGACGGGGCCAACGCGTTCGGCCTGGGCCTGGGCGACCAGCCCAGCGAAGCCGACATGCAGAAGGCCATGGCCAACTTCGAGCTGCCCCCGCAGCTGCAGCAGATGTTCAACCAGCAGAACAAGGGCCCACGCTGAGCCGACCAGCGGTTGAATCATTCCCATGAGCACTGACCAGCCCCTGCACCTGCGCGGTCTCGTCCTTCCCGACGACGACGAGCGCGACCTGTGGATCAGCGGGGGAGTGCTGCACGACGAACCCGTTGACGGCGCGCTGACCATCAGCGAGGGCGGTGCGATCGTGCCCGGCCTGGTCGACGTGCACTGCCACATCGGCCTGGTCGAGACCGGCGCCGCCACCCCGGACGAGGCCGAGGCCCAGGCCCTCACCGACCGCGACCGGGGCACCCTACTCATCCGTGACGCCGGCTCGCCGATCGACACCCACTGGATCGATGACCGCCCCGACCTGCCCCGCATCGTGCGTGCCGGCCAGCACATCGCCCGGCCGAAGCGCTACATCCGCTACTTCGCCGACGAGATCGACCCCTCCGACCTGGTCGCCACCGTCGAAAAGCAGGTGGCCCGCGGCGATGGCTGGATCAAACTGATCGGCGACTGGATCGACCGCGACCTCGGCGACCTGGCCCCCCTGTGGCCGGTCGACATCGCGCGGCAGGCCATCGAACGGGTCCATGAACTCGGCGCCCGCGTCACCGCGCACTGCTTCGGCGAGCAGTCGGTCGCCGAACTCGTCGGCGCAGGCATCGACTGCATCGAGCACGGCACCGGCATCAGCGACGACGTCATCGACCAGATGGCCGCCCGCCAGGTCGCGCTCGTGCCGACCATGATCAACCTCGAGAACTTCCCGACCTATGCGGCGGCCGGCGAGGCGAAGTTCCCGCGCTATGGCGCCCACATGCGTGCCCTGCACGCCGGGCGTCTCGACGTGCTGCGCAAGGCCCGCGAGGCCGGCGTGCCCATGTATGCCGGCACCGATGCGGGCAGTGTGGTCGTCCACGGAAGCCTGCCCGACGAGATCGAACGCCTGGCGACCATCGGCGACAACGCATTTGCCCTGGGTGCCGCATCATGGCGGACGCGCGCCTGGCTGGGTGCCCCGGGACTCGAGACCGGCGCCAGCGCCGACCTGGTGGTCTATGACACCAACCCGCTCGACGACATCACCGCGGTGCAGCAGCCCGCGCTGGTCGTGCTGCGTGGGCGGGTCGTGGCAGGCAGCCGCGCCTGAACGGTCGGTTCGCATCCGGGGCAGGTTTTCTGGCACACTGGACGATGCGTCTTCTGCCTTGGCATGCCCTCTCACCGTGCCGGGCGATGATTCATCCGGTGCCAACGGCATGTGCCCCACACATGACCCGAGTCACCACCCGCTCGTGCCGGGAGCACTCCCGGACATTCCAACAGGAGATACCACAAACGTGGCAACCAAGATTCGTTTGAAGCGCCTCGGCAAGATTCGCTCGCCCCACTACCGCATCATCGTCATCGACGAGCGCGCCAAGCGCGACGGCAAGGCGATCGAAGAGGTCGGCATCTACCACCCGAAGAATGACCCCTCGGTCATCCGGGTGGACTCGGAGCGCGTGCAGTACTGGCTCGGCGTCGGCGCCCAGCCCACCGAGGCCGTCGTGGCGATCCTCAAGCGCACTGGCGACTGGCAGAAGTTCTCGGGCGACACCTCGCCGTCGGGCGTGACCGAGCAGGCCGAGAAGCCGAACAAGCTCGACCTGTTCAACGCTGCCCTGGCCGAAGAGGACGATGCCCCCAAGGCATCGGCCATCACCACCAAGAAGGCCGAGGCTGCCGCTGACGAGGCACCCGCTGCCGACGAGGCTGCGGACGAGGCCCCCGCCGCTGACGAGGCCGCCGAGGCCCCGGCCGACGAGGCCTGATCGTGCTGGGCGAGGCACTCGAGCACCTGGTGCGTGGCATTGTGCTGCACCCCGACGACGTACGGGTGCGTGACAAGGACCTGCGCCGCGGACGCATGCTCGAGGTGCGCGTTCACCCCGAGGACGTCGGCAAGGTCATCGGCCGTCAGGGTCGCACCGCGCAGGCGCTGCGCACCGTCATCGGTGCCCTCGCCGGCCGCGAGCAGGTGCGCGTCGACTTCGTCGATGTCGACCGCCGCGGTGGCCGCAACTGACAACACCACCCTCGAGGCACCCCGTTCGGCACCACCGGGCGGGGTGTTTCGTTGATTCCAGGAGGAACCCATGCCAGCGAAGAACGACCTGGTCGAGGTGACCGTGGGCGTGATCGGCCGCGCCCACGGCCTGCGAGGCGACGTGCTGGTCGAGCCGCGCACCGATGAACCCGACCGCCGCTTCGAGGCGGGGGCGTCCGTGCGCATCGAGGGAACCCGCCGCACACTGACCGTCGCGCGTTCGTACTGGCATTCGGGGCGCCTCGTCGTGAACTTCGCCGAACTGCCCGACCGCACGGCCGTCGAGGGGGCCCGCGGCTGGGTGCTCGTCTGCGATGTGCCAGTCGACGAACTGCCCTCTGACGAGGACGAGTACTTCGACCGGCAACTGGTGGGGCTCAAGGCCGTGCTGGCTGACGGCACGCCGGTGGGGGTGGTTGCCCAGGTGATCCACCTGCCCGCGCAGGACCTGCTCGCGATCGATGTCGACGGCACCGAACGCCTCGTGCCATTCGTCCACGAACTCGTGCCCCACGTTGACCTGGGCGCCGGCACCATCGAGATCGCGCCGGTGCCAGGGCTGCTCGATGACGAGGCAGACGTGGTCGACCCCACGCCGGAGGGCCAGGAATGAGCGCCGACCCGCGAACTGGCGACGCCGCGATGCGGATTGATGTCGTCTCGATCTTTCCCGACTACTTCGCCCCGCTGCAGTTGTCGCTGGTGGGCAAGGCCATCAGCGCAGGACTGCTGCACGTGGCCGTGCACGACCTGCGCCACTGGACCCATGACCGCCACCACACCGTCGACGACACCCCCTATGGCGGCGGCGCAGGCATGGTGATGAAGCCCGAACCGTGGGGCGAGGCGCTGGATGCGCTGCTGTCGTCCGACGACAACCCCGACGACAACCGCGGCGACGGGGGCCGCGACGACACCGCACTCGACGACACCGTGCTCGTCGTGCCCACGCCCAGCGGCCACCGGTTCAGCCAGCCCATCGCACAGGACCTGTCGCAGAAGTCGCGGCTCATCTTCGCCTGCGGTCGCTACGAGGGCATCGACCGCCGCGTCATCGAACACGCCCGCACCCGGGTGCAGGTGCGCGAGTTGAGCCTGGGCGACTACGTGCTGAACGGGGGAGAGGTGGCCACCCTGGCGATGGTCGAGGCCATCGTGCGGCTCATCCCCGGCGTGATCGGCAACCCCGAATCGCTGTCGGAAGAATCACATTCCGAGGGCAACGAGGGGTTGCTGGAATACCCCGTCTACACCAAACCGCCGCTGTGGCGCGGTCTCGAGGTGCCGCCGGTGCTGTTCAGCGGCCACCATGCCCAGATCGCCTCCTGGCGCAGGCAACAGGCACTCGAACTCACCCGCAGGCGTCGCCCCGACCTGCTGCCCCGACAGGACTGAGCCACACCCCACGCCGCAAGGGCATGCAACCGCTGACCCGTAACGGACGTATCTTTGGCAGCGTCCAGGCGATCCATGGGAGAAGTGGCACATGCGCAGTGCACGTCACGCACGTCGTTTTCGCTCAATCGGGGCGGTGGTCACGGCACTGGTGCTGGTCGTCGGCCTGACCGCCTGTTCGAAGGTCGGTACGACCACGCCGCGCCCGACCGGGACGAGCGTCGCGCAGCCGACCAGCGCGGCCCCGACGCCCGCACCTGATGCGGTGTTCGCCCGGCCGGACCCCAAGCTGCTCGCCTCGCAGAGCGCCCAGCTGAACGTCGATGGCCTGTCGGTCACCAGCCTGCTGGTCACCCACGAACTGCCGGGCCTGGCCATGGGCCTGGACATCGTCCGCGGCCAGGTGTTGCGGCAACGCGCGTGGGCAGGCGGCGGCAACCTCACAGTGACCCCCGAACTGGTGGCGAGCTCGGGCAAGGCGGTCGGTGTCGCCCTGTGCGCCGACGGCGACGCAGGCAGGCACACCGCTGTCGTCTGGTACGACCCCACCACCAACTCACCGTGGGCATCGCCCGTGCTGGTGGCCCCTGCCCAGTGGCAGGCACTCACGGCGGCGGTGGCCGCGCTGAGCGGCGACCAGAAGGACGCGGCGCTCGCCCAGCTGGCCGAGCCCAGCTGGCCCAACGGCAACGGCCCGGCGATCGCGTTCAATGCCTCGGGCGACCTGGTGGTGCAGTTCCAGACGATTGATGGCCTGGCACTCACCCCGGTGCTCATCGCCGGGGACGAGGCCCAGCCCATGCTGACCGAGTTCGGTACCCGTGCGCGCGCCGCCTCGCGCTACCCGACACCAGCCACGGCGCCGCAGAAGTTCGCTGACCCCGACCCGACCCTGGTGGGCCGGCCGCCGGCACCGGACCACAAGCACGGGAAGAAGAAGTCGACGGAGCCCACGACGCCTGCACCGTCAACTACCCCGTCATCGACCCCGGTCACCGACGCGCGTCCGCAGTTGGTGCTCGGCGTCGACTGTGAGGTCAAGAAGTGCGTGGCGATCACTTACGACGACGGGCCGGTGCCCCAGACGGTCGACCTGCTCAAGGTGCTCAACGAGCGCAAGGTACCGGCCACATTCTTCGTGCTGGGCACCTCTGCCGACAACTACCCCGACGTGGTGACCACCACGGCAGCCATGGGCATGCAGGTCGCGTCACACAACCAGGTGCACCACCAGATGAGCGCCACGTCGGGCGCGAAGCTCGACGCCCAGGTGAGCCGCAGCGCCACGACGCTGCGCAGGCTCACCGGCCAGGACCCGCTGTTCCTGCGCCCACCCTACGGCGCGCACAACAAGGCCTCTGATGCAGTCGTGGGCAAGCACGGCATGGCCGTGGCGCTGTGGAGCGTCGACACGCTGGACTGGAAGTTCTCGACCAAGTCCCAGGACGCCGCGCAGGCAGAGATCCTGCGCAACATCCGCGCGCAGGGTGGCAACGGCGCCGTCGTGCTGATGCACGACATCCACGCCAACAGCCGGGCATCGGCGCCGGCGGTCATCGACGCGCTCCAGGCCGAGGGCTACACCCTCGTGACCCTGGCTGAACTCGCGCCGCAGGACTACCGGTTCGGCCGTCCGTTCTGCAAGTCCCCGGCGGTGGCCAAGCACGGCTGCGGCTCGTGAGTGCCAGTGGCAGCCAGCAGGGCTGCCGTCACGGCCAGTACCGCACCGGCTGTGACATTCGTCCCAAATTCGACCCCATTAACACAAGCTGAATGTTGTGATATCGATTCGAGATCGGTATCTTGTCCACTTCGTCGGGTCCGGTGGGCCACTTCGGGCAGCAGATGGCTAGTGTGTCGTCTGTGGCAACAACACTCACTAATCATCAGCGAGCGACGCGGTCCACGGTGGCAATGAAGGCCACCATGGCGATCACGGGCCTGATCCTGGTCGCGTTCCTGCTTGCGCACATGTTCGGCAACTTCAAGATGCTGCTGCCTGACGATGGTCTGGAGTTCAACGACTACTCGCACTGGCTGCGGACGCTGGGCTACCCAGCCCTGCCGCACGGCTTGTTCCTGTGGATCTTCCGGATCGTCCTGCTGGCCGCGGTCATCCTCCACCTCGTCTCGGCGTTCCGCCTGCGCTCGCGCAACTCCGCCAACGTTGGCGGCCAGCGCTACAACACCGTCCGTCGCATGGAGTCGAGCTATGCCGCTCGCACCATGATCTGGGGTGGCATCATCATCGTCCTGTTCGTGATCATGCACATCCTGCAGTACACGGCCCAGGTGCTGCGGTTCGGCTACGACGAGGGCGTCACGAACCTGGCCCCCTATGACCGCGTGCTGGCCGGCTTTGGCGAGTGGTGGGTCGTGCTGGCCTATGCGGTCGCGATGGTCGCTGTCTGCCTGCACATCTCGCACGGCTTCTACAGCGCCTTCGCCACCCTCGGCGCCAACACCAGCAAGGGCGCCCGTCGACTGCTGCGCGGCCTGGCGCAGTTCATCGCCGTCCTGCTGTTCGTGGGCTTCATGATCCCGCCCGTGCTGATCCTGATTGGAGTCATCCCGTGACCGACACCCTCAACGAGACCACTGTGGGCGGCTACTGGGAGGTCGGCCAGGAGATCGCCGACACCAAGGCCAATCTCGACCTGCCCATCGACGAGATCTGGAAGAACCGGGTCTTCTCGGCCAAGCTGGTCAACCCCGCCAACCGTCGCAAGCTCACCGTCATCGTGGTGGGCACCGGCCTGGCCGGTGGCGCTGCCGCCGCCACGCTGGGCGAGGCGGGCTACAACGTGCTGAACTTCTGCTACCAGGACAGCCCGCGTCGCGCCCACTCGATCGCTGCCCAGGGTGGCATCAACGCGGCCAAGAACTACCGCAATGACGGTGACTCGACCTACCGGCTGTTCTACGACACCGTCAAGGGCGGCGACTACCGCGCCCGCGAGACCAACGTCTACCGACTGGCCGAGGTCAGCGCCAACATCATCGACCAGTGCGTGGCCCAGGGCGTGCCCTTCGCCCGCGAGTACGGTGGCCTGCTCGACACCCGCTCGTTCGGTGGTGTGCAGGTGCAGCGCACGTTCTATGCGCGCGGCCAGACGGGCCAGCAGCTGTTGATCGGTGCCTACCAGGCGCTCGAGCGCCAGGTGGCTGCCGGCACCGTGAAGATGCATACCCGCCACGAGATGATCGAGCTGATCATGGTGGACGACCGCGCCCGCGGCATCGTCACCCGTGACATGGTCACCGGCAAGATCGAGGCGCACACGGCCGACGCCGTCGTGCTCGCCACGGGTGGCTACGGCAACGTCTTCTTCCTGTCGACCAATGCCATGGGCTGCAACGTGACCGCCGCCTGGCGTGCACACCGCAAGGGTGCCTACTTCGGCAACCCTTGCTATACGCAGATCCACCCGACTTGCATCCCGGTGCACGGTGAGGGCCAGTCGAAGCTGACCCTGATGTCGGAGTCGCTGCGCAATGACGGCCGCATCTGGGTGCCCAAGAACGCCGAGGACTGCGCCAAGGACCCCCGTCAGATCCCCGAAGAGGATCGCGACTACTACCTGGAGCGCATCTACCCGTCGTTCGGCAACCTGGTGCCCCGTGACATCGCGTCACGCCAGGCCAAGTACATGTGCGACGAGGGTCGCGGTGTCGGACCGCTGGTCAACGAGGTCGACCACAACGGCAACCCGCAGCAGCGGCGCCGCGGTGTCTACCTGGACTTCGCCGAGGCCATCGGCCGTCTGGGCCGCAAGGCTGTCGAGAAGAAGTACGGCAACCTGTTCGACATGTACGCGCAGATCACCGGCGAGAACCCGTACGAGACCCCGATGCGCATCTACCCGGCGGTGCACTACACCATGGGTGGCCTGTGGGTTGACTACGACCTGCAGTCCTCGATCACGGGCCTGTACGTCGCGGGTGAGGCCAACTTCAGCGACCACGGCGCGAACCGCCTGGGTGCCTCGGCACTGATGCAGGGCCTGGCCGACGGCTACTTCGTGCTGCCGAACACCATCAACGACTACCTGGCCGGCGCGCCGTTCGACAAGCTTGACGCTTCGCATCCGGCGGTGGTCGAGGCGCTGGAGTCGTCCAAGGCACGCATCGACAAGATGCTGTCGATCAACGGCACCCGCAGTGTCGACTCCATCCACAAGGAACTCGGCAACATCATGTGGGAGTACTGCGGCATGGAGCGTTGGGAGGACGGCCTGAAGACCGCGATCGAGAAGATCCGCGCGCTCAAGCAGGAGTTCTGGACCAACGTCAAGGTCACCGGTGTCAACGAGGACTTCAACCAGGCACTCGAGCGGGCCGGTCGCGTGGCCGACTTCCTCGAACTGGGTGAGCTCATGTGCATCGACGCCCTGCATCGTCGCGAGTCCTGTGGTGGCCACTTCCGCGGCGAGTCGCAGACCGAAGAGGGCGAGGCGCTGCGTCACGACGACCAGTTCCTCTACGTCGCGGCCTGGGAATGGACCGGCGAGGGCAACACGCCCGTGCTGCACAAGGAGCCCCTCAACTACAAGGCCATCGAGCTGAAGCAACGGAGTTACAAGTGAAGGTCACACTGCGCATCTGGCGCCAGCCAAACGCCAAGACCGCCGGCAAGATGGTCAGCTACCCACTTGACGGCGTCAGCGAGGACATGTCGTTCCTCGAAATGCTCGACATGCTCAACGAGCACCTCACCGAACGCAACGAAGAGCCGGTGGCCTTCGACCACGACTGCCGCGAGGGCATCTGTGGTGCGTGTGGCGTGGTGATCAACGGCATCGCCCACGGTGGCCAGCACACCACCACCTGCCAGCTGCACATGCGCTCGTTCGCCGATGGTGCCACCATCGACATCGAGCCGTGGAAGGCCGGCGCTTTCCCCGTCATCAAGGACCTCGTCGTCGACCGCGGTGCGTTCGACCGCATCATCCAGGCGGGTGGGTTCATCTCGGCGAACACGGGTTCGGCGCCGGACGCGCACGCGACCCCGGCCCCGAAGCGTGAGGCCGACGTCGCGTTCGACAACGCGACGTGCATCGGCTGTGGTGCCTGTGTGGCGGCATGCCCGAACGGTTCGGCCATGCTGTTCACCTCGGCGAAGATCACCCACCTGGCGATGCTGCCGCAGGGCCAGCCCGAGCGTTACAGCCGTGTGAAGTCGATGGTGGCCCAGCACGATGACGAAGGATTCGGCGCGTGCACCAACATCGGCGAATGCGCCCAGGTCTGCCCGAAGGGCATCCCGCTCTCGTCGATCAGCCAGCTGAACCGCGACCTGATCAAGTCGCTGTTCAAGGGTGACGGCAAGGAAGAAGCCTGAGGGTTGCGCTGACGCAACTGCCACACTGACGGTGCCCCGGGGTTCGCCCCGGGGCACCGTTGTGTCTGTGGGTCGTTGTGTGTGCGCAAAGATTTCACGAGCGCATGCAACCGGGACAGTGCCCGCGGGCGTAGACATGATGAACCGCCGGGCAGCGTGCCAGCGGACCGGACCCGAAAGCGAGGTGCCATGGACGAGGCAAGCTTCGACGAGTTCTACCAGACGTCGTTCAACCGGCTTGTCGCGCAGATCTATGCCATGTGCGGCAACATCACAGAAGCGCAGGACTGCGTCCAGGAGGCCTTCATCCGCGCCTGGGACAAGCGTCGCCAGCTCGACAAGGCGCAGTCGCCCGAGGCCTGGGTGCGCACCGTGGCCTACCGCCTGTCGGTCAGCCGCTGGCGCAGGAACAGCCGGGCACGGCGCGACGCCGACCGTGCCGTCGAGCCCATCAGGACCTATGAACCCGGCCCCGACCGCGTCGCCATCGACGCCGCCCTGGCCCAGATCTCGCCCGAGCAGCGCCGGGTGGTCGTGCTGCACCACCTGTGCGACATGAGCGTCGCCGAGATTGCCCACGAAATCGGTGCCCCGCAGGGCACCGTCAAGGCCCGCCTGTCCCGTGGACGAGCAGCGCTCGCCCCCTTCTTGATCGACGTTCCCGAGGTGCGCCATGCCTGATTTCCAGAACAACCCGTTTGAGAGCTTCGAGAAGGAGGCCCGGTCCGTGAACAAGCTGCCCGCCACCGAGATCCGTCGACTGGGCGACCGTCGACGCACCAACCGCCGCGTGGCCATCGGCTCGGGCGTCGCCGCAGTGGTGGCCGTCGCAGTGGGGGCGGTGTCCCTGTTCGGCGGCGGCCCCAACACCGGCCTTCGTCCAGACATCGCCGGCACCCCGGTGCACTCGACCAGCACGCCGGACATCACCACGGTGCCCTCGACGACCAGTCAGCCCACCACGACGGGTGAGCCGAGCCCCACCGCGCCGGTCACGAGCTCGGCCATCACGACAGCGCCCGCGACGACGGTCACCGTGCCGGCGGGCGCGCAGCAGCCCACCTGGGACAACGTGCCCCCGGTCAACCTGATGTTCGGCAACAACCCCCAGCTCGGCAAGGTGTTCGAGCAGCATGAAGGCTTCGGCCAGGCGGCCCTCGGCTTCTGCGACCCCGGCCCCGATGCCAAGCCCGCCACGGTGCTCGTCCGGCAGTACGGCTACGTCTCGGCCGAGGTCGACACCCCGACCAAGTTCGCCGTCGTGCGTGGCTACACCACCACGGCCGATGCTGACGCGGCCTACGCCCAGTTGTCGGCCGAGCTGGCCAACTGCGCCAAGCGCTATGAAACCAGTGATGAGTTCTCGCGGCCGGGTGGGTCGTCGCGCCCGCTGACGGGGCTGCCGAACAGCGCGGTCGGCACCTACTACTGGATGAGCATGTTGATCAACGGCACAGATGACGGCTGGTTCAATGACGCCCTGCTGATCAAGTCCGGCAACCGCATCCTGTATGTGGGCATGCAGGTGCGGGGAATGGACTACAACTGCGCGACCGAGCCCAACCCAGAGATCGAGATGTGCGACTTCCCCATGAAGGCCGCCGACCTGGCGGCACTGCTCGCCGAATGACCGTGGCACCCCACCAGCTCGCCCCGGCGCCGGATTGGCGCCGGGGCGATGCCGTGTGGCAAAATTGTGCGCTGTTGCGTGTGACGCAACCCGCCACACCACCCGACACCTGCCACAGGGGGAACGTTCGGGTTCGTGGACGGAATCCGCATTGACCCGAGGTGACCTGTGGCACTGACGAGGACCCACCATGAACCACGTTCTTGACGTCGTTGACGCCGCTTCGCTGCGCGACGACATCCCCAGCTTCCGTCCCGGCGACTCCGTGAAGGTTCACGTGCGCGTCGTCGAGGGCAACCGCTCCCGTGTGCAGGTGTTCGCCGGCGTCGTGCTGGCCCGCACCGGTGGCGGCATCCGTGAGTCGTTCGTCGTGCGCAAGGTGTCGTTCGGCACCGGCGTCGAGCGCACCTTCCCGCTGCACTCGCCGATCATCGAGAAGATCGAGGTCGAGCGTCACGGTGACGTGCGCCGCGCCAAGCTGTACTACCTGCGCGGTCTGCGCGGCAAGGCCGCCAAGATCAAGGAGAAGCGCGCCAACTGAGCGCAGCTGCTGCCCAGCACACCCCACGAACCCCGGCCCCGGCCGGGGTTCGTGTCGTCTACGGGTGCCCGTGTTGGTCTGATCCGTGCACGCTCGGGGCTAGGCTGACGGCATGGCACAGCCGACGACGACGAAACGCCCTGGGGCGCGGCGCCGTTGGGGCGTGTTCGAGTCGGCGGGGGCGGTGCTGCTGACGCTGGTGCTCGTGGGCGTGCTGGCAACGGTGAATGGCTACCCCGCACGGGCCAGCGCAGCGATGCAACCGACCATCCCTCAAGGCTCCAGACTGTGGCTCACCGGGGTCACGGACGTGGAACGTGGCGACGTGGTCGTCATCGCCCCCGATTCCCGCTGGAGCGGCGTCGTCGCCGACAACCCGGGGGCCGTGACCAAGCTGTTGCGCTGGGTGCGCCTGGATCGTCCCCCGCAGAACTCGACCATGCTCGTGCGCATCGTGGGCCTGCCCGGCGACGAGGTGCGCTGCTGCGAGGGGGGCAACCTGTTGGTCAATGGTCGGCAGGTGCCGATCCGGGGCATGGACACGACCTTCCGGGTGGTCGTGCCGGGTGAGCGGTATTTCGTCGGCACTGACACCCCGAGTGTGGGCAGTTCGCACTGCTACCTCGCCTCCCTCGGTGTCGAGGCGCTGGTGCCGCGGCACCGGATCACCGACCACGTCGATAGAGTGGGGTGGCCCTGGCGACGCACCGACATCTCTGCGAGCGGTGTACCGTTCCAGGGCATCCCCGGTCAGGCTGCCCCGCCCGCACCGATCATTGAAGCTGGGAAGGACCCGTCCTGTTGACCGCCGAAGGCATGCCCCCCGAGGACGCACCCCGATCCGGGCCCACCCCTGATGACCCGCCGGCAGCGGACGACGCCCAACACCGCGCCGAACCGGTCAGCGCCGGCCGTCGGCTCGCACGCGGGTTGCGTGAACTGGTCATCATCGTCGTGCTGGCGCTGATCATCTCCGCAGGTGTGCGCGCCTTCATCGGGCAGGTGTTCGTCATCCCGTCGGCGTCAATGGAGGACACGGTGCTGGTCGGCGACCGCGTGGTCGCAGTGAAGCTCGTCGACATCCAGCGGGGCGACATCATCGTCTTCCGTGACCCCGGTGGCTGGCTCGACATGCAGGCCGAACCGCCCACAGGGATGCGCAAGGTTGCCCAGTTCATCGGGGTGCTGCCCGACACCTCGACCAACCACCTGCTCAAGCGGGTGATCGGCATGCCGGGCGACACCATCGTCTGCTGCGACGCCCAGGGCCGACTGACCATCAACGGCTACTCGATGGACGAGTCCAGCTACCTGCGGCCGGGGTCCGACCCGGCCACCATCCCGTTCAAGGTCGTGGTGCCGGCCGATCGCATCTTCGTGCTGGGCGACAACCGCAACGCCTCGCGCGACTCGCGCTGCCACCTCAGCGACATCTCGAACAACGGCCAGCCGCAGGGCATGGGTGCCTTCGTGCCCCTGTCCGACGTGGTCGGTCCCGCACTGTTGCGGGTGGCCCCGCTCGACCGGGTCGGCACGCTGAAACGGCCGGCGGTCTTCGACAGCGTGCCGGTACCCACGGCTCCGGCACCCGCGAAACCCGTCATCGAACCTGTGGGCGTGGGGTGCTGACCGACGACCGGACCATCCGCCCCGGCAAGGGCATCTACGGCTATGAACGTGCGCTGGTGCGGGCCGGGCTGGGGCCGGTGGCAGGCGCCGACGAGGCCGGGCGCGGGGCGTGCGCCGGGCCACTGGTCGCGGCGGCGGTGATCCTTGCCGACACGCCGGCGCGGCGCATCGAGGGGTTGAACGACTCCAAGCTGCTGACGGCCAGGCAGCGTGAGCGGGTCTACGACGAGGTGATGGCCAAGGCCGTCGACGTCGCGGTGGTCAGCATCGAAGCCGACGAGTGCGACCGGCTCGGCATGCACGTGGCCGACCTGCAGGCCCTGCGTCGTGCCGTGGCCCGCCTGCACACCCCGCCCGGGTTCGTCCTCACGGACGGCTTCAGCGTCGATGGACTGCAGACCCCGGGGCTGGCCATGTGGAAGGGCGACCGGGTGGCGGCGTGCGTGGCGGCCGCCAGCGTGATCGCCAAGGTCACCCGCGACCGGATCATGACCGAACTGGCAGCGCAGTGGCCGCACTACGATTTCGAGGTGCACAAGGGTTACGTGACCGCCGAACACCAGGCGAAACTCGCCCAGTACGGGCCCTGCCCGATCCATCGCCGCCGCTTCGAGCTGGTGCGGCGGGCCGAGTCGCGCGCGAACGGCTAGAGTCTCTCACCATGAGCACCGAAGACCTTGAGGCATACGAATCGCGCCTGGAGCTGGAGCTCTACCGCGAGTACAAGGACGTCGTCAGCATCTTCACCTATGCCGTCGAGACCGAGCGCAGGTTCTACCTGTGCAACCAGGTCGACCTCAAGGTGCGCACCGAGGGCGGTGACGTGTACTACGAGGTCTCGATGGGCGACGCCTGGGTGTGGGACATGTACCGCCCCGCGCGCTTCGTCAAGTCAGCGAAGGTGCTCACGTTCCGCGACGTCTCGATCGAAGAGATCGTCCATTCCGACCTGCAGGTGCCTGACAGCAAGTAGGGGCCGCACCCTGCCTCGTCGGGCGCTCAGACCAGGCGGGGCTCAGACTAGGCGGGTCAGCTCGACCTCGACGAACATCGTCGAGTCCGTCGATCCTGTGAACAGGCCACGCAGCGGTGCCACATCGGCGTATTCGCGCCCCCGGGCCACCTCGATGTGCCGGTCGCCCGGCTGGCTGCCGTTGGCCGGGTCGACATCGACCCATTCCCCGTCCCAGTAGCGCACCCACGCATGCGACTCGCCCATGTAGGCGGTGCCGACCTCAGGGTCCTGGTGTGGCATGAGGTACCCCGACACGTACGCGGCCGGGATGCCGGCGTGGCGCAGACAGCCGATCACCAGGTGCGCCATGTCCTGGCAGACACCGGCGCGCGCATTCCACGAGTCGGCGGCCAGGGTGTTGACCTCGGTCGAGCCGGGCATGTAACGCACCTCGGCGGTGATCAGCTCGACGATGCTGCGGGCGACCTCGCCGGGCGTCGACGTGGCGACGATGAGGTCGTCCACGCGTGCCGACAGGTCGGCCGGCGGCCGCACGCTCGGCGCCAGCTCGAGGTACTCAGCAAAACGGTCGACGACGTCGGCGTCGCGCATGTCGGTCCAGGTGATGGCCATGCCCTCGACGGGGGTGCGGCGCACGTCGACGGTGGACGAGGTGGTGACCGACAGCTCATGGTGCAACTCGTGCACCTCGAAGGTGGTGACCGAGGTGCCCCAGTAGTCGGTCCAGTTCAGGCTCCACGCGGTGGGCGAGACGTCGAGCTTGGTGTGCAGCACCTGCTGGTCGCGGGTCGACCGGGGTGCCATGCGGGCCTCGTTGAAGCTCGACATGGCGCCACCCTCGTACTGGTAGCCGGTGCGGTGGGTGATTCGCAGCAACATCAGCGCGCTCCTGCCTGGCGGATGAGTTCTTCGGAGCCGTCGAAGTAGCGACTGGCGACGGCATCGTTGACGTCGAGGCAGGTCTTCTGCAACGACTTCATGCGGGTGCGCACCCCTTCGAGGATGAGCTTGCGGGGCCGGTACTCAAGTTCTGCCCTGGCCGCACCCAGCACCCGCAGGATGTCGTTCAACTGCGAGATCGCCTCACCCGGCTCGAGCCGGCTGACGATCCGCTCGCACTGGTCGAGGCAGAAGACCACCGAGCGTGGGAACAGCCGGTCGAGAAGCAGGAATTCCGCGGCATCAGTGGGTGCCTCGGCGCCCTGGTGGGTCAACCTGAACGCATGGTAGGCCGAGCATGACCTCAGCGACAGGGTCCACGCGGCGTCCTCGTTCGGCATGAACAGCGCCGACTCGATGATGCGCGAGGTCATGTCGATGCGCTCGAGGTTGCGGCCCAGCACCAGGAACTGCCAGCCCTGGTCGTGGGGCATGGTGGCCTCGACGAGCCCGGCGATGGTGGCGCAGCGTTCACGGATGATGTGGCACGCGTCGGCGGGGCGCTGGCGCTGCAGGCGGTTGTTGCGCACCATGTTCCAGGTGGTGTTGATGGCTTCCCAGAGTTCCACCGAGACGACTTCGCGCGACCGGCGGGCACTCTCGCGGGCACCCCAGAACGAGCTCACCATCGAGACCGGTGAGCCGCCGTCCCAGCCCAGCAGCTTGAACAGCGCATCGGTGTCGATGTCATCACCGGACTCGACCCCGAGCACTGCGAGCAGGTTGGCGTTGGCCACGCCCTCATCGGTCACGGGGTCTTCGAGCAGCGTCTGCACGTGCACCTCGAGCAGCCGCGCGGTGACCTCGGCGCGCTCCAGGTAGCGGCCGATCCAGTACATCGACTCGGCAATCCGGCTCAGCATCGCTCATCACTCCCTGCCCAGACGGCCTGCTGCTGTGGCTGCTTCTGCTCCTGCTTCTCGGCGACGCCGCGGCGCTGTTGCACCTGCGGCTCGGACACGGTCGTGGGACCTGTCGGCCTGCGCACCTCGACGCGCACCCGGCGCCCATCGCCGCGCAGCACCCACGTGTCCTTCGACCCGCCGCCCTGGCTGGAGTTGACGATGAGCTGCCCCTCCTGCAGCGCCACCCGCGTCAGACCGCCGGGCAGTACCCAGACATCCTCGCCGGAGTTGATCGCGAACGGGCGCAGGTCGACGTGCCGGGGGCGCAGGCCATCGTCAGTCATCGTGGGCACGGTCGACAGTTGCACCACGGGCTGGGCGATCCAGCCGCGGGGCTTGGCCGTGATCGTCTCGCGCAGCGCATCGAGCTCGGCCGGGGTGGCCTTCGGCCCGATGACGATGCCCTTGCCGCCGGAGCCGTCCACTGGCTTGAGCACCAGCTCGTCCAACCGGTCGAGCACCTCTTCACGTGATTCGGGGTCTTCGAGGCGCCACGTGTCGACATTGGGCACGATGGGCTCTTCGCCCAGGTAGTAGCGGATCAGGTCGGGCACATAGGTGTAGAGCAGCTTGTCATCGGCGACCCCGTTGCCGACGGCGTTGGCGATCGTCACGTTGCCCGCGCGTGCGGCGTTGAGGATGCCCGGGCAACCCAGCAGTGAATCGTGGCGGAAGTAGACCGGGTCGAGGTAGTCGTCATCGACCCGGCGATAGATGACATGGACGGGGCGCAGGCCGCGGGTGGTGCGGATCATCACGCGACCACCGCGGGCCACCAGGTCGCGACCCTCGACGAGTTCGCAGCCCATCATGCGCGCGAGCAGGGAATGCTCGAAGTAGGCGGAGTTGTAGGGGCCGGGGGTGAGCACCGCAACGGTCGGGTTGCGCTCACCGCCCGGTGCCGCCGCGATCAGGGCAGCCAGCAGTTTCTGCGGGTAGTCGCTGACGGGGCGGATCGCATGGTTGCTGGTGAGTTCAGGCATGCCCGAACCCATCGCGCGCCGGTTGGTCAGCACGTACGAGACGCCCGAGGGAATGCGGATGTTGTCTTCGAGCACCCTGAACGTGCCCTCGGCGTCACGGACGAGGTCGATGCCCGCGACGTGGATGCGCACGCCGTTGTGGGCATTGATGCCGAAGGCCTGCCGGTAGAAGTAGCGCGACGTGACCACGACGTGACGCGGCAGCACGCCGTCGATGAAGCAGCGGCCCGCGCCGTAGATGTCGTCGAGGAACAACTCGAGCGCCTTGACCCGTTGCTTGACGCCGGCCTCGGCCACACGCCAATCCTTCTCGGCGATGACGCGGGGCACGATGTCGAGCGGGAAGGGTCGCTCCTCACCACCGATGTCGAACGTGACGCCCTGGTTGCGGTAGGCGTTCGACACGTACTCGGAGCGCTGCTGCAACTCCTCAAGGCTCAATGACTGGAGTGCCCGGCGCAGCCCCTCATAGGGCGCGCGGATCGAGCCGTCGGCGTCGGCGACCATCTCGTCATAGACGTCGTCGCGCACGGGGTAACCGTCGTAGAGAGCCTCCATGAGGGTCAACCTAGCGCGAACCATGTGTCGGGCGCGTGTCAAGGGGCTGTGTCGTAATTGTGGACGACGGCCCCGAAAAAGAAAGTCCTGTGGACAACCGCACCGATCGCCGATATCGCCCCATGGTCGGGGCGGAGGTGATGTGCGAGATGGCAATCACAGGCAGGCGCCGCGGCACGGTGGGCGCATGGGGCGAGGCCAGGGCGGCCGCGCACCTGGAGGCCCTGGGCTGGCAGGTGCTGGACCGCAACTGGCGCTGCCGCCAGGGCGAGATCGACCTGGTCGTGCGCGACCCCGAGGGCACAGTCGTGCTCGTCGAGGTCAAGACCCGCAGCGGGCTCGGTTACGGCCACCCGCTCGAATCAATCACACGCGCCAAACAGGCCAAGCTGCGCGAGCTGGCGATCAGGTGGTGGCGTGAACACCGCGGCACCCGGCGGGTGCGCGTCGACGCGATCGGCGTGCTGCGCACCCGCGACGGCGTGCACCTCACCCACGTCCGGGGTGTGGCATGACCGGTATCACGCATTCCGTGGCACTGGTGGGTGTCGACGGTGCCGTCGTGCAGGTCGAGGCCCACGTGGGTGGTGGCCTGCCCCGCACGGTGCTGGTCGGGCTTCCGGACGCCTCGCTGTACGAGGCGCGCGACCGGTGCAAGGCCGCGGTCAAGGGCTCGGGGCTGGTCTGGCCCGACCAACTGCTCACCATCAACCTGAGCCCGGCGACCCTTCCCAAGTCGGGCAGCCACTACGACATCGCGATCGTGGCCGCGGTGATGGTGTGCCAGGGAACCGCACCCGATGCGATGACGCGCGACACCGTGATGCTCGGCGAGGTCGGGCTCTCGGGCGTGGTGCGACCCGTCCGCGGCGTGCTCCCGGCCCTGCTGGCCGCCGTCGAGGCAGGGTTCACCCGCGCCATCGTGCCCGCTGAACAGGTGGCCGAGGCGCGACTGGTCGACGGGCTGGAGTTGTTCGGTGTGGGCTCGCTGGCTGACCTCGTCGACGTGCTGAAGGGTGGCTCGGGGGTCACCGCACCGCCCCTGCCGCCGACCGCCGAAGCCACGCCGCTGGCGCCGGTGGCGGATTTCGCCGAGGTGAGTGGCCAGCCCGAGGCCCGCTGGGCACTCGAGGTCGCGGCCGCGGGGCGCCACCACGTGCTGTTGCAGGGCCCACCCGGGGTGGGCAAGACGATGCTGGCCTCACGGTTGCCCGGCATCCTGCCGCCGCTGGCGCATTCCGAGGCGCTCGAAGTTTCGGCGATCCACTCCCTGGCCGGCATCGCCATCGACGGACTGGTGCGCACCCCGCCGTTCGCCGACCCACACCGCGCGGCGTCGATGGCCGCGATGGTCGGCGGCGGCTCGCGCAGCATTCGTCCCGGGGCCATCTCGTTGGCGCATCGTGGGGTGCTGTTCCTGGACGAGGCACCCGAGTTCTCGCCGCGGGTGCTCGAGGCACTGCGCACCCCCCTCGAAGCCGGCGAGGTCTACATCGCCCGCGCCGAGGCCAGGGCACGGTTCCCGGCACGGTTCCAACTGGTGATGGCAGCCAACCCGTGCCCCTGCGGCTTCTTCGGCTCGACCCAGCAGCGGTGCCGGTGCACACCCCACGCGGTGCGCACCTACCAGCAGCGCCTGAGCGGGCCGGTCATCGACCGCATCGACATCCACCAGACGCTGCACCAACAGGCGCCGACCGTCGCGCGACAGCGGGCACAGGGGGAGTCCTCACTGGTGATCCGGGCCCGGGTGGCCGAGGCGCGCGACCGGCAGGCGCGGCGACTGCGGCACACCGGCTGCACCACCAACGGCGAACTGCCGGGGCCGCTGCTGCGCACCCTGCCGATACCCCAGGGCCTCGAGATGCTCGATGGTGCCCTGAAACGTGGCCAGCTGAGCCTGCGCGGCATCGACAAGGTCTGGAAGGTGGCCTGGACCATCGCCGACCTGGCCGGCAGCGACACCATTCGTCGATCCCACCTCGCCACCGCACTGGCCATGCGCCAACACCAGACAGGAGCCGCCGCATGAACGACCATGACACGCCCCACATTGACGACCACCCCGGGCATGTGCGGGCAACCTGGGACGACGACCGGCTGGCACGGGCACACCTGTCCGGCGTGGTCGAGCCTGCCAGCCTCGACCTGGCCCGACTCGTCGCCGACCACGGGGCCACCCACGTCTGGGGTGCGCTGCAGCGCGGCGATGCCGGCAAGTCGCGGTGGTCGAGACTCGCGGGCGGGTTCGACCTGCGCGCCAGCCTGGCCCTGTGCCCCAGGGACGACCTGAGGTACGTGGTGCCCACCGACGAGGACTGGCCCGCCGGCCTGCAGGCGCTGGCCCACGTTGAGCATGAGGGGCTCGGGGGTGCACCGCTCGGCCTGTGGGTGCTCGGGCCGCAGCGCCCCGACGAAGTGCTCGCGGGATCGGTGGCGGTGGTCGGTTCGCGGGCAGCCACGCACTACGGCCAGCAGGTGGCGGCAGCACTTGGTGCCGAACTGTCGGCTGCTGGTCGCACGGTGGTCTCAGGCGGTGCCTACGGCATCGACGCGGCCGCCCACACGGGGGCCCTCGTCGGCCCCGGCACGACCGCAGCCATCCTCGCCCACGGCCTGGACCAGTGGTACCCCCGGGGCAACCACCAACTGCTCGAACAGGTGTCGCGCCTGGGCATCGCCTGCAGCGAGGTGGCTCCCGGTGGCACGCCCACCAAGGTCGGGTTCCTGGGACGCAACCGCCTGCTCGCGGCCGTGAGTACCGGCACTGTTCTGGTTGAGGCGGCCCAGCGTTCGGGTGCGCTCAACACGGTGGCGTGGGCGCACAAGCTGCTACGCCAGGTCATGGCCGTGCCCGGACCGGTGACCTCGGCGCTGTCGCTGGGCCCGCACCGGCAGGTGCGCGACGGGCTGGCGGTGCTGGTGACCGGCGCAGCCGACGTGCTCGACCAAGTCGGCAGCCTGCAACCCGAGTTGGTGCCACCCGCAGCGGCACCGCGGCTGCTCGACCTGCTCGACCCGACCGAGCTGGCGGTGCGTGAGGCACTGCCGGGAAGGGGGTCGCGCAGCGTGGACGACCTCGCGGCCCGCACTGGGTTCGCCGTCCCCGAAGTGCTCGGCTCGCTCACGTCGCTGGAAGCCGGGGGCCTGGCCAGGCGTCGTCCGGACGGGTCGTGGGCACTGGCCAGGCCGAAGGGGGCAGCCGCTGTGGTCACCACCACCTGATGTGCACGCGCCCGACCCGGTGGTGTCTAGGGTCGGTGGGACACCGATGGACAGGGGAACCCATGGCACTCGACCTTGCTGGATTCGACGACGTGATGGTCTGGGCGCGCGACGTCTACCGCGACCTGCACCGCCACCCCGAGCCGAGCATGGCCGAACACCGCACGTCGGCGCTTGTCGCCCAGCACCTGGTCGATTTCGGCTACGACGTGACGCGACTCGCGGGCACCGGCGTGGTTGGGGTGCTGGCCAACGGGCCGGGGGCAACGGTGCTGGCCCGCGCAGACATGGATGCGTTGCCGATCACCGAGGCGACCGGGCTTGACTACGCCTCGACCAATGAGGGCTGGATGCATGCCTGTGGCCACGACGTGCACACCACGGCGCTGCTGGCGGCCTCGCGGCTGCTGGCTTCCCACCGCGACAGGTGGTCAGGCACGCACATCGCCGTGTTCCAGCCGGGTGAGGAGACCGGTGCAGGCGCCCTGGCCATGGTTGAGGCCGGTCTGGCGAGTGTCGTCCCCCGACCCGATGTCGCCATAGGCGGCCATGTGATGGCCACCCCCGCTGGCACGCTCGACACCACAAGTGGGCCGATGCTGTCGACCAGTGTCACCGCCACGGTCACCGTCCATGGTCGGGGCGGGCACGGTGCCTCTCCGCATCTGGTCATCGACCCTGTGGTGATCGCCGCCGCCATCGTGATGCGGCTGCAGACGGTGGCTGCGCGTGAGGTCTCGCCGGACGACTTCGCCGTGGTCACGGTCGGTGCCCTGCAGGCTGGCACCAGCCCGAACACGATCCCCGACACGGCCGAGCTGAAGCTCAACCTGCGCGCCTACAGCGACTCCGTGCGCGACGTGATGGTGTCGGCGGTCGAACGCATCGTGCGGGGTGAATGCGACGCCGGTGGGGCGGTGCGGCCCCCGCAGATCGAATGGTCGACCCCGTTCCCGCTCACCTGCACCGACGCTGGGGTGACGCAGCGGGTGCACGACGCCTTCGTCGCGGAGTTCGGCGACCGGGCGCGGACCGCGGGTCGCTACACCGCCTCGGAGGATTTCAGCCGCATTCCCGATGCATTCGGCATCCCCTACACCTACTGGGCCTACGGCAGCACCGAGCCCGAGACCTACCGGATCGCAGTGGAATCGGACAGCGTGGACGCACTCCCCGGCAACCATTCGCCGCGGTTCGCGCCGGTGGTCGACCCGACGCTCGCCACGGGGGTACGTGCGCAGCTGGCGGCGGCGCTGGCCTACCTGTCGGCGGGCGCCTGAGCGGGCCAGCCGGTCGGTGCTGGCGGCGGCGCTGCAGCCCTGGGCCGGGTGCTCAGGGCGATGATCGCCCAGTCCACGAGCACCAGGGCCACGAAGAATGTGACGAGGCTTGCGACGTAGCCCGGCATTCCGGTGAAGGTGCCGGGGCCCGGGGACAGCCTGCCCACCAAGAGGTACCCCGCCACTGCCAGCGGCACCGAGGCCCAGGCCAGCAGGGTGCTGAGCCGTGGTCTCGTCCACCAACGCCGGTGTGGCAGCGCGGCGACCCAGCCGATGCCTGCCACGGTCGGCAGTGCCAGGATGGCGGCTGCCGGCAGGTGCAGCATGTAGAAGTACAGGGCGGGCACTGCTGCAACAACGAGCAGCACGGTGGCAATCAGGCCCGAGGCCAGCGCGACCAGCCAGGGGTGATGGGGCCGGGAAACCGTCGGGCGGCGACTGGCCGGGGTGGCGATGAGGTTGATGACCAGACCTGCCGCCAGCAGCACGGCACCAATGACCAGCAGCACCGTTGAGCGTTGTTCGGCTGCGAGGATCTCGCCCGGTGTGCAACCGGGCAGGCAGTCCGGTGTCGACTCGAACCCCCGGGCGCGATAGGGCGCACCCCAGAAGTCTCCGACCAGTGCCAGCGCGACACCCGCGCTGATGACCAGCCATGAGGCGTACGTCCACCCGGACACCCGGGCAGGCGCCCCGGGGGTTGTGCTTGGGACTTCGGTGGCCGACGAAGAGGTCATGCTTCAGGGTAGGGGTATGAACCCGGCGGGCCGCCACCGGGCTGCGGGGACGCGACGGATTGGGTTGCCGCCGGCGTGCCGATGGCGATCACGCCCCGATGCAGCAGCGTCACCGCCAACAGCCCGGCGACAATACCGAGCAGCGTGCCGATGGATTCCACGACCACGTCCTTGTCGGCGGCGGTCGACACCGTCGTCATCACCACGAAGGTCACCGCCAACCCCAGCGGTACCGAGAAGCACAGCAGGAACGCGTTGAGCCTGGGCCTGGTCCAGTACCGGCGGTGCAACAGGCCCGCCACATGGGCCGCGCCGTACAACGCCAGCGGTGCTGCCACCAGCACGGTGGCGACGTACGACAAGAAGACCAGCATGAGCGCCAGGGTGCCGACGCCCAGGCACAGCAATGCCGTGATGCAGGCCGCACCGATTGAGGTGAGCCACGGCCTCTGCAGGCTGAGCCCGTGGCGTGTCCGGCGGCCCGGGGTGGCGACCAGGTTGAGCACCATCCCCACCACCGCCAGCACCAGGGCCACGAACATCACCCAGTCGGCCCGGTCCTGGGCGGCGTCGATCTGCTGCGAGGTGCAGCCCGGCACGCAGGGGGGCTGGCCGAGGAACACGGGACGGTAGGGGCGCGTGATGATGTCAGAGGCGAGCGCCGCGACAAGGGCCACGACCATGAGCACCCAGGACGTCACCATCGCCGGTGACACACGCGGTGCCGGGCGGCTCAGCGGAGCGGCGTGGGCACCTCCGGGAGCGCCCCAGGGCGGAGGGGGCGAGGACATGGCCCCAGTGTAGGCAGGGCCGGGGTGGGGGTTCGGCAGCCAGTGGGAGATGAGGAGCAGAGGGATGTGAGGAGCAGTGGGATGTGAGGAGCAGTGGGATGTGAGGAGCAGTGGGATGTGAAGAACCCCGACCTGACCGGCATTTCGCCTTGTCAGATCGGGGTTCTGCTGGTGTCCGAGAGAGGACTTGAACCTCCACAGCCTTAACGGCCACTAGCACCTCAAGCTAGCGCGTCTACCTATTCCGCCACCCGGACAGGGTGTTGTCCGACTCGCTCGGACAGCCATTGGACTATAGCACCACTCGAACGGGCAGTACCAATCGAGCCGGACGCCGCCGGCAGCAGCACGGCACAGCGTGTCAGGGCGTGCTCGTGCGGCCCACGTTGGGCCCACCGGACACATCGTCGAGCGCCGCGGTGATCTGTGCCGGCAGGCTCACGTCGTCGAGCCCCAGCAGTTCGTCCAACTGTTCGACCGTGCGCGGTCCCAGCAGGGGGGCGGTGACCCCCGGGGCATCGCGCACCCACAGCAGCGCGACCTGGTGGGGCAGCAGGTCGAGTCCTTCGGCCGCCTTGGCCACGGCATCGGTGATGGCCCGTGACTTGTCCTCCAGGTAGGGCTCCACGAACCACGAGAAGTGGTCGGCTGCGCCGCGGCTGCCGCGCGGGGTCACCCCGCCGCGGTACTTGCCCGTCAGCACGCCGCGCCCCAACGGCGACCACGGGAACAGGCCCATGCCCAGCGACCGCAGGGCCGGGATCACCTCGATCTCGGACCGGCGCGCCAGCAGTGAGTACTCCACCTGCGAGCTCACCAGCGGGGTGCGCCCGGGAACGGCCTCCTGCCAGGTCGCGGCTCGCGCGGTCTGCCAGCCGACGTAGTTCGACACGCCCACGTAGCGCGCCATGCCGGCCCGCACCGCGTGGTCGAGGGCCTCGAGGGTTTCTTCGATCGGCGCCTCACCCCAGGCATGCACCTGCCACAGGTCGACATGGTCGGTGTGCAACCGGCGCAATGAGGCCGCGAGGTCGTCCAGCAGTGCCGAGCGCGAGGTGTCGACGACGCGGCGGCCGTCCTTGACGCCGAACCCGCCCTTGGTGGCGATCACCAGGTCGGAACGCTGCAGGTCGGTGTGGATCAGCTGGCCGATGATCTTCTCGGCCACCCCGTTGCCGTACGCGGGAGCGGTGTCGACCAGCGTGCCCCCGGCCTCGTGGAAGCGGCGCACCAGCGCCTTCGCCTCGGCGACGGGCGTGTCGCGACCCCACGTCAGGGTGCCGAGCCCCAACTGGGACACCTGCAGTCCGCTGGCACCGACGCGGCGGGTTCGCATGATGGGCTCCTGTGGGTCGGGGCGGGGGACTGGCGATGCACCAGCCTAGTCAGTCGTCGTGCCGGGGGCAGGCTGCATGGGCGCAGCGCGGTGGAAAGGCCCACGCGGCGGGTTGGGTGTCAGCGCGGGCAGCACCCGCAGCATCCACAGCCCCCCGCCCAGGCACAGCACACCGATCGCCGCACCCGCCACGGCGACCGGAGCGACCAGGCTGATGCCGCTCACCAGCGCCGGCCCGGCGAGCGGTCCGACCCCGGTCATGGTCATCCAGACCGCGAGGTGGCGGGCTCGGTCCTGTTCAGGGGTCAGGTCGAGCCCCAGGGTCATCACGATGCCTGCGCCGAGCCCGTTGCCGAGCGCCAGCCACGCCGCGGTGACCGCCAGCACGACCGCCCCCGTCGCGGGCGAGCGGGTGCCCACACCCGTGGCCAGCACCGCCAGCCCCACATAACCGAAGCCGAGCATCAGCAGGCACGGCACCAGCACTGCGGCGCGCCCGTAGCGGTCCATGAAAGTGCCCGCCGGAATGAACAACGCGATCTCGACCAGCGCCGCCGCCGCGAAGATCAGCGAGATCACTTCGGCCGGGACCCCCAGGCCGGCACCCACCAGCGGCAACACCATCGGTCGCGACACCCTGGCCATCTGCAGTGGCGCAGCCCCCAGGGCGACCTTCGCCATGGCCCGCACCCGTGGGTCGCGCAGCAAGGCACGGGACGACGGTCGCGCCGGCTTGTCGGCGGCCGACGCGGCGCCCGGCGCCCGGCCACCCCCCGGCAGCCCACCGCGGGGCACCGGCACCAGGAACACCGTCACCGTCATGGTCGCCGCCGCCATCAGCATCCCCGCCAGTGCGAACACCGACGCGTCACCGAACCAGGCGGTGGCACCAGCGCCCAGCACCGGGCCAATGACCTGCCCGATGCGCATCATGCCGCCGAATGTTGACATCGCCCTGGCCCGCAACCGCGGGTCGACCGCCGAGCCGACATATGACTGCCGGCCAAGGTTCCAGACCTGTTGGCCCACCCCGGCACCGAGCAGCGTCGCGACCAGTCCGACCCGGTGGGCGCCGCCGGCCCCATGGGTTGCGGCATCGTGCACGGTCCACCAGCCGCCGGCGAACACGGCCACGAGCACCACGCCGGTGATGATCATGGCGCTGCGTTCGCCAAGGCCGGTGATCAGGCGCCCGGCAGGCACCGGGCCGAGCACCCCGAGCACTCCGGTGATCAGGCCCAGCGCCGCCGCCGCGGCGACCGAGAAGCCCAGGTCGAGTGCGATCAACGGCAGCACCGGCGCGATCGCCGTCAGCGCCGAGGCCTGCAGCAGGGTGGGGGCATAGACCGGCAGGGCCAGCTTGCGCAGCACGCCGGTGAAGCTGGGGCTGGGCGGCTGGGTCACCTGATCACCCACAGGTGGTCGACCATGTCGCCGACGAGGTCTTCGCCACCCGCACCCGTGGCCAGCGGTTGGCGGCGGTCCAGCCGCCCGTCCACCGCCCCGAAGCGCCGGTACAACGCTGCGGCCCGGTCGTTGCCGCGCAGCACCCAGAACGCCACCGGACGCCGGCACGACGCCAGCCCGTGGCGCAGCAGCGCCGACCCGATGCCCCGGCCCCGCTCGTCGGCATCGACCCACAGGTCGACCATCTCGTCGTGGTCGCGCAGCCCCGGGTCGAAGCACGGCCCCCAGCTGGCGAAGCCCACCACCCGGCCGGCCGCTTCGGCGACTGCGACCTGCATCACCGGCTCGCGCGTGCCGGTGCCGTCGGTCGTCGCTGCCAGCTGGCTGCGCCACCGCGCCAACGCGCGTCCGGGTCGTTCGGGGTCATCGAGAAAGCGATCGGGCAGCAGGCCGCGGTAGTTCAGCCAGCCCTGGGTGTGCAGCGCGGCGATGCGCTCGGCGTCCTCGGGCGTCGCGGACCGCACGATGACCGCCACGGGTTTGGCGGCGTCGTCGCGCAGGTCGGGGGTCACGGGCCCCATTGTGCCTTGACCAGCTTGTGCCCCGGCTAGCCTTGCCGGGTGAGCATCCTCATCGCCGTCCGCCACGGGCGTAGCACCTCGAACGCTGCGGGCACGCTCGCCGGACGCACCCCGGGCATCGCCCTGGACGAGACGGGTGTGCAGCAGGCCGTCGCACTCGGTGAGCGCCTTCGCGGCGTGACGCTGGCGGCCGCGGTCACCTCACCCATGCTGCGCTGCGAACAGACGATGGACCTGCTGCTCGACGCCGCCAGCAGCGACCTGACGTCGCAGATCGACGACCGGCTCGTCGAGACCGACTACGGCCAGTGGTCGGGGCGCCTGCTCAAAGACCTCGCCGACGAGCCGCTCTGGAAGGTCGTGCAGCAGCGTCCCGACGAGGCCGTGTTCCCAGGCGGTGAGTCCATGCTCGCGGTGCGTGACCGCGTTGTTGACGCCGTGCTCGACTGGAACCGGCGCCTCGCCCCGACCGACGTGTGGGTCATGGCCAGCCATGGCGACCCACTCGCGGCGCTGCTGAACTGGGCGAGCGGTGCCGAGTTCCGGCATGTGCAGCGGCTCGGCGTCGACCCCGCCTCGGCCAGCATCATCGTGTTGCCCGGTGAGCAGCTGCCCCACCCGCGCATCATCACCATGAACTCCGTCGAAGGCTCGCTGGCGCGCTGGCTGGCGCCACCGTCCGAACAGACCGTCGGCGGCAGCACGGGGACCGGCACCCCCGCGACCGACGACTAGGCTGGTCACCATGCCCCGCATCACACACCGGTACTCATTCCCCGGCCGATTCGTCGCCGGCACCATCGGCATGCCCGGCCAGCGCACGTTCTATGTGCAGGCGCGCGACGGCAACCGGCTCACCAGCGTCGTGTGCGAGAAACAGCAGTTGGGCACGCTGGTCGACCACCTCGAGCGCATGCTCGACGAGCTGGCCAAGCTGGGCACCCCCGGCATCCCCGCGCATGTCGACCGGGCAGGCGACCTGGCCCCGCTGGAACAACCCCTCGACGAGGATTTCCGCGTCGGCACCATGACATTGGCTTGGGACAACGCCCAGGACTGCGTCTCGCTCGAACTGTTCAGCGTGGTCGAGCTCGAGGATGACGACGAGATGGTCGACCCGTTGCGCCAGACCGCCGACGACGCCGAGTTCTCGATGCACGTGCACCTCACCCCGCAGGCCACCCGCGAGTTCATCAGCCGGGCCCGCGCCCTGATCGTTTCGGGGCGCCCCGAGTGCCCGTTCTGCGAGCAGCCGATCAACCCCGAGGGCCACCTGTGCCCGCGCGCCAACGGTTACCGCAAGCCGCTGTTCGACGAGCCTGAAGCGCTTGACTGACATGCACACCGGTCCCTCCGGTGACCTGCGGCTGGTCGGGCGCCTGGTGCAGGCCAGCAATGCCACGTTCCTTGCCGAGGACGAGGCAGGCGCCCGCTTCATCTACAAACCCGTCGCCGGTGAACGCCCCCTCTGGGACTTTCCCGACCAGACCCTTGGACGACGTGAGGTCGCCGCGCGTGCACTGTCCGAGGCCGCGGGCTTCGGCGTCGTCCCACCCACCTGGTACCTCGACGGACCCGCCGGCCCCGGCTCGGTGCAACAGTGGGTCGACGGTTCGGCCACCGACCTCGTCAACCTTGTGCTGGCCGACGACGTGCCCGAGGGCTGGTTCGGCATCGTGGTCGGCGTCGACGAGGACGAGCGTGACGTGGCACTGGTGCACGCCGATGCGGCGCCGTTGCGCCGGCTGGCACTGTTCGACGTGATCGCCAACAATGCCGACCGCAAGGGTGCCCACATCCTGCATGCGCAGGCCGGCACGGATGAGCCCGAACGGGTGCTGGGTGTCGACCACGGCCTGACGTTCCACATCGACGACAAGCTGCGCACGGTGTTGTGGGGCTGGGCCGGTGAGCCGCTGACCGATGGCGAGGTTGCCCTGGTCAGCGCTGCGATCGAGCATGTTGGCGTGCTGGGCGAGTGGCTCGACGAGGCCGAGGTGGTGGCCACCCGGCTGCGGGCCGAACTGCTGCTCGAGGCAGGCACGCTGCCCGAGCCGGGCGACCGCTGGCCGGTCATCCCCTGGCCACCGCTGTGACCGTTGTCACCGCATGGACCGCGCGCGCCGGGCTTGAACAGTGCCGATAGCGTGTGCGCATGCAATCGTGGCCTGTCCCTGCCGTCCCTGCCATTGATGTCGACACGCCAGAGGCACCCAGTGCGCTGACGGTCCACGACACCGCCACCGGTGGGCTCGTGACCGCGGGGCCCGCCGAAGGCACCGCGACCATGTACGTCTGCGGCATCACTCCCTATGACGCCACCCACCTGGGCCACGCCAACACCTACCTGAGCTTCGACCTGGTCAACCGCGTGTGGCGCGACCTGGGCCTGCAGGTCAACTACACCCAGAACATCACCGACGTCGACGACCCGCTGCTCGAACGGGCGGCGCGCGACGGCCTCGACTGGCGCGACCTGGCCGCATCGCAGGTTGACCTGTTCCGCGAGGACATGACCGCCCTGCAGGTGCTGCCGCCAGACGCCTACGTCGGGGCCACAGAGACCATCGACCTGGTCGCGGGGGTCATCGAGAAGCTGCAGGCCACCGGCTACGTCTACCAGTTGGACGACCCGCAGTACCCCGACTGGTACTTCGACGTCAGCATGGACCCCACGTTCATGGACGTCTCCGGGCTCTCGGACGACGCCGCCCTGGCCCGGTTCGTCGAGTTCGGCGGCGACCCGGACCGTGCCGGCAAGCGCAACCCCATGGACTGCCTGGTCTGGATGCAGGCACGCCCCGGTGAACCGTCGTGGCCGAGCCCGCTGGGCACCGGTCGGCCCGGCTGGCACATCGAGTGCACCGCCATTGCGCTGGACACCCTTGGCGCCACGTTCGACGTCCAGGCCGGGGGAGCCGACCTGGTGTTCCCGCACCACGAGATGTGTGCGGCGCAGGGCCATGCCCTGACCGGTGCGCCGTTCGCCCGCACCTACCTGCATTCCGGGTTGGTGGCACTGGACGGCGAGAAGATGAGCAAGTCGAAGGGCAACCTCGAGCTGGTCTCGCGCCTGCGACGTGGGGGAGCCGACCCGGCTGCCATCCGGCTCGCGATGCTGGGCCACCACTGGCGTGAGAACTGGGAATGGACCCCCGACCAGCTGACTGCCGCCACCGAACGCCTCGCCGCCTGGCGCGCAGCGGCGTCCCTTGCGGCGACGCTCGACGTGACGGCGCTGGTCACCGAGGTGCGCAGGGCCATGCGCACCGACCTGGACGCACCCGCCGCCATCGCGGCCATCGACGCCTGGGTGGGCGCGAGCCTGAGCATCGAGGGCGACGACGCCGAAGGCGCAGCGGTGTTCACCAGGCTCACGGACTCCCTGCTCGGCATCAAGCTCTGAGCGAAGCGAACCATCAGCTCTGAGCGAAGCGGGGCCAACCGCCGGGGGCCACGCTCGCGGCAGCGGCGCAGCAGGACTAGACTGCCCATCGGCAGCAGAAGCTGCCACACAGCAAGCTCAGTGTTCCGGGGTCGGTGAAAGTCCGAACCGGCGGTGACAGTCCGCGACCCAGCGGCCAGCGGTTCCCACGGGAACCAGGCCGGTGGTTGACCTGGTGGAATTCCAGGACCGACGGTTAAAGTCCGGATGGGAGGAACACGACGCGTGCCATTGGCGTGCCCCTGCCGTGGGGTCGTGAGTGGCGCGTGCCTCAACACCCCGGGTCTGGGCGACCGACTCGAAAGAGAGGCACGCACGTGCTCGACCTTCTCACCCGGTTGCTCAACGCCCAGCTCGACCTTGGTTTCGGTGCGCCCATCCTGTGGCGCGAAATCATTGGCAACGGCTTTGGGCTCGCATCCGCCATCCTTGGGGCCCAGCGCAAGGTCTGGGCCTGGCCGATTGGCATCGCCGGCAACGTCATCCTGTTCACCGTGTTCCTGGGCGGCGTGTTCCACACGCCGCAGAACCTCGACCTGTGGGGCCAGGCCGGCCGCCAGGTCTTCTTCCTGATCACCAGCCTCTACGGCTGGGTCGTCTGGGCCCGTTATCGCAACAGCCACCGTGACGAGAACGTCGGCGTCCAGCCCAAGTGGGCCGGACGCAACGGACGCCTCACGCTGCTGATCGGCGGCGTCGTGATGTTCGTGGTGTTCTACTTCGTGCTCAAGGCCCTCGGGTCGTGGGGTCCGGCGGCTGATGCCTGGATCCTGACCGGCTCGATCCTGGCCACCTATGGCATGGCCCGCGGCTGGACGGAGTTCTGGCTCATCTGGGTCGGCGTCGACATCGTCGGCGTGCCGTTGCTGCTGATGGCGGGCTACTACCCGTCGGCCATCATGTACGCGATCTATGCCGCGTTCGTGATCTGGGGCTTCACGAAGTGGGTCAAGATCCAGAAGGACGAGAAGGCAGCCGCCGTCGACCAGCCCAGCGACGACCAGCGCACGGCTGAACCGGCCGCGCTGTCCTGAACAGCCCAACCCGTGGGACCCCACCCCGCCCGGGTGGGGTCACACGAGCCGCCGCGTCGAGAGGTCGATATCTGCAATTCCCGGCGTCGGGTTCTGCAGATAGTGACCTCTCGATCCCCTGTGGGCGGACGCACCCGGGCCGGGTCGACGTCGGGCCCACGGCGTCCGGCGCCACCGCGCGTCGCAGCACACCCTCGCGGCGGCGCTAGGGTTGTCGGGTGAGCAAGTCGTTCGAAGAGCTGTTTGAGCAGCTGACCGAGACCGCCCGTACCCGGCCCGAGGGCTCCGGGACCGTCGCCCGCCTCGACGCCGGGGTCCATGGCATCGGCAAGAAGGTGGTCGAAGAGGCCGCCGAGGTCTGGATGGCCGCCGAATACGAATCCAGGGAAGCTGCCGCTGAAGAGATCAGCCAGCTGCTCTACCACCTGCAGGTCATGATGCTCGCGCTCGACCTCGACCTCGACGATGTCTACAAGTACCTGTGAGGCCCCGCATGACTGACCTGTCAACCACCAGCCCGTCGAACGGCCTGTTGAAGATCGCCCTGCCCAACAAGGGTGCACTGAGCGAGGCTGCGGCCCTGATGCTGCGCGAGGCCGGCTACCGGCAGCGCACCGATCCCAAAGAGCTGGTGCTCGCCGACGAAGAGAACGGCGTCGAGTTCTACTACCTGCGTCCCCGCGACATCGCCGTCTACGTCGGCGAGGGCACGCTCGGGCTGGGCATCACCGGCCGCGACATGCTGATCGATTCGGGTGCCAGCGCGGCTGAGGTGAAGGCGCTCGGTTTCGGACGATCACGGTTCCGCTTCGCCGCCCCCGCGGGTGGTGGCATCGACCAGCTGTCGGCGCTCGCCGGTCGGCGGATCGCCACCTCGTACCCGGGCCTGGTGGGCCAGTACCTGCAGGGCAAGGGCATCGAGGCCCGACTCATCCACCTGGACGGTGCGGTCGAGTCGGCCATCCGCCTCGGCGTGGCTGACGCCATCGCCGACGTCGTCGAGACCGGGTCGACCCTGCGCAAGGCGGGGCTCGAGGTGTTCGGCGAGGCCATCTGCGAGTCGGAGGCCATCATCATCAGCAATGGCCATGTCGACCTCAATTCGTCCGCTGTCACCCAGCTGTTGCACCGCCTCGACGGCGTGCTGGTGGCCCGTGACTACGTGATGGTCGACTACAACGTCGCCGAGTCCGACCTCGCGGCCGCGACTGAGCTGACCCCCGGCCTGTCCGGTCCCACCATCTCGTCGCTGGCCAGGCAGGGCTGGGTGGCCGTGCGCTCGCTGGTGCCGCGCAAGGGCAGCCAGCGCCTGCTCGATGACCTGTACGCCGTCGGCGCCCGGGGCATCCTGCTGACCGAAGTCGCCGCAGCGAGGTTGTGAGGTGCACCCGGTGACTGAGGACCAGAACCCGCAGAACGACCAGAACCCGCAGAACGACCCGTCTGTCGTGGAGCCGCTCGCCGAGGGTGAGAAGGTGGTCTACCGCTCCGGGCCGGTGCTGCGCATGGCCATCTCTGGCAGCACCGGGTTGCTCGTCGTGTTCGTCGGCCTGTGGTTGCTGCTGGACACCGAGCTGCGCCAGCTGTTCACCTGGCCCCAGCTCGGCACGCTGATCTTCTTCCTGGTCTTCATGATCGTCGGCATCATGGCGGTGGGGCTGTCGCAGCTCACCATCACCAACGAGGGCGTCACGGTGCGCACGCTGGTCATCACCCGGCACTACCCGTGGGCAGAGGTCAAGGGCATCAGCTACGGCCCGGGCGACTCCTGGCCCTACCTGCAGCTCAGCGCCACCCCGGACCACCCCGAGGGTCGCAACCAGATGGTGCTCGGCATCCAGAGCACCGAGGGTGACGAGGCGATCCGCCGCGTGCGCGAGGTGCGGGAATACATCAACCTCTACGGCGGGTAGTCCTCACTCGATACCGCGCTTCTTGAGCAGCGCCTCGATCTCGAGGTCTTCATCACTCAGGCCCTTGCCGCCACCCTTCGGGGCCACGGCGGGGGTCTGCGTCGTGGGGGCCGGTGCGCCCGACTTCTGCGCAGCGCTGCCTGCGGCCGGGCCTCGTCCGACCTGCGGGGTGGCGGCACCCTTCGACGCCCCACCGGGGGCACCGGTCGGCTGCGACTGACGGGCAGCCAGGCGGCGCTGCTTCGACTCGGCGCGCGTCACGGGCTTGACCACCAGGGCCGCCAGCACCAGCAGCACCCCGAGGCCGCCGACGATGATGCCCGCGATGGTCATGGCGTCCAGCGGGTTGTCGGTGAAGAACCGGTAGATGGCCTTGGCGCCCTCAACGAGCAGTTCCATGATCCCGGTCAGCCACAGCCCGATGGGGATCAGCACCGCACCCGCGCCCTGCAGCAGGTGCCGGTTGCCGCGCAGGCGCTTCACCCCGAGCATGGTCCAGGCGAGCGCGGCGACCGACAGTACGGCCGTGACGATGATGGCGAGGGTGGCGTTGTCCATGACCCCAGCTTTCCACAGCAGGGTCAGCCTGGCGTCCGGAATTGCGGCCACACACCCCTGAACGCCACCCCGGTTGTCCCCGCGTCCGACCGGTGCGGGCGGGCGATAGCGTGGTCCCATGGCCGAACACACCCACGACAACACCGCAGCGCAGACCCCGGGACGCACGCTTGCCCAGCCCAACCAGCGCTGGCTCGGCGACCGTGGCGAGGCGGACCCCGCCGTCCGGGCAGCCCTCGCGAAGGCGGCCGTGGACGACCCCAACCCGACCACCGCGTACCTGCGCGCGGTCGCCGCGCTCGGCGGGGCCCGGTTGCTGATGCCGATTGTCGCGTCGGGCGATGAGTCGATGGACGGGCCGGACCCCGACCGGCACGCCGAGATGGCTGCCGTCAGCGTGCGCAACGCGGCGGGGCAACAGGCGTTGCTGGCGTTCACCGGCGCGGACGCCATGAACCTGTGGCAGACCGGTGCCCGTCCAGTGCCCGGCGACCTGTCCGAGGTGGCGGCGACGGTGGGCGAGGCCGGCTGCGACCTGCTGCTGGTTGACGCCGCGGGCCCGGCGCCACTGGTGGTCGGCGGCGACGTGGTCGAGCAGTTGGCCCAGGGACGTCGGCTCGTCGAACTCGAGGACGGTGGCTTCGGCTGGATGTTCGTGCAGCGCGACGAGTGAGCAGGGGACTGGCAGAACTGCTGGATTTCGCGCGGGCGGGTGTGATCAGGTAAAGTGTCCGTTCGTGATCGGGGCAACCCGGTTCGGTCAAGTGGAGGCCTGACCTCCCACCCGTTCGGGAACGCTCGACGGGTCGGTATTTCCGCGCTGCGGCGTGCCCATCATGGGGCATGCAGGGTGGCGCCGTCCATGCCGTCAGGCATGTGTGCCCGGGTTCGCCCGGGGGATTCGTCAGGCCTTCGCGTCCCGCGGGGGCCTTTGTTGTTTCCGGGGGCAGACCGGCCCGAGCCTGCCTCGTCCAGTGACACCAGTGACATCAGTACCAACATGGGAGGCACCATCAGCACCGAAGAGCGCATCAACGAACGGATCCGGGTTCCCGAAGTCCGTCTGGTCGGCCCTGCCGGCGAACAGGTGGGCATCGTCAAGATCGAGCAGGCCCTGCAGCTTGCGCGGGAACATGACCTGGATCTGGTCGAGGTCGCGCCGCAGGCACGTCCGCCTGTCGCCAAGCTCATGGACTACGGGAAGTACAAGTACGAGAACGCCCAGAAGGCGCGTGATTCCCGTCGCAACCAGACCAACACCGTCATCAAGGAGATGAAGCTTCGTCCCAAGATCGACGATCACGACTACGAGACGAAGAAGGGCCACGTCGTCCGCTTCCTCAAGGCCGGCGACAAGGTCAAGATCACCATCATGTTCCGTGGTCGCGAGCAGTCGCGCCCTGAACTGGGTGTCAACCTGCTGAACAAGCTCGCCGAGGACGTTGCCGAGTTCGGTTTCGTCGAGTCGGCACCCAAGCTGGATGGGCGCAACATGCTCATGGTGCTGGGGCCGACCCGCAAGAAGACCGACGCCCGCGTCGACCAGGCCGCCGAGCGGGAACGCAAGATGGCCGAGCGCAAGGCCAGCCAGGACGCCGACCGTGCCGCCGAGGCAGAGCTGCGCGCGTCACACCAGCCGTCGCCGGTCAAGAAGAAGAAGGGGCCAGCCGACAACATGGACCCCGACATCGACCTCTGAGCCCGAACCCGTTCGGAACTCAGCAGGGGCCGCCCAGCGACCCCGCCCCGCCCCTCACAAAGTGGGGTTCCACCAGCCAACACGTTCGACTGCGAACACTAAGGAGCGGCAACATGCCGAAGATGAAGAGCCACTCGGGCGCCAAGAAGCGCTTCCGCGTGACCGGTTCGGGCAAGGTCATGCATCGCAAGGCAGGTCGCAAGCACCTCCTCGAGCACAAGACCTCGAACCGCACCCGCCGCCTCGCCGGCGACACCACGATGGAGAAGGGCGACGAGAAGAAGGTCCTCAAGCTCCTGGGCCCCTACAAGGCCCGCTGACCAGGCCTGTTGCACCAGGCCCGCTGACCCCCACTCGTCCTGCGGCCCCCGGCCGCGCCCCACACAAGGAGAACCACCATGGCACGCGTCAAGCGTTCTGTGAATGCCCAGAAGAAGCGCCGCGAGGTGCTCGAACTCGCCAGCGGCTACCGCGGCCAGCGCTCGCGGCTGTACCGCAAGGCGAAGGAGCAGATGCTCCACTCGATGACCTACGCCTACCGCGACCGTCGCGCCAAGAAGGGCGACTTCCGTGCGCTCTGGATCCAGCGCATCAACGCGGCCGCCCGCGCCGAGGGCATGACCTACAACCGCTTCATCAGCGGCCTGAAGAATGCCGGCATCGAGGTCGACCGCAAGATCCTGGCTGACCTGGCTGTCAACGACCAGGCGACCTTCGCGGCGCTGGTGCAGACCGCCAAGGACAACCAGACCGTCGCAGCGGCCTGAGCTGTTGCACGTGACCACGGACGGGCCGATCCCAGCGGGCGGCGCGGATGACATCGAGTTCATCCCGCGCGCCCAGCTGAGGACGGCCCGTCGTCTATTGCAGCGCCGTGGGCGCGATGAATCCGGACGATTCCTCGTCGAGGGTGTGCAGGCCGTCCGCGAGGCGCTGCTGCACGGCAGGGTCGAATCCCTCATCACCACCGACCCCCAGCGCCACGCCGACCTGCTGACCGTGGGCAACCCGGCCGTCGTGTGGCAGGTCGACGACGAGGATGCCGCCCAGTTGAGCGACACCGTCACCAGCCAGGGCGTCTTTGCCGTCGCCGACCAGGTGCAGGCGACCTGGGACGACGTGGTCGACCCCAAACTCGTCGTGATCTGCGCCCAGGTGCGCGACCCGGGCAACGCCGGCACCGTGATCCGCTGCGCTGACGCGTTCGGCGCCGATGCCGTGATCCTGACCAAGGGGTCGGTCGAACTGCACAACCCCAAGACGGTGCGCGCAAGCGTCGGCAGCATCTTCCACCTGCCCGTGGTGACCGGTGTCGAACTCGCCGACGCCGTGGGCTGGCTCAAGGACCGCGGTCTGCAGGTGCTGGCGGCCGACGGCGGGGGCGACAATCTTGACGAACTGGCCAAGCTCGACCAGCTGAACCGGCCCACTGCCTGGATCATGGGCAACGAGGCCTGGGGCCTGCCCGAGCTGGAACGCTCGCTGGCCGACCGGGTCGTCGGTGTGCCGATGTGGGGCCAGGCCGAATCGTTGAACCTGTCGACCGCCGCTGCTGTGTGCCTGTACGCCACGGCCAGCGCGCAGCGTGGTCCGGCCCAGTCCGGCCCCGAGTACAGGATCTGAGTCGTACAGCGCCTGGGCACGCGCGACCCCGATCCCACGACGGGCAATCGATTCGCTCGCCGTCGCGCCCCTTCCTAGACTGGGAATGTTTGCGCGGCGGAGCGTCCGTCGGGTGGCGTGAGAATTCTGAAGTTGTGAGCTGGAGGGGAGCCCATGAGCGGGCCGAACAAGAACTATGACCCGGTGCAGGTGACGCCGCTGAACGCCGACGAGGTCGAGCAGATGGTCGCCCGCGCGCTCGAGGCGATCTCGGCCGCCGGGACCACAGCAGACCTCAAGGCTGCCCGACTGGCCCACAACGGCGACCGTTCGCCCCTGGCACTGGCCAACCGCGAGATCGGTGCGCTGCCCCCGCAGGCCCGCAAAGAGGTGGGGCAGCGCATCGGCCAGGCGCGCGGCGCCGTCAACAAGGCCATCGCCGACCGCGAGGCCGAGCTCAGCGCCCTCGAACTCGAACAGCGCCTCGCCGCCGAGACGCTTGACCTGACAGTGCCGGTGCTGACCCAGCCGGTGGGGGCCCCGCACCCCGTCACCGCGCTGATGGACCGCATGTCGGACGTGTTCATCGCCATGGGCTGGGAGGTCGCCGAGGGCCCCGAACTCGAGACCGAGTGGTACAACTTCGATGCGCTCAACCTCGGTCCCGACCATCCCGCCCGCGCACTGCAGGACACCCTGTGGGTCGACCCCGTCGAGCAGGGCCTGTGCCTGCGCACCGCGACCTCACCGGTGCAGGTGCGCACGCTGCTGAACCGCGACCTGCCCGTCTATGTCGTCAGCCCCGGCAAGGTGTTCCGCGCCGATGAGTACGATTCCACCCACCTGCCGGTGTTCCACCAGATCGAGGGGCTCTGCGTCGACAAGGGCATCACCATGGCCCACCTGCGCGGCACGCTCGACCACTTCGCCCGCGAGATGTTCGGCGATGTGCGCACCCGCATGCGCCCGCACTACTTCCCGTTCACAGAGCCCAGCGCCGAGGTCGACCTCGAATGCTTCGTCTGTCACGGCGAGTCGGTGGGCAACCCCGCCCGCCCATGCTCGACCTGCCGCTCGGAAGGGTGGATCGAGTGGGGCGGCTGCGGCGTCGTCAACCCGCGCGTGCTCGCCGCCGCGGGTGTCGACCCCGACGTCTACACCGGCTTCGCCTTCGGCATGGGTGTCGACCGCACCGTCATGAACCGCAACAACGCCACCGACCTGCGCGACTTCGTCGAGGGCGACATCCGTTTCAGCCGCTCACTTGTTGGAGGCGCCCGATGAAGCTCCCCGTCGAATGGCTGCGCTCGCTGGTGACGCTGCCTGAAGAGGCCACCACCGCCGCCCTCGCGGATCGCCTGACGGCGGCCGGCGTGACCGTCGAGAAGGTCCACACCGTGGGCGGCGACGTCACCGGGCCCGTCGTCATCGGCCGGGTGCTCTCGAAGCAGCCCGAGCCGCAGAAGAACGGCAAGACCATCAACTGGTGCCGCGTCGACGTTGGCCCTGACCACGTCGCCGCCCAGGACCCCCGCAACCACGAGGACGGCGTCGAGGGCCGCGGCGTGATCTGCGGTGCCGACAATTTCGAGGCCGGTGACCTGGTCGTCGTGGCACTGCCCGGCGCGGTGCTGCCCGGCGACTTCGCCATCGCCGCGCGCAAGACCTATGGCCATGTCTCCGACGGCATGATCTGCGCGGCTGACGAACTGGGCATTGGTGATGACCACGACGGCATCATCGTCGTCGCCCGCGACACCCCGGGTGCCGAACCGGGCGCCGACGCGCTCGACGTGCTGGGTGCCCGCGGTGAGGTGTTCGACCTCGAGGTCACCACTGACATGGGCTACTGCCTGTCGGCCCGGGGGTTGGCCCGCGAGGCCGCCCAGGCCTACGGAGTCCGGTTCAACGACCCCTACAGGGTGCTGCCCACCGACGCCGAGGTCAGCGGCGAGGGCGGTCACCCCGTGGTGCTCGACGACCCGGCCTGCCCGCTGTTCGTGACCCACACCATCACCGGTGTCGACCCCACGGCCCCGACCCCGGCATGGATGAGCCGCCGCCTCGAGCAGGCCGGCATGCGCTCGATTTCGGTGGTCGTCGACGTCACCAACTACGTGATGCTCGAATCAGGGCAGCCGCTGCACGCCTATGATGCCGACCGCCTGTCGGGCGCGATCGTCGTCCGCAAGGCACGCGCGGGCGAGAAGCTCACCACCCTCGACGACGTCGAGCGCACCCTGGCCGACGACGACCTGCTGATCACCGACGACTCCGGGCCGATCGGGCTCGCGGGCGTGATGGGCGGCCAGACCACCGAGGTCAGCGACCAGACCGCCAACATCGTGCTCGAAAGCGCCCATTTCGACGCCAACACGATCGGTCGCGGGTTCCGTCGCCACCGGCTGCCCTCCGAGGCGTCCAAGCGGTTCGACCGCGGCGTCGACGTCGCGCTGCCGCAGGCCGCCGGACGACGCGCCGCCGAACTGATCGCCGAACTGGCGGGTGGCGAGGTGGGCGCGGGCGTGACCATCGCGGGTGGCATCGCCCCGATGCCGCGCCAGACGCTGCAGGCAGACCTGCCGCAGACCATCATGGGCTTCCCGATCGGCCGCGAGCAGGTGATCAGCACGCTCGAGGCCTCGGGGGTGCATGTCACCGCGATCGGCGACGTTCTCACCGTCGTGCCGCCCACCTGGCGCCCTGACCTGGTCGACGCCTATGACTACGTCGAAGAGGTCGGCACCAAGCTCGGCTACGAAAACATCCCGTCGGCCACCCCGCCCACCACGGTCGGCTCGGGCCTCACCGGCGAACAGCGCAACCGCCGCGCCGCGCTGGCGGCAGCGGTCGGCGCCGGGTTCGTCGAGCAGATCAGCCTGCCGTTCCTGGCCGAGCACGAGGTCGACAAGCTCGGCGTGCCCCAGGGCGACCCGCGCCACGCCATGGTGAAGCTGGCCAACCCGCTCGACGACACCCACCCGTACCTGCGCACCACCCTGCTGCCGGGACTGTTAGCCGCCGTGACCCGCAACACGAGCCGCTCGAATGACGACCTCGCCCTGTTCGAGGCCGGTCGGGTGTTCATCGGTGGCGACCTGCCGGTCGCGCCGAACCCGGGCGTCGCGCAGCGTCCCGGCGACGACGACCTGGCGGCCATGCAGGCCGCACTGCCCGACCAGCCGCGGCTGCTGGCGGCTGTGGTGACCGGCCAGTGGCACCAGCCGGCGTGGTCTGATGGCGCCATCAGCGCCGGCGAAGCTGCGGGCTGGCCCCAGGTGGTCGCGCTCACCGAGCACCTGGCCAACGCCGTCGGCGTCACCATCGAGCGACGCACGGCGTCGGTGGCGCCCTGGCACCCCGGCCGCTGCGCAGAACTGCTCGTCAACGGCGAGGTGATCGGCGTCGTGGGTGAACTGCACCCCGGGGTCATCGACAGCCATGACCTGCCCGCGCGCACTGCTGCCCTCGAACTCGACCTCGACGCGCTGGTTGCCGCCGCCCCCGGGCCCGGCACCATCGCACCGCTCAGCCCGTTCCCGGTCGCCAAAGAGGACGTCGCCCTGGTGGTCGACGCCGACGTGGCGGTCGAGCCCGTGCGCCAGGCACTGGTCGACGGGGCGGGGGAGTTGCTCGAAGAGGTGCACCTGTTCGACATCTACACCGGCCCGCAGGTGCCCGAGGGCAAGAAGTCGCTCGCATTCGCCATGCGCTTCCGCGGTGCCGCCACGCTCACCGACACCCAGGCTGCCGAGGCCCGGGACGCAGCGGTGGCCGTGGCCGCGGAGCGGTTCGGGGCCGTCCTGAGGTCCTGAAGTCGACGCCGTGTGGTGATCCCGGTGGAATAACTATTCCGGGTGTGACATAGTTATTCCATGATCAGTGTTGCTGTGGCCGGATGCACCGGCTACGCCGGGGGTGAGGTGCTGCGGTTGCTGTTGGGCCACCCGCAGGTGAGCATCGGTGCCCTGACGGCGCATTCGAATGCCGGTTCGCGGTTGGGACTGCACCACCCGCACCTGGTGCCGCTGGCCGACCGCGAGGTCATCGCCACCACGGCCGAGAACCTCTCGGGCCACGACGTGGTCTTCCTGGCCCTGCCGCACGGGGCCAGCGGCGAGATCGCCGCCCAGCTCGGTGACGACGTGCTCGTCATCGACGCGGGCGCCGACCACCGGTTGAGCAGCAGCGACGACTGGGAGGCGTTCTACCACAGCCCCCACGCCGGCACCTGGCCGTACGGGTTGCCAGAGCTTCCCGGCCAGCGCGAGGTGCTGGCCGAGACCCGGCGCGTCGCCGTGCCGGGGTGCTATCCCACCACCGCCACCCTGGCGTTCATGCCCGCGGTGGCCGGCGGCCTGATCGACGGCCACGACATCACCGTGGCCGCCGCGAGTGGCTCGTCCGGGGCCGGCAAGTCGCCCAAGCCGAACCTGCTGGGTGCCGAGCTGTTCGGCTCGGCCAGCGCTTATGGTGTGGGCGGCATGCACCGTCACACCCCCGAAATGCTGCAGAACCTGCGCGTGCTGGGTGCCACGGCACCCTCGATCAGCTTCACCCCGATGCTGGTGCCGATGTCGCGGGGAATCCTGGCGATCGTGACCGCACCGCTGAACCCCGGGATCGACATCGCCCGGGTGCGCGCCACCTATGAGCAGGCCTATGCCGACGAGCCGTTCGTGCACCTGCTGCCCGAGGGCCAGTGGCCGATGAGTCAGTCGGTCATCGGTTCGAATGCCGTGCAGGTGCAGGTCACCGTCGATGCGTCGGTCAACCGGCTCGTGGCAGTCGCCACGCTCGACAACCTCACCAAGGGCACCGCCGGCGGTGCCATCCAGTCCATGAACATCGCCCTGGGCCTCGACGAGACCACGGGCCTGACGACTGTGGGGGTCGCACCGTGACCGGCTACTACCTCGTCCGTGACGGCCAGGGCGTGACTGCCGCGCAGGGCTTCGAGGCGGCGGGAGTGGCCGCCGGCATCAAGGCATCGGGCAAGCCCGACCTGGCGATGGTGCGCAACCTCGGCCCCGATGCCCACGCCGCCGGGGTCTTCACGACCAACCGGGTCACCGCGGCGCCAGTCGTGCACAGCCGTGCGGTGCTGGTCAACAACGTGGCCCGCGGGTTGGTCTACAACTCCGGCGGGGCCAACGCCTGCACCGGGTCGGCGGGCCTGGGTGATGCGCGCGAGATGGGTGCGGTCGCTGCCGAGGCGATGGGTCTGCACCCGGACGACGTCGTCGTGGCGTCCACGGGCCTGATCGGCGTCCAACTGCCCATGCACAAGGTGCGCGCGGGCATCACGGCGGCGGCGGCGGCGCTCTCGCCCGGGGGTGGCCCCGAGGCCGCGCGGGCCATCATGACCACCGATACCGTCGCGAAGACCTGCGACATCACCACCGACGATGGCTGGACCGTCGGCGGCATGGCCAAGGGCGCCGGCATGTTGGCCCCCGGACTGGCGACGATGCTCGTGGCGATCACCACCGATGCGGTTGTCAGGCCCGATGAGCTCGACCGCGCCCTGGCCACCGCGTGCCGGCTCACCTTTGACCGGCTCGATTCCGATGGCTGCATGTCGACCAATGACACCGTGGTCGCGCTCGCCTCGGGCGCCTCGGGCATCGCGGTGGACGAACCGGAGCTGACCGATGTGCTGGTCGCCCTCTGTGGCGACCTGGCCCGCCAACTGCTGGCCGATGCCGAGGGCGCCGAGCACGAGATCGCCATCGAGGTGGTGCGCGCCGCGTCCATCGAGGATGCGATCGAGGTGGGCCGCACCATCAGCCGCAGCAACCTGTTCAAGACCGCCGTGGCCGGCAACGACCCCAACTGGGGTCGAGTGCTCGCGGCCATCGGCACCACCGGGGCTGAGTTCGACCCCACCATGCTCGACGTCAGCTTCAACGGCGTCATGGTGTGCCAGGGCGGGGCCATTGGCGAGCCCCGCGAGAACTGTGACCTGACCGGCCGCAAGGTGCTCGTCCGGGTTGACCTGCACGCCGGCAACGAGACCGCCACCATCCTGACCAATGACCTCACCCACGGTTACGTGACCGAGAACGCGGACTACTCCTCATGAGCACCATTCGCAAGGACGACCAGGCCAAACTGATCAACAAGGCGAGCATCCTCATCGAGGCGCTGCCCTGGCTCACCGAATACGCCGGCAAGGTCGTGGTGATCAAGTACGGCGGCAACGCGATGATCGACGACGACCTCAAGCGGGCCTTCGCCGAAGACATGGTCTTCCTGCGCCGTTGCGGCGTGCTGCCCGTCGTCGTGCACGGCGGTGGCCCCCAGATCTCGACCATGCTCGGCCGACTCGACATCAATTCCGAGTTCAAGGGCGGCTTCCGGGTCACCGACGAAGAGACCATGGACGTGGTGCGCATGGTGCTCGTCGGCAAGGTCGGCCGCGACCTGGTCGGGCTGATCAACGCCCATGGCCCGCTGGCGATCGGCATGTCCGGCGAGGACGGCGGCCTGTTCACGGCGACCCGCCGCAGCGTCAGGGTCGATGGTGAAGACCTTGACATCGGCCTGGTCGGCGACGTCACCAGGGTCAACCCCGGCGCGATCCTCGACCTGCTGCACGCCGGCCGCATCCCGGTGATTGCCTCGGTCGCCCCCGACGAGACCGGGCAGATCCACAACATCAATGCCGACACCGCCGCCGCGGCGCTGGCGAGCGCACTGGGTGCCGAACGCCTGGTCATGCTGACCGATGTGGCGGGTCTGTATGCCGACTGGCCGAACTCCGATGACGTGATCACCCAGATCAGCGCCGACGAACTCGCGCAGATGCTGCCCACCCTCTCGTCCGGCATGGTGCCCAAGATGGAGGCCTGCCTGCGGGCCGTCACGAGCGGGGTGCCGCGCGCCACCATCATCGACGGCAGGGTGAAGCACTGCCTGCTGCTCGAGATCTTCACCGACGACGGCGTCGGCACCATGGTGTACGGCGATGCCGATGCCCCTGCGGTGCCCGAACCCGACCCGACCACCCCGAACCAACCTGCACCCTCGCAGGCATCCTGAAGGAACCCTCGTGAACGACGTGACCACCACCTTCACCACCAACGAACTGACCCACCTTCGCGAGCTCACCCAGGCCCATCACGGCACCGGCGCCCAGGCAGAGTTGGCCTCGCGCTACCAGCAGGTCATGATGAACACCTTCGGGGGGCCACAGCGCGTCTTCGTGCGTGGCGAGGGCGTCCACGTCTGGGACGCCGACGGCAACCGCTACCAGGACATGCTGTCCGGGCTGGCGGTCACCGCACTGGGGCATGCCCACCCGGCCGTCCTGTCCGCGATCACCAGCCAGCTCTCGACGCTCGGCCATGTCTCGAACTTCTTCGCCACGCCCGCGCAGGTGGCACTCGCCGAGCGACTGGTGACCACGGTGCTGGGCGCCGAGCTGGGCACCGCCAAGGTGTTCTTCGCCAACTCGGGCACCGAGGCCAACGAGGCAGCATTCAAGGCGACCCGGCGCACCGGGCGCACCCGGATCATCGCCATGGAGGGCAGCTTCCACGGCCGCACCGCAGCTGCCCTGGCGATCACCCACAACCCCAAGTACCGCGAGCCGTTCGAGCCCCTGCCCGGTGACGTCACGTTCGTGCCCTACGGCGACGTCGACGCGCTGCGCGCCGCCGTGGACGAGACCACTGCTGCGGTCGTGCTCGAGCCGATCCAGGGCGAGAACGGCATCGTGGTGCCGCCAGCGGGTTACCTGCAGGCAGCCCGCGACATCACCCGCGAACATGGTGCCCTGCTGTGGCTCGACGAAGTGCAGACAGGCATGGGGCGCACGGGCGAGTGGCTCGGCGCCCGCGACATCGACGCCGACCTCGTCACCCTGGCGAAGGGGCTCGGCAACGGCTTCCCGATCGGGGCGCTGCTGGCCCGTGGCGCGGCTGGTGACCTGCTGCAGCCGGGGCAGCACGGCACCACCTTCGGCGGCAACCCGGTCGCAGCCATCGCCGGCCTTGCCGTGATGGCGGTCATCGAACGTGACGGACTGCTCGGGAATGTGCAGCGCGTGGGCGACCTGCTCGCCGAGAAGATCACCGGCCTGCCGCATGTCGACCACGTGCGTGGTGCTGGTCTGCTGCGTGGGGTGGTGCTCGACAGTGACATCGCCGCACAGGTGGTGGCCCAGTTGCTCGAGCGCGGGTTCATCGCCAATGCACCGCGTCCCTCGGTCATCCGGGTGGCGCCCCCGCTGATCCTCACCCCCGAGCAGGCGCTGGTCTTCGTCGACGCGCTCGCCGAGGTGCTGGCGGGCATCGAACGGGCGGAGTGAGCCATGTCTGAGGGCAGCGCCGACGAGGTGGCCGAGCGCCCGCTGTCGCGGGCCGCCAGGCGGGCACTGGTGCAGAGCCTGATCGAGTCGCGCCCTGTCTCGTCCCAGACCGAACTGGCCGACTTGCTGGCGGTTGAGGGTGTGCAGGTGACCCAGGGCACGATCTCGAAGGACCTGCTCGAACTGCGCGCCGTGCGCCAGCGCGACGCCGACGGCACCATGCGCTACGTGGTGCCCGACGACGAACCGACGGGCGAGCAGAGCCACCTGCTGCGCCTGTCGAAGCTGTGCACCGAGATGCTGCTCGACGTGGTGCCGTCCGGCAATCTGGTGGTGGTGCACACCCCCGCCGGGGCGGCGCAATACTTCGCCTCGGCGCTCGACAGGTCGGGGCTCGACGGCGTGCTGGGCACGATCGCCGGGGATGACACGGTGCTGCTGATTGCCCACGACAGCGTCGGCGGCGAAGACGTGGCCAGGACACTGAGGGCCTACGCTGCGGGTGTGCGCCCGCGCTGAACGGGTATACACGACAGCACAACGGAGAAGGACAAGATGAGCGATCACGAGGGCAAGCTGTGGGGCGGCCGGTTCGAGGGCGGCCCGGCCGAGGCGATGTTCGCCCTGTCGAAGTCGACCCAGTTCGACTGGCGCCTGGCGCGCCACGACCTGGCCGGTTCACGGGCCCACGCGCTGGCACTGCATGCCGCCGGGCTGCTCACCGATCACGAACTGCAGCGCATGCATGCCGGCATCGCCGAGCTGGACGCCCGGGTGGCTGACGGTCGGTTCACCCCGGCGGCCACCGATGAGGACGTCCACGGTGCCCTCGAACGCGGGCTGACCGAGATCGTCGGGGCTGAACTGGGTGGTCGGCTGCGGGCGGGCCGTTCGCGCAATGACCAGATCGCCACGCTGATCCGGTCGTGGCTGCGCGAGCAGGTGCGGCTGCTGGCGCTCGAGCTCTCGGGAGTCGTCCGGGCGCTGCAACGGCAGGCCGCCGACCACGTCGGGGTGATCATGCCCGGCCGTACCCACCTGCAGTCGGCCCAGCCGGTGCTGCTCTCGCACCACCTGCTGGCCCACGCCTGGCCGCTGTTGCGTGACCAGCAGAGGTTGATGGGGCTGGACGAGCGGCTGGCCATCAGCCCCTACGGCTCGGGCGCGCTGGCGGGCACCTCATTGGGTCTCGACCCGCAGCTGGTGGCCCGCGAACTGGGGTTCAGCGACTCGGTGCCCAACTCGATCGATGGCACCGCAGCCCGCGACCTGGTCAGCGAGGCGGCCTATGTCATCGCCCAGATCGGTGTCGACCTGTCGCGCCTCAGCGAAGACGTGATCCTGTGGTGCACCCACGAGTTCGGCTTCGCCACCCTCGACGATGCGTGGTCGACCGGTTCGAGCATCATGCCGCAGAAGAAGAACCCGGACGTGGCTGAGCTGGCAAGGGGCAAGGCGGGGCGACTGATCGGCAACCTGGCAGGGCTGCTGGCCACCTTCAAGGGACTGCCGCTGGCCTACAACCGCGACCTGCAGGAGGACAAGGAGCCCCTGTTCGACGGCGTTGACCAGTTGCTGGTGCTGCTGCCGGCAGTGGCGGGCATGGTGGGCACGCTCACCTTCCACGCCGAGCGGATGGCCTCGTTGGCGCCGCGGGGATTCTCGCTGGCCACCGACATGGCGGACTGGCTCGTGCGCCAGCGGGTGCCGTTCAGCAAGGCCCACGAGATCGCCGGCCACGCCGTCCGCTTCTGTGAATCGGCAGCCATCGAACTCTCGGACCTGACCCCGGAGCAGCTGGCAGGGATTGACCCGGCGCTGACGTCGGACGTGCTGGGGGTGCTCACGGCAGAGGGGTCGGTGGCCTCACGCAATGGCCGGGGCGGCACGGCTCCCGACCAGGTGCGATCGCAGCTGGCCGAGGTCGAGGCTGCGCTCGCGCGGGCGGATGCCTTCGCGGCGAGTGTGCCCGGATCGCTAGGGTGATGGGCATGAATTCCATGCTGGACGAGCTGACCTGGCGCGGGTTGATCGCGCATTCCACCGACCTCGAGGCGCTCGGGGCCGAGATGGACAAGGGGCCCGTCCGGTTCTATGTGGGCTTCGACCCGACGGCACCGAGCCTGCACATCGGCCACCTGATCCAGCTCGTCACGGCCCGTCGACTGCAGGAGGCTGGGCATCGTCCGGTGCTGCTCGTGGGCGGGGCAACCGGCCTGATCGGTGACCCGAAAGAAGCCGGCGAGCGGGTGATGAATTCGCCGGTCGTGGTGGCCGGTTGGGTCGACCGGCTGCGTGGGCAGGTGAGTCGGTTCGTCTCGTTCGAGGGCGAGAACGCCGCCATCGTGGTGAACAACCTCGACTGGACCGGCGAGATGAACGTCGTGGAGTTCCTGAGGGACATCGGCAAGCACTTCCCGGTCAACCGCATGCTGGCCCGCGACATCGTGGCCAAGAGACTCGAGCAGGGCATCTCGTACACGGAGTTCAGCTATGTGCTGCTGCAGTCGATGGACTTCCTGGAGTTGTACAGGCGCCACCGGGTGGTGCTGCAGACGGGTGGGTCGGACCAGTGGGGCAACATCACCGCCGGCGCCGACCTGATCAGGCGCGTCGAGGGGGCGCACGTGCATGCCCTGGCGACGCCGCTGCTGACGAAGGCGGATGGCACCAAGTTCGGCAAGACCGAAGGCGGGGCGGTGTGGATCGACCCCGAGATGACCTCGCCCTACGCGTTCCACCAGTTCTTCCTGAACGCCGAGGACGAGAAGGTCATCGACTACCTCAAGGTCTTCAGCCCCCGGGGGCGTGACGAGATCGAGGCCCTGGAGGCGCAGACGAAAGCAGAGCCGTTCCGCAGGCCCGCACAGCGGGCGCTCGCAGACGACATCACCGACCTGGTGCACGGGGTGTCGGAACGAGAGGCCGCGACCCTGGCGGCATCTGCCCTGTTCGGACGCGGTGAGCTGGCAGACCTGCCGGCATCGACCCTGGCGCATGTGGCCCGTGAGGTCGGTGGGGCAGAGGTGCCGGCGGGTGCCGATGAGCTTCCGGACGTCGCTGAGGCGCTGCAGCTGTCGGGCGTCGTGACGTCCCGTTCGGCCGGCCGGCGGGCGATCGAAGAGGGTGGCGCCTACGTCAACAACGTGAAGGTGACCGATGTCGAGGCGCGATTGGGCGCCGAGGACTTCATCCATGGCCAGTTCGCCGTACTGCGTCGCGGCAAGAAGACTGTGGGGGTGCTGCGGCGCGGTTGACGTCGCGAGGAATGCCGGACGAAAGCCCTGGTGACCGCCATAGTCGTGGTGACTAGGGCTTTCGTCGTTGTGAGCAGCATCACGGCGACTCGATTTGACGATTGGTGGGCGGGTCACTAATGTTTACCGAGCCCTGAGGGTGTGACGGACGAGCCGAGAGGCCAGGACGGACCCGGGGCCACCACCCCAACGCAGTGCAGGACGAGGTGTGCGTTCAGCGAGAACCCACTGAAGGTCCTGGTATCTCTGTGTGCGCGGTTGGTGTGGCTGGTGCCGAGGATTTGACTCCGAGGGGCTGGCCGGGTAGTGTTGGTGAGGTTGTCGCAAGACAGCGGAACTGGTCTCTGGCTAGGGGAAACGCTTTCGGGTGGGTCTTCTGGGTGGGGGTGCTGAGCTGGGTCTCCGGTTTGACAGTCGGGGAGCGGATCAGTAAAGTTAGGCGGGTTGCCCCAAGCGGATGCCGAGAGGTTGATGTGCGGGTTGCAAGCGAAACTTGAGAACTCAACAGCGTGTCTAAAGTCAATGCAAATTTTTTTGGTTCACACCATTTTGGTGTGGCCCGTGCCCGGCCCTTTTGGGGTTGGGTGAAATTCCTTTGATGGACAACATTTTGATCAGCTAGTGCTGGTCTTTTGCTGGGCATCGAACTTGTTGACGCTGTTCATCCTGTTTTTGGACGGGGTGTGGCGATATTTTTCAACGGAGAGTTTGATCCTGGCTCAGGACGAACGCTGGCGGCGTGCTTAACACATGCAAGTCGAACGGTAAGGCCCTTCGGGGTACACGAGTGGCGAACGGGTGAGTAACACGTGAGTAATGTACCCTTGACTCTGGGATAACAGTTGGAAACAGCTGCTAATACCGGATATGACCTGGCCCTGCATGGGGTTGGGTGGAAAGCTCTGGCGGTCTTGGATCAACTCGCGGCCTATCAGCTTGTTGGTGAGGTAGTGGCTCACCAAGGCTTCGACGGGTAGCCGGCCTGAGAGGGCGACCGGCCACACTGGGACTGAGATACGGCCCAGACTCCTACGGGAGGCAGCAGTGGGGAATATTGCACAATGGGCGCAAGCCTGATGCAGCAACGCCGCGTGCGGGATGACGGCCTTCGGGTTGTAAACCGCTTTCACCTATGACGAAGCGAAAGTGACGGTAGTAGGAGAAGAAGCACCGGCCAACTACGTGCCAGCAGCCGCGGTGATACGTAGGGTGCGAGCGTTGTCCGGAATTATTGGGCGTAAAGAGCTTGTAGGCGGTTGATTGCGTCAGAAGTGAAAACTCAGGGCTTAACCCTGAGCCTGCTTCTGATACGGGTCGACTAGAGGGAAGTAGGGGAGAACGGAATTCCTGGTGGAGCGGTGGAATGCGCAGATATCAGGAGGAACACCGGTGGCGAAGGCGGTTCTCTGGACTTTTCCTGACGCTGAGAAGCGAAAGCGTGGGGAGCAAACAGGCTTAGATACCCTGGTAGTCCACGCCGTAAACGGTGGGTACTAGGTGTGGGGGACTTCCACGTTCTCCGTGCCGTAGCTAACGCATTAAGTACCCCGCCTGGGGAGTACGGCCGCAAGGCTAAAACTCAAAGGAATTGACGGGGCCCCGCACAAGCGGCGGAGCATGCGGATTAATTCGATGCAACGCGAAGAACCTTACCTGGGTTTGACATGTACCGGTAACGTCTGGAGACAGGCGCCCCTTTTTGGTCGGTACACAGGTGGTGCATGGCTGTCGTCAGCTCGTGTCGTGAGATGTTGGGTTAAGTCCCGCAACGAGCGCAACCCTCGTCCTATGTTGCCAGCGGGTAATGCCGGGGACTCATGGGAGACCGCCGGGGCCAACTCGGAGGAAGGTGGGGATGAGGTCAAGTCATCATGCCCCTTATGTCCAGGGCTTCACGCATGCTACAATGGCTGGTACAAAGGGCTGCGAACCTGCAAGGGTGAGCGAATCCCAAAAAGCCAGTCTCAGTTCGGATTGGGGTCTGCAACTCGACCCCATGAAGTCGGAGTCGCTAGTAATCGCAGATCAGCAACGCTGCGGTGAATACGTTCCCGGGGCTTGTACACACCGCCCGTCAAGTCATGAAAGTCGGTAACACCCGAAGCCAGTGGCCCAACCGTTTGGGGGGAGCTGTCGAAGGTGGGACTGGTAATTAGGACTAAGTCGTAACAAGGTAGCCGTACCGGAAGGTGCGGCTGGATCACCTCCTTTCTAAGGAGTCTGTGTGGCCGGCGCCCTTGTGGGGTGACGGTCCAGCTGCTGGTTCCAGGGCACCTGTTCCTGGCTGGCGCAGGCAACTTGTGGAGCATTGACCTGCGGATCCTTGGTGGGGTTCATCGTTCAGTACTGCTGGCCTTTTGGGTTGGTGTGGAAGTCGGTGGGTTCTGGTGGGGGTCTTGGGCACGCTGTTGGGTCCTGAGGGGTCGCTTGCACGGTTTGTGTGGGTGGGTCTTCTTTGCGGCCATGGTCCTGGTGCCCTTGTTGGGGTGTTGGGGTTGTGTGTTCGCCCGTATGTTGAGAACTTCACAGTGGACGCGAGCATCTTTGTAGATTTTTGACAAGCTACTAAGTGCGATCGGTGGATGCCTAGGCACCAAGAGCCGATGAAGGACGTTGTAACCTGCGATAAGCCTCGGGGAGCTGGTAAACGAGCTTTGATCCGAGGATTTCCGAATAGGGAAACCTTGAATACCGGAGTCATGTCCGGCAACCTCTGCCTGAATGTATAGGGCAGTTGGAGGGAACGCGGGGAAGTGAAACATCTCAGTACCCGTAGGAATAGAAAACAATAGTGATTCCGTGAGTAGTGGCGAGCGAAAGCGGAAGAGGCCAAACCGCATGTGTGTGATAGCTGACAGGTGTTTCACATGCGGGGTTGTGGGACCATTCGGCCAGGGCTGTCATCCTGGCGAGGAGTCAAAAATGAGCGTTGAAGTCGAAGTGTCTGGGAAGGCATAGCGCAGAGGGTGAGACTCCCGTAGGCGTAAGACGTTCACTCCTGAGTGTGTTCCCAAGTAGTACGGAACCCCTGAAATTCCGTGTGAATCTGGCGGGACCACCCGCTAAGCCTAAATACTCCTTGGTGACCGATAGCGGACAAGTACCGTGAGGGAAAGGTGAAAAGTACCCCGGGAGGGGAGTGAAATAGTACCTGAAACCGGTCGCATACAATCCGTCGGAGCCTTTCGGGGTGACGGCGTGCCTTTTGAAGAATGAGCCTGCGAGTTAGTGGTATGTGGCGAGGTTAACCCGTGTGGGGGAGCCGTAGCGAAAGCGAGTCCGAACAGGGCGTTGAGTCGCATGCTCTAGACCCGAAGCGTAGTGATCTATCCATGGCCAGGTTGAAGCGACGGTAAGACGTCGTGGAGGACCGAACCCACTTGGGTTGAAAACCGAGGGGATGAGCTGTGGATAGGGGTGAAAGGCCAATCAAACTACGTGATAGCTGGTTCTCCCCGAAATGCATATAGGTGCAGCGTTGCGTGTTTCTTGCCGGAGGTAGAGCACTGAATGGTCTAGGGGGCCCACAAGCTTACCGAAATCAATCAAACTCCGAATGCCGGTAAGTGAGAGCGCAGCAGTGAGACTGCGGGCGATAAGGTTCGTAGTCGAGAGGGAAACAGCCCAGATCATCAGCTAAGGCCCCTAAGCGATAACTAAGTGGAAAAGGATGTGGAGTTGCGGAGACAACCAGGAGGTTGGCTTGGAAGCAGCCACCCTTGAAAGAGTGCGTAATAGCTCACTGGTCAAGTGATTCTGCGCCGACAATTTAGCGGGGCTCAAGTTATCCGCCGAAGCTATGGCATTCACATTTTGTGTGGATGGGTAGGGGAGCGTCGTGTGCGCGGTGAAGCGGCGGGGTGACCCAGCCGTGGAGAGCACACGAGTGAGAATGCAGGCATGAGTAGCGAATGACGGGTGAGAAACCCGTCCGCCGAATATCCAAGGGTTCCAGGGTCAAGCTAATCTGCCCTGGGTAAGTCGGGACCTAAGGCGAGGCCGACAGGCGTAGTCGATGGACAACGGGTTGATATTCCCGTACCGGCGAAAGTGAGCCAATACTGAATGGGATGATGCTGAGCACGGAAGCTGGTGGAGGTCTTCGGACTGAGATCGGTGACTCTGCGACCCAAGTCTCTAGTAGGTAAGCTGCGGAGGGACGCAGGAAGGTAGCCCAACCCGGGCGATGGTTGTCCCGGGCCAGGTGTGTAGGGCGAGTGGTAGGCAAATCCGCCACTCATATAGCCTGAGACACTCGTGGGGAGCAGATTTCGGTCTGTGAGTGGGTGATCCTATGCTGCCTAGAAAAGCTTCGTGAGTATTGCTTAGCCGCCCGTACCCCAAACCGACACAGGTGGATAGGTAGAGAATACCAAGGCGATCGAGACAATCGTGGTGAAGGAACTCGGCAAAATGCCCCCGTAACTTCGGGATAAGGGGGACTGGACGTGTGATGCCACTTGCTGGCTGAGCACTGAAAGTCGCAGAGACCAGGCCCAAGCGACTGTTTACCAAAAACACAGGTCCGTGCCAAGTCGAAAGACGATGTATACGGACTGACTCCTGCCCGGTGCTGGAAGGTTAAGGGGAAGTGTCAGCGCAAGCGAAGCACTGAACTTAAGCCCCAGTAAACGGCGGTGGTAACTATAACCATCCTAAGGTAGCGAAATTCCTTGTCGGGTAAGTTCCGACCTGCACGAATGGAGTAACGACTTGGGCGCTGTCTCCACCACGAACTCGGCGAAATTGCATTACGAGTAAAGATGCTCGTTACGCGCAGCAGGACGGAAAGACCCCGGGACCTTTACTATAGTTTGGTATTGGTGATCGGTACGACTTGTGTAGGATAGGTGGGAGACTTTGAAGCGGGCACGCCAGTGTTCGTGGAGTCATCGTTGAAATACCACTCTGGTCGTTCTGGTTATCTAACCTAGGTCCATTATCTGGATCAGGGACAGTGCCTGATGGGTAGTTTGACTGGGGCGGTCGCCTCCCAAAAGGTAACGGAGGCGCCCAAAGGTTCCCTCAGCCTGGTTGGCAATCAGGTGTTGAGTGTAAGTGCACAAGGGAGCTTGACTGTGAGAGGGACACCTCGAGCAGGGACGAAAGTCGGGACTAGTGATCCGACGGTGGCATGTGGAAGCGCCGTCGCTCAACGGATAAAAGGTACCCCGGGGATAACAGGCTGATCTTGCCCGAGCGCTCACAGCGACGGCATGGTTTGGCACCTCGATGTCGGCTCGTCGCATCCTGGGGCTGTAGTCGGTCCCAAGGGTTGGGCTGTTCGCCCATTAAAGCGGCACGCGAGCTGGGTTCAGAACGTCGTGAGACAGTTCGGTCCCTATCCGCTGCGCGCGTAGGAATCTTGAGAAGAGCTGTCCTTAGTACGAGAGGACCGGGACGGACTAACCTCTGGTGTGCCAGTTGTTCTGCCAAGAGCACGGCTGGTTGGCTACGTTGGGAAGTGATAACCGCTGAAAGCATCTAAGCGGGAAGCACGCTTCAAGATGAGGGTTCCCACAGATTAATCTGGTAAGGCCCCCGGCAGACCACCGGGTGATAGGTCGGATGTGGAAGTGCTGTGAGGCATGGAGCTGACCGATACTAATAGGCCGAGGGCTTGTCTACTACAAAGATGCTACGCGTCCACTGTGAGGTTCCCGGGATACGGTCGGGAACCAGACATTCCCTGCACCACCCCCTGGCGGGGTTGGGTGCGGGTGATGGTTCCGCTGATATCTCAATAGTGTTTCGGTGGCCATGGCGAAAGGGAAACACCCGGCTCCATTCCGAACCCGGAAGTTAAGCCTTTCAGCGCCGATGGTACTGCAGGAGGGATCCTGTGGGAGACTAGGACGCCGCCGGACTTATCAACACCCCCTCGGGTGACCCAGTAATGGGTCTGCCCGAGGGGGTGTTTCACATCCCCCGAAACCCACACCCGTGGCAGCCGCAGCGGCCGGCCGGCCAGCCCGCACACCAGCCCCCAGGAATGGACCAGCTGCGGCTCGTCCACGATTCACCCCCCCCGGGGGCATCGACAGGTCATCATCTGCACATCCCCGGGCCCGGGGGGTCTGCAGGTATCGACCCCTCGACGCCTCACCCATGCCGGGCCGGGGGGCGTCCCACCCGAACCTGCAGAGG